>DASUSN010000208.1:0-49739 GCA_036375075.1 Thermoanaerobaculia bacterium | reverse complement strand
GGACCGCCGGCGTCCCGCCGGCTGTGCGGCGGCGTCCCGCCGGCGCGTACTCGGGAGGACGGAGCCTCTCGCCACGTGGCACGCTCCACCTCCCACCCGGGGCGGCGAGACGCCGCCCCGGCAGCCGGCGGGACGCCGGCGGTCCCATGGGGGTTTGAGAGCCTCCAATCGCAATCGCCTCCGCACTCCAGATGGATCACCGGTACGGTTGACGCTTAGGGCCGCTGGCGGGACGCCGGCGCTCCGGGCGCTTATGGCTTCTTCGCGGTTACGTAGACGAAGCCCTCCTGTTCGAGGGTCTTGCCGTCGCCCACCAACCCCGCGTCTTCCACCGCGTCCAGGAGGCGCGACGCGGCGTCGCCGGCGCGGCGGCGGGGCTCGGCGAGGAAGAGGAGGCCGTTTTTGCGGAGGATGCGGGCGGCTTCGGCGAGGTACTGGCGCCAGTTGCGGCCGATGAGGGACAGCGAGAACGCGGCGGCTTCGAAGGAGCCGGGGGGGAAGGGCAGCGCGGCAAGGTCGGCGGCGACGATGCCCTCGCGCGCGGCGACGTGGTCGACGGACGTCACGCGCACCTGCTTGAGCAACTCCGCCAACCGCAGGTCGCCGCCGGAGCCGAGGTCCGCGAGGGCTTTCACCTTCGACTCCGCGATGCGGCGGGCGAGCACGTCGGCCGGACGCTCTTTCCAGGCGGCCCGATCCCTCTCGTACAGCATCTGGAAGAGCTTCCACTCCGAGGGGTCCTTCTGCAGGCGGGCGTGGCGCTCGGCGCTGTCCTCCCGCTCCCAGGCCCGCACGATCGTGTCGTAGTCGGGGAAGCGCTTGCTGTAGACGGTGCGCGCCTGGCGCGTGACGACGCGATGGATGAGCGAGTACGGATGCTCCATGGCCCGCTCCAGCTCGCGCCGGGTGTAGACGTTGATGTCGAAGCGCAGCAGCATCCCCTGCAGGAGGTGCTGGAGCGTGCGCACGCGGCGCGGAAACGGCTCGTCGGTCTCCTTGAGGATGAGCATGTCGACGTCGCTGCGGTCGCTCGGGTTCCCGCGCGCGTGCGAGCCGAAGAGCATGATCTCGTCGGGGTCGTAGTTGGCCACGATGAGGCGGATCACTTCGTCGATCTTTTCCGCGGAAGCCATGTCGTCCTCCATGGGCGGGCTGAAGCCCGCCCTACATCCACGCGTAGCCGGCGATGATGAGCAGGTCGTCGACCTTGGCCCGGTCGAGCCGGTGATGCAGGTCCGGGCCGGCCCCGACGTCGACGTTCAGGGTCGTGGCCATGATGTTGTCGTCCTCGTCCGCGCGCACCGACCAGTCGCCGAGCGGCTGGCCGCCCACCCACTGTGCAGTACCCGTCGGCAACTGCGTCCCGGCGGCAACGTTCAGCGTCACCGCCGACGCCCCGGCCCCCTGCGGCGTCACGAACAGCTTGAGGGCGGTGCCGGCGGCGTAGGCCGTGTAGTCCGCGTCGGCGTTCAGGGTCAGGACCAGCGCGACGTTGGTCACGCGCGGGGTCCGTCCGCGCGGATCGAACGGGAAGTGCTCGCGCCGCAGAGGCAGCGGCAGGGTCTGATCGACGCCGGCCGGATAGGAGAACAGATGCCACTGGTCGGGGAAGTCGCGGCGCGCGCTGAGCAGCACCACGCCGGAATTCATCGCCGCCGCGGCCGCGGCCGACGCCTTCGCGCGCAGCGGCGCGCCGCCGTCGCGCGCGGTGTAGCGCACGGTCATCACGACGTCGCTGAGCGAGTCGAAATCGAAGCGGTTGGTGTCGCGCGGCATCGACAGGTGCCAGCGCGAGATCGCGCCGAGCCCTTCGAACGGCAGGTACCGCTCGTCGCGGAAGGTCAGCTCGAACAGACCGTTGTCGTTCTGGCCGTGGCTCGTGGCGATGGCCTGCGTCGAGCCGCTGCTGTCGCGGAACCGGGCGTCGGGCGCCGGAGCGCCGCCGCCGTCGACCGCGTGCGGGTAGTTCCCCGCCGCGTTGCCGCTGATCCGCACGGAGCTGGACACGTTCGTCAGCGTGCAGTTCAGACTGGTGTACGGGCCGACCACCGCGGGGATCGTCAGCGCGACCGACTTGATGCGGCGCATGAAATGGCCCGGATAGTCGGAGTCGAACAGCGACTCCGGGAGGTTGATGGTGCACTCCCCGTTGCGGCGCAGCGCGAGCAGCGCGGCCGGATCGAGGGCCGCCAGCGACACGTGTTTGGTGATCTCCAGCTCGCGCTCGTTGCGGTCGTAGAACGCCATCTCCATCCGCTTGATGTCGTAGACCAGCTTCTCCCCCGCCAGCAGTCCCTTGCGCAGACTGTCCCAGTAGCCGAACTGGATGAACGGCGCCTCCGTACCGCCGGTCTCGTAGGCGAAGGCACGGTCGGCGCGGCGGGCCATGTCATACGCGAGCTGGTAGGTCTGGAAGTACGTCGTGGCCGTCTGCGCGATCATCCACTGGTACAGCTCTTCGTTCGTGTACTTCGTCCGCAGAAACTCGTCCGCGGCCTGGGCGTTCTCGATCTGCTTCTCGTGATTGCGCAGCTCGAGCTCGGCGACGGCGATGCGGATGTCGGCGGCCGCGGCCTGCTTCTCGAGCTGCGCGAGCTCCCGGTCGGCGAGAGTGCGCTGCAGGTCCCAGTCCTCCGCGCGGCGCTGATACGTGGCCAGCGTGGAGGCGATGGCCGCGCTCGAGCTGAGGATGCCCGACACGCCCCGGGAGACGTCGGCCCAGGCCTTCGCCGACTGGCCGAAGGACGTGCCGCCCGTGGAGGCGATGGCCGTGGGCGAGCCGCCGAAACCGGCCGCCCCGAGCTGGAACTGCGGCACGAGATGGGCCACGCCCGCCGCGGTGTCGAGGGCCACGGCCACGGCCTGGGTGACGAGCGCGCCGGTGGTCAGGGCCAGCGCGGTGGTCTCGGCCGCGTTCATGAACTGCAGCCGGTCGTAGTGGGCTTTGCGCGCCTGCACCATCTCCCGCTGCCGCTCGGTGGCCTCGCGGTTGCGTCTGGCCTCCTCGATCTGCTGCTTGCGCACGTCGCGGGATGCTTCCAGCAGCGCGATCTCGCGCGTGGAGCGCAGCGCCCCCAGCGCCTCGGCGTCCTTCTTCTCCAGCACCTGCAGCAGCGCGCTGCCGAACGCGCGCACGTCGTTGCAGAGCTCCGTCGCCTTCTGGACCATGAACGTGAAGCGGTACGCGGGAAGAGGAGCGTTGGCGTCGGAGAGCGCGGTGCTGAGATCGACGCCGGCCGCGGCCGCGCGCACCAGCAGCGCCGGATCGATGGGCGGCTCGTACAGCGGTAGCTGCCGCACGCGGCCTTCGATGTTCATGCAGTGGCGGATCTTGAAGAGGCGGTCGGCGACGACGTCCCAGTAGCCGAGGAGCTTCTCGTTGGGCGGGATGCAGAAGTAGAAGACCGCCAGGGTCGGCAGCGGCGCCGAGTCGGTAGTCCCGATCGACGTGCCCGCTGCGGGCAGGACGTTCTCGACCTGCACGATGGCGTTGGAGAACGCGTCGAACTGCGGCTCGAGCTCGGCGTACGTCTTCGGCACGCGCTGCGCGCGCATGCGCACCCGCTCGGGCCGGCGGCCGAGGAGATCGGCGGCCATGACGTAGAGCTGCGTGGCCTCGTTGATGGACTCGATGGTGTCCTGGCGGAAGAGCTGATCGCCCCAGGCGATCAGGTTGTCGAGGTACTTCATCACCACGGACTTCTGATAAGCCACGGGCCGCAGCCGCGCGAGCAGGTGCGGGTTGAACGGGTTCCTCCGCCAGCGCAGCACCTGGCCCTTCAGTGTGGTGTCGCCGGCGGCGACGAGCTCCAGCAGCTTCTGGATCTGCTGCTGCTGGTACTCCGCTGCCGTGATCTCGAAGAACTTCTTGGTGATCCAGTAGCGCTGCGGGATCGGCACCGGGACGAAGTCGGGCGAGGCGCCGGTGTTGGTCGGATCGAAGATCCGGTGGAACCAGCGCAGGGCCTCGGAGAACTTCTGGTTCTTGCTTAGCCGCGTGGCCAGCAGCAGCGGGACGTGGAAGAAGATCTCCCAGTTGTACCCGGCGTAGCCGCCGTTGTTGCTGAAGTCGACGCTCTCGGTCCAGTACGGAGTGGTGACGTGCTCCGGCACATACGACGCGACGCTGAACAGCGGATTGGGATGGAACTCCTGCGGATGGGTCTGCAGCCGGCGCCGGTAGAGCGCGTCGACGCCGCCCGAGTTCAGCTCGCGGATGAACGTCGAGACGAAGGGGTGGTAATGGCCCTGGACGTCGTACACCGTCGGCGTCACGACCGTTCCGCCGTAGTACGTCGGGCCGGAGTAGCCGGGGTTGACCGGCCAGACGAAGAACGTGCGCTGCGGATCGTGGAAGAAGAAGGGATCGCGGGTGTCGAACTGCAGCGACGAGGCGTCGATCGACATCTGCGGGCGATCGATCTTCAACAGCATCGGGCGGCTCACGAAGACAGGACCCTCGATCACCTGCAGCGTCGCCTCGGCCCAGTACTTGACCAGCGCCTCGGAGCGATAGGAGAAGCCGGCCGGACGGAGCAGCGCCGCTTTCCGGTTCACGGACGGGAGGTTCTCGATGCGCTCCGCCTCATCGCCGTAGTCCGGCGAAAGCGGGGCCGTGGTCTGGTACGCGACCGCCTGGCCGCTGCCGCCGTCGATCACGACCTCGCCCCAGTGCAGCGGGTCGCCGTCGACGCGGAAGACGTCCACCGTCACCTTCCCGCGGTCGGGGAAGACCTTGAGGTGATAGCGGCTGCGGTCGTCGGGCGGCCCGATGAGCTTCTGTTCGGTGACTTTTTTCGGCAGCCACTTGCCGCGTTTGTGCTCGCTGAACGCGACCTGGATCTCCCAGTACTTCTGCGGCGCGGGCGTCGTCGCATTGCTGGTGCTCGCGGGAATCGTGAACCGCCCTCTCTTCGAGTCGAGGGACTTCTCGGTGAAGACCGGCCAGAACACATGCAGCCGGCGGTTCCACACGGCGGCCACGAGATGGTCGCCGGTGATGTCGATGTCGATCTTCTCCCAGGCCGACCACTCGCCCGTGCCGAGGCGCTGGCGGTAGTAGTGGATGTGCGGGGAGGTGACGGTGCGGCCGATGACGTGGAGGATGTCGGTCGCGCCGCGCTGCTCGTGGTAGAAGGCGGCGATCTCCAGCCGGGCCACGTCGGACAGCTTCTCCAGATACGACAGCAGCGCGTCCTCGGCCACGTCATTGGTGATGTCGTTCTGGGTGATGTCGTTCTCGAGGCGCTCGAAAAAGGGCGACTTGTCGTCGCGCAGCTCCGGCTCGATCCAGTTCTCGGGATAGAGGAAGATCTTCCGGTTGGCCTCCCAGACCCGGTAGTTCTTCATCCACTTCCACTGCTTCCAGTCCTCGTCCTGGGTGGCGTCGGCGACGACGTTCGGCTCGAGCTGGATGAGGCAGCGCTGCACGAAGAGCTGCACCGAGGCCGCGGCCTGCTTGAGGCGCGTCGTGAGCTGGCACGGCGACATCTGCGAGTCGATGAGGTAATAGGCGTAGAGGTCGTCCGGCTTCTGCCAGCGCTTCGCGTCCGCAGGCGTCGGATTCGCCAGCAGCCAGTCGACGAGCGCGTCGCGCTTCTTCTCGCGCAGCACGTCCTGGATGGATGCGGCGACGCCGAACCATTCGTCGAGGGGGTACTTGGCCTTGGTGAGCTGCCGGGCCACGACGGCGCCCGGGTGGCCGACCGTGGGATTGGCGAGCGCGAGGCACTGCTGGATGCTGCTGCCGAGGACGCGGGCGGTGTCGAAGCAGCTGCGCAGGCGGCGGACCACGTCGACGTTCGTCACCGCGCCCGGAGCGAGCGCGAAGGCGTTCAGCAGCCGGGTGATCTCGGCGGCGTCCCACCCCGTCGCCGAGGCCAGCGCCGCCACGGTGCCGGCGTCGAGGGCCTGGAAGAACGTCGTCGTGCGGCGGAGCTCGTGCTGCAGGCCGACGCCCAGGACGAGCTTGCGGAACGCGTCGAACGGCGCGGCCGGTGCGGCGGCGGCCGCGGGCAGGCTCTCGAGATCGAGCCAGCCGAATGCCGACGCCCGCCGCGCCAGCCAGTGCGTCTCCACGACCGTGAGCTTCAGCCGCTCGATCAGCACCTGGCTCTTGCTGAGGATCGTGAACGACGCGTACAACGCGGCGAAGCCGGCGCGGGAGACCGCGTTCGCATAGTCGCCGTTGAGAGCGCGCGCGAGCAGCGTGTCGATGGTCGTGCGGATCGTGGCCGCCGATCCCGGCAGCGTGCCGCCGGCGAAGAACGGATCGAGCACGCTCGGCGCGAGACCGGTCACGTCGCTGATCTTCTGCCGGAAGAAGTCCACCTGCGCCGCGGCCAGGAGGTTCGCGGCGACGAAGCCGTAGCGCGCTTCCACCTGCGCCGCCTGAGCCTCGGGCGTTCCGGGCGCGAGCGGTCCCAGGGTGGCCTTCGCCGCCGTGGGATCGGCGAAGCCGGCGAAGCGCGCGTCGATGAACGCGTCGCGCGCCGCGGCGGTACCAGCCCACGTTCCCTCGATGATGGTGACGGCCTGGGCGAAGAGCGCGGGATCGCGCAGTTCGGGCCGCGCGGCGAGGCGCTTCTTCACCACCTCGCGTGGCGGCAGCTTGTTCTCGTCGGCGATCTTTTGCAGACCCGCACGCAGCTCCACGACGGCGTTGGTGATGGCGTCGTCGCCGAGGTGCAGGCCGGCGCGGTCGATCGAGCCGTGGCGCAGCAGGTAGTCGACCTCGTAGATGGTGAAGCCCGCCTCCACGATCTTCCGGTGCAGGCGCAGCAGCGCCAGCGTGTTCGCGGGCGAGGCGAACGGCGTGACGCCGGTCAGGGTCAGGAGCAGCAGCAGCTCTTCCACGCGGATGTCCATGGCCCGCGCGAGGGACGCGTGGCGCAGCAGGACGGACAGATTCGGCAGCGTGAGCACCGCGGCGTCGCCCATCCCGACGGCGGCGCGGATGCGGTTGACGTCTTCCACGCTGGCGCTGATCGCGGCGGCGATCTGCGGCAACGCGTTGACGATCGTCCCGGCCAGCGCCGCGGGGTTCTCGGCGAACGGATTGTCGGCCGGCAGCGCCACCGCGGGATTGCGGAAGAGACGCTGATAGACCGATTTGACAGGGGCCTCGTCGTCGCTGAGGCGGTCGATGTAGACGAACGTGTCGACGTCGTTCCACCACACCAGCATCTCGTCGAGCGGCAGCGGCTTGACCCGGCGCTGCAGCTCCATGATGCAGGCCAGGCGGCTCAGCAGCGCGTCGTTGATGTCGAACGCGCCGATGTTCGGCGAAGTCAGGATCTTGTCGAGCTCCCACATGGTGCAGCCGACCTTCCGCCACAGCCGGATGAAGCGCTGCATGCGCCGGAGCGCGTTCGCGCTGGGGGCGTCGTCGGCCAGACCGCTGATCCTGAAATGCGCGGTGTTGCACTTGGCCACGCCCGCGGGCGAGGCGTCGATGACGTTCAGGGTGTTCCCCGGATCGACGTAGCGCGCGTCCAGGAGCTGCAGCACCTCGCGGTAGCTGAGGCCCGTGCGCTGTTGGAACACCGGCACGCGCCGGAGCACGTCGATCCAGCCGCCGGTGATGTTCGTGGCCGGGTCGTCGGGCGTGCGCGGATTGATGAGGACGTTGTTGAGCTGCTGCAGCCCCCAGTGCTGCCATGGGTTCGGATGCGTGGCGATGGCCGCGCCGACGATGAGCGGATACTCGGCGGCGCTGATGCCGAGGGACTCCGCGGCCATGGCCACGTTCGTGGGCGTGAGGTTGCCGGCCACCGTCTGCTGGAACCGGCGCATCAGCTGATGCCAGGGGACGCCGAGGTGGGAGAGGAAGGCGCGGATCTCGAGGGTGTCGAGGCTGAAAGGCAGCGTGAGGGGGAAGATGCCGGCGGCCAGCGTGTTGTACGCCGCCGCGTTGCGGTAGGCCGGCTGCGCGCGCAGCTCGGCCGCGGTGCCGCGCGTCTGCCGCGCGCGCAATGCGGGGAGGCCCGGTGCCGCGACCGCGTCCTCCAGGATCTCGCAGACCAGGTCGATGTACGGCAGGACGATGTTGGTGTTGTCGCAGCTCAGCTCCACCTGTGCGATCCACGGCACGCGCTGCAGCAGGACGGCTTTCGCGTTGCCCAGGTTCCTGGCCACGCGGAAGCGGAGGAACTGCAGGATGTCGGCGAGATACGCCGCCGGGCCGTAAACCGAGTTGCAGTGCTCGCACTCGCAGAAGTCGCCCGAGCCGAACAGCGTCTCCAGGCTCGGGAAGGAGGCCATCAGCGCCGGGGCCGCGAGACCCTCCACCGGCGCGGCGGCGGTCGCTGACGCTTCCGCGGCGATCGCGGCCACCGGCAGTTGCGACGACGTGTAGTGGATTCCGAGGACCGCGAGCACCATCGCGTACTTCGCTTCGGCGCGGGAGTAGATGGTCTCGACCTCGGACGCCGTCAGCCCCTGCTGCCCGGCCAGCTCGCGGATCAGCCCCGAGCGGCCGCGCGCGTACGCCGCGGTCGCGGAATCGATGCCGCGCTCGAGCATCGCCTTCACACCCGAGTAGCGCCGGTTGAGGTGGAAGACGCGCTGCGTGCGCTTCAGCTCTTCGACCACCGTCTCGGCGTTCTCGATCCCCGCCAGCGCGTCCGGGTTCTTCTGGAGATAGGCATCGATGTGGGCGGAGCGGAGCTGGAAGTCCGCGTTCTTGTCGAGGAACTTCGCCACGCCGTCTTTGGCCTTGATCGGCGACTGCGTGTCGCGCTGCAGGCGCGAGGCGAGCGCGGTGGTCGGATAGCGGCGCTCGAAGCGCTCGGCGAGGATCTCCGCGAAGTGGCGTTTGCGCTCCTCGTCGGTGAGGTCGACGTTGGCCAGGAAGACGATGGCCTTGCCTTGCGGATCGCTGGCGTCGATCGCTTTCTTCCAGTCGTCCGAGGTGAGACGGGCCAGCTCGCGCACTTCGCCGAGACTGCCGCCGAGCTTCTGCTCGCGGACGCGCTTCACCAGCGGCATGTGGTTCTGCAGCAGGGCCGCGCTGACGAGGGTGAAGCGGAGGTCGTCGACCTGGTCGGGCTTGACGTCCGCGCTGCGCTGGAGCTCGCGGACGGCCCGGCGCATGTTGCGGCGCGTGGCGTAGAGCTCGAGGAACTTGTCCTGGGCCGCTTTCGGCAGCTTGGTCGCTGCGATGAGCTCGGACAGCGGCGTCTTGCCGCGCTCGTAGGCGAGGGCGGCGATCACGTTCACGCGCACCTGGCGCAACTGGGCCAGGACCTGCTCTTCGTTTGTGGCCAAGCTTTCGTCGATGAGGTTGCGCCGGATCCCCGCGCGGAACGCGCGCCGCAGGTTGGCCTCGGGCTGGTCGGCGACGCCGCGCAGGATGATGTCGAGCTCCGAGTCGTCGAGAGCCGCCACGCCGCGCTCGCGCGAGAGCGAGGCGCTGAGGCTCGCGGGGATGTTCTGCTCGAAGAGGGCGAAGAACACCTGCGCGTCGACGCCGGTCTTTTTGGCGAGCTTGTGGGCGAGGGCGAGGTACTTGATGTCCTTTTTCGAGGCCCCGGTGGCCTGGGCCAGGAACGTCACGTCGCGCGACTGCGCATCCTGGCGGAGGTCGGCGGGCGAGACGCCCTGCAGCACGGGGGCGATGGATGCGGTGAGCCGGTCGTGCTTCGACCTGCCGCGCCTCTCGCCGCCGGTGGTCAGGTCGACCGTCTCGACCGGCTTGGGGTTGAAGACCAGCCGCGAGCTGGCGGCGATGGTCCCGTCTTTCTCGACGAAGCGCACCTGCAGGGCTCCCCGCCCCTGGCCGGCCTGCAACTGCGCCTCGCTGTAGGTGATGCGGTACCGCCCCTCCTGGTCCGGCACCGCCGAGCCGAGCGGCCGCTCCTCGCGCAGGGCGCGGGCAAAGGCGTGGACGGTGCCGTCGGTCCGCGGCCCGTCGTTCCTCGCGCGCACGATGCCCTGCACCACGAACGGCTCCCCGGCGGCGGCGCGGTCGACGGGCTTGGACGGAGGAACGGCCGGAGCGGCGGGCTTCGGCGGCGTTGCCGGTGGGACGGCGGCCGCAGCCATGGGGGTGGCGGTCTGCGGAGCGGCCGGAGGGGGCGCCTGCATGGCGAGCTTCGCCGCGCGTTTACGCCGGAACGGCCAGCAGCCTTTGCGTTGAGAGTCGGTAGGTTTTGTCATAACGCCTCCGCGGGGACTGCCGTCGCCTCACCGAAAATCTTCACCACCAGTTGTCGAAGGGACGCGTGGCACTCGGGACACGAAAGAAACGCTCGCGCGGCGGTGCGCGCCTGAATCTTCTGCTGCATCAATTGCGGCGCACCCAGGTACTCCTCGGGCGGCACGATGAGGGTGTTCCACGTACGGCCGCACTTGAAGCAGCGAGTGCGCTGGAAGAGGGTGCGGATGGAGTCGCGGAAGTCATCGTCGGTGGAGGAGCCGTCACGCACGCGCCGGTCGATTGCGTCCAGATCGGGAGCCCCCATCCAGTGCAGGGCATAGATCGCCGGAGGAACGCGCGGATGGAAGGACATCCGCGCGACGCGCCAGTCTTCGGCCGACTGCCGGCGCTCCGCGAGGAACGGCGGAAGGTCGCCCGGAGCGTCGGAAATGCGGACGTCTTCCGGCACATGCGCGTCGCGGGGCAGGTACGAGAAGTCGGTTCCTTCGGCTCGAACGTCGATCATTACGGGAGAATCCTTCCTCGGATCATGTGGGGGATGAGGAATTCCGCTTCGGTGGCGCCTTCGATGAGCTGCGGGACGGCTACGGCCTTGAGGACGTTGGTCTCGATCACTGCCCCACCCTGAGCAAAGGTGCTGCGCGCCACGGCCTCGCTTTCGGTGAATGAGATGAGCGACCGCTGCCCGATCTCACGCAGCTCCGTCCCGAACTCGCCATGCGCCCGCACGTAGTCTTCCAGCGAGCCCCACGCGCGCAACTGCTGCTGGTGTGCGGCCTCGGATGCGACCCGTCCTTCCCATAGAGCCCGGGAGGTGGCCTGGCCTTCACCCGCGGCCTGCAGATACGCCCCGCGCGCGGCGTCGCTGGTGACGTAGCCGGTCTCGCGCAGCGTCTGAATCTCTGCCCCGAACCGCGTGCCACGGAATACCCGCATCGACTCGAGCGACTGCGCGATGCTGCGCGTCTGCGCGAAGCGCTCGACGACCGCGGCTCCACGCTCGGCGGCGATGGTTGCGCGCACGCTGCCCCGTGCCAGACCGGTCGCGGCCGAGAAGCCGCGCCGCGCCACGGCAATGCCGACGTTCTCCGCCCCCGTATGCACAGCGCGCAGTGCCTGACCGGCATGGCGTACGCCGGGCGCACGAGCAACGGTGCGCGCCACAGTGGCGGCGCCGCGCGCGACCGTCGCCGCACCCGTGCGCACCGCGGCGGGAACGACGCGCTGCGCCGTGCGCGTGACCGCGGCGGCGGTGGCGACGCCGCGCGCCGAGCCCGCAAACGCCGCGGCACCGGAAGCCACGCCTCCGGTGACGGCGCCGAACAGCGCGCCCTGACCGGCGGCACGCGCGATCGCGCGTCCGCTCACCTGCTCGCCGCTGGCCACCTGGCGCGTCAACTCGCTCGCCGCGCCGCCCGCCGCGCCCGCGACCGCGCCGACGACGACGCCCGTGGCCACGGTCGCGGCGGCGCCGCTCAAGCCGACGCTGGCCACGGCGCCGGCGATGACCGGCCCCGCCAGGCCGGCCGTGGCCACCGTGACCACGGTGCCGACGACGACCACCGCCGCCACGATGGCCACGGTGCGCCACGACGGCCACATGCCGGTGGGGTCGTTGAAGAAGATCGGGTTGTTGCGGACATAGGCGTAGAGATTGAGATCCGCGTCCGTCCCCGCGGGATCGGGACTCGACCAGCGTCCGAGCCAGGGGATGTAGTAGCGCGCGCCGTAGTAGTAGAGGCCCGTCTCGGCGTCGCGCTCCTTGCCTTGATGCCGGTAGCGCTTGAGGCTCGTCTCGGCGATGCCCTGCGCGCTGTGGTACGCGGTCTCGCCGAACGGGTAGTACTCCTCGTAAGACAGCACCCGCCCCGCGGAGTCGAGCTCGAGCAGCGAGGAGCCGAGGTGGTTGTCGAGCTGGTAGCGCGTCACCGGCAGCGGCACGGCGACCGCCACCCCGCCCTCGGCGAGCAGCGTCTCCACCAGGGCGATGCGGCGCTCGCGGTCCATGACGTGGAGCGTGTCGCGGCGGAACTGGAGCGCGCCGGCGGCGGTGCGCGTGCGGAAGATCTCCACGTCGTCGACGTAGAGGCGCTCGTCGGTGCTGCCGTCGAGGCGCTCGATGACCTTGCGCACCCGGCGGCCGTTCGTGTCGTAGGCGTAGTACGCGGTGCCGCCTCCGCCGAGATCCACTTCTTCGAGGTGCTCGTGCTCGTTGAAGCGGAGATCGAGGATCCCGGGGATGCGGGTCATGTTGCCGAACGCGTCGTAGTCGTACGTCGCGCTGTACGGCGCGGCCGGGCCGTCGCCGGGACGGCTCGTCGACAGCAGGCGGTTGCTCGCGGCCGCGTAGTCGTAGCGGCGGGTCCAGAAGTCGACGCCACCCGAGCTGTGGCGCATCTGCTCCAGGTTGCCGGCGCGGTCGTAGCGGTAGCGCTGCTCGTACCGGCGCACCGCGGCGGCATCGTTCGCGTGCGGCAGAGGGCGACGGGGGATCTGTTGGTGATCCGGCTGCACCCCGGCCGCGTTCGCGGCGAGCTCGCGCCCCTCCGCGTAAGTCAAACGATAGAGGGCGTCGTATTCGTAGAGCGCGTGCGGCGCCGCGACGGCGTTGTCGAAGAAGACGTTCTGCTGCGCGTCGTCGCGGATGGCCACGATGTGGCCGGTAGGGTCGTAGGTGTAGTTGAGGTCCTGCAGCTTCGCCGCCGGCAGGGCGCCCGAGGCGGGACGGTTCGTCAACGCGCGCGTGAGACGGTAAGTCAGCGGGTCGTACGAGTACTCGGTGACCACGTCGTTGCCGCCATCATTGCCGTAGACCACCCGCGTGCGCTGCCCCTTCGCGTCGTAGTCGATGTTGCGGATGAACGGCGTCGGCGGCGGTGCCGCGCCGCGGATCCGGACGTCGATCGCGTCGAGGAGGTTGGCCTCGTTGTAGCGCGGCGTGACGACGCTCGCGTCCGCGCGCGTCACCTGCGTCACGCGGTTGAGCGCGTCGTACTGAGTGAGCGTGGTGAAGGTCTCGGCGAGGAGCAGCGGCGCAGCGGCGCCCTCCAGCGCGGCGATGGTCTGGTGCGGCGCCAGCACCTGCCATTCGGCGCGCCTGCGGAACTCGACCGCGAACCGGCGCGTCGACTCGGTGACGTTGCCCTTGAAGTCGAAGCGCTCGTTCGTACCCACGCCCGCGGCGTCGTACGTGCGGAAAATCTCCAGCCGCAGGTTGCGCGCGCTCGCATCGGGATGGCGCTCGCCGTAGACGATGCGCTCGGCCAGAAACTCGGCGGACGCCGGTGTCCCGCGCACCCAGCGCTGCGTGGGGCGGTCGATCTCGTCGTAGACCACGCGCGAGCGCCGCTCGGCCGCGCCGCTGCCGTCCCACGTGTAGAGCGTCTTCCCTTCCGCGTCGAGCAGCACGCGCGAATCACCCGCGTCCGCGCTCTCGGTGCGCATCTTCCGCCCGGTGAGGTCGTAGTGCTGGCGCAGCACCTCGACGCCGCGCGCGTCGCGGATGGCGAGCTGCCGCCCCTCGATGTCGTACGTGGTGCGCACGACGTGCTCGGTGGCGGGATCGCTCTGCTCGACCGTGACGACGGCGCGGCTGCGGGCGTCGAAGTATGCCCGGCCGGGCGTGTTCGCATGCGCAGCCGTGAGCGTGTCGGCCCGGCGCTCGGGATGCCCGGCCGGCAAGACCAGCCGCTCCAGGTGCCAGGTGCTCTCGAGCACCGTGTCGTTCTCGTCCCAGGTCGCCTGGTCCCACGCCGAGAACACCACCCGCGTGAACGTGCCGTTGGGATGGTCCGTGCGGATCAGGCGGTCCATCGGGTCGTATTCGAGCGACGACGACACGCCCACCGGCAGCACCTCGAAGCGCTCGTCGGCTGCGAAGTACGGCTCGAAGCGCTGCACGGGATTCCCTTTGTTGTTGAGGACGACCCGGCCCGTGCCGACCCAGCGTCCGCCCTCGGCCTGCGTCTTCTTGAGGATCTCCTGGCCGCTGCCGTCGGAGTAGCTGTAGACGATCTGCCAGCGCCGGTTGGCCGCGCCGTGTCTCTCCCGCGCCTCGGTGCGCACGAAGCACGGCTCGCCGCGCAGGCGCCAGGCGTCGAGGTCGTAGAAGATGCGCGTGGTGGGATCGGCGAGCGTGTCGCCCTCCCCTCCCTTGCCCAGGACGGCGGTGGCCACGACCATCCCCAGGGCGTCGAAGCGGACGGCGGTGATGTTGCCGTTCGGATCGACGGAGGACGACGGCGCGAGCACACGGTAGTCGTTCGTGACGGTGATGGTGTTGGTCAGCGGCGCCGGAAGCGCGTCGCGCGTGGCGACGGGCAGCAGCGAGTGCGCGTCGTAGTCGACCGACGTGCGGTTCCCCCACGGATCGACGAGGGCCACGGCCGCGTAGAAGCGCGCGGCGGCGACTTCCTGCACGCCGGAGCGGTCCCACCACAGTCCGTCGGCCTCGCCCGGCCAGCGGTCGTAGGCCCCTTCGTTCTGCAGAATCGCGTCGGTCACGCGCGCGCCGTAGATCGTGGCGACCATGTCCGCCGTGAACGTCGCGTCGAAAGACTGGCGGGGAAGGGCGCGACGGCCGGGATCTCCGAGGGGGAGCGCTCCGGCCAGATCGTCGCGCCAATACACGATGCGCTGCGCGCCGAGGAGGCGCCGCGCGGCGGGCACGGCGAAGGCGGCGCGCAGCTCGTTCGCGTCGAACGGCGCGCCGGCCGCGGGCGGCGTGAGCTCGAAGCGGCGCGTCTCGATGGGCACGCCGATGCGGCGCCAGGTCGCGTCCTCGTGATTGGAGAGCGTGCGCGTGGTGTAGAGGATCGTCGTCGTCCCCTGCTCGGCCAGCGCCGGCGCCTGCGGCACGCGCCGCGCGTACGCGATCGACGCCTCGGCCGTGGCGTTGCCATACGCATCGGCGTCGATGACCACGTCGTGCGTGATGCGCGGATCGGCCGCGTTGCGCTCGTAGTGCAGGTTCATGGTCTCCGCGGCGCGCACGTGGAAGACGGCGTGGCGCTCCGAGCCGCGAGGCTGGAGCATGGTCACGGCGTGCGTGGTCTGCGTGACGGCGTACGGGCGCGACGCCTCCGGCGTCCCATCCTCGGCGAACACCTCGCGGCGCAGCGGACGTCCGCGCAAGGCTCGCGCGGCCTCGCGCTGCTCCTCCACGGTCATCGCCGCGGGCTGCGCCGGAGGATCGGCCAGCGGCCAGGCCGCCGGATCGCCGTTCCACCATTCGCGCCGGAAGACCTCCTGCAGCGACGACCCCTCGATCCACGCCCCCGTGTGGAACCACGTCTCGGTGCGCTCCGCCGGCTGATCGAGGGGATTGGCGGCGCCGGGAAACGTCTCGTGACTCCACTCCTGCACGTGCCCGAACCCGCGGAACTCGCGCTCGACGCCGTCGAAGTAGCCGTGGTGGTACGCGTAGCGGGTGACGAGGTGGTGGCCGGCGACGAAGTCGTCGGCGATCGTGCGCTCGACCACCTGCACGACGAAGGGCAGCTTCGTGGCCCAGGGACGTCCGGCGCGGCGGTCGGCGAGATAGAAGCGCGTCGACGGCGCGTACTCCAGGCGCGTCTGCGCGCCGAGGTTGTTGCGGATGACGTTCAGCAGATGCGGCTTCGCGCCGCCCAGCAGGTCGATGTAGCGCCACGGCGCGCCGCGCGCGGGCAGCGGCGACGACCAGACGATGGCCGACGTGCCGCTGCCGAGGACGTCGGCCACGCTGATGGTGACGACGTTGTCGACGTGGGGCATGGGGATGACCCGCGCCGCGGCGAAGCGGTTGCCCGATTCGTTGAGGTAGACGTGCGCCGCCCCCTCGGCCAGGTAGATCAGGTCCGTGGTGCCGGAGCCGTCGACGTCGGAGAAGCGGATGCGGCGGACGTCGAACTGGTCGGGACGATCGAACCGCGGCGCCCCGCTCATCGTCACCTTCGCGCCGAACCGGCCGTAGCCGAGGCTCGGCCAGTAGCAGACTTCGCCGTTGCGGATGCGGACCAGGTCCTGCAGGCCGTCGCCGGACATGTCGGCGACGTGGATCGACTGCGTGCCGTCCGCGAACACGACGCGCGGACCGCGCGCTTCCTCGATCGCCTTGGGCACCTCGCGTTTCTCGCCGAAGCCGTCTTCGGCCAGCGACGGGTACCAGGCGATGACGTCGTGCTCGGTGATGAGCACGTCCGCGCGGCCGTCGCCGTCGAGGTCGACGAAGCGGAGGTTGGCGTCGTCCCAGGCGATGTTCGGCAGGGAGCGGAAGGTGTCGAAGGGATGCCAGTCGCCGTCACCGGTGCGCTCGTAGAAGCCGGGCGTGTAGCCGGAGTAGTCGACCAGCGCGACCCTGCCGTCGCCGTCCAGGTCGACGAGCTGCTGCCGTCCCGCGGACAGGTTCGCGAGCGACGGCAGCGTCTCCACGCGATGCGGCGGAGCGAAGGCGCCTCCCCCTTCATTGCGCTTGTACCACCACGCCCCTGCCTGCTCGGTGAGCACACCCGACAATCCCTCGCCGTCGAGATCGACGAAGCGGTAGCGCGTGCCGTCGACGCCCGCGGGCGCGCCTTCGAGGGAATCGGCGTCGATGACGTGCACCGTCGTGTCCCAGGCCGGCTGGGTGTATTCGAGCTCGACCGGCGGAAGCGAAGCGCGCGTGTACTCGCCGGCCTCGCGGAGGTAGCCGGAATGGCGCACTTCGCGGAGGACGGCATGTGCGTGCGAGGGCGAGAATGCGAGGTCGGTGGAGCGGACCAGCAGCGGCTCCACGCCGAGCTCGGGGAAGCGGTGGAACATGAGGATGCGGCGGCAGAGGCGGTAGGTGCGGACCTCGAAGCCGGCGCGATAGGTGGAGAACGGATCGTTCCGGACGGGCCACGGCTGGTCGGTGGCGATGCGCGGACTAGCGGCGTCGTGATCGCCGTAGTCGAAGACGGCGCAGAAGAGCCACTGGTCGTCCGCCGGCAGCGGATCGCCCGGCGCCAGCGGCGCGCGGTTGCCGTAGCGGATGCGCTTGGGGTGGCGATTGGTGAACGCGACAAGGCCGCGGCGATGCTCCTCGTGCAGCGCCCGCGGCACGTTGTCGAGATTCTCCGGGGCGTATTCGTAGGCGACGGCGTTGCCGCGGTCGTCGTACGAGCCGTCGATCAGCCACTCGAAAATGCGCGTGGGGTCGTCCGGATCGGCGATGCGGCTGTTCGCGGTGGTGCCGAAGGTAGTGGTGACGTTGTCGCCGGAGATGGTGCGCCAGAAGACGCCCGCCGGGCCGGCCACGCGCTCGATGCGCGAGAAGGCCCCCTCGATGCGCGGGCGGTAGCGCGTGACCGTCGCGCTGCCGCCGCCGGTCCGGACGAGGTCTTCGGAGCCGGCGAGGAGATACGTGTCCGATTCCGCGGCGTCGTGATAGCGCGGCAGACCCTTGTCCGTCTTGCGGCGGATCGACGGCAGGGCGACGCTCCAGCCCAGCCCGTAGAGCCCGTTGCCGGAGCCGGAGTCGTACGCGAGCGCGAGCGATGGCCCGAAGCCGTTGCGCCCCGGCGAGAGCGACACCGGGACGCTGACCGTGGCCGTGCCGGTGGCCGAGGAGGTCTGAAACTTCTCCCCGATCCCATGGATGGCCCCGCCACCTTTGGGCAGGGACACGGACGGAAGGCGCGGCAGAGGATCGGATACACCCTCCCGCCGCGTGCCACGTTCCCCGCTCTCCGAGACAGAGCGGTCCTCCCGACGAGAGTCGCGCACGATAGGGAGTGTCGCGAGGGATGGAATTCCCTACCCAGGCCCGCCGCGGCCCCGGTTCCTCGGAGTACCTCGGCCGAGCCCCCCGAGGAACCCGAGGAACTCCGAGGAACCCGAGGAACCGGAATGGGCGGGGGGCTACCCCCGCGCTTCGCGGGTCATTGCCACCAGCACACGGCGAGCGTCTTCGCGCGTGCGGATGGACTCCGGAAACTGGATGCGCGCGCCTTTCATGCCCTCCTTCGTCCGCGCTCGGACGACGAAGCCGAGGCGGTCGCACGACACCATCGTCGCCTCCTCGGCGTCGAGGCCGCCGAAGTGACGGGTGATGGCGCGCAGGGCCTCGGCGTGGTCGGCGTTCATGTGCTCGAGGATGCCCGCGGCGAACGGCGCGAGCGGGTCGGGCTCGGCGGAGCGGTAGTCGGCGGTCTGCACCCACCCCATGACGCCGAAGCCGCCGACGAAGTAGACGTCCGCGACGTCGAGGCGAAAGAAGGCGAAGTCGGAGAAATCGATCCAGTACTTCGCGGAAGGGTGGCGCTCCAGGTATGCGGCGCGGATCGCGTCGGTCGCGTCGATGCGCGTCACCTCGCCGAGGAGCGTCGCGCGCGGCGAGCCGAGGGGATCGGACTCGCTGCCGCTCTGCATGACCAGCAGGCTCGCGCGGGGATCGGCGACGAGGTTCTGCGTATGGATGGCCATGCTGCTGATGAGGAAGAGAGGGGACGCGCCCGGATCCAGGGCGTACGGCATGACCGAGGCGAACGGAAAGCCGGGATTGTGGAGAGAGTGCGTGGCCAGGGTGCCGAGGCGCTCCGTCGCCAGGAGCGTGCGGGTGCGCTCGGCGTGCGAGGGCTCGGCCCCGGGCGGCGGAGTCGTCGAAGAGGTCGCGTGCTGGGTCATAACCCGCACTCTATCCCCCTCCGTCCCACTCTGTGTCTCTGTGTTTCCGTGTGAATAAGAACATTCCTCGCACGAGGCGGGTGCGTATTCACACGGAGACACAGAGACACAGAGTGGGACGGAGAGGGGATTCCATCACGCCATCTGCGGGGCCGCCTCCTTCGTCCGCCAGTTGATCCGCGCCGTCAGCTGCATCACCACGAACAACGTCGCGATCGCGCCGATGGTGATGGCCAGGCCGGTGAAGCCGTCGAGGAAGAACGCGTACGAGAAGCCGACGAGGTAGACGAGCTGCGTCAGGCCGGCCTCGACGAACGCGAAGCGCGGGCCGATGGCGATGCGGAGGTAGCTGACGACCAGGAACAGCGACACGACCGAGGCGATCGCCAGGGCGGCGTGGATGGAGATGTGGTCGACGAGGTAGCCCAGAAGGAGATGGAAGGAGAAGAAGGAGGCGGCCAGGAAGAAGTAGTGCATCGGGTGGAGGTCGATGCGGCGCAGCGTGGTGATGATGAACATCAGGAAGAAGAAGAACAGCAGCGACACGGGCGCGAAGTAGCTGATGCGGCCGGCCAGCGGTCCGGGCTGGATCTTCTCCGGCATCGCCATGCCGATGCGCGAGCCGGTGACGAGGTTGTTGTAGCGCCAGGCCAGCTTCCACCCGCCGGGCGTGGGGGTCTTGATCGTCGGCGAGAGCGTCCCGGCCGGGAAGTCGATGGCCTTGAAGTCCGTCTGCATGTCGAGCTGGAAGTCGCGCACCTGCGAGACGCCGTCGCCGAAGGTGTAGGTCCAGGTCGAGAGGCCCTGCGAACGGTAGCCGGTCTGCAGGCGCACCGTGGCGCCGAGGGGGACCCGGACCGACGCGCCGACGACGCCGTTGACGGCGTTCGTGCGGACCGGCCGGCCGTCGACGTTGAAGGTGAGGTCGTCATAGATCGCATCCGCCGCGGGGAACACGAGCTTCAGCTCGACGTCCTCGATGCCCGTCGTGTTGCGGAAGAGATAGTCGCCCGCGAAGGCCACCCGGTACGTCGGGAACCACAAGAGCCCCTTCTTCCGCTGCTCGAGATCGAGGACGGCCCGGACGCGGCTGCGCTCGAGGGCGAGGGGGATGACGAAGGTCTCCTCGACCGTGCGGGAGACGTTCTGTCCGTTGACGAACTCCCGCACCTGCTTGGTGACGACGCGCTCGACGGTGGCCGCCGGCGGTCTCTGTTGCTGCGGACTCCCCCAGCTCGACGCGACCCGCGGGCCGAGGCCCGAGCCGGCCGCGAAGGTCCGCCGCTCGATCGTGGCGCCGAGGATGATCCAGGCGACGGTGGTACAGAGGAAGATGAAGATGATGGCAATGGCGTTTCGCATGTCGTTCTCCAAGCGCTTTTTCGTTCAAAGTAGAGGATGGGCGTGGAGAGGGGACGGCGAAATTGTGGAAAAGTGAAGGCAGACCGGCGGCGTCCCACCGATTCATGGCGCCGAAGCATCTGTGGTCTCTGTGGCTGCGGTGATCCGTCTCTTCGCGCCACAGAGACCACGGACTGGGTTATTGCAGACTGAGCAGCACGAGGATCTCGCCGCGACCGCTGTCGAGCGGCTCGAGGGCCTTGCCGATCAAAGTGCCCGGGCGGTGCATGGGAAAGCCGGCGACATCGATCGGCGCGGATTTCATGGCCGTACCGGGGATGTCGCTGGTCACGAGGAGATCGCCGATCCGGATTGGCTCGTGCGTGGCGTCGACCTTCACGCGCACGCGGCCTGTCGTCGCGACCAGGATCTTCGAGTCTGATTTCTCGCCGAGGGAGATGCCCGGCCTCGCGGAGACGACGCCGGCCGCACTCGTGTCGTACGTGCTCGTCGAGGCGACGACTCCGTTGCTACGCGCCGGGTCGAGCACGACCACCGTTCCCGCCTCGAACTTCGTGGGCGCTTCAACCCACTCGGCCACGTCCTGGTACTTCGCGTTGATATTGCCGCTGACGTTGATGTTGCCGTTGACGTCGAGGCGCTCGGTCGGAGCGAGCGTCCCGATGCCGACGTTGCCGTTGAAGTCGATCAACAGGCGAACGGCCTCCTGGCCGCCAGGAAAGTTCGTGACCTGAAACAGCCGGCCGCGAATGCTGTCGCCGAGAACCAACTGCGTCGCCCTGTACTGATTGGGCGCGGCGGCGGCATGAGGGAAGGCTCCAGTGTTCGGATCGCGGTTCTGCGTGACGTACGTACCGTAGTTCCCGAAGTTCCCCATGACCGTAGCCGCCTCGGTACTACCGTAGTTGCTGCGAAGCTGGATTCCCGCGCCCGTCAAGGTAGATGAGGCCGCGGCAAAGAACGGATAACCGGTGGGTGCACTTCCACCGGAAGCGAATGAATTTCCGCGCACATTTCCATTGACGTCCAACGCCTGCGACGGATTGGTCGTACCGATGCCGACGTTGCCGGTGGTCTGACAGACGCTCGTGCCGGGCGTGCAGGGCTGCCATTGTGCGTTCACGGCAGTGGCGAACAGAATGACTGAGAACACGATCGATAGACGACGAAACATGGCTGCCTCCTTAAGGTGTCACTTCACCGAGTCGCGGAGATCGTCGAGATGGATCTTCCGGACCGGCACATTCGTAGCCGGAACTTCCTGAAACGGGAACGGCGGCACACCGAGGGCGCCCCTCTTCTCGTTGATCTGGGCCTGCAGACTGCTCCAATGAGACGCGCTGATCGGAGCGTTCTGCAGTGAGGAATACAGCGTGCTGTCGTCGTAGATGTGCGAAAGAGCGAGGTGATCGCAAAGCGCGTTCACGGCTTTCCGAATCTCAGCGACATGGATCGCCTTGATGCGCACGGTGTTATCGATCGGCGCATCGGTGAACGGCACGGTCACGGCGAGATCGCGATTGCTGAAGCCTGACATTGCCGGCTGCGTCGTCGACACTCCGGCGAGTGCGCGGACGCTGTAGATGTGTGCGGTATTTGGCGCGACCGCGGCGGGGAACGTGTTGCCGGTCGTCGAGCCCTTGAGCACGAACCCGACCGCGGCGGAGGTCTGTTCGTATACGTCGAACCTCTCGGCATTGTTGTCGGCGGGTGTCCACACCACGGTGACGGAAGTTCCGCCGACCGACGGTGAAGCAGCGACGTTCTGCGGGATGCCCGGCCGCGGATAGACCGTCGCGGCATTGCTGTCCGTTTCACAGCAATCGTTCGTCACGCGCACGAGGTACGACGTACGTGCCGAAGGGGCAACGGTCACGCTCGGCGAGTCGGTACCGATCGGCGTCACGACCGGCCAGCCGAGCGTAGAGGCGTCGGTCGGCACATACGCAGGATTCGTGATGCGGAACCATTGATAGTGAAGCGGTGGAATTCCGGTCGTCGCCGAGACACTCAACATCGCGTTGCCGTTGGCATCGACGCCGATGGACACAGGGTTGGCCGTCACCTTGACATCACCGAAGCGCGGCATGATGTTCGGCGAGCCGGCGCCGAGGGTAGCAGGATCGAGTTGGCCCTGCAGGTTGTTCAGACCGGGTGCAGTCAATTGAGTGTAGATCGTCGCGGGAGTGCGATCTTGTGGCGACAACTGCTCGAGAAATCGAGCCGCCGCCGCCGCGATGATCGGTGCCGAGAAGGAAGTACCGGAACCGTGGGTCTTCTCGTAATCTGGATGACCGCCACCCATACCCGTGCGGTAGGTGCGCGAACCCTCCATCGAAGCGGAGGTGATGTTCCGCGCGGGAGCGAAGATTGTGACACACGGACCGTAATTCGACCCCGGGTTGAGCGAGCATATGGAATCGTCAACATCGGGATCGCAAATCCATCGGCCATCGCTCGCGGATTTGGACGGATCGTACAGTCCATTCCCAACAGGCAGGCCCATGGGAGAGTTGACGACTTGCGTACCGCCAACCGTAATGACCTTGCCACGTCTTGCGACATCCGGATTGTATCGGGAATGACGTGCCGGCGTCGTCAGGCAAGCGTCGCTGTTTTGGTTGTTCGCCGACGCGACCACCGTGATGTTTGCATCGTGAAGAGCGTCGAGGGCAAGCTCGAAGGCGGTGATTCCGGTCTGCTGCAGATTGAGGGAAGCGATACTGAAGTTCGCCACTGATGGATGTAGAAGACGCACCTTTCCATCCGTGTCGCGATACGCTTCAGGATTGCCGTCGTTCGGGTCCACTTCTTCACCACGGACACGGACGATCCAATCGACTCCGTCAGTGAACATGCCAATAGACCCGGCCTGGCGCGGGTAGCACTGGAAGACTTTGACTGGGACAACCGTCGCCGCTTTCGCGAATCCCACTTTGCGGCCGGCAGCCACCGACGCGACAGATGTCCCGTGTCCGGCACCGTAAATCTGGCTCACCGACGTACCCCAGCCGCCGCAAGGATCATCGGCTGGCGCTGTATCCGGGTTGTTCGGATCGAGCGGCACACGCGCCGCGGCGCTATAACCAGAAAGGACGCGTGGGTGGGATTGATCGCTCTCTGACACCCAAAATTCCGAATGCTGCGCCATGACGCCGGTGTCGACGACGTAGATGTACACGCCCGCGCCCGTCGTGCAGTAGCCGTATCGCTGATTGAGTGCGGCGGAGTTCTGTTCGAGCCGGTCTAGATGCCACAGGCGATTCTCGGCCGTGCTCGGACATTGTTGAACGCCCGGATCGCACGCGAGCGAGGGATCGAAGTTTGTCGGCACTGCCGCCGAGATCGAGATCTCCGCGTCTTCTTCGACGAACCGTACTCGCGGATCGCGGCACATCGCCCGCGCACGACCCTCCGTCATGACGGCCGAGAACCCCTTGAGCGCCGAGGTCCAGACGGTGCGGACCTTCGCACCATGCATCGCGGCCAGCGCCTCCGCCGCTCCTCGCGCCTGGTGGCGCTCGACCCTGTCTTCGAGAACGACGATGTAATGGTCGCGGATGGCACGATCACGTTTATGGATCTCGCCGTCGCCCGCCTGTGCGGTGAACGCGAGACAACAGAACATCAATGGCATGAATACACGTTGTCGAATCATTGCCACGGGAATCTCCTTCGCATCCAAGGTGGGGCCGCGGCCCCCCTCAGATGTGGTGTTTTCGTGGGAAAATTGTCGACACCGGCGAGGTGGTGCTGCCTATAGGCGCAACGTCCTGTGGCCCTGTCATAGATCTGTGACGTCGCCGCCAATCCCGCCGCAGGCGTATCGGCAACCGTAATGTCCGGGTTGATCGCCCTTGTATGGCACGCCCGGGTAGTCCTGACCGACGCCACGGTCTCTTGCCCATGCGGTCATCATCATCACCGGCAACACTTTCGTCATCGAGGACCGCGGGAGCAGGAACGGTACGTACATCAACGGGCGGAAGATCAGCCAGTCGCGGATACGGCACCAGGACGCGCTCGCGTTCGGAGCCGCGGAGGCAACGATTTCCCGGGGACTCACTGCGACCGCACCCTTCCCGCTGTACGTGCCGGACAACGCCGGCAATTGACCGACAGCATGACCGGCACGTGAGGTGCCTCGCGCACGAGCCGGGGCCATCCATGTGGTGTTTTTGTGGAAAGTTATGGACGTCGACAAAGATGCTGTACCGTATCTACAGTCCAAGAACAGAGAACCCCATGCGAATGAGCTCTCTCAGCGGTGATGAGTCGGCGGCACTCTTCCGTTTCGGAGAGTTCACCCTCGACTCCGGCCGCACCAGTTGCTGCGCCAGCGGAGAGAGCAGCGTCTGTCGCCCAACGCGCAGCAGTTACTGCGGATGCTGATCCTGAAGCAGCCGCGCGCGGTGTCGCGCGAGGAAACCTATGACGCGCTGTGGCCGGAAACATTGGTCAGTCGTGCGCGTAGCGCATCAACGTCCGCGATCAGCGGCGACGGGCTGGCCAGGATCTCTCCCTCGCGTATGCACCACATTCCAGAACACGTTAAACCCGGCCCAGCGGTGATCCGTAGAGCGAAGATATGGACCGGAGAGCGGCGGGCATGGCTTAAATTCATATCGATTTACAACGGTCCTTTTCTCCAAATTGTGACCGCTGGCACTTGAAATGTGTCCTTTTGTGACAAATTATGGAGGGCAGTAGAGGTGGCGTGGCAGTAGAGGTGATGGAACGTACACCCTTAACCAAGGGACCACATCATGAGAATGAGCTCTCTTCCAGATGGCGACGCGCCAGCTCTTTTTCGGTTCGGCGAGTTCACGTTCGACAGCGGTTCGCACCTGCTGCTCAAGAGCGGAGCCGTGCAGCGCCTGTCGCCGAAGGCGCAACAGTTATTGCAGATGCTGCTGCTGGAGCGGCCGAACGCGCTCTCCCGCGAGGAGATCTATGACGCCCTGTGGCCGTCGACGTACGTATGCGAAACGAACATGGCCAGTATCGTCAGTGAGCTGCGCAGGGCGCTCGGCGATGACGCCCGCTCGTCGCAATACATCCGCACGGTGCATGGATACGGGTATGCATTCGCCGGCGATGTGCGGAAAGGCGACAATGATGTGCAGAAGGGTGACAATAACGAGCGGCCACTGGCAACCCTCCGTTGTGAAGGGCAGAGCCACCTGCTGTACGAAGGTGAGAATTCGGTCGGCCGTTCCCCCGACTGCCGGGTCCTGCTGTCCGATGTGACGGTTTCGCGCCAGCATGCGGTCATCATCATCACTGGCGGCAGGATCTTCGTCGAAGACCGCGGAAGCAAGAACGGTACGTACCTCAATGGGAAGAGGATCGACTGCTCACAAGTAAAGCACAGCGATACGATCTCATTCGGTGATACGCAGGTGACGATCACGCAGGCAGTTTCCGGGACCTTGACGCTGCGACTGCGCCTTTCCCAGCCAAACCATTCGAGCGGTAGTATGCCGACCGCGTGACGTCCGTCTCCACGGAGCCGTGGCCGCCGGATCCATACGTAGGTAAACGGGACGTGTGCCGATGGCCTCGATGCCGCGCGCGGTGGCGTGGGAGGAGATCTACGACGCGCTGTGGCCGGCGACATTCGTCAGTAAGACGAACATGGCCGGCATCGTCAACGAGCAGCGCGTAACGTCCTCCGGCCCCTCTGTGTCTCTGTGGTGAATACGAGCTTGCCTCGCACGAGGTGCGTGGGGATTCACCACAGGCTGCACTGGCGATTGCTGGCCACCGTTTAACGAAAGGGGCGCCAGCGTCGAATGTAGGGCGTGGCTTCAGCCCGCTTCTCGGACGGGGCAGGGACTTTTCGAACCTGCCATGCTCACACCTGGGAGGCGGGCTGAAGCCACGCCCTACATTTGCCTTCGTGGCTGCTAAGGGACTTTCGCAGCAGAGACACAGGCACAGAGGGGAACGGAGGACGTCAAAGCGTGTCGACGGGCGCGTGGTCGTCGGTCAGGAGCAGGCGTCGCGCGGGGGTGGGTCGGGCCGGAGTTCCAGGACTGCCGAGTAGAAGGTCGGGAAGCGGGCCGCCGGGGAGGTCTTTGCGCGTGCGCGCAGCGCCTCGGCGTCGGCGATCAGCGGCGATGGGCTGGCGAGGATCACAGAGACACAGCGCAGCGGGTCTGGAGGGCGGAGGCGATTGGCCTCCGCACTCCAAAAGGTGCGGCGAACTTCTCGCCAGCGCAAGCAGTCCGAGCCTCAGAGGAACCGTTGCAACGCCCCGATTGTGGGTTTTTTGTGGGAAATTCGTGGATCGCGGCAAAGATGGTGTAGAGTTATTTCAATCCACCTCGGAGCAACTATGTCGAGCAACGAGTCGAGCATCTTCCGTTTCGGGGAGCTGACGTTCGATTGCGGCTCCCGCCTGCTGTTGCGAAATGGCGAAGAACAACGCCTCTCGCCGAAGGCGCAGCAACTGCTGCGCATGCTGATCCTGGAGCGGCCGCGCGCGGTGTCGCGCGAGGAGATCTACGACGCGCTGTGGCCGTCGACGTTCGTCAGCGAGACGAACATGGCCGGCATCGTCAGCGAGCTCCGTCACGCCCTCGGCGACGACGCGCGCTCCGCGCAGTACATCCGCACGGTGCACGGGTTCGGCTATGCGTTCGCCGGCGACGTGCAGACCGGGGATTCCGAACCGATGCCGGTGCCGGTGGCGGTGCTGCGGGGCGAAGGGCAGCGCCATCTGCTTTACGAGGGCGAGAACGTGATCGGACGCTCGGTCGACTGCCGGGTGGTGCTGAACGAGCCGACGGTCTCGCGCCGTCACGCGGCCATCCTCATCAGCGGCGACACCATCGTCGTCGAAGACCGCGGGAGCACGAACGGTACGTACGTCAACGGGCAGAAGATCCGGCGGTGGTACGTGCGGGACAAGGACACGATCCGGTTCGGCACCATGCCCATGACGATTTCGCGGGGGATTTCCTCGACGGCGCCGCTGCCGCTCTACGTCGCCGAGGGGCGCCGGCATTCGAGCGGCAGCAACGCGCCGGCGTAACTCCGTCCCGCTCTGTCATCCCGAGCGTCGAGCGAGGGATGACATATCGCGGGTACCGGTCAAAGGGTGTCGACGGGCGCGTAGTCGTCGGTCAGGAGGAGGGCGTCGCGCGGGGGTGGGTCGGACCGGAGCTGGAGGACTGCCGAATAGAAGGTCGGGAAGCGCGCAGCCGGGGAGGTCTTTGCGCGGGCGCGCAGCGCCTCGACGTCGGCGATCAGCGGCGTGTGGCTGGCCAGGATCTCGCCGCGGGTATGGATCACATTCGGGAACACGCTGGCCATCGTGGCGTGGATGGACTGGAGCAGCCGCCCGCCGAATGCGCAGTGGAAATGCACGATGCCGCCGTCGGTCAGGTGCGCGGCGGCGGTGGTGAAGAACTCGCGCGTGGTCAGGTGGGCGGGGATCGTGTCTCCGTAACGGCTGGCGGTGTAGGCGTCGACGATGATCAGGTCCCAGCGTTCGCTCGACCGGGCCAGGAAGGTGCGGCCATCGGCGACGTGGATGCGCAGGCGCTCGCTCGGGATGACGCCGAAGTGGCGCTTGGCCACGTCGACGACCAGAGGATCGACTTCGACCACGTCCACGATCGCCTCGGGATAGAGCGACGCGAATTGCCGCGCGGCGGTCCCGCCGCCGAGGCCGATCTGGAGGACGCGGCGGACAGAGGGGCGCAGGAGCGGTGCGATGTGGAACGTGTCGGTGTAGCTCAGTCCCGGCCCGAGGGGGTCGGTGCGGGTCATCGACGACTGCACGAGGAAGTTGAACTTCATCTCCCGCAGCGGCCCGCGGTCCTGCACGACGATGCGGTGATAGGGGCTGTCGCCGACGAACACGAAGCGCGTCCCGGGGAGGGGTTTCAGCAACGCGGCGTCCATGGATCCGGAGCGGAGGAACAGGGCCGCCGCGAGGATCGCCAGCAGCGCGACGCCCGCGGCCGCGCCGACTGCGCCGCGCGAGCGCCGGCCCGCCTGCGCGCCGGCCGCGACGACCAGCAGCGCCGTCACGAGCGTCCCCGCCGCGACGAAGATCACGGTACGGGTGATGCTCTCCAGCCAGTCGATCAAAAGAAACGCCGCCACGATGCTGCCGGCGATGCTGCCGGCCGTCGAGATCGCTGAGATCGAGCCGGCCGTGGAGCCGCTGCGGACGGCCGAGGTGGTGAAGAGCCGGACGGCGATGGGCGACGTCGCTGCGAGGAGGAAGGTCGGCAGCGCGAACAGGATCGTGGCCGCGAGAAAGGCGTGTGTGGAAAGGGCAAGACCCGATGTGGCGATGCGCGGCGACAGCGCGGCGTCGATCTGCGGCACGAACAGGAGCACGATCGCCGCCGCGACGAGCGTGCCGGCGAGCGTCGACGCGCGCGGCCAGCGATCCGCCGCCCGCCCTCCCGCCCAGTAGCCGGCACTCATCGCGGCCAGGAAGACGGCGATGACCGCCGTCGTCTCCCGCAGCGCGGCGCCGAACGTCTTCCCCACCATCCGGAACGCCGCCACCTCGAGCGCCATGAGCAGCGCCCCGGCGGCAAAGACGGCGACGCGCAGGGCCAGGCGCTCGGCGAAAGTCACGACCGGGAGGATACCCGGTTCCTCGGGTTCCTCGGGGTGCCTCGGAGTGCCTCGGGAGGGCCGCCCCCGAGGAACCCGAGGAACTCCGAGGCACCGTCTTGGCGGTTCACGCCACCGTCTTCTTGAACCTCGCCACCGCGAGGGTGATGATCCCGAACGTGTACGTCGCCAGCAGCGCCGTCGGCTGCCAGAGGTCCGCGAGGCTGGAGCCGCGCAGCACGATGCCGCGGATCACGTCGATGAAGTAGCGCGCCGGGACGATCGCGGAGATCCACTGGAAGATCTTCGGCATCCCCGCCAGAGGGAAGACGAAGCCGCTGAGGAAGACGAAAGGCAGGAGGAAGAACATCGACATCTGCGAGGCCTGCATCTGCGTCTCGGCGATGGTCGAGATCAGCATGCCCAGGCCGAGAACCGCCGCCATGAAGAGGAAGCCGACGACGTAGAGCTCGAGCACCGATCCCATGATCTGGACCTTGAACAGGAAGCGCATCAGCAGCACCGCCAGGGTGAACTGGAAGTAGCCGATGAGGATGAACGGCACGATCTTGCCGAGGATCAGCTCCGCGCGCGTGGCGGGCGTCACCTGCAACTGCTCCAGCGTGCCGCGCTCGCGCTCGCGCACGATGGCCGTCGCGGTGAATTGGATCAGCGTGAAAGTGAGGATGATCGCGATCAGGCCGGGGATGATGAAGCGCGACGTCTTCAGGTCGGGGTTGTACCAGGGCCGCACGCGCAGGTCGATGGGCAGTTGCTTGTACGTCCAGCCGCCGCTGCGGCCGAGGGTCTCGATGGACATCTTCTGGGAGATGCCGGCCATGATCGACATCGCCTGCGACGACGTCGTGCTGTCCGAGGCGTTGACGATCAGGAACGCCTGGGCGGGCATGTTGCGGTGGCGGTCGCGCCCGAAGTCGCGGTCGATGACCAGGCCGACCGAGGCGCGCGCGGCGTCGATCTCCGCCTGCATCTCTTTCATCGTCTCGACGTGCTTCACCACGTCGAAGTACTCCGTGGCCGTCATTTTCGCGACGAGCTCGCGGCTCTCGAAGGAGCGGCTCTCGTCGAGGACCACCGTCTTGAGGTGTTTCACGTCGTAGTTGATCGCGTAGCCGAAGATGAGGGTCTGGAGCAGCGGCACCATCACGATCATCCGCAGGGTCATGCGGTCGCGTTTGAGCTGCAGGAATTCTTTCCAGGTGAGAGCGAGCAGGCGTGTCATGCGGCAACCTCTTCTTTCATCCGCCCGCGTTTGCGCGCGAGGGAAACGAATACGTCTTCGAGCGAGGGCTCGGCCGTTTCGGGCGAGCCGAAGGCGGACAGCAGTCCGTGCATGTGACGGGGATCGCGATCCGCGGCAACGGCGCGCACGGTGAGTCCGAACAGATAGGAGTCTTCGATGGCCGGCTCGCCCGCGAGCCGGGACAGCAGCGCGAACGGATCGCCTTCGGGGCGCACTTCGAGAATGCGTCCGCCGAGGTCCTGCTTCAGGTCGCGCGGCGAGCCGGAGGCGATGAGGTTCCCGTCGAGGATGAACGCGAGCTGGTCGCACTGCTCGGCTTCGTCCATGTAGTGCGTGGTGACGAGCACGGTCATCCCGCGGTCGGCGGCCAGCTCGTAGATCAGGTCCCAGAACAGCCGTCGCCCGCGCGGATCGACGCCGCCGGTGGGCTCGTCGAGAAAGAGGAGCTCGGGCTCGTGCAGCAGCGCCGCCGCCAACGACACGCGCTGCCGCAGCCCGGTCGACAAGCCCTCGGTCAGCGCGCCGAGGATGTTCGTGAACCGCAGTCTCTTCGACAGCACATCGATGCGCTCGCGCGTCTTCTCGCGCGGGAGGCCGTAGATGCTGCCGAAGAAGCGGAGGTTCTCCTCGACGGTGAGGTCGAGGTAGAGCGAGAACTTCTGGCTCATGTAGCCGAGGCGCGACTTCCACGCCTCGGTGTCCTTGACGACGTTCAGCCCACCGAACCCGGTGATCGTGCCTGACGTCGGCGAGAGCAGCCCGGCGAGCATGCGGATCGTCGTCGACTTGCCCGAGCCGTTCGGCCCGAGGAAACCGAAGACCTGTCCCCGCGGGACGTCGAAGGAGACGTCGTTCGCGGCGGTGAACGCGCCGAACCTGCGCGTCACGTTGCGGACTTCCACCAGGGTACTCATGCCTCACCTGCCAGGACGAACACGTCCTCGAGACTCGGCCCGAGCGGCTGGATGTCCTCGGCCGGAACGACGCCGCCGAGGCGCATGCGGACGCGGGTGACGAGATCGGGGCCCGTGCCCGCGGCGCCGCGCGCATGCAGCACCGTACCGAACAGCGACAGGTCGTCGACCTCGGGCATCGGCGCGATGAGCTCGCGCACTTCGACGCGGCGCGAGGTGCGGATCTCCAGCAGCGGCCGGTCATATGTCGAGAGGATCTCGTGCCGCGTGCCGATCTTGGAGACGCGCCCGTTGTCGAGGAAAGCGATGCGTGTCGCGTACTCGGCTTCGTCCATGTACGGCGTGGAGACGACGATGGTCAGGCCCTCGTGGTGAAGGCGATTGAGCAGCATCCAGAACTCGCGGCGCGACACCGGATCGACGCCGGTCGTGGGCTCGTCGAGCAGCAGGAGCTTCGGCTGCGTGAGCAGCGCGGCGACGAGGGCGAGCTTCTGCTTCATGCCGCCCGAGAGCGCGCCGGCCAGTCGCGCGCCGAAGCGGGCCATGCCCACGCGCTCCAGCATGTCCGCGGCGCGCGTCCTGGCGACCGCGGGGTCGACGCCGTAGAGCTTCGCGCGCAGGGTCAGGTTCTCGTCGACGGAGAGGTCCTCGTACATCGAGAAGCGCTGCGGCACGAAGCCGAACGTGGTGACGGCGGTGCTGATGCTGCCGGACGTCGGCGCGAGCACGCCGGCGACGATGCGGAAGAACGTGGTCTTGCCGGCGCCGTCGGGCCCGATGAGGCCGAAGAGCTCCCCGCGATCGATGTGGAGGTCGACGGCGTCGAGCGCGGTGTGCGCGCCGAACTTCCGGGTGAGTTTGGTGGCGGTGATCATGGGCTTCTCCTTCGGAGGATTGAGGATTGAGGATTGAGGATTTGAGGATGAGGATGAGGATGGCGACCAATCCTCAATCCTCAATTCTCAATCCTCAATCCGGCAGCTCCACCGTCACCTCGGCCGGCTGGCCCGGCACGAGCGGCTCGCTCCAGCCTTTGTCGAGGTCCGCCTTGGCGGCGTAGACGAGGTTCACGCGCTCCGCGCGCGTCTCCACGGCCTTGGGCGTGAACTCCGACTCCGGCGAGATCTCGGTGATGCGCGCGGCGAACCTGCGGCCGGGATAGGCATCGACGGTCACGCTGGCGGGCATGCCCATCTTCACCTTGCCGAGGCTCGACTCGGGGATGAAGGTGCGGACGTAGAGGCGGTCGGCGAAGGCCATGGTGATGGCGGGATGTCCGGCGGCGACGAGCTGCCCCGGCTCGGCCAGGCGATGGAGGATGATGCCGTCGGCGGGCGCGCGGATCTCGCTCTCCCGCGCGACGATCATCGACTGCTTGAGCATCGCCGTGGCGCGCTGGGCGTCGGCCTTCGCGGCCGCGGTCTGATCGCTGCGGAAGCCGTCGCGGGCGAGGACGAGGCGCTCTTCGCTGACCTTCAGCGCGGCGCGCGCGCGGTCGAGCTCCGTCTTCGCGAGATCGGCGTCGCGCTGGGTGGTGACGCCCTCCGCGAGGAGGGCGGCCTGGCGCTCGTGCTCTTTCTTCGCCAGCTCCACGCCGGCCTTGCGGTCGTTCACCTCGGCGACGGCCGCGGAGATCTCGGCATTCCGGCTTCCCGCTTCCAGATCGTCCACGCGTGCTTCCGCGGAGCGCACGCCGGCCTGCTCGCGCTCGACGGCAATGGACGTCTCGCCGAGATCGAGCTTCAGCAGCAGGTCGCCCGCCTTGACGCGGTCGCCGGCCTTGACGTGTACCGCCAGGACGCGGCCGGAGACCTTCGGCCCGAGGTCGACGGTCGCAGTCTCGATGCGCCCGTTGAGATGCACGGCTTCCTTGTCGCTCTTCGCGGACCGGCAGCCGGGGACGGAGAGCAGAAAGCAGGTGATGAGGATCGCGAGGAACGCGGCAATGAGGATTTTGGCTTTTTTCATACGACAGCTCCTTTGCTGATGCGCAAGGTAGGTGCGCCTCGGGCGTAGCCGCATTCGCCGAACGGCGTATTTAGGAGCGGAATGTCAGTAGGGTCAGACCCTACTTAGCTCAGCAGGCCGAGCTCCCGCGCGCGGGCGATGGCCTCCACCCGGCCGCCTACGGCGAGCTTGGCGTAGATGTTCTCGAGGTGCTTTTTCACCGTGCTGGCCGCGATGAACAGCTTCCGGCCGGCTTCCTGGTTGGAGGCGCCGGAGGCGATCAGACGCAACACTTCGAGCTCGCGCTCGCTGAGGCCCTCGGGGACGCGGGGGGCCGGGCGGGCGGGGGCCACGTCGAGGGAGGCCAGGAGGCGGGTGGCGAAGTCGCGGTTGGGGATGCCGGCGGCGGCGCGCTCGATGAGGGGGGCGACCGAGGGGCCTTCGTCGAGGAACGGGCGGAGGTAGCGGGGCTCGGAGGCGAGGACGAGGGCGCGGTGCATCGCGGACTGGGCGTCGTCGAGGCGTCCGCGGCGGGCTTCGAGGATGGCGCGGACGATGTGGGCCTCGATCTGGGCGACCACGCGGTCGGTCTCCTCGGCGTGCGGGAGGACCTCGTCGAGGAGGTCGATCGCCGCCTCGTACTCGCCGCGCTCGATCATCACGCGGGCGGCGAGCAGCAGGGGCGCGTCGCAGTGAAACCCCGCGCGGCGGCGCACGGGCCACGCTTTGAAGCGCTCGACGATGTCGGTCGTGCGCAGCCAGGCATCCGCCGAGGCGAAGTCGTCGCGGTCGCCGGTCCACTGCCAGCGGCGGAAGCGCATCCTCTGGGCGAGGCATGCGGCCTCCATCAGCCAGGACGGGTTGGTGCCGACGTTGCGCACGGCGCGCTGCATGTCGTTGAGTGCGCGGGACGCGGCGTCCCAGTCGCGCTCAGCCATGGCCACGAGCGTCAGCACGCGCGAGGCCTCGAAGAAGCCGATCATGACGCTGCGGCGTCCGTGCTCGAGGGCCTTCTCGGCGAACGCGCGCGCGGTCTCCAGGTCGTTCCACGCGCAGTGCACGGTGGCCATCACCGCGCAGGGCAGGCAATCCAGCGGCCTCCCCTCCACCGCCTTCTCGGTGATGTCGATCCAACTGAACAGATCGCTGGCCATCGCGGCGGCGCGGCCGGGATGCCCGCGCCACCATTCGGCCATGCCCGTGAACGCCTGCGCGAGCGACGACGTCACGATCTCTTCCATCCGCGAATGCCGCGCGCGCACGGCCGCAAAGCTCGCATCCACTTCGCGGGCGTTGGCCTCGAAGACGGCGGTGATGCCGAGGAAGTAGTGGACGAGGCAGAACCAGAAGCTTTCCTGTTCGACGAGGGGCACGGCCTCGCGGAGGTGCGCGAGCCCTTCCTCCTGCTTGCCCAGCGCGCGCTCGAGTGCGCCGCGCAGGCCGAGGACGGCACCTTTGCGCTCGGGCGAGACGCCCTGCTCCACGAGCGCCGCCGCTCGCAGCGCCGTCTCGTAGGCGCGCGGCAACTGCCAGTCGCCGAGCAGGGTCATGCCGCGGCGCAGGAGCAGCTCGACGTCGGACTCGATGTACGCCTGCGGCAGGCGGTCGAACCAGCGCGTCACGGCGGCCATGTCGCCGTTGAACATCCGCACGAGGCTCTGCGCGCGGATGATGTCCACGGCGCGCTCCACGTCGTTGCCCGCGAGCGCGTGGTCGAGCGCCGGCTCGATCATCCGCTGCGACTCGTACCATCCGCACGCGCGGCGATGCAGCTCGGCAATCTCCTCGGCGCTGCACGCACGCGTGAGGTGGTGCTGGAGCAGCGTGGCGAAGAGGTGGTGATAGCGATACCAGTAGCGGACGTCGTCGAGCGGGATGAGGAAGAGGTTCGCCGCGTCGAGCTGCTCGAGGATCGCCAGGCTGTCCGTGCGCCCCAGGACCGCGTCGCACAGGCCCGGACTGAGGCGCGTGAGGATGGACGTGCGCAGGAGGAAGTCGCGCACCTCCTTCGGCTGGCGGTCGAGGACCTCGTCGGTGAGGTAGTCGAGCACGTAGCGGTTCGAGCCGGAGAAGCGCTGGATGAACGCGTGCGCTCCATCGCGGCCGCTCAGCGAGATTGCGGCCATCTGCAGGCCCACCACCCACCCTTCCGTGCGGCGCTCCAGCTCCGCGACGTCGTTCGCCGCGAGCGCGAGTCCCATCGCGCCGTTCAGGAAATCCGCCGCCTCTTCAGCCGTGAACCGCAGGTCGTCGCCGCGGAGCTCGAGGAGCTGCCCTCGGGCGCGGAGACGCGAGAGCGCGAGCGGCGGATCGGCACGCGTGGAGAGGACGATGTGCAGGCTCGGCGGGAGGTGGTCGATGAAGAACTGGACGAGGTCGTGGACGGCGCGGGACTCGATGGCGTGGTAGTCGTCGAGAACGAGCGCGACCGGCGCGCCACGGGTGGCGAGAGTGTTGAGCACCTCGGTCGCGGCGCTGCGGACGGCGTCGGTCTCGGCGGAGAGGGTCTCGAAGCGGTCGTCTTCGCCGATGGCGTTCGCGGTGCGAAGCGCGGCGATGACGTAGTTGAGGAATCGGCGCGGCTCGTCGTCGGAGGCGTCGAGGGAGAGCCACGCCACGCGGCCCGGGGCGTCGAGCGCCCAGCCGGCGAGCAGGGTGGATTTGCCCCATCCCGCCGCGGCGGCGACCAGGGTGACCTGGCCGCCGCGCGTATGGGCGAGACGGTCCCGGAGCCGCGCCCGCGACACCAGCCGGTCGCGGGGCGGCGGGACGAACAGCTTCGTCGCCAGCATCGGCGCGTCGCCGCTGAGTTGGGGCATGGGGAAATTGTACCGGAGGCAATGCAGGCGGCTTCAGCCGCCCGCCAATGTAGGGCGTGGCTTCAGCCCGCCTCCCTCGTGGGGGCCGGCGTCCCCCTCCCCGCCCAGGGGCGGGCTGAAGCCACGCCCTACATTGGCTCGCTTACGCGGGGAGCGGCAGGGCCGCGGGGGCCACCTCCTTCTCTTCCTTCTCTACACCCGGCCACTTCACGATGCGGAGGTCCAGGACGGCGATCGCGTAGATCACCGGCACCATCAGCAGGGTGATGGCCGTCGCCACGATCAACCCGCCGATCTGTGCGTAGCAGAGGGGCTCCCAGAGCGGGCCGCCGTGGGACGCGAGCGGGAACAGGCCGAGGACGGTGGCACCGACGGTGATGAGGACGGGACGCAGGCGCACGATGCCCGCGTCGAGCAGGGCCTCGCGCAGCGGTGCGCCCTCGGCCTGCGCCTCTTCGATGAAGTCGAACAGCACGATCACGTGGCTGACGATGACGCCGATCAGACTGGCGACGCCGAGGAAGGCCATGAAGCCGAACGGGGCGCCGACGATCCACAGCGAGATCAGCGCGCCGATCACGCCATAGGGTATGGCGGCGTAGACGATCAGCGGCTTGATCGCGTTGCGGAACTGCAGCACGAGGGCGATGTAAATGGCGGCGATGGAGATGAGCATGACCACGGTCATGTTGCCGAAGCCCTTGAGCTGTTCCTCCTCCTCCCCGCCGATCTCCAGGCGATAGCCCGGCGGCAGGTTCTTCTGCACCTCCGCAATCCGGGCGCGCGCGGCGTTCAGCACCTCGGACGGCAGCGCGTCGCCCGCGGGGAACGCGGAGACGGTGATGGTGCGGAACTGGTTGCGGCGGCGGATCTTCTCCGTCTCCATGCCGTACTCGATCTTCGAGACCTGGCCGAGGGGAACGCGCGTGGTGCTGTTCTGGGAAGCGACGTACAGGTTCTGGACGTCCGTGAGTTTGGCCCGCTCCTCGGGGCGCAGGCGCACCACGACGGGGATGAGTGTGTCGCCGTCGCGGAGCTGCGTCACCGCGCGGCCGTTGATGGCGGACGCGGACGAATTGGCGACGTCGTAGTTGGTGATGCCGGCGAAATTCGCGCGGTCGCTGTCGATGTCGAGGCGCAGGACCATGCTCTCGTCGCCCCAGTCGTCGCGCACGCGCGTGGCAGTGGGGATCGAGCGGAAGACGGCCTTCAGCTTCGCGGCTTCCGCGCGTAGCACGTTGGCGTCGTTGCCGCTGATGCGGATGGCGACGGGAATGCCGACGGCGGCGGTCTCGAGCTGACGCACATCGATGCGCGCCCCCGGAACCTCGGACGACAGCGCCTTCTGCAGCCGGACCACCAGCTCGCCGGTGTCGTGTTTGTCCTTCACCTGAATGACGATCTGCGCGTAGTTGAGCTGCTGCAGCTCCGGGCTGACGGAGAACCAGAAGCGCGGGCCGCCGCCGCCGACGAACGTGGTCAGGCGCTCCAGCACGTCTTGCTTCGCGTGCTCGCGGCCGAACTCCCCGGCTACGCGGCGGATGACGGTCTCGCTCTGCACGGCCGCGCGGTTCGTCGCGCCGAGCGGCGCGTCCTCGGGCAGCCAGACGTCGACGTACGCGAGATAGGAGTAGTCCTTCGGGAAGAAGGCGGTCTTCAGTTGCGACGCGAGGAACGCGCCGGCGACGAGGAACACCGCGGACATGGCGAGCACCTTCCAGCGGTGATCGATGGCCCACGAGCCGACGCGGTAGTACCAGCCGGTAAAGCCGGTGTGCTTGGCACGTGCAGCGCCCGAGGCGTGGGGTCCTTCGCCGTCTTCGCGGCTCAGGATGACAGGGTCTTTCGTGGGGCGGAGAAGGTAGTAGCCGAGGAGCGGGATGAAGGTCATCGAGACGAGGCGCGACGCCACGAGCGAGCACGTGAGCACCACCGGCAGCGTGTACAGGAACTTGCCGGTGTCGCCGTCGATGATGAGCAGCGGCAGGTAGGCGACGATGTTCGTGATCGTGGCGAACAGGATCGCCGTGGCGAGCTTCGTCGGCCCGAGCCAGGCCGCGACGAGCCGCGGCTTGCCTTCATTGAGGGCGCGCTTGATGGCGTCGCCGGCGACGACCGGGTCGTCGACGAGCAGGCCCAGGGCGATGATCAGCGAGGCCACCGAGACCTGCTGCAGGTCGATGCCCAGGACGGACATCATCCCGAACGTCATCGCCAGGGTGATCGGAATCGACAGCGCCATCAGCAGCGCCGAGCGCCACTCGCGGAAGCCGATCAGGGCCACGAGCACGACCAGCGCGATCGCCTCGTACAGGCTCTTCATGAACAGGTCGAGCGACTCCTTCACCTGCAGCGGCTGGTCCGAGGTGCGGGCGATGATGAGGTCCGCCGGCAGGCGGTGCTTCACGTCGGCGAGCGCCGCGTCGACCGCCTTGCCGAAGTCCTCGATCTGCTCGCCGGAGCGCATCTGCACGCCCATGGTGATCGCGCGCGAGCGGTGCCACTGTCCCCTGTCGTCTTTCCAGGTGTAGTAATTGAGGAAGCGCGCGGGCGTGACGTAGCTGCGGTGGATGTCCACGAGATCGCGCAGATACACCGGCGTCCCCTTGTCGGACGTCCCGACGATGACGTTGCCGATCTCCTTTTCGCTCTTGAACTCCCCCGAGGGATCGAGCACGAGGTTCTTGTCGCCGACCTCGAGGATGCCGCCGGGCATCATGATGTTGCGCGCGGCGAGGAGCTGGGCGATGTGCGAGCCCTGCACGCCGAAGCCGGCCAGCCGCTCCTGCGAGTAGTCGATGAACACGCGCTCCGGCACGACGCCCGAGCGCGAGACCTTCGACACCATCGGCACGGTCTGCAGCGTGCGCTGGATGAGGTCCGTGTACTTTTCGATGTCGCGGTGGCTGTACTTGTCGCCCGCGACGGCGGCGAGCCGCTGGCGCGTCTGCGCGGGATTGCGCACGACGATCGGCTCCCACAGGTCGGGATGCCGCTGCGCCGGCGGGAGGTGCGTCTCGTTGATCTCCTTCGCCAGGCGCAGGACGGTCGCGTCGTCGAGAGACGTCGCAAAGTCGAGCGCGGCAAAGCTGCTGCCGCTGATGACGCGCACGTCGCGGCCGATGTTCTTCTGCTCGACCGTGCGCGCGTAGGTCTCGAGGATGCGCGCGGTCGCGCGCATGTCGATGGACTGGGGAACGCAGGCGACGACGGTGACGCGGGGACGGAGCTCCTCGGGGTTCCTCGGGGTTCCTCGGGGTTCCTCGGCGCGGGTCTTCTCGATCGCGGCCTGGATCTGCTGCGCGCGCAACGCGATCTCGATGTCGTTCGCTTTCGGGCTGGCGACCGTCAGCATCAGGGCCTCGGTGTCGCCGAAGTCCTTGAGGAACTGTACCGGTCCCGCGCCCTCGGGCAGGGGGACGTCGCCCATCTTGAGGCGGAGGTCGTCGAGCTCGCGGCTCGTGTCCTTCAGCCCTTCCACGAGCTCGACGTAGACGACCGAGAGGCCAGTGCGGGAGATCGACTCGATCTTCTTCACCTTCGAGTTCTCGGCCATCTTCGCCTCGAGCTTGCGCGAGACGAGGTCTTCGACTTTCTCCGCGCTCGCGCCGGGCCACGGCGTCAGCGCCACCGCGATGCGCACCGGCACCTCGGGGTCTTTCCGTTTCGGCATCTTCATGTAGCCGTAGATGCCCCACAGGACGACGGCGACGAGGAGAATCCAGGAGATGTGGCGCTGTTCGGTGAAGAAGCGCGCGGTGTTGCGCGTCTTCGCGATCATTTCCCGATCACTGCTGTGCATAGGAGCCTCCGCTCAGGACGCGAACGGCCTGACCGTCGACGAGCAGCACCGGTCCGCTGACCACGACGCGCTCGTTCTTCTGGAGGCCGCCGCGGACGGCGACGAGGTTGCCCATCGGCTCGCCGAGGTCGACGCTGCGGGTGGTGGCCTTGTTGTTCTCGACGACGAAGACCGCGTAGCCCTCAGGGGAGCTCGGCGGACGGACGACGGCATCGAGCGGGATGGCGAGCAGCGGCGCGCTGCCCTTCGCGATCTCCAGCGAGGCGATCATGCCGGGCTTGAGCTCGTTCGCCGGGTTGTCGATGTGCAGCTCGACGTCGAAGACGCGCGTCTTGGCGTCGGCGGCCGGGGCGATGCGGGCGACGGTGGCGGTGAACGTGCGGTCGGGCATCGACTCGGTGGTGACGTCGACGGCCTGGCCGATCTTCATCGCGCCGATCATCGTGTCGGGCGCGCCGAAGACGACCTTGACGGTGCTCGTCATGGCCAGGACGAACGCCGGCGCGCCGGGGGTGCCAAGGTCGCCGCGCTCGATGTTGCGGCGGAGGATCACGCCGTCGATCGGCGCGACGAGCGTTGTGTCGCCGAGGGCCAGGCCGGCTTCGCCGGCGGCGGCGCGGCCGCGGTTCACGCGGGCGCGGTTGACCTCCACGTTCGCGATCGCGGCGTCGAGCTCCTGTTTCGTGAGCGCGCTTTCGGCGAAGAGCTTCTGCGCGCGATCGAGGTCGTTCTGCGCGTTCGCGAGCGCGGCCTGGGCCTCGGCATGCGACGCGGAGGCCTGGCCCAGCTTCTCGGCGTAGTCGCTGCGGCGGATGGTCGCGAGGACCGTGCCCTTCCGCACGCGATCGCCTTCCTCGACGTTCACGGTCTCGACGTAGCCGCTCACGCGGAACGCGACGGCGGCCTGCGCGTCGGGCTCCACGGTCGCGGAGTAGCGGGTCCCGTTGCCGCCGGAGACTTCGCGCACCTGCGCGACTTCAACGGCGGTAGGGGTGACTTCGTTCTTCGGCTTCTGCGTGCACGCGGTGAGCGCGAGTAGCGCGAGGATGGTCATCTTTCGCATCGTTCACTCCTGTCCGATTGCTTTTTCGTAATCCGCGCGGGCGATCCAGTAGGCGGAGATCGCCTCCTGCTCGCGCGCGGCGGTCTGGGAGAGAGTGGCGTTGGCGTGGAACATCTCGTCCAGACGCGCCGCCTGTTGCTGGAATCTGGTTTTCGTCACGCGCAGCCGCTCGCGCGCCGCCTCGGACTCGAGACGCCGCACGGCGATTTGCGCGGCGGATTCTTCGACCTTGCGCAGGCGCGCCGCGATCTCGACGTCGGCCGCGGACTTTTTGTCGCGCAGGGCGTTCTCGGCCTGTTCGACGGCATGGCGCTTCTCGCGAAGCTCGGCCTCGCGGCGGCCCCACGTGAAGGGCTCGTAGCTCATGGTGATGCCGGCGCTGGTCATGTTCGCCGGGAGGCGGTCGTTGCCGAACGGCGTCGCGCTGGTGAGGGTCAGCGCGATGTCGGGGATGCGCTCGGCACGCTTCCGCTTCCAGTCGAGCTTCGCCTGTTCGACGCGCAGCTCGGCTTCCCGGATGTCCGGACGGTTCGGCGCCACCGCCTCGGGGAGGCGGGCTGAAGCCCGCCCTACATCGTCGACGACGTCGATCGGGCGGCCGACGAGGTAGTTCAACTGATCTTTCGCGGTAGCCAGGGTGTTGTTCGCGGAGAGCGCGGCGAGACGGGTCGACGCCAGACGCGCGGAGGCGTCCAGGCGATCGGCTTCGAGGGCCGCCTTCTGCGAGACGCGCACGTTCATCTCGCGCTCGACTTCCTCCCATGCCGTCACGGACTCCTGCATCGCCTCGGCGTATCCGCGCGCGCTGAGGACGGCGAAGTACGCGCTCTTCACTTCGCGGGCGACCGCCAGGCGGGCCTCGCGTTCGCGCTCCTTGTCCGCGGCCATGGCCGCTTCATGGAGCTTGATGCCGAGGTTGATGGAGTGGAACTGCGTGACCGGCTGGGAGATGCGCGCGATGCCGATGGTGTTGAACGAGCGCCCCAGGTCGATGCGCTCGCCCGTCTCCTCGATCTCGATGGAGAGATTGCTCAGCATCTCCCCGCCGATCATCGACATCTCGAAAGACGGCAGGCGGTGCGTGCGGGCAGCCGCGATGCGGGTCTGGGCTTTCTCGACTTCCAGGCGCGCGTTCCGGACGCTGGCGTTGTGCTCGAGCGCGGCGGCGATGGCCTGGTCGAGCGAGAGCTGCTCGGCCGAGACATTCAGCGTGACGGCCACGAACAGCAGAAGGGCGATGCGACTCATCGCGTAACTCATCGGGGACCTCCCTTCGGAAAAGCGTTGATGGAGACGAGCGTCAGCCCCAGACCTTCGATCGAGCGCAGGACGCCGAACAGCGCCGCCTCGTCCGGGACCTCGCCCTGGATGGTGGTGTGACCGTCGGCCGTCTTCTGGAAGGCCATCCCCTCGAAGTGGCCGGCCCAGTGATCGGCCAGCCAGCCGCTCACCCGGATCTCGAATTTGTGGACGTTGGACATCGGTGTTTCCCTTTCGTTGTGCTCAAGTTGGGCTCGCGCCCGGCGTAGTCGCATTCGCCGATCGGCGTATTTGTGGACCGGCCGGCGGGCCGCCGGCGCTCCTAAAACGTCTTCCCCACGGTCATGTAGAAGCGGTCGTCGCCCGTTTCGGCGCGGGCGTAGCCGAGGAGGATCGGCCCGGCGAGGGTGTCGGCGCCGGCGATGAGGGTGGCGGAGCGATGGAGGCCGCTCAGCGACGCCTCGTCCTCGGGGAGCCACGCCGTGCCGCTCTCGACGAGCGCGCCGACGTAGATCCCACGGCCGAACGTCGCCGGGAGATCGCGGACCCGGTAGTAGCCGCCGGCGCGGACGACCAGGAAGCGGTCGCCGCGCAGTTGCCCCTCGGCGAATCCGCCCAGCTCCAGCAGGCCGCCGAGGCGGAAGTGGTCGTACGCCGGGACGTTGCTGTTGAGGCTCATCCCGCCGGCGCCGCCCGCGAAGAACGTCTGCCGCCCGCGGCTGAACGCGTAGTTCGTGTCCACGGAGAGCTTCGAGTATTCGTCCGCGGCGCCGAGACTCTCGCGCGCGCCGTAGTACTTCACGAGCAGCGCGCCGCCCTCGCGGGGGATGGTGGGATTGTCGGTGCGCACGATCACGAGCGCCGCCCGCATCGCGCCCCGATCGATGCTCCCCTCGGGCAGGCCGACGGCGCCGGAGTCCACATCCGCCTTCGCGCTGCGGCGCTCCACGCCGGCGCGGACCTCCCCCCACGATCCGAGGGACATGCCGAGATCGACGGCGCCGATGCGCTCCTGCACGTCGTACATGGCCACCCGGCGCGCGCCTTCGTAATAGGGATACTTCTCCCGCTTCGCCACGAATGAAGGCGCGACGAAGAAGCGTCCGCGGAAATCGAGCGGCTGGTAGAGCTCCGTGAAGAAGCCGGCGTTGTGACCGATGCGGATGTCGTTGCGCCACTCGGCGCCGAGGGCGTTGAGGCGCGTGCGGGTGACGTTCGCGACCAGGCTGTAGTGGCTGTTCCCTTCGAGGTCGTCGTTGAGCTGGATGCCGAAGCGGACATACGTCGGCCCCCACGGCTTGTCCTGAAGGTCGACGACCAGCCCCTGCTGCCCGTCCTTCTCGCGGACGGAGAAGGTCACGCTCTGGAAGTCGTCGAGCCCGTAGAGCCGCGCGACGTCGCCGCGCAGGCGCTCGCGGTCGAGCGGATCGCCGGCTTTCGTGCGGACGCGCGAGCGGACGATGCGCGGATCGACGCGGGTGCTCCCTTCGATGTCGACGAACGCAATCCTGTCATCCCGAGCGGAGCTAGGGACCTGGGCGGGCGTTGCGTCCGCAAACACGGCCAGCGCCTCCCGATGCTCCTGTGCTTCGGCCGCCCCTGCGCCGATGATCTCCTTCGCATCCGCAAAGTTCATCGCCCCCCACCGCGCCACCTCCGGCGTCAGCACGAGGTCCGCGCTCGCAAGCTGGGCCCTGGCGTTCTGACGCGTGAGGATCGTCAGCATCTGGCTCGCCACCGCAAACATCGACTGCAACTGATCGCGCTCGAGCATCGGCCCGCCGACGTCGACGGCGATCACGACATCCGCGCCCATCGCCCGCACGACGTCCACCGGCACGTTGTTGGCGATCCCGCCGTCGACGAGCAGGCGTCCGTCGATCTCCATCGGCGAGAAGACGCCGGGGATGGACATGCTCGCCCGGATGGCCTCAGCCAGATCGCCGCGCTCGAGCACGACGGCCTCGCCGGTCTCGATGTCCGCGGCGACGGCCTTGAACGGGATCGGCAGTTGCGCGAAATCGTGGACATGCGCGACCGGCAGGAGGTTCGACTGCAGGAGGAAGCGCACCTTCTGCGCGGACTGCAGCCCGCTCGGCAGCGCCAGCCGCCTGCCGCGCAGCCCGGCCTCGAACGCGGTGAGATAGCGGCCCTCGTCCTCCTTGCGCCGATACGTCAGCTCGCGGTACGCCGTGCGGTCGTTGAGTGTGTCGTTCCAATCGATTCCGGTGAGCGCTTTTTCGATCTCGTCCGGCGACATCCCCGACGCGTACAAGCCGCCGACGACGGCGCCCATGCTCGTCCCGGCGATGTAGTCGACGGGTACGTGCAGGTCCTCCAGCACGCGCAGGACGCCGACGTGCGCCGCCCCGCGCGCGCCTCCCCCTCCGAGGGCAAGACCGATTTTCGGACGGGCGTCGGCGTTCAAGGCTGAGAGCAGGAGGAGCGCGGCGGCGGCGGTTCTCATGCCGCGCAATATCGGCACGCCCCCGGCGTACGCACATTCGCCGAACGGCGTATTTCCCGCACTCCACACTTGCCCATCTGAAAATTCGATTCCTCACATCGATTCATTGATCTTGGCGCATGCTCTTCCCCGCTCGATACTGGCCGGGCCATGTCCGCCATCCTCGAACGGCCCGTCCTCTCCCGCCGCGCTCTCGCCACGCCCGAGCCGCTCGTCCGCGCGTTTGCGCGGCGCGTGCAGCAGGAGGGCGCGCTCGACCTGACGCAGGGCGACTACAAGAACGCCGACTTTGCGCCGCACCCCGAGGTCGTGCGCGCGGCGCAGCGGATCACGCGGAACACGGTGCACAGCTACGGGCCCGCGGTCGGGCGGACGGACGTACGCACGGAGATCGCGGAGTTCCTGAACCGCGACGGCCAGCGCGACTACCCGGGCACGGCGGTCCGCTTCCACCCGGACGAGGTGATCTTCACGCCGGGCACCCGCTCCGGGCTGGCCATGGTCCTCGAAGTCCTCGGCGAGGACGGCTCGGGCGTGGTCGTCCCGCGGCCGAGCTGGGAGTACGATTGGTTCATCGAGCGGGCCGGCAAGCGCGTCGTGGAGCTGCCGGCGAGCGCGCCGGACTTCCTCCCCGACCCCGCGGCGCTGCGCCGGACGCTGGCGCGGGGCGGCATCTCGTCGCTCATCCTGAACAACCCGCACAATCCCACCGGCCGCGTGTTCCCGCGCGCGCTGGTCGAGGAGCTCGTCGGGATCGCCGTCGAGCACGGCGTGTTCGTCCTGTACGACGCGGTCTACCAGCGCCTCGACTACATCGACGCGTTCGTGAACCCGGCGTTCGCCAACGACGAATGGCGCGAACGGGTCGTGCTGTTGTCGGGGCTCTCGAAGATGGACATGTTCGGCGCGTCGACCGGCACGCGGGCATGCTGGATGGTGCTGGCGAACGCGCAGGCGCGGGAGGTGATCTCGAACCTCTCCGCGTGGCTGGTGGCGACGCCGTCGACGCTGGCGCAGGACTGGGCGGTGGCGGCGCTGCAAAGTCCGCTGGCCGGCCTGCGCCGGCCGTCGCCGCACATGCGCGCCCGCCGCGACTTCATGATCGAGTCCGCCGACGCGCTCGCGCCCCTCGGCGTCACGCGCACGGAGTACGACGGCACGTTCTACGCGCCGCTGGCGTTCCCGGGATTGGTCGGCGAGACGTTCGACCGGCTGCGTAACGGGCTGTGGGAGCGGGCCACGGTGCGGACGTCGGAGGACGCGTTCGACTTCCTGCTCGCGGGCGGCGTCGGCGGCATCCCGTTCGCCGCGTTCGCGGGGAGCGACTCGTCGCGGTACGGCACCTGGCAGCGGCTCTCGTACGGCTCGAAGGACGTCAAGGAGCTGGCGGTGTTCATGGACCGCGTCCGCGAGTGCATCGAGCGCCAGGGCCGCCTCGGCTCGAGCGCGCCTCGCATGCATCCGCTGGACGAGCTGGATCGCGCGTCGTTCCTCGAGGCGCGGCGCGCGTTCCTCGAAGCGCACGAGACCGGCGATTCGGTCCGGCTGACGGGCACGAAGCATCCCGACTCCACGGCGCATCGCGCGGAGCAGCTCGCACGCGCGCTGCAGTCGGCACCGGACGACGCGGCCGCGGCGCTGGCGCATCTGGAGTGGCACCCGCTCGTCGACGCGCAGGAGGAGTTCCTGGAGACCATCCAGGACCTGCTGGACGGCGCGTGCAACGAGGTGCTGCTCGACTTCGAGGGGCGGCAGATCAGCCCCGAGTGGCTCGATCTGCCGGAGCGCGTGGTGCTGGCGCTGCTGCGTCGCGGCGTGGTGCCGGGCGAGGACCGGCACCTGCTCTGCCGCGTGCCGAACCCGTGGCTGGAGCCGGACGAGGAGAAGATCCAGAAGATCCTCGGCGGCCTCGCGCGGGCGAACTTCATCTTCCACCTGGCGTGCGAGCGCCTCGGCATCGCGCCGTCGCGGAACGCGATCTACGAGATCTCCGTGCCGCAGATCAACTCGCGCGCGGAGCTGGGCGCGGTGGTGAAGATCGGGGCGCTGTATCGCCAGTCGATCGACGAGCTGTTCCGCGGCGACCGCTTCCTGATGGGACGGATCCCGGAGGCCAAGCGGGCGGCGATGATCGCGCGCGTGGAGCGCGTGCGGCTCGTGCCGCTGGTGGAGAACGTCGGCGCGCTGGCGCACCTCCCGGACCTGCTCGAGGCATACCGCCGCGACCTCGGCGTGCACGACGGCGTGGTGCGCGTGTTCGTGGCCATGTCGGATACCGCGGAGCAGAGCGGCAAGATCGCAACGGACGCGGCGTATACGCTGGCGGTGGCGTCGCGCGAGGAGGCGGAGCGGCGCATCGGCGCGCGGGTGACGTTCCTCATCGGAGCGGGACGTGCGGGATTCCGCGGCGGCTTCGATCCGGCGAACGAGGGGGTGGTCCGGCAGTTCGCACGGGCGGACGGCGTGACGATGCAGGGGATCCGCGCGGACGCGCCGGACCTGGCGCGGCAGGCGGCCGAGGCGTTCCGCGGCGCGGCCGGCCGCGCGCCGTCCGTCGACCGCGACACGCTGCTCGAGCTGCTGCACGACGGCGTGAAGGCGCACACGGAAACGCTGCTGCGCATCGCGCCGCTGGTGGCGCCCTTCGGCGGGCTGGTGCCGCAGACGCGGGTGCGCATCCGCGCGACCGGGTCGGTCAACTACGGCCGTTCGATTCCGGAGTATCCGGAGGAGTGGGGCGGCGGCACTGTGCTGCCGGACAACCGCGATCTGCGGGACGCGTGGCCGGAGGGCGTCACGCTGCCGCGCGCCATCAACTTCAACCTCGCCTGCACTACCCTCGGCCTGCCCGCCGTGGTCAGCGACCTGGCGGTGCTGGACAAGCGCGCAGCCGTGATCCTCGACCGCCACGTGCCCGGCTACCGCGAGATCATCGCCGGCGAGCTGCCGTACTTCGTGCGTGAGTCGGTGGCGCTCGTGTTCGGAAACCATCTCGCCGACCGGACCGCGAAGCTCTGCCTGCGCGCCGCGGCGGCGTTGTGGGTGGACGTGCGCGTGCACGAGGAGCTCGTCGCGCCCGCGTCTCTGTTCGCAATGCTCTACCTGCGCTACCTCGCGGAGGATTCGGAAAGCTGGGACGAGACCAAGGAGCACGAGAGCACCACCACGCGCGAGGAAGAGCTGATCCGCGAGACCGGCAGCGTGGAGTTCGCGCCGCTGTGCGGAGAGCAGCCCGGACATCGCTGGAGCCTGTTGCAGACGATGACGGACGCCGACGACGCGCCGCGGCTGCTGCTGGCGCGCGAGCTGACGATCGAAGAGAAGCGGGAATTCGTCGACCTGCGGATCGAAGGCTGGCTGCGGACGCTGCCCGACGCTCTATCGCGCGAGCTGCGCCGCGAATGGGCGCCCCTGCGCGAGCTCGGAAAGGCCGAGCTCACGCTGTGCGCGATCGAGAAGATGATCGGTTTGGAACGCTTGCGCGGCAGCCGGGGGGCGTGACGAGTTCCTCGGAGTTCCTCGGGGTCCTCGGAGTTCCTCGGGGGGCCTCGGACTGATCTCCTCCGAGGAACTCCGAGGAACTGCTTACGGCAACGGCACGTCCTTGAGCACGAAGGCGTGCTTCACCATGTTCTTCGGCGTGACCATGCTCACGCGCAGCTTCCAGTCCGGCTTCGGAGGCTCGTTCCAGATCGACATCAGGGTGAAGCCTTCCTCGTCGCGGACCGAGGCGCGTCGCACTTCGCCCGCGCCGTCGACGTACACCATCTCCTGAATGCGCTTCTGCGGGTCTTTCACGCGCATGACCACGTCGCTCTCATCGAGCGACAGGAAATTGTCGGTGAACGAGGAGACCATCTGGTCCAGTGACTCCCCTTCGTAGCCCAGCTCGACGTACTCCTTCCGCTTGGCGTCGGCGAGCTTCTTCTTCTCGGCCGCGAGCTGCGCCGGGCTGACGATGGCGATCTCGACGCCGTTGGCTTTGAGGGCCTTGTGCGCGAGGGACTTGCCGGAGAACGACGTGAACTTCGCGATCTCGGCCACGCTGTTCGGGTCCTTCGCCGGCATGAACAGCTCCAGCTCGCCGCGGACCTCTTTCACTTTCGTCGCCGTGCGGGCAGGGTTCTTCAGCGTCACCGAGATCGTTGCCGGAGTGGTCGGGTTGGCGTTGGGACGGAAATTCGTGTTGAGCTCCGCCTCGCGCTCGCGGTCGACGAGGTCGCGGCCGGTCTCGTCGACGGCGGAGGCCACGACGACCCGCGAGGCCGCGACGTCCGCGTCCTTGATCTTCGGCAGCTCCATCACGATCTCGAGCTGCGAGAAGTTGCCTCCGGAGCGGCGGTCGTTGACGCGGTGGACGGCGACGTCCACGAGACTCACGGCGGCGAGGGTCACGGCGATGATGGTGTTCGTCATGGCAAATCCACCTTCAGCTCGAACGGAAACGACATGGTCGATTTGGGGGTGAGGAGCTGGAACTGCAGCGCGGCGTTCGCGGGCGGCGCCTCGGACGGCTGGAGGGTCATGACCGCGTCGTCCCCGCGCGTGCTGGTGCTGCGGTTACCGGTGTCGATGACCTGGCCGTCGGCGCCGAGGACCTCGACGCGGTAGAGGCGGTCGAAGTCGGCGGCACTACCGGAGAGGATCACCGTCCCCTCGGGCAGGGCCGTGTCCATGCTGTCGAACGCTTTGGCCATCTCGATGGCCATCTCGATCTCCTTGTCCGATACGCCGCGCTTCTTCCCTTCCGCGCGGAGCTGCTCGATCTTCGCCTCGTCGAGCTTGTGCTTCTTCATCCACGCGGAGTGACCCGCGGCCGAGAGAGGCGTGAGCGTGAGCTTCGCGGACTTCAGCTTCGCGTGCGAGAGCGGCGCGTCGAGCTTTGCGAGAGCTTTGTCGATCCTGACGGTCGCATTCGGATCGCGACCGGGCACGTACAGCTCGACGGTGCCCTTCAGCGTGACGGAGCTGGCCGCGCGCGCGGGCGACCCGACGGAGAACTGGAGCGTGCCCGAGTTCTGCTCGCGCGGCGTGAAGTCGTCGCTGAGGCGGTCGGTCGAGAGCACGTTGCCCTTGCTGTCGCGCGCTTCCTTGACCAGCACGCGCGCCGCGACGGCTTTGTCGAGGCCCGTGCCTTTCAGCTTGCCGCGGAGCTCGAGCGAGCCGACCAGCACGCCGGCCGACAGGCGGTTGTCGATGATGTCCTCGATTTCGATCCCGACACCGCTCTGCGCGTGCGCGGCCATGGCGAAGGACGCGGAGAGAAGAAGTACCCCGAGGGCTCGCATGTTCATCACCTCACAAGATCGATGGAGGCGAAGAGGGTAACCGATCTCGCTTCCTTCTGTCGCCGCTACGCGGGCTCGTTGCCTGGCCACGAACCCCTGTCATCCCGAGCGTCGAGCGAGGGACCTGGGCGGGCGGGGCGGCAGGCATGTGCTTCGCGCCCCACCCGCCCAGGTCCCTCGCTC
>DASUSN010000207.1:0-22603 GCA_036375075.1 Thermoanaerobaculia bacterium | reverse complement strand
GTCACGGAGCGGCGTCAGGCCGAGATCGAACGCGAGGCGTCGCTCGCCCGGACCGAGGCGGCGCGCCGGAGCGCGGAGGCCGCGAGTCGTGCCAAGGACGAGTTTCTCGCCACCGTGTCCCACGAGCTCCGGACGCCGCTCACGCCGATCCTCGCGTGGGCCGACTTGCTGCACGAGGGCGGCCTCGGGGCCGACGGGACCTCCCAGGCGCTCGCGGTCATCCAGCGCAGCGCGCGTACGCAGGCCCGGCTCATCGACGACCTGCTCGACATGTCGCGCATCGTCGCCGGCGAGTGGGAGGTGACGCGACGGCCGGTCGACCTGCGCGGCGTGCTCGTCGCGGCGCTCGACGTCGTGGGCCCCGCGGCCGCCGCCAAGGGCGTCACGCTCGGCCACGAGCTCGGCGACGGGCCCGTCGAGGTGGCGGGGGACGCCGACCGCCTCCAGCAGGTCGTCTGGAACCTGCTCTCGAACGCCGTGAAGTTCACGCCCCGCGGCGGGCTCGTGACCGTGGCGCTGCGCCGCGAGGACGACGGCGCCCGCGTGATCGTGCGCGACACCGGCGAAGGGATCGACGCGGAGATCCTGCCACTGATCTTCGACCGTTTCCGCCAGGCCGACACCGGCGCGAGCCGCAGGTTCGGCGGCCTCGGCCTGGGCCTTTCGATCGCGAAGAACCTCGTGGAGCTGCACGGCGGGACGCTCACGGCGTCGAGCGAAGGCCGCGGCCGCGGCGCGGAGCTCGTCGTGACGCTGCCGGTGACGACGTCCGTGCAGGAGACCGCACGCGAGACCCCCGCGCAGCCGGCCCTGCGCCCGCTGGCCGACACGTCGCTGCTGGTCGTGGAAGACGACGACGCCACGCGGGTGATGCTCGACGTGGCCTTGCGCAACTTCGGCGCGAGCGTCACCACCGCCGCGAGCGCGGCCGAAGCGATGAAAGTGGTGGACTCGCGGCACTTCGACCTCGTCGTCAGCGACATCGGCCTCCCCGGCGAGGACGGCTGCACGATGCTCGAGCGCATGCGCCGCACCCGCGCGGGCCTCCGCGCGATCGCCGTCACCGCCTACGCCAGCCCCTCGGAGCGCGACCGCGCCCTGGCCGCCGGCTTCGAGCGCTGGATCCCCAAGCCGATCGATCCGGTGGCCCTGGCCGAGGAGATCCGCCGCCTGCTGTCATCCTGAGCCTGACCACGGCGTGAGCTGCACGATGTCGTGAGGGAGCGCCGGCGTCCCGCCGGCTGGCGTGGCGGCGTCCCGCGCCGCCACCTGGGCGGGCGGGGGAGCGCGGCACCACGCGAGAGCCTCCGTCCTCCCGAGTACCGGCCGGCGGGACGCCAGCCGGCCAGCCGGCGAGACGCCGGCGCTCCGTGAACCAGACGTTAGCTCGACGCTCGGGTTGACAGGAGGTGTGCCCCCACCCCTGAGCGCGCCTCGCCAAGCACGCGCGCTTCGCCGGCTCAGGATGACAGCACGACTTGCGTTTACCTTGGTACCAACGTACCATGGTCCCATGAGTGACGGACAGATCCCCGTCGAGCGCGTGCAGACCGGCGTGCGCATGGAGAAGCGCATCGTCAAGGTCCTCAAGGGGCTCGCCGAGTACCACGACATGTCCCTCGGCGACCTCCTCGAGGGCATCGTCCTGCACGCCTTCGACAACAAGACCCCGTTCGGCAAGGAGTCGCTGTCGAAGATCGCGGAGCTGAAGAAGGTCTACGGCCTGACCCTCGACGCCACCGCCAGCCATCGCCTGACCGAGGCAAGGAGGAGCCGTGCAAGATCGTGAGTTCGTGGCTGCCTTCGAGGACTGCACGCTGCCGCCGGAGCAGTTCCCCCATCGCGCGCACGTGCGGCTGGCGTGGCTGTACCTCCGCGAGGGATCGCTGCTGGACGCCCTGACCCGGTTCGTCGAGGGGTTGAAACGCTATGCCGGCAGCCTCGGCGCGAGCGGCAAGTACCACGAGACCGTCACCTGGGCGTACATGTTCCTGATCCACGACCGCATGGCCCGGGCCCCGTTCGAGACATTCGACGAGTTCGCGGCGGCCAATCCCGACCTCTTCAACGGCATCCTCGAGAAGTACTACCGCAAAGAGACCCTCTCCTCCGACCTCGCCCGCCGCGTCTTCATGATGCCGGATCAGATCACCTACGAAGAATTTCGTTGACCATACGAAACCTTTCGTATAGCCTCTCGTACATCACAGCGGAGGCACAGGAATGGGCGACAAACCAACCCCCCGACCCACCGACGCAGAGCTCGCGATTCTCAGCGTGCTCTGGGAGCGCGGGCCCAGCACCGTCCGGGAAGTCCACGACGCGCTGAGCCAGACTCACGACAGCGGCTACACCACCGTCCTCAAGCTCATGCAGATCATGACCGACAAGGGTCTGGTCGATCGCGACGAGTCGCAGCGCGCGCACATCTATACCTCGCGCTACGGCGAACAGCGCACCCAGCGCCAGCTCCTCGGGGACCTGATCGAGCGCGCCTTCGGCGGCTCGCCGGCCAAGCTCGTCATGCAGGCGCTCTCGACCACCAAGGCCAGCGCCGAAGACCTCACCGCCATCCGCACCCTGCTCGACCAGATGGAGGAGAACGCCCGATGACCGCACTCCAGCTTCTCACCGGCCCTCTCGCCCAGGCCCTCGGATGGGCCCTGCTGCACCTGCTCTGGCAGGCCGCCCTCGTCGCCGGCATCCTCGCCGCCGTGCTGGCGCTGATGTCGCGCCAGAGCGCCGGCGCGCGCTACGTCGTCTCCTGCGGCGCGCTGGCCCTCGTCTTCGCCATGTTCGTCGGGACGACCATCCGCGCGTACGACCCGGCCGCGGAGCCGATCGCCATCTCCAGTGACGGCACGGCCACCGCCGAGACCGTGAAGGTCTCGCTCAGCCAGCTCCCGGTACTCATCGCCGAGAGCGCGGCCGAGGGACTGAAGGACCGGGCGGTCGCGACGCTGACCTCGGCGCGCAACCACCTGCCGTCCATCGTCGGCATCTGGCTCCTCGGCGTCGTGCTCCTCAGCTCGCGCCTGCTCGTGAGCTGGATGCGCGCGAAGCGTCTCATTCATCGCTCTTCGCGCCCTGCGAGCCGCGAGTGGCAGCGCGTCGCCGCGCACCTTTCGCAAGCTCTGGGACTGCGCCGCGCGGTCACGCTCCTCGAGTCCGCGGCCGTCGAAGTCCCCTCGGTCATCGGCTCGCTCCGCCCCATCATCCTGCTTCCGGCCAGCGCCCTCACCGGCATGACGCCCGAGCAGATCGAGATGGTGCTCGCGCACGAGATGGCGCACATCCGCCGCCATGACTTCCTCATCAACCTCCTGCAGGCCGTCGTGGAGACGCTGATGTTCTACCACCCGGCCGTGTGGTGGATGTCGCGCCAGGTGCGCATCGAGCGCGAGAACTGCTGCGACGACCTCGCGGTCGCCGTGTGCGGCAACCCGATCCAGTACGCCCGCGCCCTGACGCGCCTCGAGGAGCTCCGCGCCCGCGCGCTCCCGGTCGTCGTCGCCGCCAGCGGCGGCTCTCTCCTCGAGCGCATCCGCCGCATCGCCGCGGGACGCGCGGAAGGCACGACCTCCAGCTCGCGCTGGGCCGCGGCCGTGGCCATGCTGGCCATCCTCGGCCTCGCCGTCGCCGTCCCGTCCCTCCCCGCCCTCGCCGAGCGTCAGGAGCAGAAGAAGACCGAGGCGAAAGAGAAAGCGGAGAAGGCGGAGACGAACGTCGAGGTCGTCGAGGAGCGCTCGGACGATGACTCGGACGTCGACATCGACACGGACGTCGACACCGACATCGACGTCGACACGGACGTCGATACGGACTTCGACTTCGACTTCGACGTCGACCCGGAGATCCCGGAGATCCCGGAGCTTCCGGAGATCGCCGTAGCGCCGGTGGTCGCGCCCATGCCCGTCGCGGTCCCCTTCCCGGCTCCGCGCCCGGCGATCGCGCCGATGGCACCGCTCGCGCCGATGGTCGGTGTGCCCGCTCCCCCGGCGCCGCCCGCGCCGAGGGCGATGGCCGCGCTGGCCGGCGGCTACGACTTCGACGATGACGACGACGACGAAGTCGCCGACCGCGAGCTCGGCACCGGCGGCAAGCTGACCGTCGACGAGCTGATCTCGCTCCGCGCCTCTGGCGTCACTCCGGAGTACGTCGCTTCGATGCGCGGCATCTTCCCCGGACTCACCCTCCGCCAGGTCACCAGCCTCGGCGCCCTCGGCGTGACTCCGGAGTTCGTCAAGGAAATGCGTGGCGCCGGCTTCGACGTGAAGACCGCCCGTGAGGCCACCAGCCTCAAGGCCGTCGGCGTCACGCCGGATTGGGTCCGCGAGATGCGCTCCGCCGGGTACGCGCTCGAGAGCGCCCGGGAAGCCAGCAGCATGCGCGCCGTCGGTGTCACCCCCGAGTACATCCGCGACATGAAGGCCGCGGGCCTGGATGTCAGCGCGAAGAGTGTGACCAGCATGCGCGCGGTCGGCGTCACCCCGGAGTTCGTCCGCGACATGCGCGCGGCCGGCTTCGAGATCAAGACCGGCCGGGACGCCACGAGCCTCAGCGCCGTCGGCGTGACCGCCGAATGGGTCCGCGGCATGCGCGCCGCGGGCGTGAAGATCGAGACCGCCAAGGACGCCACCAGCCTCCGCGCTCTCGGCGTCACCCCCGAGCTCGTGAAGAAGCTCGCCGCAGCCGGCTACTCGAACCTCACCGCCCGCGAGCTGTCCCGCCTCGCCGCGGCCGGAATCGACGACGACTTCATCCGCGAGATGGAGCAGTACCGCAAGAAGAACTGATCTCAGGGCGGGCTTCGGCCCGCCCACCTCACCTATTCCAACCGGAGGATTCCATGAAGCGTATCGCCACGCTCACGCTAGTTGTGTGTCTGTTCGCAACCGCCGCATTCGCCGCCACCGACGGCGCCTGGACCGCGTCCACCGACGAGAAGAAGCCCGACCGCTTCTACATGAACATCACCCGCGGCCGTCACCACAACATGGGCACGACCTTCAAGATCGCGGACTTCACCGGCATCACCCGCGCACAGATGGACGCCGCGGCGATGACGCCCGTGAACTTCGAGATGCGCCGCGAGGCCGGTAACGCCGCCTTCGAAGGCACGTTCAAGAACGGCAAGGGCGCCGGGCAGTTCACCTTCACCCCCAACCGCGCCTATGTCGACACCATCCGCTCGATGGGCATCAGCCTGGAGCGCGAAAAGCACAAGAACCGCGAGTGGGATGACGAAGACCAGCTCTTCGCGCTCGCCATGCACGACGTCTCCACGGCCTTCATCAAGAGCATGATCGCCGAGGGGTATCGGGTGTCGCTCGAGGACTACCTGACGATGCGCATCTTCGACATCACCCCCGAGTACATCCGCGAGATGCGCAGCCTCGGCTTCAAGAACATCACCCACGACGAGCTCGTGGCGTCCCGCATCCACCGCGTCACCCCGCAGTACGTCCGCGACATGCGCGCCGCGGGCTGGGACCTCTCCCTCGACGAGCTGCAGTCCACGCGCATCCACGGCGCGACGCCGGAGTTCGCGGCGGAGATGAAGAAGCTCGGCTACGACCTCGACATCGACGACCTGGTGTCCTTCCGCATCCACCGCGTGACGGCGGAGTTCATCCACGAGCTCGCGAACCTCGGCTACAGGAACATCTCCGCCGACCAGCTCGTGTCCATGCGCATCCACCGCGTGACCCCGGAGTTCATCAAGGAGCTCGAGCAGGCCGGCTACGTGAAAGTGCCGATCGACAAGATGATCTCCATGCGCATCCACAACATCGACGCCAAGTTCATCAGGAAAATGGCGAACTAAACCCCGGTCCTCCGTCCCACTCTGTGCCTCTGTGTCTCTGTGGTGAATAGGAGCGCGCCTCGCAGGAGGCATGGGCGTATTCACCACAGAGACACAGAGACACAGAGTGGGACGGAGGGACAATCCGGAGCATGCTCCGGCGATCGCTCTTCGCGCTCCTTCTCGCCCTCTCCCTGCCCCTCGCCGCGGACGCTCCGCCGCGCGAGCTCACGCCGCGCGGGCTCGAGAACCTGATCGCCTTCACGCGCCTCTACGGCGTCATCCGGTACTTCCACCCGAGCGACGAGGCCGCGGCCGCGGACTGGGATGCGATCGCGGTGAACGGCGCCGAGACCGTCGAAGGAGCGGCGGACGCACAGCAACTGGCGGCGCGCCTCGGCGACGTCTTCCTGCCCCTCGCCCCAACCGTCCGCATCGCCCCTGCCGCGGCGCTGGAGCCCGCCCAGCTCCCGCGGGGGGTGAGCATCGTCGCGTGGGAGCATCACGGTCAGGGCCAGGGCGGCCGCGCGCCATACACCAGTGAGCGCGTCCGGCGCGACGCCGTTCGCGGCAGCGGCCCCCTTCCCGATCCGCTCCAGCCGTTGCGCCTCGATCTCGGCGGCGGCGTTTCCGCCTCCGTCCCGCTGGCCGTCTTCGGCACGCCCCTCGGAACGCTGCCGCAGGCCGATCGCAAACCGCCGGCGCATCCGGCGCGCACCTACACCGGCAACGACCGCGCGACGCGCATCGGCGCCGTGGTCATCGCCTGGAACGCCCTCCAGCACTTCTATCCCTACTTCGACGTCGTAGACACCGACTGGCCCGCGGAGCTGCGGACCGCGCTGCAGAGCGCCGCGACCGATCGCGACGAGGCCGCGTTCCTGCGCACCCTCCGGCAGATGATCGCCGCGCTCGACGACGGCCACGGCTCCGTGCAGCATCCCACGGCCGCGCCGCGCGCCACGCTCCCGCTCCTCTGGCGCGTCTTCGACGAGGCCCTCGTCGTGGTCGCGGCCGACGCGGGCGTGAGCGGCGTGAGCGTGGGCGACGAAGTCGTGGCCATCGACGGCAAGCCCGCGCTGCAGGCCGTGCGCGACACGGAGCAGCTCGTGTCGGCGTCCACCCCGGAGTCGCGCCGCACCTTCGCCCTGCGCCAGGTCATGCTCGGGGCCGCGGGAACGGCGGTCACGCTCACCCTGCGCAATCCCGACGGCTCCACGCGCACCGCCACGCTCGCGCGCGCCGTCCGCACCGACCCGATGCGCGAGAAGCGTCCCGATCCCGTCGCCGAGCTGAAGCCCGGCCTGTGGTACGTCGATCTCACCCGGCTCAAGGACGAAGACGTCGACGGCACGCTGGTCAGGGTGTCCGGCGCGCGGGGCATCGTGCTCGACGTGCGCGGCTATCCCCGCATCCAGACGAAGCTCCTCCAGCATCTCACCGGCGCCGTCACCGAATCCGCCCGCTGGAACGTGCCGGTCCTCCGCCGCCCGGACCGCGAAGGCGTGGAGTGGGACACGCCCGCCCGCTGGTCGCTGCAGCCCCTCCAGCCGCGGCTCACGAAGAACGTCGTCTTCCTCACCGACGCGCGCGCCATCAGCTACGCCGAGTCCCTGATGGGCATCGTGGAGGCCTACGAGCTGGGCCCGATCGTCGGCGAAACGACGGCCGGCACGAACGGCAACGTCAACATGATCGCGCTCCCGGGCGGCTACACGATCGGCTACACGGGCCTGAAAGTGCTCAAGCACGACGGCTCGCGCCACCACGGCGTCGGCATCGCCCCAACGGTCCCGGTCTCCCCCACCCTCGCCGCCATCCGCGCCGGCCGCGACGAACAACTGGAGAAGGCCCTCCAGATCCTCGAGCAGCCGCCAATGTAGGGCGCGGCTTCAGCCCGCCCCCCTCGTGGGTGGGGGCGTTCCCAACGCGTTCCCCCACCCCGCCCGAGGGGCGGGCTGAAGCCGCGCCCTACATTTCCTCCGTCACACCCCGTCCAGCGCCGGGAACTTCGCCGGCGCGAACGCCTGCGGGTCGAAATGCGTGCGGATCGCCCGTTCCGCCATCGCATACCCGTAGTTGATCAGCCGGTTCTGCATCTCCGGCTTCAGCTCCGCGAGCCGGGTGGGCACGGTCGCGAGGTCCAGTCCGCGCTGCTCGTCGAACTGCAGCGAGCTGGTGGTGAACTTCGACGCCGGCGTCCACATCGCGAAGAACACGCCCTTGTGCGGGTCCTCCGGCGCCTGGAAGGCCGAGACGACCTGCCGCCGGCGCAGACTGCGCACCTGATTGTCGATCAGCGAGTTGACACGCAGACCGTGGCGGACCGCGTCGTGCGGCTGGTCCGCCTCCGCGCGGAAGTGCGCCCCCGCGTCGCTCACGATCACCCGCTTGCACTTCTTCCACGGATTCTCGAGGCCGATGTTGTCGTACACCCCGCCGTCCGTCAGCACCACGTTCTCCGTGAACGGCTTCCTCCCCGCCTCCGCGACGTTCAGCTCCTCCCACTCCTCGTGCCGGAAGCGCAGCGTCGCCGGCGACAAGATCGGCGGGAACGCCGACGACGCCGCCACCGCCTCGGCCACCAGGCGCCGCGGCTTGTTGATCACGCCGATGCGCCAGTCCGCGATGTACTTCTTCGTGAACCGGAACAACCCGCCGGTCTGCACGTTGCTCGCGTTGATCACGAACACCGGCCGGTCCGGGAACTGGTCCAGCCGCGCGTCCCCGAACGCCACCTCGCGATAGCGCTTGATGATCCGCTCCCCGATCGATGTCCCCGGCGTCAGGATCCCGCGGATCACCGACCCCTGGTCGATGGTCGTGCTCGCGATCTTCCGCACCCGCGTCACCACCACGTCGGGAAAGTTCGTCGCCAGCCCCGTCTCCGACTCGCTGTCGAACCGCAGCTCCCCCCACCGCGTCGCCAGTATTCCCGCCGTGAGCGAGCCACCGGACACGCTGGAGATGCGATCCAGCCGCCGCAGATAGCGCGCGTCGTTCAGGTACCAGAGCACCCCGAGGTGGAACAACATCGCCCGGTACCCGCCCCCGGACAGGCAGAGCGCGAGCTTGTCCTCGAGCTCCTCCCGGGTCCCGCGATCACTGGTCAGAGGAATCGGATCCGGCATGGCATAGCTCCTCGGCAGGAGCCCCTGCCGCCTACCGCAATGTAGGGCTGCCGAGGAAGGACGGCAATGCTGGCGACGGCTTCACGCCGGACCCCGCTGCTTCATTCCACGAATGGCTGCCCCGTAACCTTCCGTCGCGAGAGCGGGCCGGCGTTCCAATGGAGCGCCGCCGCGGCGACGCTCCATTGGAATGCTTCAACGTCCGGTCGAGCCCCCGTTCAGTCCCGACAACCGCTCGCGCAGAAATGGAATCACGCCCAGTCCGGCGTAGACATACCCTCGGTCTTCCTTCACACCGAGGTTGATGCCGGTCCCGAACTGGACGATGTCGCGCCAGAAGTGCACCGAGAGGCCGGCGCCGAACTCGATCTGATCCTCCGAGAAGTGCAGCGTGGTGACGTGAATCCCGATCGCGGGGATCAGGGCCTTGGTCCAGCTGTCTGCCGGACGTTTGTCGAAGACGATCCGCCAGATCGCCGCCGCTTCCGGCTCGAGATCGGCCTGTTCTTCGTTCTTTGCTCGCACGAATACCAGGCCCGAGGTCACGCCGCTGTGGAATCCGAAGAAGCGCGGCCTCACAATGCGCCGCTCCTCATACGCGAGTCCCCCGTCCGGCTTCCGCACCTCGGCCACCAACTCGATCTGATCGCCCTCTTCCGGGTCGGCGCGCGGGATGTCGAGGGTCGTGGCCACGAGCGAGTCGACCGGGATCTCGAAGATCTCCTGATACGACAGCAGCGCCGCCGCGGTCTTGATGGCCTGCTCGGTCTTGCCGCCGGCGTCGAGGGCATCGAGCAGCTTCTGCACGGCCTCGACGTCGCCGAGCGGCGCCAGGACCGCGCTCGCCTCCGCCTTGAAACGATTGGCGATCTTCACCGCGAGCTCTTTTCCGGCGTCGGAGTCCTGCAGCGCAGCCACGGCCTGCTGGAGGCGGTCCGCGGCGCCGGTAAAGTTCTGAACATGCGTCTGGAGCGTCGCCAGCGGCGCGGTGAAGCCCTGCACCAACGTCGAGCCGACGTTCAGGATGCGCAGCAGAACGATGTCCGGCCGGTTGGCGTCGACGCCGGTGGTCAGATCGGCGACCTGCGTCTTCGCGCCCGCGATCGCCTGCTGGAAACTCTGGATGTCGCTGGTGATGGCCATGGCGGCGGCCTTCACCGCCGTGAGCTCCGTCTTCACGGCGTTCAGGCGCCGCTTGACGTTCTCGTCGTTCGACGCGGCGATGGCCGCGGTGAGCGCGCTTTCGAGATTGGCGATGTCCTGGGCCAGGTCGCCGCCGGTCAGCCGCTCGCGCAGCTCCTTGAAGGCAGTATCGGCCGTCTGCAGTTTGTTCTGTACGTTCCTGAGCGTGGTCTGGAACGCGGTCAGCAGCTCCGCGAAGTTTGTACGGATGGCCTGCGCCAGCGCGGCCGTTGCGGCGACGTCCTTCTGCAGTTGCTGCTGCTGCGCGGTCGAGATGTTGAGCGAGATCCGGGGCAGGTCCGCCGGCGCGCGCGACTCGAACCGGTCGTAGTTCGGCAGATGAATCGGCGAGGGGTCCGTTCCCCCGCGCAACCGGAACGCGCCGAGGCGCAGCGTGTAGCCGGTGCCGGCGCCGGTGTCGACGAGCACTTTGGCGGAGCGTTCCAGCTCCTGCGCGACCCACTGCCCGGTTTCGGCAGGCAAACCATACGTGCGCGGCAGAACGTCTCTCGCATCACCGCCTGGCTGGAGGCCGAATCGCTGCGGATCGGCATTCACCGCGTCGATTCCAGCCTGCAACATCTGACTCCGCTCCGCTTCGAACCTGCGGCTGAGCGCCTGCAGGTCTACTGCGGCAAGGCTGTCCGTCTGCTCCGCGAGGACAATCTGTTTCGAAAGCTCGAGCGATCGGTTCATGTGCTCGAGCATGCGATTGAGGTGCTGCCGCACGGCGATGGCGCGGTTCTGCTCCGGCGTCAGCGGCTTGGTGGCGCCGGGCACGCCTGACACGTCGGGCGTGATCAGAATCGAGCTCTTGATGTCCGCCGAGCAGTTCTTGTTGGTGAGGCAGTCCTGATACTTGTCGTCGAGCGTGCCATTCTGCGGAACTTCCTTGAGCTGCAGCACGACCACGCCCGCGGGCGGGCTCTGCGCAAATACCACCACCGAGGCGAAGAGAAGGATGACTGCGAGTGTCGAGCGCATCACAGCCTCCCGTTCGCGAACGCGTCTTCCACCCATGCCCCGTGCGATGCGCGATCGACGTTCAGCACCGTGTATACCGTTCCGTTCGGCCGCAAGACCACTGCGCCCGGGTTGGCAGTGCCGGCGACCCATTGCGCAATCGAGGCGTCGTCCGGATAGTCGCTGTCGCCGGGAACCACCACCCGGCGGCCGACGGGATTGAGCGCGGCCAGCGGGCGGGCAATGGCTTCGATCGCGTTGCGGTCAGCCCCGGATGCCACGATGCAGAATCGCACCGGAGCCTGCAACGCCGACAGCGTTGCCGCCATCACCTTCGCCGCCGCGCTGCCGCCACCGCCTACTTCCATGCCCGAATACCAGGCATGGATCGTTTTCGGATTGGCGTCGAAGAAGGCAGTATCGGTCTCCTGAACCGCGTCACCCGTCGTCTTGAAATTACTGGAGCTGCAGTGAATGACGCGCTTGGCCTCGCCGTTCGCCTTGAGCTCGGTAATGATCCCGCAATGGCCCGGAGGGCTGGCTTTGCCGTTTTTCCAGCGCGTGGGGAAGACTACGATCGAGCCGACCAGTGGTGTCGCGATGCGGGTGAAATGGCCGACATTCGCGTTGAGCGCGTCGTTGACGATGTTGTCGGTGCCATACCACTCGCCATCCGGGTCACGCGGTTTGCCGGGCGTGGCCAGCCAGGGATAGTTGCCGACCTTGTCGAGGCCCAGAGCCCAGCAGAGAAACGCGCTGCAGTCGGACTGGTTGTTCGCATCGGCACAGGAGTGCCGCGATGCGCGGAACGTCCCCTTGCCGAGCTTGTAGCGGATGCCCCGTCCGATCTGGCTTCGCGCGCGGTCGAGAACCTCTTCGACGTTCATGTCGCCTCCCTCTATTCAGTTGTGGTGTGATTGACCTGTGCCCGAGGGTACGACAAAACGTGTCGATTCTCTACCGTTCGTCGGTGGACGCGTACCCGCTCCGTCCTCGCTTTCAGACGCCGTTGTGACACGTCTTTTGTTTACCGCGATGCAGTGCTGCCGCGTCAGAACGGCAACCCTCGCAGAGAGCCCGTTGTGACACGCCGGCGCCGCCGGATTGACCAGCTGGATGCCGTAGTTGACCGAGACTCCCGGGGCCATCCCGATCGAGCCGTGCACATCGAAGTCGAACGGCTGGACGTCGCCGGTCGTCAGCTTCCGCCGATGATGAACGTCGGCTGGCCATTTGGAGTGCGGAGGCAATCAATCGCCTCCGCTTTCTTATTCGTGCGCCTGACGCGCTGAGGCCACCGAATACGAAAGCGGAGGCGATCGATTGCCTCCGCACTCCAAACCGCCACACAGCTGTGGGCACCATCGCGGTTGTTGAAGACGGTCATCGCAATGTAGTGCCGAGGAAGGACGGCAATCCCTGCGGGACTGCCGCGTGGAAGCATGACCCGAATCACAGCAGCACTCCTGAGACCTCACTTCTTCGTCGCCTTCTCTCACGCGAACGCGGCGACGCCGGTGAAGTCGCCGTGCACGAGGGACGTGCCGTCGCATGTGACCGACGGCGCGGGAATGGTGTTGGCGCCGACGGAGTCGAGCAGCGAGCCATGCCTCAGGCGCACCGCCTCCTCGGCGTTGCCGCTGATGCTGACACCGTCGAGCCGGACGGTGGAGATCGAGTCGGCGGAGATGCCGGGACCGACCCGAGGCCGTGATCTCGCCGCCGGTGATCGTCACCACCGAGGAATGGGTGGCGCTCACGCCGGCGCGGAAGTCATCCGCGGCCGAGCCGTTGTTGCGGATCGTGTTCGGACCGGAGCTGCTGAAGGTCGCGTTGAACAGCGCGGTCACGCCGCTGCGCGCGTTGCCTTCGACGATCGTCCCCATCGGCGTGCCGTCGGGCAGCGTCGTGGCCACGAGCCGCACCGTGCCGTCCGTGGCCAGGATCCCGCTCGCGGCGTTGTTCTGGATGAAGTTCACGCGGCCGGTCTCGAAGATGCCGCGGTTGGCGACGCTGACGCCGTTGCAGTTGTTGCGGATGACGATCGGACCGCCTTGCGCCGGCCCGGTCGAAGAGGCGGGACGCTGGCCGGAAGTCTCCACGCGCCCGCCCTCGATCGAGAGTCCCGCGTTCCCCGTGTTGTTCTCGACCGTCACCCAGCCGGCAAAGAACGCCACACAGGATTCGCAGCGCATGCCCCCGCCGGAGTTGCGCAGAACGACCGCATCGGCCGGATTCGGGCCGCCGACCACACACGAGACGTTGCCGAAGACGTCGAGCGCGAAGTTCCCGGCGTTCTCCACGGTCGTGCCGCTCATCGTCAGCGCGCCGTTGTCCGCCACCTGGATGCCGGTGAAGTACCGCGAACGACCAGGTTGCGCAGCACGACGTTGCCGTCCCGAATGGCGATGGCGATCGCGGGACCGATGATCGTGGCCGGTCCCTGGATGACCAGGCGCTCGCGCTGGTTGAGAACGACGTTCTCGGTGCAGGTGCCGCTCACCGTGATCGTGTGCGGACCGTCGAGATCCAGCGACGCCACGGCCGCGGTGATCGAGGGGAGATCGCCGGGCGTACCGCCGGGGCAGCCGACGGGGACGGATGCGGCGAACGACGAAAGGGCCAACAAAGCGACGCACGAGCCGGCGAGCAGACGCATGACGCATCCTCCTTGTGGGATACCCACGATAGGTCCGAAAACGCGCTCGTGCACGGAACGCCCCAGCGTCACGACGAACGAGACGACCGAACCGAGGCCCCGTACGCGAACAGCTCGTTGAGGATCGAGTAGAAGGGACGCAGCTCGTCGTCGGACAGCGACGTGTTCGAGAACAGAATCACGCCCACGTCTTTGGAGAGTGTGGCGAGCATCTCCGTCTGCACACCAGGGTCGGAGCCGCCGTGTCCGACGCGTGTGACGTTGAACTTCGTCCGCCAGAAGATGCCGGAGTTGTGCTCCGCGAGGTCCACGTTCTCCGGCTTGCTGGCCGCCGTGAACTGAAACCGGAGCATCTCCGCGACCGAGCTCTCGTCGAGGATCCGCGTGCCCTCGTAGACGCCGCCGTTCAACAGCGCGATGAACAACTTCGCGAGATCGGAGACCGACGTACGGACGCCGCCGTCCGGATAGGTCGTGCCCTCGTAGAGCGGGATCGGAATGGCCAGCCCTTTGTGCGCCACGTACAGCTTCGAGTGCCTGGCCGGATCGACCGCGGACAGAGACCAGGCGGTGTCGTTCATGCGCAGAGGAGTGAAGATCCGCTTCTTCGCGTACGTCTCGAGCTTCTCCCCCACCGCGATCTCGACGATGTATCCCGCGAGACCGGCGCCGATGTTCGAGTACTCGCGATGGGTGCCCGGCTTCTTGTCCAGAAAATTGTCTTTGGAGTAGTCCTTCCCGCCCGGCACGAAGTAGCCCTTCAGGAATTCTCCGAGCGGCTCCGGCGCGTCGCCGTAATGGTAGGTGTCGCGGTAGACCGCCCACCGGTCCGCGATCCCGGAGGTGTGCGTGGCCAGGTGCCTCAGCGTGATCTTCTCGTCCGGATGATGCGGATGGATCACGCGAAACGGCAGATGGTCGCCGATGTCGTCATCGAGGGAGAGCTTTCCCTCCTGCACCGCGCGCATCAGCGCCACCCCGGTGACGGTCTTGGTGATCGACCCGATGTTCATCACCGTGTCCGGCCGGAACGGCACCCCGCGCCGCTGGTCGGCAAACCCGAAGCCCTTCGTCCAGACGACTTTCCCGTCGACGATGACCGCGGCCCCGAGCCCCACGATCCCGGCTTCCTCCATCTTCTGTGCGATGAACGTGTCGATCGGCTGCGCGGACGCAACCCGGGCGAGGAGAAGGCAAAGAACGAGAGCTCGCATCGCTGACTATTACGAACGTGGAGGGGATTGGTTGTAGAGGCTGGCGCGATCCCAGGGATGCGTCACGGTTGAAAGCGATTGTACCGCGGGGGACAACGCACCGAAGCGCCGGGAGACGACATCTCCAACAAAACTGTCTGCTTCGTGTCCGTCCATACAAGACAGAGGAGGCGGATATGACAACTTCTGGTGAGGTGCACGCAGGACAGATTCCAGGCAATGCCACCGCGTTGCGGGGGAAAAGGGAGATCTCCGTTTCGGTGGCCGTGGCGATCCTGGGAGCAGCGCTGGCGGCCTTCGGCGCAGCAATGATCCTCGCTCGCATCAACGTCTCGGCGGTGTTCCTCGAAGCTCGGAGGTTCCTCGACGTGTCGCTGACAGATGGAGATGCCGGAAAGGCGGTGCTCATGATGGTCGCAGGCCTCGCGCTAGTCGGGATCGGCCTCCTGACGGTGGCCGGTGGCGTCGCGAGCGCGATCGTTGCGGCATTTCCGCCGCGCCGGTAGCGGCGCGATCGGGCGACCCCATCCCTCGTCCTCTCCCCGCGCGGCGGGGAGAGGGCACTCTGCGGCGTATCATCGGCTCATGTCCTCGATCGCCTCTCCGCGCTGGATCGTCAGTCCGGGGTTCGATCTGGTCTGCTTTTTCGGGGGCGCGGCGCTGAGCGCGCTCTTTCTCGGGCTCTACTTCCTGCTCGGCGTGTCGATCGTCGCGCTCTGGTGGGTGTGGCTGCTGGCGTTCGACGGGCCGCATATCGGCGCGGCGTTCACGCGCACCTATCTCGACGCGCAGGAATGGCGGCAGCGGCGGGGGCTGCTGCTCGTCAGCCTGCTCACCTTCGCCGCCGGCCCGCTGGCGCTGATCGCGAACGAAGTGACCGGCTCGCAGGAGCCCTTCCTCCTCTTCCTCGGCCTGGCCACCTTCTACGGCTATTACCACGTCGTGCGGCAGCACTGGGGATTCGTCGCGCTCTACAACACGGTCAACCGCGACTACGGCTCCATGCGCCTCGACCGCGCCACGCTCTACATCGGCTGCTTCGCGCCGTACGCGTATTTCCTGCTCACGCATCCGAAGGCGCGCGTGCTCCTGCACCTGCCGGCGCGGACGTCCACGGCGGAGACCGCGCTGGCGTGGCTGCTCGTCGCCGTCTGGGGCGCGGTGCTGCTGCGGTTCGCGTCCGTGCAACTCCGCGCGCGCGGCCTGCGCAATCCGAAGACGCCGTACCTGCTGATCACGGTGCTGCTGTACGGCGCGATCTACTTCGCCGTGGCGCGTTACGAGCCGGTGTACGGCGCGTCGACCGGTCCGGACGAAGACTTTCTCCTCCTCTCGATCGCCATCGTCATCTTCCACAACGTCCAGTACCTCGGCCTGGTCTGGTTCCACAACCGCAACCGCTACGCCGAGGCCCGCGATCACGGCGCGGCGCATACCGTCAATCGCAACCTTTACGCGTATCTGGCGGTGTGTGTGCTCTTTTCCGCCGCGGTCTACTTCACGTTCGCCTGCTCCACCGGCGTCTTTCCGCTGTGCCGCTGGTCCGCGTCGGCGCGCTGGAACCAGGTCGGCCTGTGTCTCTGGTGGGGACTAGCCATGAACCACTACTACCTCGACCAGAAAATCTGGCGGATCCGCGGCGACGATGCGCTGAAACGAGCCTTGCGGCTGGCGTAGAATCACCGGGTTCCAATCAGCTGCAGTTCGGAGGCGACATGCGCGAGCGCGCGTTCACGGACCACGTCTATTACTCGATGACGAAGAGTCTGTGCCGCAACTGCAAAGAGCCCGTCGACGCCAAGATCCTCTTCCGCGACGGCGCGGTCTGGTTCGACAAATTCTGCCCCGATCACGGCCACGAGCAGGTGCGGGTGGCCTCGTCCGCGGAGTGGTACGTCGACGCCATGTCGTTCATCGCACCGAACACGCCTCCGAAACGCGTCAGCAAGCCGGTCCTGCACGGCTGTCCGCTCGACTGCGGCGCCTGTCCGTCGCATCAGCAGAAGGTCTACCTGCCGGTCGTTCCCATTACGTCCGCGTGCAATCTCGACTGCCCGATCTGCTACACGATCAACAAGAACGACCACGCCCACAACATGACCACCGACGACATGGCCGCCATTCTCGGCCATCTCGCCGAGGACCACGACGAGGTCGACATCATCAACTTCACGGGAGGCGAGCCGACGCTGCATCCGCAGCTCTTCGACTTCCTGCAGATGTGCCGCGACGCCGGCATCCGCCGCCTGACCATCTCCACGAACGGCCTGAAGCTGCGCGACGAGGCGTACGTGCGCAAGCTGGCCGCGCTCGACGCGCGCATCGTGCTGTCCCTCGACAGCTTCCAGCCCGAGACCGACCGCATCCTCCTCGGCGCGAACACGGTCAAGGCCAAGCTCGAGGCGCTGGAGCTGCTCGAGAAGCACGACGTCGCCACGACCATCCTCCCGGCCGTGGCCGCGGGCCTCAACGACTCCGAGGTCGGCGCGCTGCTGGAGCTCGTCCTGGCCAGGCCGCACATCCGCTCGCTCGAGCTGCACACGCTCACCTTCACCGGCCAGGGCGGCGTGGGCTTCACGCGCAGCGCGCGCATCACCATCCCCGATCTGCACGACCGCATCGCCGAGGCCACCGAGGGGAAGATCACGGCCAAGGACTTCGTCCCCTCGCCGCTCGCGCATCCGCTCTGCTACTCCATCTGCTACGTGCTGACGCTCGACGGCGGCGGCTACGTGCCGTTCGCACGGCTGACCTCGCGCGCGAAGCTGTTCGAGCTGCTCGAAGACTCGCTCTACATCGAGCCGCGGGAGAAGCTGGAGAATGTCTTCCGCGACCTCATCGACGATCTCTGGGCCGCCCCCGACCGCATCGCCGAGTCGGACGCGGTGCTGAAGACGATCAAGCGCCTGCTGCGCGACATGTTCCCCGGCGATCGCACGCTGTCGGTCCTGGAGCGCCAGAAGATCGCCGAGCGCACGGTGAAGGCGATCTACATCCATTCCCACATGGACGAGGAGAACTTCGACGTCGCGCGGGTGATGAAATGCCCGGTCGGCGTGCCCCAGGAAGACGGCGGCAACATCCCCACCTGCTCGTACAACGTGCTCTATCGCGAGCAGGATGCGCGCTTCGCCGATCCGAAGATGCTGCAGCGGATGATCGAGTCGTCCAAGAATCAGCAAAGGGAGACCTCGTGAAGCTGCCGGTGGTCGACCCGAAGTTCGTCCGCTCCTCCGACGCCGACGCGCGCGAGGTGTTCCACTCTTTCTCCAAAGGCATCTGCCCCACCTGCCGCGGCCTCGTCGACGGCGTGCGCATGATCCGCGGAAGCAAGGTGTACCTGCGCAAGCAGTGTCCGCGCGATGGGCGCTCCGAGGCGCTGATCTCCGGCGATGCGGACTGGTTCCTCCGCTCGCTGACCTACATCAAGGAAGGCTCCGTGCCGCTGAAGCACAGCACGAAGGTCGACGAAGGATGTCCGAAGGACTGCGGCCTCTGCCCCGACCACGAGCAGCACAGTTGCCTGCCCATCATCGAGATCACCAACCACTGCAATCTCGAGTGCCCCATCTGCATCGTCCAGAACCGCAACAACTACCACATGACCCGCGAGGAGTTCGCCGCCACGATCGACGGCATCGTCGAGAAGGAGGGCACCCTCGACACGGTCAACCTCTCCGGCGGCGAGCCGACCATCCATCCACTCTTCCTGGAGTTTCTCGACCTCGCGCGCCGGCCGGAGATCTCGCGCGTCTCGATCTCCACCAACGGCCTGCGCATCGCCAGCGACTACGACTTCTGCGTGGAGCTCGCGAAGCGCGGCGTGTACGTCAACCTGCAGCTCGACGCGCTCCGCAACCCCGAGCTGCGCATCCTGCGCGGCGGCGGCGACCATCACAAGGTCAAGGTGCGGGCGCTGGAGAACCTCGAGCGCGCCGGCGTGCGCACGACCATCGTCTCCACCGTGGCCAAGGACGTGAACGACGACCAGATCGGCGAGTGCGTCCGGCTGCTGTTCGAGAAGGACTTCATCCTCTCGCTGATGTTCCAGCCGGCGTCGTACACCGGCTACGGCGGCGCCCACTTCGGGCCGCACGACCCGATGAACGTGATCACCATTCCGGACATCGTCCACGCGGCCGAGGAGCAGACCGGCGGGATGCTCCTGAAGAGCGACTTCCTCCCGCTCCCCTGCTCCCATCCCGGCTGTTTCGGCCTCACGTACCTCCTCAAGACCGACGACGGCTTCGTGCCGTTCCCACGCTTCATCGACCTGCAGCATTACCTCGAGATCATCGCCAACCGCGGCACGATCCGTCCCGACGCCGGCTTCGAGTACGCGATCAAAACGGCCATCGACGCGCTCTGGTCGAGCTCCGGCCAGAGTCCCGACAACGCGAAGATCCTGCGCACGCTGAAGAAGGCCATCCGCCTGCTCTACCCCGAGGACCGCGCGCTGGAGCTCGAAGAGCGTCTGCACCTCGGCGAGGGACTGGTGAAGACGATCTTCATCCACGCCTTCATGGACGAGCACACGTTCGAGATCGACCGCATCAAGAAGTGCTGCACGCATTACGCGCTGCCCGACGGCCGGCTCATGCCCGGCTGCGCGTACAACATGTTTTACCGGCACAAGGACCCGCGCTACACGGGGCCGGTGGGAAAGGCGGACGTGTGGGGCAGGACGACGTGATTCTGCGCGAGACGCTGGCCGCGCTCGACCTGCCGCCGGACGCGCTGCGCCACTGGCTCGAGCGCAGCCGCCGCTTCTGCGAGCGGCACGGCGGCGAGCGGCGCTACGCGGAATGGCTGGCGCTCTACGACGAGGCACTCGAGGCGCTCGATGCTCGCTAACGGTCAGGCCGCGGTGGTGAAGATCGCGCTGGCGTCGATGCCCGACGCGCGCATCGACCGCTACGCCGCGCCGCTCCTCCTCGGCGCGATGCGCGTCGACGTCGCACGCATCCCCCTCCTGAACCGCGTGTACGAGCACATGTCCCTCAATCACTTCTATCGCCGCGGTCTCCCCGGCGGATTTGTGCCGTTCGTCACGCGCGGCGTGCGCGCCTCCGCGCGCAACTGGTTCGCCGCGGCATTGGACGAGCAGCGGAACGGGCGCACCACCGCCGCCTTCGTGCGCCTCGGCGGCGTCTCCCACCTCATCGCCGACATGTCCTGCCCCGTGCACGTGCATCGCGTCATTCACGAAAGCGACTCCTTCGAGTGGTACGTCGAGGCGCATCACCAGGAGCTGCGCGCGCTGCCCGTGCCCGCGGTGCCGGAGTTCGACCGCGCCGAGGATGTGATCGAGTCGCTAGCTTCCATCACCAAGACGTTCGAGCCGGACCGCACGCGCTACTCCCTCGGACGCCTGCTGTGCCGCGCCGGCCTGCGCCGCGCCGTGCCGCGGCAAGTCATCGCCGAGCAGGCGCGCACGCTGCTGCCGCTCGCCGGCGCCCACACCGCGGCCATGCTCCGACTCTTTCTCCGCGAGACCCGGGCATGACGCTGCTCGCCGGCAAGCACGCGCTCATCACCGGCGGCTCGCGCGGCCTCGGACGCGAGCTGGCGAAGACGTTCGCCGCGAACGGCGCGAAGGTCGCGTTCAGCTACGCACGCGACGAGGAAGGCGCGCGGACGACGCTCGCCGCATGCGGCGACGGCGCGAAAGCGTTCCGCTGCTCGGTCCTCGACGGCGCGGCCACCGAGGCCATGGTCGCGGAGCTCGAGCGCGAGTGGGGCACGATCGACGTGCTGGTCAATAATGCCGGCGTCAGCCAGAACATGCCCCTCGCCCTGATGGAAGAGGAAGACTGGGACCGGGTCATGGACGTGAACGTGAAGGGCACCTTCCTCACCTCGCGCACCGTCCTCCGCGGCATGATCCGCCGCAAGCGCGGCGTGGTGCTGAACATCGGCTCGCTCGTCGGCGTGCGCATGCTGGAGGCGCCGATCCACTACTGCGCCAGCAAGGCTGCCGTCAAAGGATTGACCGAGGCGCTGGCGAAGGAGGTGGCGCGCTACGGCATCCGGGTGAACTGCCTCGCGCCCGGACTGCTCGACGACGGCGTGGGCCGCAACCTGCCGGAGCACCGCCTCGCCGACTACCTCCGCCACTGTTCCCTCGGCCGCCTCGGCCAGCTCGACGAGGTGGCGCGCTTCGCCGCGTTCCTCGTCTCGGACCTGAACAGCTACATGTCCGGCGAGACCGTGGTCATGGACGGTGCGCTATGACCAGCGCCTACGCCGAGCACGTCAACCCCACCTTCGGCCGGTTCCTGTCGATGACCGGCCGCGACCTCCACCTCGTACACGCGCGCGGCACCACGCTGACGGCCTCGGACGGCCGCACGTTCGACGACTGGGTGGCGGGCTTCGGCACGTTCAACCTCGGGCACAACCCGGACGTCGTGCTGGACGCGGTGCGCACGGTGCTGGACGCACACGCGCCGAATCTCTTTCCCGAGCACGTGAACCCCGCCGCCGGCGAGCTGGCCTCGGCGCTCACCCGCGCCGCGGGGGCGCCGTTCGAGATCGCCCATTTCACCAACAGCGGCTCCGAGGCCGTGGAGATGGCGCTCAAGACCGCCATCATCGCCACCGGGCGGACGAAGGTCGCCTACGCCGACCGCGCCTTTCACGGGACCACCCTCGGCGCGATCTCGTGCGCCGGCGACGGCCCGTTCCGCGAGCAGCTCGAAGACGTGCTGCACGACTTCGTGGAGGTGCCGTTCGGCGACGCGGACGCGCTCGACCGCGACGACCTCGCGGCGTTCATCGTGGAGCCGGTGCAGATGGAAGGGGGCGCGCGGGTGGCTTCCGCTGAGTACCTGCGCGCGGCGAAGGAGGTGTGCCGCCGGCGCGGCACGCTGCTGGTGTTCGATGAGGTGCAGACCGGCATGGGACGCAGCGGGCGGCTCTTCGCCTTTCAGGCGCTCGGCGTCGTGCCCGACGTCGCGATCCTGGCCAAGGCGCTCGGCGGCGGCGTGATGCCGATCGGCGCCGCGCTGATGCCGCGCGCGCTCTGGTCGCGCGCCTGGAGCCCGTACACGCGCTGCCAGGCCGGCGACTCGACGTTCGGCGGCAACACGCTCTCCTGCCGCGCCGCGCTGGCCACCCTGTCCGCCCTCACTCCCGCGTTTCTCGACGACGTCCGCACACGCGGCGAGGAGCTGTTCGCCGCGCTGCACGCGCGTATCGGCGCCTCGCCGATGGTGGCGCGGATCTCGTCCCTCGGCCTGATGGGCGGCATCGCCCTGCGCGAGCCGTCGCACCCCTGGCTCGCCTGGAGCAACCTCGGCCTCCCCGAGCTCGACGGCCACTCCACCGCCGGCCCCCTCCTCCTCGACCGCCTGCAGCGCGACGGCATCCTCGCGCAACTCTGCGCGCACGACTGGTCGGTCGTGCGCATCGAGCCGCCGCTGACCGTCTCCCGCCCCACCTGCGCGCGATTCGTGGACGCGGTGGGGCGGGCGGTGGAATGGCTGGAGGCCCACGCATGAGGGGAGCGCCGCCGTCCCGGCGGCTGCCCGGGCGGCGTCCCGCGCCGCCACCCCCGGGCGGGCGGCGGGACGCCGCCCGGGCAGCCGGCGAGGACGCCGGCGCTCCGCTTTCCCTGTGGACCGCCGGCGTCCCGCCGGCTGTCTGT
>DASUSN010000206.1:0-8806 GCA_036375075.1 Thermoanaerobaculia bacterium | reverse complement strand
GTGCATGCGCTTGAGGTAGTAGGGCGTCTCTTCCTTGATGTTGCCGTACCAGATCAGCAGGAACTGCGAGAAGTTGGTGTACGCCCACAGCATGGTGAAGGCGAGCATCAGGTTGCCGAGATCGCGGAAGTGATTCGGCTTCAGGACTTCGATCATCGCCTGCGTGCGGGAGATGGTGGTGAGGAAGAAGGTCACGAAGGCGAAGGCGGAGAGGCCCGCGCCGACGGTGAAGGCGATGCCGAACATGGACGAGTACCACTTCGGCTCGAGCGACATGACCCAGTCGATCGAGGTGAAGGTGAGGACCATGACCATCACCAGCAGACCCGAGGCCGCCCACTTGCGGCGGGACAGCTCGACGAAGGGCGAGCGCGTCTTCGCGAACTCCAGGGACAGGCGGCGGATGCGCCACGCCCACAGCGCCATCAGCGCGAAGTAGACCAGCGCGCGGATGCCCCAGCCCATCGGATTGAGCCAGAGCTGCTTCTTCTGCAGGAGCAGGTCGTGCGCGACCTTGTCGTGGTTCGCCCACTCGTAGATGTGCTGCAGTCCGAAGACCAGCGGCAATCCGAGGAGCAGGAACAGCGGCAGCGTGCGCGCGGCCGCGCCGAGGGGACGGCGGATCAGCACGCCCCACTCGCCGCCGGTGACGTACTGCAGGCAGAGCACCGCGAGCGCGCCCGCGGCGATGAGGAACCAGAAGACGAACGGCGCGAGCCAGGCGCGGAAAAACTCCGGCTGGTTCGTGACGAAGCCGATCACGGCGCCGACGATGCCCAGGACGCCGACGATGAGGGCGGGCATCTGCCAGCGGCCGATGCCGGTGACGGAGGGAGTGGAGGCCGTGGAGGTCGCCATCAGTGGGAGCCTCCATGTGCCGCGGTTCCGCCCGGGGCCGCGGCCGCGGGAGGGCCATCCAGTTCCGCGCGCTTCTCCGCCGGCACGTCCGCGACGGTGGCGTTCTGGCTGAGCTGCAGGGCGCGGATGTAGGCGGCGATCGCCCAGCGGTCCTGCGGCGGGATCATCTTTCCGTACGGCGGCATCGCGCCGAATCCATTGGTCATGACGTCGAAGAAGTGCCCGCTGGTGGCGGTGCGGAGGGTCTGGGTGTGGAACGAAGGCGGACGGCGATAGCCGCGCGAGGGGATCATGCCGTTGCCGTCGCCGACGCGGCCGTGGCACTGCGCGCAGTAGATGTCGAAGCGGTCATGGCCGCGGTTGATCAACTCGATGGTGACGGGCATGGGGAAGCCGTCCGCAACCTGGCCGTCGATCTTGCCGGTGTCGAAGAACGGATTGCCGGAGAGCTCGCCGCGCGCGATGGTCCCGGCGACGCGGGGACGCGCGGCCATGCCGTCCTCGAAGAAGTCGCTCGCCTCGAGCGGATCGTAGCGCGCCTGGTTGGCCATCTTCTGGCGGCACGCGCTCAGCGCGAGCAGTGCGAGCAGCGCGATAACGAGCCGTCGAGTCGTCGAGCCGACGAGTCGTCGAGGCGCTTCACTCCTCGTCGACTCGAAGACCCGTCGACTTGGAGACTTACCACGGGACATCGGTCACCTCACGGGGGCCCAGCGTCTGCAGAAATCGGCGCGCTTCCTCGAGCCGGAACTTCGGGTCGCGCGCCTGGATGACGAGGAAGAACTTGTCGCGCGACGCGCTGTCGAAGCGGCGCACGTTGAAGACCGGGTGGTACGGCATGGGCAGCCCGTTGAGGGCGAGCATGCCGAAGACCGCGCCGAACGCGGCCAGCAGGATCGCGCACTCGAACGTGATCGGGATCCAGGCCGGCCATGAGTTCAGCGGCTTGCCGCCGATGTTCAGCGGGTAGCCGATCACGTTGGCGTACCAGCACATGAAGAAGCCGCCCAGACCGCCGAGGATGCCCATGCCCAGCACGATGGCCGAGAGCCGCGACTTGTGGAACCCGACCGCCTCCGCCAGCCCGTGGATCGGGAACGGCGAGAACGCGTCCGTCGCGGTGTAGCCCTGCTCCCGCACGGCATTGGCCGCGTCGAGCAGCGACTGCGGGTCGTTGAACTCCGCGATGACCCCGTACAGACCTTCTCTGATCTTTCCGATGGCCATGTCAGTGCTGCTCCTCGTGCTCCGCGTGCGCCTGGGCTTCCGGCAGCAGCGTGCGCATTTCGAAGATCGAGATCATCGGGAGGAACCTCAGGAAGAGGAACAGGAGCGCGAAGAAGAGGCCGATGGACCCGATGTAGAAGCTCCAGTCCCAGAACGTTCCGGAGTACATGCCCCACGACGACGGGAGGAAGTCGCGGTGCAGCGACGCCGGGATGATGACGAAGCGCTCCAGCCACATGCCCACGTTGACGAACATGGCCACGACGAACAGCCAGAACGGCGACGTGCGCAGACGCTTGAACCACATGAGCTGCGGCGCGAGCCCGTTGCAGATCCACAGCGCGGCATACATCCCCGCGTAGGGACCGGTGGCGCGGTTGCGCAGCATGTAGGTCTCGAAGACGTTGCCCGAGTACAGGCCGTAGAACCACTCCATCGCGTAGGCGTACGCGACGATCATTCCGGTGGCCAGCATCACCTTGCCCATGTTCTCGAGGTGGCGCATGGTGATGAAGTCTTCGAGCTTGAAGAACTTCCGCGCCGGAATGGCCAAGGTGAGCACCATCGCGAAGCCGGCGAAGACGGCGCCCGCGACGAAGTACGGCGGGAAGAACGTGGCGTGCCATCCCGGCAACTGCGCGACCGCGAAGTCGAACGACACGATCGTGTGCACCGAGAGCACCAGCGGAGTCGACAGGCCGGCCAGCAGCAGGTAGGCGTGCTCGTAGCGATGCCAGTGCTTCGCCGAGCCGCGCCAGCCGAGGGCGAACGCGCCGTACGCGCGCTTCACCCACAGGTTGGTGGCGCGATCGCGCAGCGTGGCCAGGTCGGGGATCAGGCCGACGTACCAGAAGAGGGCGGACACCGTCGCGTACGTCGAGACCGCGAAGACGTCCCACATCAGCGGGCTGCGGAACTGCGGCCACAGGCCCATGGTGTTCGGATACGGGAACAGCCAGTAGTCGTACCAGGGACGGCCGGTGTGCAGCGCCGGATACAGGCCCGCCGATGCGACCGCGAACAGCGTCATGGCCTCGGCGAAGCGGTTGATGGACGTGCGCCACTCCTGGCGCAGCAGCAGGAGGATGGCCGAGATCAACGTGCCGGCGTGACCGATGCCGATCCACCAGACGAAGTTGATGATGTCCATGCCCCATCCGACCGGATGGTTGATGCCCCAGATGCCGATGCCCTTGCCGATGAGCATGGTCAGCGACACGGTGAGGATGCCCACGCCGCCGAGGGCGATCATGAACCCGATGAACCAGCCGAACGGAGTCTTGCGGCGGAGGACGATCGTGGAGATGTGGTCCGTGATCGTCGAGAACGAGTGTCCCGGCTCGATGGTCGGCGTCGGGATGAACCGCTCGGGAATCCGCGTCTCCTGCGTCACGGGACGCAGTTCGTGGACCGGAGGAGTGTCTTTGGTAGCCATCGTCGATTACTTCGAAATTGAAAATTGAAAATTGAAAATTGAAAAAGGCGGCGGCGCGAGCTGGGGTCCGTTTGCGTTCATCGTCTTTTCAGTCTTCGTTCGTTTTTTCAATTTTCAATTTTCAATTCAGCCTTCGTGTCCCGTGTCAGCCTTGTGCGGCGTCGCGAGATCGGGATGCGGATTGCGGACGTTGCCGAGATAGGTCGTGCGCGGGCGGGTCTGCAGCTCTTCGAGCAGGGCGTAGTGATGGTGCTGCGCCTTGAGCTGGGCCACCTCGCTCTTCGGGTCGTTCATGTCGCCGAAGACGATGGCCTGCGTCGGGCAGGCCTGCTGGCAGGCGGTGACGACCTCGCCGTCGCGCACGCGGCGGTTCTCCTTCTCCGCCTCGATCTTCGCGGCGTTGATGCGCTGCACGCAGTAGGTGCACTTCTCCATGACGCCGCGCGTGCGGACCGTGACGTCTGGGTTACGCATCGGCTTGAGGGCCGGCGTGTCGTAGTCGGCGTAATGGAAGAAGTTGAAGCGCCGGACCTTGTACGGGCAGTTGTTGGAGCAGTACCTCGTGCCGACGCAGCGGTTGTAGGTCATGTCGTTCAGGCCGTCGTCGCTGTGCGACGTGGCCTCGACCGGGCAGACCGGCTCGCACGGGGCGAGCTCGCACTGCATGCAGGGCACGGGCTGGTGGAAGACCTCGGGGTTCTCTACCTCGCCGCGGTAGTAGCGGTCGATGCGCAGCCAGTGCATCTCGCGCTCGCGGACGACTTCTTCCTTGCCGACCGTGGCGATGTTGTTCTCGGCCTGACACGCGGCCACGCAGCCGTTACAGCCGGTGCACACCGACGTGTCGATGACCATGGCCCAGGCGTGGTTGTTCGAGTAGTCCCAGTCCGGGTACATCGACTCGCTGCCGTGGCCGGAGACGTCGCTGCCGTGGTGCGGGTCCTGGGCGAACTTGGGGTTGGCGATGTAGCCCGCGAGCGTGGCGCTGCGGATGATGCCGCGCTCGCCGACGTCCTTCGGGTCGATGGACTGGTGCTCCTGTGTACAGGCGACCGGGTAGGGCTTGGACCCGCGGTCGATGGTGATCTTCGCGCCAGGCCCGCCGTGCAGCGCGTTCGAGAAGCGCAGCGGGTAGGTGTTGAAGCCTTTGCCCTTCTCCGTGGCCACCGAGCCGCCGGCGAGGCGCCCGTAGCCGAAGTAGACCGTGGCCACGTCTTCCGCGTATCCGGGCACGACCCAGACCGGCAGCCGCATCGTCACCCCGCGATACGCCACCTCGGCGAACCGCGTCTTCTTGAGGTTGAACAGCTCCGAGCGGTCGTCGGTGTCGAAGCCGATCTTGTCTGCGGTCTTCGGCCCGACGATGAGGACGTTGTCCCAGGTGATCTTCGTCTGCGGCTTCGGGAGCTCCTGGAGCCAGGAGTTGTTGGCGAAGCGGCCGTCGTAGATGGTCGGGTCGTGGCGGAGCTCGAGCTCGATGCCTTCGGTGGCGGGTTGGCGGTTGGCGGTTGGCGGAGGGGCGGTGGCGGCGCCGCCTTTTACCGGGAGCGCGCTGTTGGGGATGATGCCGTCGTGGAGCCAGCGGCGCCATGTGTCTTCCGTCGCGCCATTGGCGAACCAGTACTTGCGGACGGTCTGGTATGCCGTCTGATCGAGGCCGCCGATGAGGGCGCCGACGACCTCGTGCACGGAACGGCCGTTGTAGAGCGGGGCGATGAGCGGCTGGATGATCGAGACCGTGCCGTCGTGGCCGCGGGCGTCGCCCCAGGTCTCGAGCCAGTGCGTGTCCGGCACGTGCCAGTGCGAGAGGAGGGACGTCTCGTCGTAGTAGAGGGAGTGATGCGCGCGGAACGGCACCTTCTCCAGCGCCTTGCGGAACTGCAGGTCGGCGGGCGCGTCGAAGACCGGGTTGCCGCCGAGGATGATCAGCGCCTGCACGCGGCCGGCGTTCATGTCGCGCACGAGCTCCATCAGCGACGCGAGCTGATTCACCGGCGCCACCTCGATGGGATCGGTGACCCGGACCGTCGTGCCGATGTTGCCGAGCTGCGTGTTGATGGCCTGGGCGATCGCGTGCACCGCGGCCGGCTGCTCGTCGCCGGCGATGACGACGCTCGCGCCGCGGTTCGCCTGCAGGTCCTTGATCAGCGTCGCGACGACCGGGTGCGCCGACTGGCCGGCGAGGATCTGCCGCGCGAAGTCCTCGATCTGCGACGGCTTCACCACCACGCGGTGATCCGCGACCGAGCCGGTGTTCGACATCGACCCTTCGAGCGCGTAGAGGCGGTTCATCGCCTTCGCGCCGTTGCGGATCCGGCGGCGGGACATGAAGTCGCGCGCGTACCGCAGATGGCCCGGACCCGCGCCGAGGAAGTCGGAGCCGAGGGAGACGACGACGTTGGCTTTGGTGAAGTCGTAGTGGGTGTGGACGTAGGAGCCGAACGCGAGACGGTTGCCTTCGCGCACGCCGTCGGCGTTCACCGGCTCCCACTGATGCCACTTCATGCCCGGGTACTGCGCGAGCAGGGCCTGCATCTGGGCGCCGAGGGTCGGCGAGGTGATGGTCTGGGTGAGGATGCGCAGGCCGGAGCCGTTCGTCTTGGCGGCCGTGACCACCGGCTGCAGCGCGGCGATGAAGTCGCCCCAGGTGGCCGTGTCGCCCAGCTTGCGGACGACCTGCGAGCGATCCGGATCGTAGAGCCCGAGGACCGCGGCCTGCATCAGCGCGTCGCTTGCGCCCATGGACGTCGGGTGCGACGGATTGCCCTCGATCTTGGTCGGGCGGTTCATGTGGCTCTCGACGAGCACGCCCGTGGCGACGCCGCCGAGAGGCATGGCGCTGGCGAAGAAGAGCGGCTTGCCGGGAATGAGGCTCTCGGGCTGATTGACGTACGGGACGATGGTCTCGGCCGGAGGCGCGCACGCGGCCAGGCCCGCCATGGCGACCGAGGCGCCCATCAGCTTCATGAAGTCGCGGCGGTCGACGCCCTTGTCCAGAGCGACGGCCTGCTGCGGAAACTCCTGATGCATGAAGTCGTCGAAGACGTCGCTGCGCGACAGCTCCTCGAGACTGCGCCAGTACTCCTTCCCGCGCAGGTCGCCGACGCGGGCGCGGAAGTCGGTGAAACTGAGTGTCTTGTTATCGCTCATTGTCTTTTCAGGGCGCAGGGGACAGGGCGCGGGGGACAGGAGATCGTTCTCCTGCGCCCTGCGCCCTGTGCCCTGCCCCCTAGTAATGGCAAGTCGAACAATGCGTCATGCTCTTGACGCCGTAACGCTTCACGAGCTCCGGCCCGAGGGTTGCCTGGTTCTTCGCGACGTAGCCCATGTTGAACACTTCTTCCCGCGGGCGGATGAACTTCTCCGGCGCGCGGTGACAGTCGAGGCACCACTCCATCGTCAGCGGCGAGGCCTGGTAGACGAGGTTCATCTTGTCGATGCGTCCGTGGCAGGACGCGCATCCGACGCCTTTGGCGACGTGGATGCTGTGGTTGAAATGCACGTAATCCGGAAGGCGGTGGACCCGGTTCCAGACCAGCGGCTTGCCGGTGCGGAAGCTGGCGCGCACCGGCTCGAGCATCGAGGCGTTCGTCCAGATCTGCGAATGGCAGTTCATGCACGTCGACGTCGGAGGGATGCCGGCGAAGCTGGAGGTCTCGACCGAGGTGTGGCAGTAGCGGCAGTCGATGCCCAGCCCGCCGACGTGGTGCTGGTGGCTGAACGGGACGACCTGTTCCAGCGCGTTGCCCTGGTTCGTGAAGTAGGGGGAACGGACGATGCCGCCGATCACCCAGAGGACGAAACCGGCAATGAAGACCGCGCCGAAAATCGTGACGCGCGAGAGGGTATTGGCACTGCGGTGGAAAATCTGCGCCATTCCAGGCTGCTACCGTCCGTGTCGAGATTTCGCGATGGGGGCAGCGTGAGCTGCCGGGCTGTGTGTGCGGTCCGCGGGCGTCAGGCCGCCGCGAACGGTGCGCATCATATTCGAAAAAGTCGGTCGCGCAAGGGCCGGTACTTCAGTGATCCGCGACAGCCGTTTCTGTGATCAGCCGCGCGATACGCCGCCGGAGACGACCAGGGCCATGATGCTCGCGCTGTCGGCGTCCAGTGCCGTGACCCGCTCGCGGGCCACGATCATCAGGCAGCCGTCCCAGGTGTAGGAGAACGGGACATACACCGCCACGTCGCCGGGCATTCCGAGAGCGGTGAGATCGTCCCGGGTGATGAAGCCGAAGGTCCGGACGTGCTCGCTGACCTGCACGGCCACGGGGCGGTCGAAGCGGCGCTTGTTGCCGACGAACGCCTCCAGCAGGTCCTTGATCGACGAATAGACGATGCGCACGATCGGGGCGCGCGTGAACAGCGTCTCGGTCAGGGCGAAGAACTTCCGCCCGACGAAGTTCCCGGCCAGCGCGCCGATCAGCACGGTGGCAGCCAGAAGGATGACGATGCCGAGGCCGCGGTACGGGAGGCGCAGGAGCCGGTCGAGGGAGACGAACGCCCAGACCAGCAGGTAGACGGTCACGGCGATCGGGACCACGATGACGAGGCCGCGGAGGAAGTTCTTCAGAAGCCAGTTCATGCCCGTCAGCATAAACTTCCCCCGGGATACATCCGATCCGTCCCGGCATCCGTAGAATGAGACGGCATTCGTCTATATGAGCGACGCACTGACACGGGAAGAACTGGAGCTGCTGGACCGCATCGCCTGCGCGGCGGTCGATCCGGTACCGCCCCCCGCCACCGCCCGAGCGCGCGTGATGGAGTCCATCCGCGCCACCCCGCAGCTCGACGCCAGCGTCCCTGCGCCGGAGGAGTGCGTCACCGTCCGCGCGGACGAGGGGACGTGGAAAACGATCGCCACCGGAGCGCGAATGAAGCGCCTGACCAAGGACGCGAACCGGGTGGTGTTCCTCCTCGACCTCGACCCGAACGCGATCGTCCCCGCCCACGACCACGAAGGCGGCGAAGACTCCTACGTCATCCGCGGCTCTTGCTTCATCGGCGGGTTAGGGTTGGCGCAGGGAGACTTCCACCACTCGGACGCGGGCTCGCACCACGGGGACGTGGTGGCTTCGGGCGAAGGCTGCCTGCTGCTGATCACAATGGCCGTGGCGGCGTAGGCGCGTAGCGCCGGCTTCCCAGCCGGCCGCTACGCCGGCTTCCAGCCGGCACGTGTTCGCGAGGAGTCCTGCCGGCTGAAAGCCGGCGTAGCGGCCGGCAGGATGCCGGCGCTCCGCGTCGCTGCCCATCCCCGGCATTTGGAGTGCGGAGGCATCGCCT
>DASUSN010000205.1:0-75483 GCA_036375075.1 Thermoanaerobaculia bacterium | reverse complement strand
AAAGAAGGCTGATCGGCGTCTCCGCCCGGACCATCATTCGGACTCAGATTTCTCGAACCACTCGCGCGTTGCGACCACGGCGATGCCCTCGTGCAACGAGGGACCGAACTGTTCGACGCGTACGATCATCTTGTCGCCGCGCCACTCGAGCATCTCCGTCCTGTGCTTGCCGCCGACCGTCTCGTACGGCTCCGTCCAGATCTCCGTCGGCTTCCCATACAGCTTGATGAATTCCTCGCGCAGCAGGGAGTACTGCGGAGATTTGAAGGACAGGAAGACCTGCACGAGCCGGTCTTCATCGAACTGATAGACCTCCATCACCTTCACCTCGCCGAGGCTCGTGTGATGGATGCAGGATCGCTGTCCGTCCATGTCGAGACACGAGACCGCACTGAGCTTCAGCGTCGACGCGACTTCCTCCTCGCTCGCGCCGAACGGGACGCCGCGGAATGCTTTCGGCTCCTGCGCCCAGACGGCCGCGATGAACAGAAGCCCCGAGACGATGAGGATGGCTTTGCGCATGGAGGACAATCATCTCTCCGGTTCCCGAATCTGTCATCCTTGCGTCCAATCACCATGCGCAGAATCCTCCTCGGTCTCGCCCTCCGAGTCCTGATCGCAACGGCCATCAGCGTTCTCGTCTGGTGGCTCTTCATCACCCCCTTCGATCGCCTTCCGCTTCCTCGCTCCGGCGTCCTCATCGCCGTCCAGATCCTCAACTTCCCCGTGGCTCTGGCCGGTGAGATCCTCCACCCGATCCGAGGCCTGCAGCTCCTCTTCGAGGACTACAGCACCTGGTGCGACTTCTGTTCGGCCGGCGAGGCGTTCCTCCAGCAGATGCGGATCGCGATTCCGAGCTATCTCGTACTCCTCTACATCCCGGCACTCCTGCGGACGATCGCCCGCCGGGACCCCCGCTCGTTCCGGCGAATCGCCGTCGGTCTGCTCGTCTACGCCGTCTTCACGGCCGCGTACTTTCTGGTCACCAGCGACGGCAATCGGAGAGGCGACGTCCGCGTCGCGGCCATGTGGCTCCTGATCCTTTCCGCGGCAGCAGCGTTGGCGTCGTCGAAGTTGAGGCCTCGATGGAAGCTCGCGGCGATCGTCGCCCTGCTCCTCGCCGGTGCGTGGGCCTTCCCGTTCCTGATGACCTTCGTCGTGCCGAAGATGGATGAAGTGTGGCCGTACTTCGTCCCGTACCTCGCGCTGCTGACCCTCGGCGTCGGCGGAACGTTGTGGCTGACGTGGGCGATCGAGAGCGGCATCGACTCGTGGCAGCGGCGGCGTCTGGAACACGGCACTTGAGGGAGTGGGCTGTTTGCGAGGAGACGGGATCCTTTTCGCGGTCGAGCGTCCGATCGTGACGACGTGCATGCTGGCGAAATTGCGCTCGCCGCCGGCATATACGAGATGAGGCCATGCGCGACAACCGACAACCGCCCGCCGATCCGCGCCTGCTCGCCGCGCTGGCGAAGGCGGACCTGGACGAGCTCGCGACCAGGCTGCTCGGGCTCGCACGCAGGAAGATGTGGCGCCGCTGGAAGGGTTTGCCGCCGTCCGGCGAGACGCCGGAAGACGTCGTCCAGAAGGCGTTCCATCAGGCGCTGAGCGGCGTCCGCAAGTTTCCGAAGGGAAACGTCGACCTCTACGTTTTCTTCGTGATGGTGGTGAAGAGCCTCATCAGCCATCTCGCCGAAAAAGAGGAGAACCGCTGCGTCCACACGCCGATCGAGGAAAGCGCGGACCGATTGATGGATTGGAAGCACACGCCGCGAGAGGCGGAGCTCTCGGCGGCCGGCGATGCCGCGCGCGTGCTCCGGGACTTCGCGCCGGACAAACTGATGACGGATTACATCCGCCTGCGGATCGAAGAGCGGTGCCGGAGCGCCGACGAATATGCCCGCGCTCTCGGCGTCACCGTCGCTGCGATTCACAACATGAACCGTCGCCTCGCGCGCTACCGCGACCGGTGGAGACGGGACGAGGGACCGACCGATGAACTCCCGAACTGAACGTCGCCCATACAGCGAGCTCGACGACGACGAGCGTTACTACGCGACCGCTCCGATCGACGAGATCCGTCGCGAGCTGAAGCACTACGGCGTGCGCGTGGAGCCGGCGGTCACCGCGGTGCGGGCACTGATCGACGAGCGGACTCCGCGCGTGCGGGCGGCTTCCGCGCGCCGCGTTTTCTCGCGCAATCCTGAGACGGCGTACCTCCAGCACCTGGAAACGTTCGAGCGAATCGCTGCGTTCATCGCGTGCCGAAACCATTTGACCGCTGACGAGTCCGAGGAGTTCGTCCAGGTCGTGCGGGTGAAACTGTTCGAAAACGACTACGCGATCATCCGCAAATTCGAGGGCCGCAGCAGGATCTCCACCTATCTCACCACCGTGATCCTGCATCTGTTCCAGCAGTGGCGCGTCGAGCAATGGGGGAAATGGCGGCCGTGCGCCAAAGCAAGAGCGCTGGGGGAGAAGGCCATCGCTCTCGAACGCATGGTGAATCGCGACGGCTTCACGTTCCCGGAGGCCGTGATGGCGCTCGCGCAGCGCCATCCGCAGTCCTTCTCCGTCGAAGAGCTCGAAGCCATCTACATCCGGCTCCCACTCCGCAAACCTCGGCCGGTGCTCCTTTCGGACGAGAGCGTGCTGGCGGAGCTTCCCAGCGAGGACTCGCCGGAGGAGCGGATGCGCGCCGGCGAGCGCGAGATCGGATTGCGCTCCGCTGCCGCCTGTCTCGATCGCGCGATCGGCGACTTCAGCCCGGAAGACCGGCTCATTCTGCAGTTGCGGTTCTGGAACGGAAGGAAGGTGCCGGAGATCGCGCGGATCCTGGGCCTCGAGCCGAAGACGGTCTACACGCGCCTGGAACGCTTGTTCAAGGTGCTGCGGCGGGCTCTCGAATACGCAGGGATCGACCGTGCGGCCGTCGACGAGCTGATGGACGGGCCGGCGTTGGACCTTTCGCTGGAGCCGCGGCCGGAGCGGACCTCGGCTCCACAATCCGCAAGCGGTCCAAACGCCGCTGGATCGAACGGCGCTCGGCGGTGACGATGTCCGCGCGGAGATGGCGGAGTACAGCGTCCACGTCGAGCCGCGAACGGCTACTCCTCCGGCGCCGCCTCACGCAATGCGACGTCGAAGTTCTGGACGAGGGTCATGGGCTCGCGCGTCGACTCGGGGCCGCGATGCGCGGCTGCGATGATGCGTTGGCCGTCCGCGCTTGCATCCCACGCCGCGGCTCCCGCGGGCACGCGCACCCGGAACAGCGGCACCGGCTTGCCGATCTCCGGCGTCGCGCGGAGGCCGACCGGCACCGCCATCACGTTCTGGTTCGAAGGCTGGAGGAAGAAGAGCTCCTGCCCGTCACCGCGCCAGCGTGGAGCGATCCCGCCGTTCTGCGAGACCGTCCATTTCGCTCCGGTCGGCGGAAAGGGGGCCACGTAAATCTCCGGCTGCCCTGACTCGTTGGACTGGAACGCGATCCACTTGCCGTCGGGCGACATCTTCGCCGACGACTCCAGGTACTGCGTCGCCGCATACGGGTGGGACTTCCCGTCCGCGACCGTGGCGTAGCGGATGTCCGTGCCGGACGCGAGGCCGAGGGCGTCGTAGAAGATCATCGTCCCGTCGGGAGACCAGCCGGTCGCGATCTTGTCCACCTCGGAAACGGCTGCGGGCCGCTCGGTGCCCGTGGCCACGTCGCGGATGTAGACGTCGAGGTTATCCGGCCGCCGCGACGAGAACGCGACGCTCCTCCCGTCGCGCGACCAGACGGGCCAGAGGTCATTGTCGCCGGCCGTGAGCCGCGTCCTCACGCCGCGAGTGCTGTCGTAGATCCACACGCTGCTCGCGGCCATGCTCGTGCTTGCAGCGATGCCGTTGCCGTCGGGCGAGAGGGAGAGGCTCGAGTACGGCTGCGGCGCGCCGACGACGCCGAGCTCCTTCCCGGTCCGGTCGTACCACACCAACTGCGTCTCGTCCTCGAGGTCCCCCGTCTGATACAGCAGCGTCCCCGACGCCGCAACCGTGAAGTGGCTGCGCGTGAGGACCGCGGACGTGCTGATGGCCCGCTCGGACAGCACGATCGGATCGCCGCGGAGCTCGAGTGCCTCGGCGTCGAACCGCTGCGCGATCAGCGCCCCCTGCCGGACGGTGAGAAGGAAGCCGTCGTAATAGAGCGGCTGGGACGTCGCGGGTGCGATCGGCCGATGCACGGCTCCGGAGATATTGCCGACGACGATGCGATTGCGAACGTTCTCAGACCCGGTGGCGCTGGCCACGAAGAGGAAGTGCTTTCCGTCGGGCAGAAAGCGTGGCCAGCGGTGGCTGACTTCCGAGCCCTGGACCAGCCGCGTCACGGCGACCGGGGTGCCGCCCGAAGCCGGCACGCGCATGATCGGTGTATAGCGGCCGGCGAACAGGATCGTGTCGCCGCTCCACGAGCCGCCGCGCGCGGAAGGGGCGTCGCAGATCACCGTAGCCGGCCCACCGGCGACGCCGATTTTCTTCAACTTGCCGTCGGCGAAAAACGCGATCTGCCGTCCGTCCGGAGACCAGAACGGATACGTGCCGTTCTCCGCGCCGGCGAGCGAACGGGCGGCCGTCGCATCGAGAGCGCGGATCCATAGATGCTCCGCGGCCGGCGCCGTCGCGGAGCTCGTGCCGAACACGATCTGCGTGCCGTCGGGCGAGAACTCCGGCGGTGCATTGTTCGCCAGCGGCAATGAGCTCGGCGGAACGATCGAAGTGCGCACGACCCTCCGTTCCGGCCGGCGGAACCGCTCCCGGAGGAACAGCGAGACCGCAACGATCGTCAGGATCGCGAACAGCACACCGGCGACAGCGGCGGTGAATCCGGCGCGTCTCGTGGATCGCCGCGCGGCGGCCGGAGCGGCTTCAGGAGTCCCCTCCGGAACGGCTTCGGCGAGCCACTGCAGCGCCAGCCGCACGTCGTGCACGCTCTGGAACCGCTCCTCCGGCTCTTTCTGGAGGCACGTACGAACGATGCGGTCCAGAGCCGGCGGCACTGCTGGCTGGCTCTCCCGGATCGCGGGTGGCTGCGTCGTCAGAATCGCGGCGATGAGACTCGCCCTCGACCGCGCGGGAAAGGCGCGGCGACCGGTGGCCATCTCGTAGAGCACGGCGCCGAGGGCGAAGATGTCGGTTCGCGCGTCGACGTCGCGCCCTTCGAGCTGCTCGGGCGCCATGTACTGGAAGGTCCCGACGATCGCCCCTTCCTCGGTCAGCGGTTTCCTCTCCGTCGACACCGACGGCGAGATCGGACCCCCGACGTCCGCTTCCCGCGCCAGGCCCCTCGCTAATCCAAAGTCGAGCAGCTTCGCGCCCCCGCGCGTGAGCATGATGTTGCCGGGCTTCAGGTCGCGATGAACGATGGCCGCCTTGTGAGCGCGCTCGAGTGCATCGGCGATCTCGATGCCGTAGCGGAGCACCTGATCGATCGGCAGCGGACCTCGCTCCAGCCGGTCGGCCAGCGTCTCTCCCTCGAGGTACTCCATGACGAGGTAATCGACGCCGTCCTCGCTGCCGACGTCGTAGAGCGTGCAGATGTGCGGATGCGCGAGCTGGGAGATCGTTTTGGCCTCGCGCTCGAAGCGGAGCTTCCCTTGCTCGCTCCCGGCGAACGCCGGGGGCAGCACCTTGACGGCGACGCTCCGGTCGAGCCGGGTGTCGCGGGCCTTGAACACCTCGCCCATGCCGCCCGCGCCGATGCGCGAGACGATCTCGTAGGGGCCAAGACGCTTACCGGGGCCGAGCATGCGTTCGGCCCATTATGCCGGGCCGGATCGTGCTGTGACCGGGCACGTACGATCTACGGTGCGTTGACGGCGCGCGTCCGGATCTCCGCGACGTCGATCGCGCGGATGATGCTCGCACCTGGCGTGAGCACGTTCGTGTACGCCGGCGCCGTCTGTCCCGCTGCGGTGTAGACGGCATTCAGCGCGGTGCGCAATTCCGTGATGTGGAGCGCTCGGATGATGGTGACGTCCGGCGTGAGCGTTCCGGTGAAGCTGAACGCGGGAAGGCCTCGCCGCGCGCGCAACTCGTTGATCAGCGTTCGCAGCTCGAGAATGTGGACGGCCTTGACCACCACGCCGGGAAGCGATGGATCGGTGAAGTCGTCGTTGGCAATGGTGCCGAGGCCCGCGCCGTCGGCGAGCGTCGCTCCCGATGGATCGGAGAGGTGGACGAGGAAGGTTTCCGACGGCTCGACCGCCGGATCCCCGTTCACCGTCACGTCCAGGAACTGCGAAGAAGAGCCGGCCGGGATCGTCAACGTGCCGGCATTCGGGAGATAGTCTCCGCCTGCTGCGGTGACGACGGTCAGCGACCAGCCCGCCAGGCTGCCGCCGTCGCTGCAGCAGTCGTCGCGGACGAAGAGGCTCCATGTGCCGGAGGGATCGGTTCCGTGAAAGGCGGACAGCATCGAGCCATATGGCTCCGTCGGAGCGGGACCGGCGAAGAGGTCGTCGCCTTCGCCATCGGCGACGTTCGTCGGTTTGTATGTCCCTGACGCCGGGGCACCGGCTCCGAATGAGGGGCCGGAGTCGGCAAAGGTGAGGTCGATCCCCGAGACCGAGCTGCCGCTGGCGACGTCGGACATCAGCATCACAGACTGTCCGGTCGGACCGACGAGCAGCACGTCGACGTCGCTCAGGAAACTGTGCGAGAGATCCGAGAGTGTGACGGTGAGGCCGGTGATCGACCCGAGGCCGCTGCTGACGGTGATGCCGGTCGGATACGGCGTTCCGCTGCCGGACGCCGGGATGGAGACCGGCGTGTTGTTCGAGACGGTCGTCGAGACGGTGGAGCTGGAAGCGGTGCCGTCCGTCGTCGCGTAGCTCACCGCCACGTTCCACGACACCGGCGTCGCCAGCGACACGGTAAATCGCGCGGTTCGCGTGCCGCTGTTCCCCTCGAGCACCATGGCGTCGTCGATGGTCATCGACGGCGGCGTTGCGGGCGCCGTGGACGTGATCGAGCTGTTGTAGGCGAAGGACCGGACGCCCGCTTTTTCCAGCCACATGTACGCCGGGTCGGAGTCGTACGAGGAACGGCCGGCGTGGACGGTGTACGCGCTCAACGCCGCTCCGTCGAGCGCGGTGTACACGCCGTTTTGCAGGAGGGAGAAGTGCACGTGCGGACCGGTGGAGTGGCCCCCCTGACAGGTCGCCTGCGCCAGGGTGTTCGCATACGTGCCGAGGGTCTGGTTGGCGGTCACTTGCTGTCCGCTCGAGACGACGAGATTGGACAGGTGGTAGTAGTTCGTCGCCCAGCCGCTCGGTGACGTGACCCGGACGTTGCACGACGAAAACACCGTGACCTGCCCCGCGTGCGCGGCGACGACGTAGTCCGTGCTGGTGTCGTCTCCCCAGTCGAGCGTCCACGTCCGCACCATGTCGATGGACGACATCACGCCCGGATCGCTACCGGTGTTCGTATGGACGCCGTTGAAGTACCACGATTCGCCGATCTTCCACGGCAGTTGCAGGAGGTCGGCCGGCGGCACGGCCTCGGTCCTCGGCTCGAGCGCCGGTGCCTCGCGGGGGCCCGGAAAAAGGCGCGTGTACGTATCGAGAAAGCGTTGCCGGGCCGGTTCCACCGCCGGCGCGAACTCGGCCACCGACGCTGCCGATCGGAAGAGGTTCAGCAGGGCGTATGTCGCGGCGTTGAGGCTCGGGTCCTCGCCTTCCGTGCCGGATTCGCGAAACGCGTAGAAGTCGGCATAAAGCGCGCTCAGAATCTCGTGCGCCTGTCGAGGGAAGTCCGCTCCGGGTGCGCGGTCGCCGGAAACGGCGCCGTCGCGGAGCTCGAGAGCGGTCAGGAGGACTTTGGGGCTGATGCTGTAGTAGCCGCACCAATGGGAGAGAAATTCAGCGTGCGGACGGAGATGCGGCGCGGAGCGGGCGAAATACGCATCGAGATCGAAATCGAGCAGTGCCGGCCCGTAGACGAACGTGCGGTCCTCCAGCCAGGATGGGGAGTAATCGCGGGGGTAAGGGACCACCGGCGAATGCGCCGCCGCGCTCTCGATCGGTGCGTGCGCTTGGTGGGTCGCGGCATGCGCCGGCACGTACGCCGCTGCGGCGACGTACAGAAGAAGGATCGCGCGGACGACTACCGTTCTCATCTCCAAAGAGGAGAGCCGCCGGGCGGTGGAATCCCTACCTGTCGGGTGGGTGGGAGGTTGGTAGCGCATACGGGATTGGAACCCGATCGCGCCATATCTCCTGAGCCTTCTCAAACCTCTGCAACCCCAAGCAGATCCAGATGATTAGCTGTCGTTTCGCTCGATACTTGTCCACGGAAGATGCGCTCTCAAATGGGTCTGCGAACACGAATTGAGCGTGATTTGAGAGTGGCTCGGCCCTTCGCATGGAGGTTTTCGGGGCGGGCTGCATTGACGAACGCGGACTGAATTGACTCAGTTCTCGGGAAAGACGGCGACTTTGCGGAGGTCAATGCCTTCCCAGAACCACTCGGTCTGCCAACCGCTGAGCATCGGCGAGACGAACTTGAGAGCCTTGGCGTCGTCGGGAAGCTGCGGGAAGCGGGCGACGAGGACGACGTGCTCTCCCGGGAAGATATCGATCCGCCGGATGCGGTTGACGTTGTCGAGTATCGACTGTCGGCCGCCCTCCAGACCGGAAGTCGATTGGAGTGTGGTCGCGCCGTCGACGATCAGGTACAACTGGTCGTAAAGGATGACGTCGTGGTGGTCGGTGCGGATTTCGAACGTTACGCGCGTTTCGCGATCGCGAACGATGACGCTGGAGAGCACCATGTCCACGCCCGCACCCGCTCCGGGTTGGACGGCCAGGTGAGCAGGTGGAAGGGAGCCGGCTTGTAACCCCGGACGCCACGCTGGAGGCACAGATGCGAGATCGCCGTGACGGTCGTGTCGATGACGGCGGTGTCAGTCGTCGGCACTTCTTGTCGCTGCGCGCCGTTCGATGCGAGCGCGAAGAGGATGAAGAGGATCGCGAGAATGACCAGCAGCGTCACCCACCCCGGCGTTCCCGTCTTTGCCGGAGCCGCTGGCGAGACGCGGGTCGGCGGCTGGTAAATCGGGATTCCCTCCGGCGTCACCGGCGGCTCAGGGGTGGAGGGTGGTTGCCTGTCGAAATCGTCGGGTGTGACTGGCATGCGAAGTCCCGAGCCGTTCGGCTCACGCCTCCTTCCCGTCGACTTTGACGCGGCAGCGGCCTTGTGGGTCGAACATCACGACGCCGGGGCGCAGCGGGATCCGTGTTGGGCCGGGAAACGATTTCCAGATTCTGGCGACGTCGATGCTCTGCGCATTGACCTGTGCGCCGCTCGGTACGACGACGTCCACGGAGCCGTCGCGATTGCGCTCGATCGTCGCGCGAATCCGAAACGTCGTGCGCGCAAGATCGAGGGTCGTGCTCGCGTCGCCGAACGCGACCTCCTGCGTGGGCGCGGGAGGGACGGCCGAGAAGACGACGTCAGTCATCTTCTTGCGGGGCGGGCGGCCGGTCGCGATCTCGCGGAGCAGCTCGCGCCAGTCGTCGGGTGACGGACGGTCAAGCGGCCGCGCGGCCTTGATCGCGGCACGCGTGAGCGCTGCAACCTTCGGGTACTTCTTCACCACGTACGGATGCGGCTCGCCGGCGCGGCGGCAAAGTTCTGCCTCCTGGTCATAGACCCAACCGAAGATGTCGTCGCGAGAGACGGCCGGATCACCGACGAGCAGGAACTCCTGGATCAGGAGGGCCATGCCGAGCCGGTCGCTGCCGATGCCGACGGATTGCTGGTTCCAGATCTCCGGCGCGGCGTAGCCTGGCGAGCCCTTGATCTGCAGGTCGAGTTGGGGATGGGCGGGATGCACGAAGGCGTCGAAGTCGACCAGCGCCATATCGCCGGCGTGAGGCTCGGCGACGGTCAGCATCACGTTGCCTTCGGACAGATCGGCGTGGATGAAATGATTCTTCTCGAGCGTCTGGATGGCCGTGGCCAGTCCATAGGCCCACGTCGCCCGGATCTTGACGTCGGGCCACCCGGTCGGCGGATAGCTGCCCGCTTTCACGCGCTCCTTCAGATCGGCCCAGCTTTCGCCGTTGACTTTCTTCATCAGGATGGCGAACGGCGTGTGCCGGCCGACTCGTTCGATGATCTCGTAAGGGGCGCCGGCGAGCGCGTCGGCGATGAGTTTGTTGCGATTGGCGAGACGCTGCCGCACCAGCAGTTCCGATCGCGTGCGGCGGGCGGCGTTCGGATCCCAGAAGCACTTGATGCAGCACTCCGTGTTTGCCATTGCGTCGAAGGCGAACTGCACGAGCCCTTCACCGCCGGGGCGGTAAGCGACCTGTCTGGACGTGCCGCTGATCCTGTATGTGCGCCGGTTCGAGGCAACCAGAATGGTCCCCTGCCGCAATCTCGCTTCTTCCATCAGCTCGTAACGTGTCATTGGCGGTCATCGTCTCCGTGCGGTGATTCGCACCAGGGCGAGGTTGTCTTCGAAAAGGCGGCTCTCGCCGTCCTGCCGGTGGAGCTCGTCGGCTCGCGCCGCGGCGGCGGCGAGGACGTCAAGGGCGGAGCATCTCTGGTCGAACTTCGAGAAAACACCGGGGATCAGGTTGCGCAGGGTGGTGATGACGGGATCGGAGTGGCCGCGAGTGAGGCCGTCGGAGGAGGCGATGAGATCGTCGCCGGGCTCGAGATCGGTGAGTGCGAACTGCGCGCTGCCGATCGACTGGTCGCCCACCGGGCCGGGACAGATCGCCGCTGAGATGACAGTCTCGGTGTTGTCGACGGCGAACAGACTGCGTGCCGAGGTGTCGGCGGCGCGCCACACTTCCACGGCTCCGTCACCGATCCGGATCACGCTGGCCCGTGCAGGATGACCATCGCGCGGCTCGGTGACGACGCCTGCGACGAGCGTCGACGCGAAGGCCGGGCCGATCGTCACGATCTTGCGCGTCAAGGTGTTTTCCATGAACTGCCGGGCGTTGCTGAGCGGCAGCGGCTCGGCGCCGCGGATGATGCTCCACGTCTCATCGTCGAGGTTCGCCAGTGCGTGCGTCAGACATTCGCCGACCAGCCGCCGCGCGGCGTCGGCGGCGTCGCGCAACGCGGCACGCATCGCGGTCTCGCCGCCGTCGAGCGGTGCATGCTGGATGAGATGAGCGACCGCGGCCTGCACCGCCGTCCAGGCGGCGAAGCGTGAGCCGTACGAGGTGGTGACGCCGTCGGCGAGAGCGAAGACCACGCGGCCATCGGCGAGGTCCGTCGCGGCGGCGTCCTGATTCTCGCGTAGGGTTGCATATGACGGACCACGGTGTGTGGCCAGGCGGACCTGCAGGATTCCGCTCGACGTACGGCGGAGGACACCGGTCAACTCGTCGGCGCGCGAGCCGGCTGAGGCGAAGGCGCGATGGACGTCGAAGGCGGGTGTGTGTTTTGATTCCGGCTCGCGCTTTTCGAGCTCGCCGTTCTTCCTGGGCTCACGGTCGTGGGCGGGGCCGCGCTCGGGTGCCGGGTTGCGCGTTTGTACCGGCTCGGGGGCAGGCTTTGTCCGTAGCGCTCGGCGCGCTTCGGGCACTATCTTTCGGAGGTAAGCGCTGTTCTCCGCGCGGCGCTGGGGAACCTGCGAGGCGACGGTCTGCAGCACGAGTGCCGTGGCATGAATGACCGTTCCGCCGTCCTCGATCTCGAGGCAATCGATGAACCGGAGCGCCCCGTCCAGCAGCGACCAGAACGGCGAGCCCGGCTCATTGATGTTGCGGGCGGATGGCGCCGGCCAGTGCTGCGGCGCGAGTCTCTGCTGCATAGCATCGCGCACGTCGGCAAGGGCCGGCTTCTTTGCCGCCAGCAGAAAGAGAGCGCCGACCTTCACCCGATCCCGCGTCCCATCCACGCTGCCCTGGAGCTCGTCGTACAGGAGCGCTGCGAGCAGCTGGACGGCCCGCGGAGAACGATCCAGGCGAGTGCCGTACTTCACACTCAGCCAGTTCGGCGAAGGATCATGCGCGGCGATCATGGATTGTCGAACTGTTGAACGAGATCTTGCGCGGACCCGCCTTTGACGACGGTCTTCCGCACTTCGGCGATGAAGTTGCCGAGCTCGGAGGGATCGATGTTGACCGCCAGCTCCTCCTTCGACGCGATCACCTTCATCACGTTGTCGAAGGCCTCCTGGGTCATGCCGATGCCGCAGGCGACGACGTCGATGCTGCCGTTGACCATCTTGAGGTTTTTGACCTGCTGCGCCGGGGCGATTACATCGGGTCCAGTGTTTTCGCCGTCGCTGAAGAAGACGACGATCGGATTCGGCGCGGCTTCCTCCTTGAACTTCGGCAGCGCGCGGAGCTGCTTGAGCGAACGGTCGGTGACCGCGGCCGCCCACTCGAGCGCCGGAGCCATCTCCGTCCCGCCGCTGTCGCCGGTGAAGTTGAGCGTGTCGATGTCGATCGTGTTCGGCGCGGCGCACTCGGCAAGCGGGGTCACCTCGTCGCCGAACTTGGCGATGTTGACGAGGTAGCGGTAGCCGCCGGCACCCATGTTGCCGCCCTGGATCTCCATCACCAGTTGCTTGAGCGCTTCGGTGGCCTGGGTGCACTTGGAGTCCGCGGACATGCTGCCGCTGTCATCGACGACGAGCGTGACGATCTGCGGAGACTCGGAATTCGCCTTCTTCGTGGTCAATCGTTGCGTAGCCATACGTGGTCCTTTCTCAAAGTAGTCCTGCATCCCTGAGCGTTTGCTGAACGACGTGTCGTCGCCTGAGATAGAGAAAGAGGGAGAGGGCGAGGGAGCCGAGCGACAGCAGAACCGCGAGGCCGATGCCGACGGAGTGTTCCTCGCCGGGAAATGCATCCCGCGATGCCTTTCCCGTCATGCCCGCATGCACTGCTTTTCGGCGGAGGGAAAAGAGGTCGCGATCGATGGTCTCGATCCGCGTGTTGAATTCGGATATGGGAGTCTTGCCGTCGACCAACTCCAACAGCAGCTTGTCGTTGCGGTCCGCGAGTTGCAGGGCAGCGTCGCTCTCCTCGACTGAGATCAGCTGTCGCTGCGCAATCAGCCGCATGGCAGCGTCGCGTCGCAGCTCCGCCTCTGCTTTCTTCGCCGCCGCGGTTTTCTTCGCCTCCTCGGCCGTGCCCGTTGGCTGAGCCCGGACTTCACTGGCCATCAGCAGCACTAGACAGGCCGCAACCGCGAACCAACGCATTGCCATATCCCCTCCGTCGTTCCGTGTTGCAGTGATAGACGGAAGCGAGGTGCCGAATTTTCAGATCGGCATGAACCCGGCGCCGAGCTTTCCGGTAGACACATGGATCGAGAGGCGGTCGAACTGCTTCGTATCCTCTCGATACCGCAGCACGTGCAGCGGAACCTCCGGATCGCGCGCGTGCTTCGTCATCGCCGCGGCGAGGTCGTTCGGATTCGTGACTGGAAAGAGTTCCGTGCTGGCTCCCACAGGCACTTATCTGAATGCCGCACTTCCTGTCACAAAAAAGCGTCTCCGTACTGATAAATCAATCTTCCGTGTCCGACTAAACAACCGACAACCGATCGTAGGAGGAGCGCATGAGCGAAGGTCACCTTATCCGAACCGCGACGGAACTAGCTGAGGCCATGAATCGCCTGGCGGACGACAATCTGCCGACGCAACTCGCCGGCATCGTGAAACTGCATGCCGGTCTTGCTGTCGGAAGCGCGCTGATACCGATTCCAGGCGCAGATATGGCCGCTGCTGCCATAAACATCTGGACCATGTATGTTCGCGTCAACAAGGAGCTCGCACTTCCTTTCGGCGACAACGTCATGAAGAGCCTCGCGGCCGGCGTGGCGACGAACTTGGCCGGCGCTTTGGCAGGAGCCGTGATTGTTGGCAGTGCGTTAAAGTTTCTGCCGGGGCTCGGCACGATCGGCGGTGCAGTGCTCATGGGTGGTACGACATACGCCATCACGATCGGGTCCGGCATTGTATACATGAAAGCCATTACGATGCTCCTGAGGAGAGATGTATCCGTCGCTCATGCTACCGAAGCGGATCTGAAGGCTGCGACCGACGAAGTGATGAAAGATAAATCTGCGATCAATTCGATTATCAAAGATGCGAAACAGAGTTACAAAGACACTAAAAAATAAGCGCCGCGGAGCATTTGCAATTTATAGAAACCGTTAAATACACAACGGTGCCCTCTCTGTCGCTTCCATGTTGCGGAGGTGCCGTATCAGATGGACGCGAGCCCGGCGTCGAGCTTTCCAGTGAACACGTGCATCGAGAGGCGGTCGAACCGCTTTGTATCCTCTCGATACCGGAGCACATGCAGTGGAACCTTTGGATCGCCCGCGTGCTTCGCTATCGCCGCGGTGAGGTCGTTCGGATTCGTGACTGGAAAGAGCCCGTATTCGGTGATGACGTCGCCGCGACGCAACCCGGCCGTGGCGGCCGCACCAGCGTTCACCTCGAAGAGATAGACCCCGCCGTGAACGTGCAGCTCGCCAGCCTGTCGCGTGAAAGCTTGCGCGACCGTCGCGTAGAGGCGTGCAGTCGGATCCTTCGCGCCGAACATCGCCCCGTACTTCAGGAACGCCTGTTCTGCGTCCTGGACCCGCCCGAGTTGCCGGAGCGAAATCGCCTTGCCGACGACCTCGTTCCGCTGGTCGGTCGGCTGGATGGTCAGCATCGCTTCGAGATCCGCGAGGCCGCGGGCAAGCTCGGTGTCGCGAGCCTGTGCGAGCCTGACGTCGAATGCCGCCTTTTCGCGCAGCAACTCCGCGAGACCGCGAGTGATCTCGACCAGGCCGGCGTCGATCGACCGCGGACGTTGCAGGATCCGCAGCGTGTGGAGAGCAGGCTCTTGTTCCGGAATGGCGTCGAGCACGCGCAGGGCGTACAGAAACGCGAGGCGGCTCTGCAACGTGAGCCCGCGCACCGAGAGCGAGAGTCGCTGCTCCGCCAGGCCATCGGGTTTGCGTGCGCCCACGTCGAACGTCTCCAGCACGACGTCGGAGCGGTACGCCGCCTCCCGCAGCTCTTGATAAAACGCGTGCACGTCGTCCGGCGAAACACTCGCGGTCGTTACGATCTGGCGGATGAAATCCGTCAGGTCGACCCGCAGCGGTGCGCTGGCGAACGCCTGACGCAGTGACGCCGCGGCCTGCTGCGACAGCAGCTGAGCGTAGGCATTCGCGTTGATCTCCGCCACGACAGGTGCGACGTTGCGCATCCCCGTACGCAACTGAGCCCCGAACTCGTCCGGGCCGACCGCGGCACGGGCCAGGCCGATGCGCGAATCGAGCGAGCGGAGGTTGTCCGCGATCTCCTTCGCGAGCAGGCCCCGTGCGGTAGCGATCTTCCGCGCGCGCTCCTCCTCACTATCGCCTTGCACGATCTGCAAGGCCGTGATCGTGACGTTCTCCGCGTCAATGCGCCCGACATTCACCTCAGCCGTGATTGTCTGCGTTGCGTTCGTCGTGGATGCGGCGGCGGCGAGTTTGAGAACGGGCGGCAGGTTGCTCACGATGATCTTGACGTCCTCACATCAGTGGGTTTTCGCGAATCGTGCGCCATCTTTGAAAATCGGTTGCGCGCGTCCGTCTTGATGAGCCGCAGCCGGTGAAGGAGATAGTGCGATGGCGGGGAACGGGATCTTTCTTTCGTATCGACGCGAGGATGGACGGTACGTCGACGGAGTACGCAACGCAGTCCGGGCTGCGGGATACGTCGACATCGACGCGACACTGGCGGCGATCCGGAGCGCCGCTTTCTTCATCGGTTGCATCTCCGCGAACGGTTACGTGGCGAGCGAGCTGGAAGCTGCCATCGAAGAGGTTCGCTCGGGTGCGCGCGATGCGTCGTGGCTGATGGTCGTGCGGCTCGGTGAGTGCCCGATTCCCCATCTGCCCGTCACGGGATTCACCACGCTGCCCGAATTCGTCGTTCGGATTGGCGACCTCGAAGGACGGCTCGGCAAACTGGCAACCACGCGGCTCAATCTTCGCACCAAAGCGAACGACGTCATGGCGCCTGAAGCGGAGGTTTTCGCGCTCAAGGCCGATGAAGACGCAATCGCCGGACAAACCATCAAAGCGGAAACGGAAGTTCGCAATGTCGTCGGCGATAACGTCGCTGTTGTCGGTTCCGTGCTCACAAAGAAGGGGACGCGGAATCCTTGAGCGAGAAAATCGTCGAGCCGGCGCCTCCGTCACCTGAGTCGAATCGATCCATGTCTCCGTCATCGCAGGCCGGCGACTCCTTCGTTGCGAGGGTGAACGTCGACGAACTCCGCGCGATAAACACGGAGGTCATTGGTATTCAGATCAATCAGAGGTTTGGCCAGCCGAATGATCCGCCCGACTTTGCCAACCACGACGAGGTGATTGATCGCTACCTCCGCCACGTGATCGCCGACAACGGCGACCTCGCGATTCCCGGCCTGCCGATGAGCAGCCGGCGCGCGCCGCTCCGCCTCGAATCGATCTACGTGACCCTGCGGGCTTCCTACACGAACCGTACCGGCGGAACGCTCCGCGGAGCGCAGACCGATCGGTCCGGGACGACGCCGTTCTGGTACCAGGATGGACTGACCACCGGCGGGACTCAGACGTCCTTCTCGTTGCAGGAAGCGTTTAGGGAGCAGCGGCGACTCGTCGTGCTCGGCGACCCGGGCAGCGGCAAGACCACTGCTCTGCAATGGCTGGCGTACCGTCTGGCAACGGAATATCGAAGGGTCGGGCCGAGCGAGCTAGGCCCGCCGCGTATCCCGATCTTCCTGCGTGCTTCGGTCTACCTGAAAGCCTGGCTCGAGCATCGCCGGAACTACCCACTGTCCGCATTCGTGGGCCATCACCTCCCGGGGTACAGCGAAGGGGCAGCGTTGCATGCGGCGCTGCAGAAAGTGCTGGAGGACGGGCGGGCCGTCCTGCTCCTCGACGGCCTCGACGAAGTGGCGGACCTCCAGGACCGATACGACATCGCCCGGGAAGTCGATCGCTTCCTGGACGAGCGGCTGAAGACCGCTGGCGGAAACCGGGCCGTGATCACCAGCCGCATCGTCGGCTACTCGGCCGCTGAGCTGAAAACCGACGCAGCGTTGATGACCATCGAGCCGCTCGCGCCTGAGTCTGTCCACGAGCTCTGCCGCGTGCTGATGATCGCGCTTCGAGGCGGCGATTCCGGCGAGGCCGCGAAGATGAGCGCGGCCGTGGCGCGCCTCCGCGAGAAGGGTTACACGGACCTCGTCAGCACGCCGCTCCTCGTCACCATCCTTGCCGTTGTGTACAACGAACGCCGCGGTGAGCTGCCGACGCGCCGGCTCGCCCTCTACTCGCTGGCCATCGACGTTCTGGTCGATCGCTGGTCCCACCGCGCGCGCGAGCGCGGCGAAGTGGACTTCTCGACACAGGAGATCTGGACCCTCTTCGCGAGTCTCGCGGCCGAGATGCTCGACCGCTCCGTCGTCCGCGTTTCGGAAGAGGATCTCAACCAGTTCCTGGAGCGCCGTACGAACGGCCGGCGCTCCCTGGCGTGGCTCAAGGAGCTGATGCGTGACGACGTAGGGTTGCTGACCGCACAGGGCGAAGGCTGGTACGCCTTCCTCCACGCAACGTTTCAGGAATACCTCGGCGGCTGGTCGCTGATGCGCGAGGCCGATCCTGTGAAGCGCATCTGGCAGAAAGCCGCCAGCCCGCGGTGGGCGCTGGCGGTGGTGATGGCGGCCGGCATGAGCGGCGAGTGGCGCGACCCCGAAGCGCGGCGGGCGTTCATGGACGAATTGCTGGTACACAATGCAGGTAAGGACGCGATCCTTCCCGCGGCGTCGCTTCTCTTCACCGCCGCGATCCCGGAGATGGACTCGCTGCCGCCGGGAGTAGAGCGTGTTGCCGAGGAGCTCGTGCGGGCTCACGCGCGAACCGTGTCGCTGCGACGGCCTCCGGCGTTCGCCGGTGTGATCGAAGATGGCGTGCGTCTTCTCGTCCGGTACACCGGGAAGCGGATCGTGGCCGATGTCTTCCTCCGCGCCATGCGCAACGCGTCTCGCGACGCGACACCGGCGACCGCCGTCGCCGTGGCTCGACTGATCGTGGCCGCGCAGTGCGAGACCGAAGCGCTCGCAGCGTCGCTGCTGGCAGCGCTGCCGTTGGATTCGGAGGCGTGGGGCTGGCCGATCGACGCGGCGCTGCGCGACATCGCCGATCGCTCGCCGGAGCTCCTGCCGCGGGACCGCAACTCACTCCGTGCACGGCTCATCGCCGACGACGCGCTGGCGGAAGTCTTCATGAACGATCCCGCATGGCGGCGTCTCGGACTGATGTTGTACGGCGGGCAGGACAACGGCCTGCCGATCCGGATCAGCGAGGCGACTGCGGAGGCGAACCGTCTCCGCACGGCGATCGCGGAACTCGACCGGACTTCGCCCTCCGACGAAGCCCGTGATGAGCGGCGAAAGGTCCTCAATGCGGAGTTGGACGCGGCCGACGCTCACGTCCGCAGCGTCCGTGACGGCAAGCCGGCCTATTCGGTTCGTCACTTCCACCGCGAGTCGGCTACTCTCACGCCGCTGATCCTCGGCGCGCTCGACGAAGGACGCGGCGCGATGAGCCTGCGCGAGAATCTCGAGTCGCTTGTGCGCGATGCCGTAGACGAATCGGTGCGAGTCGATGCCCGAATCGCGCTCCTTGCCCTCGGCGGCGCGGCAACACCGGTCGATCCCGCGACGCGCGCTGTCCTGCGACGGCTTGCTCCGTACGTCGCCGTCAGCATGCCTGCGGTTCTGAAAGAGGCGGCGGACGCGTTGCGCACCTCCAGTCTCGCGCCCGGGTGGGTCGCCGATCTCGTGTCCGTCCTCGCCGATCTCTCACACGCCTTCGGCACGCACCTCGGTCTTTTCGATCTTCCGAAGGATCAGCCGGACGGCCTGGTCGCGCGATGGCTTGCTGAGGCGCTGCGTCTCGTCGTGAATCCCGGCCGACCCGACGCGATTTACAACATGGCGGTGGCGCTCGACACGGCGGGCGGCGTGATGACATCACCGCTGATGCGTCTCGTGCTCGCGCTCTGCACGGGGCAATTGTCGATGACCGTGCGCTGGGGCGCGCACACCCAGTGGAGCATCGATCGACTCGCCCCGCTGCCCGTGTCGATGCACGAGTGCCTCGCGTTCACGCTCGATGCGCTCGAGGCCATCCCGGCGGAGTTCGACTGGGTGCGGGCCTGGGCGATCGGCTGCATGGCGCCGCTGCTTCACGAGCACGGCCTTGCCGAGGAGGCCCTGATCCAGTTGCACATCCTCACGTCGAGCCGGTTCGAGGCGCGCGCGGACGCGGTCGCGAAGCTCGCGGCGGCCAAGGGCGACGACCCGCGCAAGGCGGACCTGCGCAACGTCGGGGCTCGCATCGAAGATCCGTGGCTGCGCTTCCGGTTCCACATACTGCTGCTGCGGAGCGCGCCCGGACTGCGACACCGGGTACCCGGCGGCATTCTCGGCAAGGTAGCGTCCGCGATCAAAAACGCGACGCACCGCTGCCTCGCTTTCGAAGCGCTGGACGCCATCGAATACCCGGGCGGCAACTGGCTTGCGGATGCGCGCAAGGCGGCACGTCAGATCGAGGACGCGGAGAATCAGGGCCTTGCCTATGCGCGTCTAGCGCGCATCTCGCGCGGCGGCCTGCGTGGACTGTTGCCTCAGGCCTGGTCGGTGGGGATGCGCGCCGACGAGGGAACACGCCGCTACATTCTCGGCGGAATCCGTGACATCGCGACGGCGGCGGAGCGTCGCGCGTTGTCGGTGAAGGGACTCAGCCTCTGGGAGCGCGCCGTGGTCGAAGAGGACCGTCGGGCGTTGCTCGCCGCGCACGTAACACTGTTCGAGGAAGCCAAAGTCGACACAGCGCCGCTGCTCCTCGCGGCGACGCTCACTGACGCCGGCACGACTCCCGAAGCAGGGGCGGACGCCGATGAATGGTGGACGCGAGTGGTGTCGGACGGAAACCAGCCGGCTGGTCAAGGGCAGCTATCGAGTGCCGCAGCGGATGCGATTTCCAATCTGATCGAACAGCAGCGCAACGATCTCGCCGCGCGGCTGCTCGTCGCTGCGGAGCAGCCGGACGCGATGGTCGAGCGCCGGCTGCGCGTCTGGCTGCGCTCGCCTGACGATCGCATCCGCCGCCAAGCCGCGCTGCTCCTCATCGAAGCGGGGGAGTACAGCGCCGCCGCGATCGAGGGGACCGTGGAACTGCTGGAGTCGGCGGACGATCGCACGCGTTTTCGCGCGGCGCTCGCCATCCACGGTAACTTGTCCGACGCTCAACCGAAAATCACCACCGGTCAGGCCGGCGCGGCGATGCTCGAGGTCATCGCCGTGACGCTCCGGGAGCAGCGCGGGTTCAAGGCGGGCATTCCGCTCCATCTCTCTTGGTTCTTCGAGCGCATCGAGCACTCCGATCCGGAGTTGTTCCAGCGCTGGGTGCAAGCGGCGCAACGCGACGGGAACGAAGGCGCGATCGCTCAGTATCTCATTCAGGGTATGCATGCCGTGCGCGAGCCGGTGTGGTCTGCGTTCCTCGACGCCCTGCGCGGTATCGACGGCCGGGCGTCGCAACAGGCCAACCGGAGTCTGATTCGCGGCCTGGCCTGTCTCGTCTCGCGGAAAGCGGTGAGCGACGCGATGTGGGAGGCGGGCTGGCCCGCGATCGCCGCGATCGACACGGCACTCGTCGGGAGCGACCGGTTTCTCCTCAACGGCGCGGGCGCGGTGGTCGACATCGTCCAGGCGCTCGCCGACGAACCGGCGGAGAGCTTGGTTCCGCGTGCGGAAGAGAAGCGAGCCGCGCGCCTGAAGGACGTCGCCGCTGAGATCCGCCGTTTGTCGGCCGACTCCGGCGGACTCCGAACCAGGCTCTCCGAGATCGGAGCGTTGCGGCACATGACCGACCGGTTTCGCCAGGACTTGACCGTGGCCACGGAGCGCGTCGTGCTGCGGCCGATGCTCCTCGAGCCGCTCGTGCGCTGGCTTGCGAGCGTTGTCGGCGAGCCCCAGGAGTCGTTCTACGAGACGGGCATCGGCGACCTGCTCTGCGTCACGGCCACGGCCGCGGAACAGCTGCCCGACGTGTTCTATGACGTCGCAGCGACCTTGCCCGAACTCGGCCATGAGCTCGCGCGCGCGGCGCAGTTTTATCCGTCGTACCCGGCGCGCGAGGCCGCGTTCAAGCTGATGGCGCTCACGCGGCACATGTCACTCGATACCGTGGCCGCATTCCGCACCGCGATGCACGACGTGTTCTACGTACAACAAACGGCGCTGGAGACGCTCGACCGGTATCGGAGCGTCGACCCCTCGGCACTCGACGAGCTGATCGCCTCTCTCAGGGACGCCAGCGTCACGTTCGCCTATTCGTGTGCGCGGCTGCTCGACACGCTGGCGCGCAACTCGAAGCTCGACTCGCGGATCCGCGAGCGGATCGTGGCCGCGTTTACCGAGGCCATCGACGATCCGCTGTCGAGCCGCGAAGTCTACGTCATCGCCTGGAACCAAAAACAGAACGAGGACAAGGCTCTGACCATCGAGTGGCGGGGCCCCCTCCGCGATCACCTCGGCCGCTGGCTCGGAGAACTGAGCGGCGTCGCCGACCTGGTGCGCGGCGCGCTGGGGAGCGGGGCATGAAACGGTTTACCGTCCCCTGCGACTTTAACGGAGTGACAGCTCCGTTCCACGTCTACATCGGCAACCCCAGCGCCATCATCCATCCTCTCCACTTTCAGAATGCCTGGCTCCGCGAGGCTCGCGGCGGCAGGATGCCCCAGCAAGTCCTCGATAGTTTCCAGCGCTTGGCGGACATCGCGCGCAAGGCAGGCGTGCCCTACGAAGACCTCTGTGTCTACGCGCTCGGGTTGGCGTCGGAGGAGACCCCCCCCGACGATGCCCGCTGAGTTGCGACCGCGCGATTATAGATCTCGCGCAGTCGCGCCAGCATCTTCATGTCCGGCTCGACCCCGGCGTCCAGGAGCTGTCGCCCACAGCCGGTCGCACTCCCGCAGACTCGGTGTCGCCCGGAAGACTCCTCGATCGACTCGTATGTGAGCGGTTTGTCACGAAACCTGCGCGAGCCCTCCGCGACGGCGGCTGTTTGTTTGTGATTTCCACGCGCAAAACCACGCTGCCGCGTCCGTCTCAACTCCACAAATCACGGAGGGAGGAACCCGACCATGAACCTCGGAAAGTTGCCGTCTTCCATTGCGCGCGACTTCATGCCCACCACATTCGCGATCATCGATCTTTTCACCATGATCGCGCTTTGGATTTTCAACTGTATTGCGCTGAATGTATTCACGTTGATCCGATCCAATTTCGGCGAGCGCTTCATGACCTTCATCAACTGGTTCATCGGCGCATCGATGTTCAGTACGTTCACGCTCGTGGCCGCGCTGGCCGGGAGTCCCAAGACCATGTTTTGGCGCCTGGTCTGGGGGCCGGCCGTCTTTTTTAGTTTCCTCTACCACCGGTGGGTCATCCGGAAGCGAAATCGCGCCGGTCTAGCGTGGCACAGCCACTCGGACGGCATCTCTCACCTGACCAGGATTCCCTTCGTTCGGACCTATATTCCCGAAGAAATCATCGAGAAGTGGCTCGAGCCGGCGTTGATTCTCATCGTGGCCTTGCTCATGGCCTATTTCGACCGTGGATTCAGTACGTACCTCGCGCTCGTCGCATTAGCACTCTGCCTGCGAGCGCAGCTGAGTTACAACGTGGAGCGACAGCAGGCTCTCAACGAGCGCGACCAGCGAATTCAATCTCAGTTCATGGAAGCCGTGCTTGCTGACAGGCCACCGGAGGAAACCGCGGGATTCACCATCGCCGCGTCCAATCGCCTCCTGTACAAGCAGGAAGCGGCGGCGAGACTTCGAGAAGATCAGGACTAGCTTTGTCCTCGATCTCCGCATGTCGCCGGGATTCCCTCCGCTCACATAGCTAGCTTGGATCGGGCGGCGGCAGGGCGTGGCGAACGGTTTCTGCGATCGCTTGTTTGCGGGGGTAAAAAAGGATCACCTCCGTCCGTCTAGACCAGTGTTTCCCGATGAGTGTTGCTTTTGTAGCCGTGCTGGCGAAGCTGCACGACGAACTGCGCGTCGTCGTGGACGAGACCGCCGCGCTCGCGCCGGCGGTGTGTTTCCGGCGGGTGCTGCACAACAACGAGCTGGTAGCGAAGCTGGACCCCTCGGGCCAGCAGCGCGCCGAGGCGGCGAGGCGGTACGAACGGCTGAAATCATGCACCCGCATCCTCGACGCGCTGCTGCGACGGTACGCGATTCAGCCGCCGGTCACGCCCGAGAAACTGGCGGACAAAGCCGGGGCGTACGTGAAGCTCGAGCGCCACATGCGGCCCGAGCTCACGCAGAAGCAGTGGCTGCGGGCGTTCGATGACGAACTGCAGGACCTGCATCGCCAGCTCGACCGACTCATCGACCTCTGCGCCGCCGCGATTCCGCCGGCGTCTCGCGTGGTCCGCTACGACCCGGTCGACATTCGCATCGAGCATATCGACGACACGACCTGCCGTGTAAACGGCGTCGCGACGCCGGTGCCGATCACGCCCGGCGAGCAGCAACAGCTCGTCGCCGACTACCGCAAGCCCCGCGCCGCGCCGGCAAACCAGCTGACGGCGCCGCTCGTCGCATTCGGGCAGAAGTTGTTCGCGTTGATCGCGCCGGCGTATCGCAGTGGCGATATCCGGTTGCATCTCGCGGATGCGGGCAGGCTCGCCAAAGCGCCGTGGGAACTGCTGCACGACGGCAGCGACTTCGTGGCGCTGCAGCGCTCGACCGTCATCACCCGGTGCGTCGACCACCCGCCGGCACTGCACCGCGAAAAGGACGGACCGCTGCGCGTGCTGCTGACCATCAGCTCGCCCGCCGGGCTACCCATGCTCGACGGCGCCGAGGAGCAGCGCCGCGTCGAGGATGCCGTCGGTGGGCTGGTGCTCCTCGGCCGCCTCGAGCTCGACGTCGCGCCGGATGGCACGCTCGACACCTTGCGACGCATGCTCCGCGCCGCGGACGAGGCAGGCCGGCCGTTCGGGGCGTGGCACTTCATCGGCCACGGCCGCTACGACCCGCTGGCCCGCCGCAGCGAACTGGCGATGGAGGGCATCGGCGCCGCGCACTGGGTTGGCGGAAATGAATTCCAGGTCCTGTTCGGCGCGCATCCGCCGGTGCGGTTCGCGATCCTCAACGCATGCGAGTCGGGTCTCGAGGGCATCGATGACCCGCGCAGCGGGCTGGCGTCGACGCTGATCCACTGCGGCATGGAGACGGTCATCGCCACACAGTTCCAGATCTCGGACGAGGCCGCGATCATCCTCTCCGAGGAGGTGTACGGGGCTTTCGCCGACGGTCACGATCTCCTGTCCGCGATCGCCGAGGCGCGGCGCGCCATCTTCTGCAGACCGAGAGGCGTGGAGTGGATGACGCCGGTCATGTTCGCGCGCGCAAGCCAGTACGCGAACACCTCGTAGACGCGGGTGCAGCGGTACTTCTGTCGCGGCCGTTTTCCGTCTGTCCGGAGGGACGCCGATATGGGGAACCTAGTGTATGCTCGCGGGCGAGCCTCAAAAGAGAGAATCTCGCTTTCGGCGGCGCGTCGCGCACCGACTGTTGACGACTGGCCGATGTCTGAACCAAGCGATCTCCTTGTCCGCGAGTTGCCGCTCATCGAACGGATCACCCGGGCGATCTGCCGCCGCAACGGGATGGATCCAGACGCGATCGAAGAGTTCACGGCCGAGGTGCGGCTGCGCCTGGTGAAGGACGACTACGCGATCCTGCGCGCGTACCAGGGGCGCAGCCAGTTCAAGACCTACATCGCCGCGGTGGTGCGGCGGCTACTCATCGACCACCGTCGCCACGAGTGGGGCAAATGGCACGACTCCGCCGAGGCCGTGCGCATCGGGGACGTCGGCGTCGACGTCGAGCGCTCCCTGTACCGCGAGGGGCGTAGCGTCGAGGAGACGCAGAGGCAGCTCGGCACAAAGTATCCCGGCCTCTCGATCGAGAAGGTCGAGCAGATCGCCGCGCGGCTGCCGCCGAAGATCCGCCGCAGGCGCGTCAACGTCGACGAGGCGCTGACGGTCGAGGCGTCGGGCGGCGCCGAGCAGGCCGTGCAGTCGGAGATGGCGTCGCGGATCTCCTCGGTGGTCTGCACGTTCATCGACGGGCTGCCTCACGAAGACCAGCTCATCTTCCGCCTGCGCTTCGACTGCGACATGACGGTTGCGGAGATCGCGCGTTCGTTGCATCGTGATCAGCAGGTGCTCTACCGCCGCCTCTACAAACACTTCCGCGAGCTACGCGAGGCGCTCACCGCGGCGGGCGTGGACGCGCGGTCGGTCGAGGAACTGATCGGCACCGACTCCACTCTTCTCGACTTTCGCCTGAAAAACCGCAGTGTGCGTCCGTCCGGAGATGACGAGAGCGCGGTAGCGGCCCGTCAGGAGGAGGACGCCTCGTCATGACCGACGACACGAGCCGCTGCCCGACACCGGAGCAGATCGCGGCGTTTGTCGCGGGGAGCCTGTCGGGTGACGAGTTGAAGATGGTTGCGGATCACTTACACGAATGTGAAGACTGCCGGCTGGTCGTGGCCGAGACGGCGCGGGCCGACCGCGAGTCGGAAGAGCCGGCGGTGGCCGCGCAGGCCGCCGTGACGGCGCCGCCGCGGCGGGTCTCGCCATGGTGGCTCGCGGTGGCGGCGGCGGCGCTGGCGGGCATCGTCTACTTCGCGGCGTGGCCGGGAATCGTCCGCGACGAGAACGAGGTCATTCACCGCCTCGTCGAGGCCGCGCCGCGCGACGGCCGCTACATCGAGCCGCGCCTGACCGGCGGATTCGCATGGGCGCCGATCCAGCCCGTGCGCCGCGACAGCAGCGAGCCGCTCGAACCGCGGCAGATGAAGCTCATCGGCGTCGCGGGGGAAGTGCTCGAGGAGACCGCGAACGATCCCTCGCCCGAGGCCCAGCATGCGACCGCGGTCGCGCATCTCTTGGCCGGACGACCGAACGAGGCGGCGGCGGTGCTGACGCGGCTGTCGGCGGCCGGCAGCGATGCGCGCGTGCTGAGCGATCTCGCCGCCGCGCGCTACAGCGCGGGCGTGCAGCTCAACCAGCCGGTGTGGTTCGCGGAGGCGCTCGCGGCGGCAGATGCGGCGTTGCGCATCGATCCCAAGCTTCCCGAGGCGCTGTTCAACCGCGCGCTGATCGTCGAGCGCCTCGGGCTCCGCGAGCGTGCCCGCGACGCTTGGCGACAGTACCTCGCGGTCGATCCCGACGGCGGCTGGGCCGGCGAGGCACACAGGCATCTGCAGCAACTGCAGCCGGTCGGCGACTTCCGCGAGGAGCTCGAGCGTAACTACGCGTGGCTTGTGCGCGACGGCGACGCGGCCCGCGAGCTGGCCCGGCGCTATCCGCAGGAAGCGAGGCTCTGGGGCGAGACGCAGATTCTCGGCCGCTGGGCCGCGGCGTACCAGCAGGGCGACCAGCAGGACGCGGAGACGCACCTCCGGCTGGCGCGGACCTTCGGCGACGAACTGGCGCGCTCGCGCGGCGACCGGATGTTGCGCGACGCCGTTGCTGCCGTCGATGGCGCGAATCCGGAGAGGCGGGCCTTCCTCGCGCAGGGCCATGTCCACTTTCGCGAGGCGCAGCAACGGTTCATGGCCGCGCGGCCGCTCGAAGCCGGCCCGCTGTTCGAGCAGGCGGTGATGGCATTCGAGCGCGGCGGCACGCCGGTCCTGCTGCTGGCCCGTTACTTTCTGGCGAACACGAAATACGACCGCGGCCGGCTCGCCGAGTCGCAGCCGTCGATCGAAGGGCTCCTCGCCACCGCGCCGCCCCAATACCCGGCCAACCGCGCGCAGCTGCAGTGGCAGGTGGGGCTCGGCAAGGCGGCGGAGGGAAAGTGGGGCGCGGCGATCGACGCGTTCGACGACAGTATTCGCACCTTCGAGCGGCTGGGAGAGAAGCGCTACGCCGCGATCGTGCGCGGAATCCTGGCCGAGGTGTACGACCAGATCGGCGACCCGCTCGCGGCGGCGACGAACCGGATGCTCGCGTTGCAGGAGCTCGGACGCACCGAGGACACGCGGCTGCAGGTGACGGTGCAGGCGGCTGCGCGGGCGGCGGCGCTCGAGCAGAACTGGCCGGTCAGCCTCTCGTTCTTCGATCTGTTGCTCGACATGCCGCGCGGCGGGCGGAGCGATTTGCTGCAACTCAACTCACTGCTGGTCCGCGCACGGGTCCGCAGCCAGCTCGGACAGAAAGAGGGGGCCGCGGCGGATCTCGCGGATGCCACGGCTGTCATTCCGACGCTGCAGGATCCCGATCGCCGTGCGCGTGCCGAGGCCGACCGCCTCGCCGTGGCCGGATTCCTCGCGGCGTCGCCGGCCGACGCCGTGGCGAACCTGACCCGCGCGCTGGAGTTCCATCGCGTCAAGGGCCGGCGCATGTTTCTGCCGGAGATGCACTTGGCGCGGGGCCGCGCCCACGCCGCGATGGGCAACCGCGGCGCCGCGGCGGAGGACTTCGAGACCGGGATCCAGGAGTTGGAGACGCAGCGGCTTTCTCTGGAGGCGGGCGACGACCGGTGGGGAATGTTCGCGTCAGGCGCGGAGCTCTTCGACGAGGCGGTGGCGCTGGCGCTGGCGCGGGGCGATGAGGCCGCGGCGTTCGCGTACTCGGAGCGCGCCCGAGCCCGCGAGCTGCTGGACTCGATGGGCGAGACTCGGGTGACGCAGGTTGTGGCCACGCTTCCCGCCGCGCCGGCCGACACGGTGCTGATCGAGTACACGTCGCTGCCGTCGTCGCTGGTCACCTTCATCGTCGACCAGCGCGGGCTGCGCGTGGTGCAGACGCCGGTGTCCCGGGCGACGCTGGCGCGCGACGCGGAGCGGCTGGCCGAGAGCGCGACGGCGCGCGACGCGGCGCGGTTCCGCAGGAACGCGGCGGAGCTCTACTCACGGCTGCTGCTGCCGATTGCTGGCGAAATGGCCGGTGGGCGGACGCTCGTGTTCGTGCCTGATGCGACGCTGAGCGCGGTGCCGTTCGCAGCGCTGATCGACCCGGCGGGTAAGCATCTGATCGAAGGCCACACCGTCATGACGTCGCCGAGCGCCGCGGTCTTCGCGCGGCTGGCTGCGCGTCCCCGTCCCGCGCGGCGCGATTTGCGTCTGTTGCTCATCGCCGGGCCGGCCGGGCAGGAAGGCGACATCCGTCAACTGACCTCGGCGCAGCGCGAGGCGGACGCGGTCGCCGCCGCGTACCACGAGACCGTCGAGCCGGAAGATGGAGACCACGTGTCGTTCGAAAGCCGCGCGGCCGAGGCGGACATCATTCACTTCGTCGGCCACGCGGAGATTCCGGCCTCCGGTTCGGAGGGAGCGCTCGTGACCTCGCGCGGGGCGAAAGGGCGGCTCGACGTGCGCAGCATCGCCACGCTGCGGCTACCGCGGACGCGGGTGGTGGTGCTGGCGGCGTGCGGTACGGCGCGCGGGCAGCAGCGCGCGGGCGAGGCGACGCTCAGCATTGCCCGCGCGTTCCTGGCGGCTGGCGCCCCGAGCGTCGTCGCGACGCTCTGGCCAATCGACGACGACCCGGCCGCGGAGTTCTTCCCCCAGCTTCACCGCCATCTCGCGGACGGCCTCACCCCCGCCGAGGCGGTCCGCGCAACGCAGCTCGAATGGATTCGAAGGCGCGATGCGCCGCCCGATCTGTGGGCGGCGGTCCAGATCATCGGCAGCTAACCCCCAACAATCGAGGAGGACGTATGCCTTACAAGGTGCAGTTCGTGGGATTGGTGTGTTTTTATCGCGAGCAGGGAGGTCGGCAGGCGCTGCTTCCGGATGGCCGCAATCCGGGCGACGGGATCGAGCCGCACGTGGCATCCATCCGTGTAGCCAGCGGTGACGTGATCGAGGCGGTGGGGTGGAACGGCAGCGCCGACACATCGCGCGGCGCGTACGAGCTGCCGCCGTGCTGGGTGACACTCGAGGGAGTCGACGCTGACGGCACGCTCGACACGTCGCAGCATGACAACCGTCTGCCGCAGCTCAAGCAGATCGACGCGAACTTCGAGATCGATCCCGAGCGCGCGGAGACGATCGCGCGGCTGCGAATCCGCCAGGGAGAGCTGGCGGCGTACCGGATTCCCGGCGGTACCGCGGCCATCTCGGAGCTCGACGTGCCGCACGACGGCGAGATCCGCGTCACCGTCACGCCGCGCGATGGCTCGGCCGAGCGCACGCTGCGGCTGCGGCCGGGCACGGAGGTGATGGTCGCGAACATGGCCCAGAGCGGGTACCACGGTGCGGCGACGTACAACAATCACTTCAAGATCTACGAGAAGCTGAGCAAGCGGCCGGTGTCGCTGCAGGAGCCGTCCAGCGTGCCGGCGGTGCCGCCGTCGCTCTCGCAGCACGTGGCGTTCCTGCGGCCGGAGCCGATCGGGCTGTCCGTCGACTGCACGAACACGGGCTGTTGCTGATCAAAGCGGCGTGAGCTCACCGACGACATCGACGATCACCGGGACACCGTCGACGTCGTCGGGTATCGCGCCGTCGGCGGGACGGCGGTCGACCAGGACTCTCACACCGTAGCCGCCATCGACGAAAGCAATGCCGAGGCCGCGCAGGCCGGGGAGTCTTCCGAGGAGCCGCGCGCGCAGCACGGCCTTCGCCGCGCGGGCTTCCTCGAGCGTGGCCACGCTCATGAGGCGAAGCTGACGTCGAGTGCGGTCAGTACCTCACCGATCGGGTTGGCGTAGCCGCGTCCGGAGTTGCCGGGGCCGCCGGCGCGGGCGCTGAGGAAGAGTAGCCCGACCGGCTCGTAGTCGCGGGTGAAGACGAGAGAGCCGCTGTCGCCGCTGCGGCAGAACGCCGTCGCGTCGAGCGACTCGATCTCGATTTGGCCGGAGAACGACACGCGGCCGCAGCGGTAGTCGACGTCGAAGAAGTCGAGGTCGATGGTGGTGATGATGCCGCGCGTACGGCCGGTGGTGCGGCCGATCTTCTCGACGAGGAGCTGTTTCTCGGCGGTGGCGATGGTGGTTTTCAGCGTCTCGGCCGGGCCGAGCGCAAGCGGATCGAATGCGAGGCCCGACACGAGCCCTGCGAACGCGCAGTCGACGGTCTGGCCTTCAGGCCGCAGCCGCGGATAGTTGCCACAGAGGTGGGCGATGACGTCGTTGGGGCTGCGGCCGGAGTCGGCGGGGGCTGGATGGAGGATCTCGTCGGCGTCGAGGCCCCGGTTCTGCGCGGCGAGGACGTGGTTGTTGGAGACGATCCCGATCGCGCCGTCGGCATTCCGTCGTGCGAAGAAGCCGAGCGTGCCCGAGGCTGTGCCGTAATGCGCAGCGGAGGCGCCGATGGATAGGCGCCGCGAGGGCATGGAGTCGGTGACGGGCAGCACCTCGAGCGGGCCTGTGTACCTGAGGTCGACCTCGCCTCCGGCCTGTGCGCGAATGCGGTCGAGTAATTTCTGGTCGATATCGTTTTCGCTGCGCGCGCGCACGGCGACCTTGTGCTCGTCGGGACTCGTGCCGAGAGCCACGCCGATAGCCATGTGCGCGCCCTCGTCGCTGCGTGCGGCGAGCCAGTAGGGGTCGCTGACGATGGCCTGCTTCAGTTCGCGTACGGATTCGAGTCTCATGGCTGTTCTCCCGCGCGCTCGAGGCGCTTGCGCCGCACCTCGGTCGCGAAGTCACGCAGTCCCTGTTCCTCGCTGAACGCCGTCGTGGCGAACAGCGCGTAGATGTCGTCGCGCATGGCACCGTTGCGGACATTGGTCAGCGAGACGAAGAGCTCGGCGACCGCATCGCGATGCTTCACGTCACCAGCCCAGCCGGTCAGACATTCGTTCAGACGCTCGCGCAGCTCGTGCTGCAACGGAGCGGGCAGCGAGTACGTCGCGTTGATGCTGGCGTGCAGATCCGCGAGGAAACTCGCGACGTGCTGCACCGTGTCGCTGCCTTCCGCGAGCGCCTGCGCGAACGGACTGGCGACGCTGTCGCCGCCGCTTAGCGAGCGAGCGTTTGCGGCGACGCTCTCCAACTCCTCGGCGATGCCGCCGTGCAGGAAGAGCAGCGCGACCAGCGTGCCGGTCGGAGTGCCGCCTTTCGAGATCCAGTCGCGCATGCCTCGCAGGATCAACACGGTGCCGCGCGACACGCAGAGGTAGACGAGGGCCTGTTTCATCGCGTAGATCGCATCGGCGCGACGCTCGTCGAGTTGTGTCGCAAGCCGGGCGAGACGGAGGCGGTAGGTCCGCAGATTGTCAGCCCGCTGCCGCGACGACGTGCGGGCGATACTGTGGCTCACGATCTCGATGTCGCGGCCGACCTCGCTGAGGTCCGCCACGACCGGGGCCAGTTTCTCGATGGCGATCGTGCCGAGGCGCGCCATGGCGGTGTCGAAGTCGTCCTCCCCGAGCAGCGAGTAGGCGAAGATGGCGGTAAGGAGGCGGTTGCTTTCCGCCTCCAGATCGGCGGGGCGGTCGGCCGTCAACGCGTCAACGGCGCCGATCGCGCTCTGCTGATATTTCTCGTTGCCGCTGTCGCGCATGCCTTGGAGCAGGCGGCCGACGAACGGCCGCTGGCGCTCCATCTCCACCCATTCGTGGCGGACGAGAGGAATGGAGATGGAGAACGGATCGAGCTCGCCGATGCGACCGATCATCCGCGCGGCCAGCGCGCGTACGCCGTAGTCGTCGCCATCCTCGGCGAGGCCGCGCAGTGTCGGGAGCAGCATGGTCAGCACGCGGCGGTTGTGAGTGACCGCGTGCTGCCAGATCTTCACCGCGTACGAGTCGTCGATGAAGCGGACCGCATCCCCGAGGCGCGAGGCGTCCTTGCCGATCTCGGCGCGGCAGCGGATTAGGAGCAGGTCGTCGGAGAGCGACTGGGCGCTGCCCTTCTCGTCGGTCTCGAACTCGTGCGAGTCGGGCCGCCGGCGTCGCGGGAAGAGCTCCACGTCGGCCTTCACACGCTCGGTGATCGCGCGGCGGATGCAGTCGAACTCGTACCAGCCAACGCCGTTCACGTCGCGCGCAGAGCGGGTGAGGGCGAGCGTGAGCGCGAAACACCAGGCGTCGACGTCCGCGGCCAGCTCTTTCGCGAACCACATCCCACCGACGTCGTTGAACACACGCAGCGCCGCATTGATGTCGGGCTCGCGCGCGGCGTACTGTTCGAGGAACAGCACCACTCGCTGCAACGACTTGAGCTCCTCGATGACGCGATCGCGATGCTCGCCGGCGATGCGAACGTGTTCGGCGCTCGCCAGTTGATTGGTCTCGAGCCAGCGCATCTTCAGCTCGAACCCGCGCGTCACGAGCTCGCGGCTGAGCGGCGGCACGGTGCGGCAGGCGAGGCAGCCGGCGAGCTGGCGGAATTTCTCGACGTGGTGTGTCTCGGCGGTGAAGATCAGAAACGCGGAGTTCGCGCGTAGCTTGTTCGCGAGCTCTTCCCAGCCGGGCGCGGTGGTGCGGGCGAAGAAGTTGTGGAGGTCGTCGTTGTGGCCGGCGAACACGTCGCTGAAGACGATCGCGCGCTTTCCAAACGCCTCGGTGACGAGGGTGTTCACGTCGAAGCTCATCTTCCAGCCGAGCGGATCGATGGACAGCGTGTTGTTCGTCAGGTGCTTGCGCTCGGCGATCAGCGTGCCGAGGTGGAGCGCGAGGGTGGATTTGCCGGTGGCGCGCTCGCCGGTGAGCATCAGGATGCGGCACTTCTCGAGATCCCGGGCAAGCTCGTGGACGAGCTTCTGGTCACCGACGAAGAGCGCGGTGAGCATCGCCTCGCGCTCGGGCGTCACTTTCGATGCGCTGTCGAACGAGAACGGCACGCGGTTGGAGCGCTCGGCCGCGATCTGAAGATGGCCGATCAGCGTCGCCGAGGAGGCGTTGATGGTGCCGGTGGTGACGACGCCCTGCGACGAGTGCACCTGTTCCGGCTTTTCCTCCTCGGGCGCAGGTAGAGGCGATGGAGGCGTCGGATCGGACGGTTTCGGCGCCGGTCCGGGATCGAGGTTCTCACTCACGGGTACACCTCACTGCAGTCGTTCCCGCAGTTTGCGCGGGTTGATGACCGACTCGAAATAGTCGGACTGCACGGCGGAGAGGCTGGCCTGGGCCGCGGCGTCGACAACACGCTTGCGGTAGTTCTTGATCAGCTCTTCTCCCGGTTGTTCCTCGGGCAGCAGCGCAGCGATGAGATGGAGCAGTCCCGACTGCAGTTGCCGTTTTACCGCACCGGCGCAGGTCAACTGCTCGGTCTTCGAGACGACCTCGATCAGCACCGAGGGCAGGCCGCTCTGGTTCGCGGCGGCGAGGAGGAGGTTCTGCGTGTTCGCCGCGCCGGGCAGTGTGTGCGAGCCGCCGGCGAAGTCGCCGCCGTCGCTGTTGCGGACCTCCTGCAGGAACGCGTTGACGCTGGTGAGAGCCTGGATCAACTCGGCCGGGTTGCGGACGGAGCCCGCGGCGTTGGTGATGGCTGTGTTCAGCGCGTTCGCGGCCGCGTCGAATCGTCCCGCGGCGCGGCGGTATTTCGCGAGGTCTTCAGTGTTCTGCGCGCGCAGAACGGCGAGCTTGTGCGCATCGACCTCCACGATGTCGGCGATCTCGGTCCGGGGAACGTCGTGGCTGAGCGAGATGTCCTGCACGCGCAGGCCCACCGACGCGGCGATCTGGCGTACGGCGCTGATGGTGTCGTCGACCACGTCGCGCTCGACGCGGCGGAAGTCGTTGGTGATGTTGATCCAGGGATACGAGGCGATGCATTTCTGCAGGGTGCCGACGACGGCGTCTCGCAGGACTTTGAGCGGGTCGCGGTTGCGGCCGATGACGACCAGGCGCGGCTCGCTGACGCTGTAGGTCAGCTCGATCTTCAGCGTGAAAGCGTGGAGCATGTCGTCCATCTTCACGTCCGCGCCGAACTGGGCGGAGAGGAACGGTGCGGCGGCGACGGCGTAGGCGAAGTACTTCGGCTGCGTGCGCCACGGCATGCGCTCGAGGAGGCCGCGCTTCTTCGGCTCCTGGCCGGGCTGTAGCTCGTAGCGGTACTTCTCGCCATGACTACCGGTGTTCTCGAGGACGACGACGGTGTGCCCTTCGAGCGTGTCGACGGTGTGCTCCTTGAGGACCTGATGCGTAAATGTGAGGTTTTCAGGCACGTTCTCCCCCTTCATTGAAAGCAGCGTCGAGATTGATGGCCGCGGACTCGGCGCGCTGTGCATAGCCGGCGAGGGTGACGGCCTCGCGGCCGAGGGCCTCGAGCCAGTCGCTGTCGACAGCGCCGTGCCACGAGTACTGTGCGACGAGCCGCTTCAGGTCCGCGACGTCGTCGCTCTGCAGCCGCTCGCGGAAGTGAAGACGAAACCGTCTGCGGCCGATAAGGGCGATCTCGACCTCGGTGAGCAGGCGCGCGGCGAGCGCGGTCTGGTGCTGGTCGAGGAGGCGGCCGAGGTGCTTCAGCGAGCCGTCGCATGTTGGGTCGGGCTCGGCCTCATCGGCGACGGCGCGCGTCGCGTCGTAGATCTCGCTCACGGCGGCGATGCGCGTGTCGAATTCACGCGGCTGCGGCGCGCGGCGCTCGCGGAGCGGCGCAGCCATGCGCGTGCAGAGTCCGGCGAGGTCGGATGCCTGGCGGTACTCGCAGACGAGCATGCAACGGGTCATCGACTCTACGAGTGGTCCGAGCGAGGCGACGGCGGGAAGTCCTTGCAGAAAGCCGGTGCCGGCGAGCTGACGGATGTCGGCCACGGCCACGGAAGCCACGTCGACGTCGCGGTTCGCCTCGGCCAGCGCGGCAATGTCGAGCAGCGACTGCTCGGCGCGACGGATCTCGCGCAGCGCGTCGCGGTAGCGGGCGTTGTCGATGGCCAGCGCCGCGGCGCGGATGGCGTCGTCGCGGCGCGTGAAGAGGTTGCCGGCGCTCCACCGCGCGGCGACGACCGGGCTGCCCTGCACCGCGCGCGCGTCCTGCAGCCGGCGGACTTCGTCGCGCAACTCAAGCTCGAGCGCGGAGGCGGCGAGGCGGCCGTATTCGCAGCGCCAGACGAGTTGCGCGAGCTCGCGGATGCTCATTTCGTGTCCAGCCCGGAGAAGTAGATCCGGATCTCGATGCGCCGGTTGCGCGAGCGCTGCTCGTGCACGGGACGCGTGTGCGCGTAGCCGTTGGCGGACATCGTGCGCTCGTCGAGCCGAGGCCGGGAGCGCTCGCTCAGGAAGCGCAGCACGGCCAGGGCCCGCGCGCTGGAGAGCTCCCAGTTGTCACGAGGATAGTCGGTGTGCTGCATCGGCGCGTCGTCGGTGTGTCCCTCGATTTGGATCTGGTCGTAGAGCCGCGACTGCGACGACGCATCGAGCTTGTGGATGACACCCGCGAGCCGCCGCAGCATGGTCTGGCCGCGGCGCTGCAGGCGGTACTCGCCCGGCTCGAAGAGGATGCCCTCGCCGAAGGTGATCTGCAGCAGATTGACGTCGGGCTTCAGGCCGATCGCGCCGCTGCGGATCTCGTTCGCGAACTCGGCCGCGAACACTTCGTTGAAGCGATGCTGTTTCTGCCGCGCGATCTCGCCCGCGAGGCTGGCTGGGTTGACATTGTGCTGGACGAAGTAGATCAGCATGAAGAACATCAGCAGGGACGTGAGCATATCGATGATGCCGGGCCAGAAGTTGACCTCGGTGTCGACGGTCGGTGCGCGGAACGAGGTCGAAGCCATTGGGTGCACCTCAGACGAAGGTCCGGATGATCAGGACGGCCAGCATGGCGATGGTCGCGCCGGCCACGGCGAAACCGAACTTCCAGCGGTTGGTCGCGCTCTGATTGGCCTGCAGCGCGCGGGTGAGGCGCTCCATCGACGACTGCTGCGCATGCATCGCGCTCTGGATCTCCTGCAGCGTGGCTTGGTGGGTCTGGCGGAAGGCAGTGACGATCTGCGGGAGGCGCTCGGTCAGACCGAGGATCGCGCTCTGCACGCTGGCGAGCTGGGAGATGACTCCGGTCATCTCGCCGGTGACGCTCTGCATCGGCGCGGTGGCGGCGCGCTGGGTGATGGCCTCGATATTCTGGATGACGGTGCCGAACGTCGTCTCGACGGCAGCCATCTGTTCGGCCGAGCGGGTCTGTGCGGTGGCGAGCGACTGCAGGTTTTCGAACGAGTCGCCGAGCTGGCGGGAGAGTTTCTCCCACGGCGTCTCGTCGTCGAATGCGGGGATGGTCGCGTGGAGCAATTCTTCGGTGGTGAATCGCTCGAGGCGGTCGTAGAAGGCCGATTGCGCGCGGGCGAGGCCGAAGTTGAAGACGGAGACGGCGATGGAGAAAAAAAGGCCGACCAGCGTCGCGCTGAACGCCGTCTTCTTGCCGGCGAGGATGCGCCCGAGACTGCTCACCGACGCGGCCCATTGTGCGGCGTTCGCATCGGATGACTCGTCGGGCATGGCCTGCTGGATGTCGCCGACCATAACGGAGAGGCCGACGAAGGTGCCGAGGAGGCCGAGCATCATCACCAGGCTGACGACGTAAGCGGGGAGGGAAAGGCTCCACTTCGCGCTTTCGCTGAGGACGCTGCTCTGCTGCAGCGCGTCGACATTGACTTTTACGTGGGCCTGCTTCATGCGCAGGATGGTGTCGAGGCGGTCGCCGATGAGCGTCTCGCGCGGGACGCCGCTGGTGAGCTCCTGCAGGTCGACGGTGGCGGCGCTCGGCGGCGGCGCTCCTGTGTCGCCTTCGGCTGCCGGCAGAACATCACCCGCGGCCTGCATGCGGCGCAATCTGGCGCGGACGTTCTCGAGAGTGACCAGCTCGAGGGAGGTGTACCGCTGCCAGTGCCGCCCTGCGCAGACGATGCCGAAGGCGCCGAGGACAAAAATCAGGAAGATGATGGAGCGGCCGGCGAAGGTGTTGTTCGCCCATATGAGGTCGAGGAGCCGGCTCACTTGCGGTCCTCGGGATCAGTGATGATGACGCCGCCGATCAAGACGTCTTCGTCACCGGTCACGACGTCCACCTTGGTGTGGCTGTTGACGTTCTGGCCGCGAATGCCCGCCGCCGAACCTTTCACACCGACCACTTGCACACGTTTTCCCATGGCTCGCCCGGCCTCGACGCGGCTTTCGACCCGGGCGTCACCCGTCGCGGGCGCGATGTGGTCGCGAAGATCAGCGAGACGAACCACGTAGCCAGGCAGCGAGCCGACTCCGTGGATGGGCGCGTCGGCCAGCCGCACCACCAGCAGCCATGACGCGTCGCGCGCGCCGGACTGGACTTGTTCGACGGCGATCTGCAGCTCGCTGTCCACGTGGCCATTCGCAGAGAAGCAGGCGACGAAGTATGCGGACTGCGGGATGGCCACACTGGGCCGCTTGTCGTCCGCGCCAATGGGCGTGAAGCCCGCGGACTGGACCGCGCGGCGCACGGGCTGGATCAACTCCGTGTCCTCGCGGCGATATGAGAGGAAGACCTCTTCTTTCGCCATGCCATTCTCTCCTTGGGTCCTGTGTGCGTTCGAGACGGACGCGCGTGCCGTTTTTTCAGGGATGGCGCCCATCCAGGCCGAGAAATGCAGGGTGCCGCCCGGTGCGTGAGGAGCCACCAGCGGCGGAAGAACTAATAGAGGCCGCCGCCGAGGATCGCGACGACGAGGTACATTGCGAAAAAGAACCAACCAGCGCTGATACCGGCCAGACAACCCACCGCAATCCACGTCGTGGTCAAATGAGGCAGTTGCGCCAGCACCCACCGACACGCGGCGGCCAGCCCGAAGTACCAAGACCAGAAGATGTAGCCGGTGAAAAGGAACTGCCCGATCAACAATCTTGGCGTCACTTTGCGCTGGGGGATCACAGGTGTCGGCTGGGTGCTCGTCGCAGTGCCGGTGGCCGTCGCCGTCACCGGCCCGGTCGCGGTAACCGGGAATGGGCGGGATTGAGGATCATCAGGACGAGATCAGCCCTGCGCCGGCGAAGAGCAGCCACGAAAGCGCAATCCAGGGATCGAAAATTAGATGCGCAAACGGCGAGGTCGGAGCTTTGACCGTCAGTCCAAGCTTCGTCGTGGACATTTCGTTCCCCGACCGCTGGAGACGGACGGCGGCGGCTATTTTTCGTGGGGAATGCGCAGTCGCTACTGCAACTATGGCGAAAAGCGATGGGGGATTTCGTAGCGCATACGGGATTCGAACCCGATCGCTCTGATCCTCCTGCACCCAGTGTAACTCCTGCAACTCTAGCAGATCGAAAAGATCAGCTGAAGCCACGGCTCGGCCGTGTCCACCGAAATATCGCTCTCAAACGAGTCTCGGTGGACAAGTTTTGAGAGTGATTTTGAGAGTGGCCCATGGGCTGCGCTGCGCGAGGAGACATGATTCGAATGCTGTTCGCCGCCCCCGTCGCGCTGTTCGTGCTGAGTCTTCCCATCCACGCTACGGCGATGGGAGGGGTGCCTCGCCGGGCAGCGGGGTTCTGCTTCGCTGCGGCGCTCGTGCCGTCGCTTGTTCTCGGACTGCTCTTCCCGAGGGAGTCGGCGTCTCGATCTCGGAACATCCGATAGCGATGACGTTCCCGTCGTCGTCGCCATCGCCGGCATAGGCGGCGTATGCGATCCGCAGATGGCTGCGCGACGATCCTGCGAAGAAGCAGCAGCGGCTCCTCGAGAACACTCCGATCGAGCGATCGCGTCGCCAGCAGGATCGCTTCGCCTTCCTTGCTGATAACCAGCCTCCAGATGGGCCGCGGTCATGAACCTCGTCGCCTGGTTCCTGAAAACGAACGAGGAGCGGATGCGTGGGTCAGCTCTCGCGTACGAACGCTCGCGGGCGTCTGTAGCCCTTGTGTCCCGGCAGCAGGCGTATCGCAGCGCCCTCGAGGCGCTGGCTAGTGCGGAAGCGCTGCCTCTCGGCGTCACCGATCGCGGTGATCCGCTGCGGGTCGGACTCGAGACCATCGACCGCCACTCCGTGATCGCCGGCGCAACCGGTAGCGGGAAGACGCGGGCAATTCTGGACCGCCTGCTCAGACGCTGCGTGCTCGGACTCTGGCGCAGGTTCGAGTTCGAGCTGTTCGATCCGAAGTCCGAGACGTTCACCGAGTTGAAGAAACATCTTGCGGCGTGGTGGCTCGTCTCGGATGAGCACGTGCGCGAAGAGATCGCCCGGTCCGCGCACGTGATCGACTGGACGCGCGATCGCATCACCCCGACTGCGCCGTACGACAACAGCGATGGCGTCATGACGGATGCTTACGCCGCGGAGCTCCACACTCGCGTCACGATCGAAGCATCCGACGTGAGCTACACGGACTCGCTTCGCCAGCTCCTCTTCATGTGGAGCTACCTGTTGATCGATCTTCGCTATCCGCCGAACTTCAACTTCGCGTTGCGATTCTTTCGCGATGGGGCGTTTCGCAACCACGTCCTCTCGCGCGTGAAAAGCGCAGACGTACGGCAATACTTCTTGGTCCTCGGTCAGATCACGGCGCAGCAAACCCACAGACGGCGCGCTGCGTGTGAGCGAGTCGGAACGCAGGCGCGAGTTCGCGCGCCGGATGCAGTCATTGCCTCGCCAGCACTTCTACTTTCTCGCAAGGGTCACTCTGCGCTGAGATGCCGAACCTCGGATGTTCCTTCTCCGTCAGCCGCGCGGCACATCGAAGCGAAAGAAGAGTTGCTGGACATCTTTGACCGGTATCTCGCCCCGACGTCGATGATTCCAGTCCACCTGGCAGCGCGCCTGATCGAGGAGTGGGAGGCTGAAGTCTTGGGGCAGCAACAGGTCAGGGAAAACGCACCGGCGCCTCGGCCGCGTAGCGACGGCGTTGCCGGCGGGCTGGATCAGTGCTGGTCAAACGAATCTCCGAACAAGGTCCGTCGGTGCGCGCGGCGTCGGAGGAGCCGGTGAGTGATCGTCACAGCAGAGAAGTGGGTTGGGTGGGAAGGAGATCGATGCAAAGGTCACGCGCAAGGCGTTGCGGTCACGCTCAGGAAAACTGCTGAAGGCAGGGCCCGCATCCACGAGTTCCACCCGACGATGTGTCACTGCAAGACCTTGGTCGTCAACGGCGTCTGGGTTCTCGGTCGGCTCGACGAACTTCGACGACCGCTCCTTCCGCCTCAACGACGAAGCCAACCTGAACATCCACGACGAGGAGTTCGCCGCCGTGCGCCAGACCGCGATCTTCGAAGCCGACCTCGCCCGCGCACGGCGCATCTCGCTCGAGGGATGGCAGAATCGCCCGTGGCCGAGAAGCTGATGGAGCACGCCGCGGGCCTGCTGCGGTCGCAGCTGTGAGGCAAACACCCGGATGACGAGGCCCGACGGGCGCTGTGGTCATGTCCTGCCTCTGATCCGCTCATTCGTGCGAACACCGGTGCAGTACTGCGGCGGCAGTGCAGTCGCTCCCTCAGACGATCCCGGTCATTGAGCGTGACTGCGGCGCAATGTGACGCTCCTCACCCATCCGCGTGCAACTCCCCACCCCGCGGGGTGGGGCGCATCACCTGTTCCGGAGCGATGATGTCAGGGTAACGAAGGAGTCGCATCATGCCGTCGCCGTATAACCTCGCTCTCGTCGAACACTGCAGCAATTGCCCGCAACGCGAGACCAACGGAGGATTCTGCAACATGGCGGCGGAGCCGGTGGAGGCGCTGGACTCGATGAAGTTCACCGGTGCGTATCCGAAGGGAGCGCTGCTCTTCGTGGAGGGGGAACAGCCCCGCGGGGTGTTCGTGCTCTGCCGCGGACAGGCCAAGCTCACCACGACCTCATCCGACGGCCGCACGCTGATCGTCAGGATCGCCAAGCCCGGCGAGATCCTCGGCGTGAGCGCGGCCATGCTCGGCAAGCCGTACGAAGTGTCGGCCGAGACGCTCGAGGCGTCGCAGGTGAGCTTCGTCCGCAGGGACGACTTCCTCCGGCTGCTCAGCTCCTACTCCGAGGCGTGCATCCACACGGCGCAGCAGCTCAGCGAAAAGTACGAGGCCGCGCAGCGGGAGATCCGCTCCCTCGGCCTCGCGCACACGACGTCGGAGAAGCTGGCGCGCCTGCTCCTGAACTGGAGCGGCAGCGGCGAGGAGACGCCGCAGGGGACGCGCCTGCAGGTCCTGCTCACGCACGAAGAGATCGGCCAGATGATCGGCACGACGCGGGAGACCGTGACCCGCCTCCTCAGCGAGTTCAAACGCAAGAAGCTGATCACCGTGAAAGGCTCGAGCCTGTTCCTGACGGCCAAAGCGGAGCTGCGGGAGATGGTCTCGACCTGAGACGGCGCTCACGGCGCCATGTAGCAGGCGTCACCGCTGCCGTCCGGCCGCGGGCCCATTGTGGATCGCGTGAACCGATCAGTCATCGAGACGAACCTCGCCGGTCGCGAGACACTGCTCCGATATAGCGCGGGCCAGACGCTGTTTCGAGAGGGGGAGACGCCTCGCGGCGTCTACGTTCTGCACTCCGGAACGGTAGATCTCCTCTTCAGCGCGAGAGACGGGAGCGCGAAGCCGCTGCGTGAAGCGCAGCCGGGACAGATCCTCGGCCTGAGCTGCGTCGTCACGCAGCGCCCGCACGACTGCACCGCCACGGCGGCGGAGCCGTGCGAGGTCGCATTCATCGAACGGGACGACTTCCTGCGCGCGCTCGATGACTCGCCCGCCGTCTGGTTCAGCGTCCTCCGCGTCCTCAGCAGCGAGGTCAATGCGGTCTATGACGACATCCGGACGATGGCCGCCCGATGAGCCGGTGACGTCCGTCACACGGTGAACTGACGACGGTCATGCAGCGATGGTTGCGCCGAGCGTACGTTCACTGCATGCAAGCCCTGCTCGATGGAAACGAAGCCGTTGCCCGCGTCGCCTATGCACTGAACGAAGTGATCGCGATCTATCCGATCACGCCCGCGTCGTCGATGGGGGAATGGGCCGACACCTGGGCGGCCGAGAAGCGGCCGAACCTCTGGGGCACGGTCCCCTCGGTGATCGAGATGCAGAGCGAAGCCGGTGCCGCGGGCGCGGTGCACGGCGCGCTGCAGACCGGCTCCCTGGCCACGACGTTCACCGCGTCGCAGGGGCTGCTGCTGATGATCCCGAACATGTACAAGATCGCCGGCGAGCTGACGCCGGCGGTGTTCCACGTCGCGGCACGGACGCTCGCCACGCACGCGTTGTCGATCTTCGGCGATCACAGCGACGTGATGGCCGCGCGGGCGACGGGCTGGGCGATGCTCTGCTCGGCGAGCGTGCAGGAAGCGCACGATTTCGCCCTCATCGCGCAGGCGGCGACGCTGGAGTCGCGCGTGCCGTTCCTGCACTTCTTCGACGGCTTCCGCACCTCGCACGAGATCGCGAACGTCACTCTGCTCGAAGACGAGCAGCTCCGGGCGATGATCGATCCGGAACTGGTGTTCGACCATCGCTCCCGCGCTCTCACCCCGGACCATCCCGTGCTGCGCGGCACGGCGCAGAATCCCGACGTGTTCTTCCAGGCGCGCGAGCGGGCCAATCCGTTCTATGTCGATTGTGTCACCGCGGTGGTCGAGGCGATGGAGCGCTTCGCGACGAAAGCCGGACGCACGTACCAACCGTTCGAGTACGCGGGCGCACCAGATGCCGAGCGGGTGATCGTGGCCATGGGGTCGGCGTGCGAGACGATCGAGGAGACGGTCCAAGCGCTCGGTGAGAAGGTCGGCGTCGTGAAGGTGCGCCTCTACCGTCCGTTCGATGCGAAACGCTTCGCCGCCTGCCTGCCGCCGACGGTGCGGGCCATCGCCGTGCTCGACCGGACGAAGGAGCCGGGCAGCGTCGGCGAGCCGCTGTATCTCGACGTCGTGACCGCCCTGCGCGAAGCGGGGCGCGAGGTGCCGGTGGTCGTGGGCGGCCGTTTCGGACTCTCGTCGAAGGAGTTCACGCCGGCGATGGTCAAGGGAGTGTTCGACGAGCTGAATGCCGGGCGTCCACGCAATCACTTCTCGGTGGGCATCCGCGACGACGTCACGCACAACAGCATCGACTACGACCCGGAATTCTCGATCGAGCGCGACGACGTCGTGCGCGCGCTGTTCTACGGACTTGGATCCGACGGTACGGTCGGAGCGAACAAGAACAGCTGCAAGATCATCGGCGACGCCGGGCGTTTCGCGCAGGGGTACTTCGTGTACGACTCGAAAAAGTCGGGCGCGATGACGGTCTCGCACCTTCGCTTCGGACCGCGGCCGATTCGTGCGCCCTATCTCATCGAGCACGCCGCGTTCGTGGCCTGCCATCATCCCTCGCTCGTCGGCCGCGTCGACGTGCTCGAGCACCTCGCCGACGGCGGGACGTTCCTCTTCAACGGCGGCGAGATCCCGGAGGAGCTGCACGAGGGACTGGCGGCGAAGCACGCGCGCGTGTTCGCCATCGACGCTTCGCGCGTCGCGCGCGAGTGCGGGATGGGCAACCGGATCAACACGATCATGCAGGTGGCCTTCTTCGCCTGTTCGAATGCGATGCCGTTCGAGGAGGCGCTGGACGCGATCTGCGACGCGGCGCGCAAGTCCTACGCGCATAAGGGCGCGGCCGTCGTCGAGAAGAACCTGAAGGCGATCGAGGCGACGCTGGCGAACCTGCATGAGGTTGTCATCCTGAGCCGCCCTTCGGCGAAGCTCAGGGCAGGCTACGACGGCGAAAAATCCCCTGCCGAGAGCACGGGAACCGCTCCGAATCAGGGGGTCCTTCGCCGCGCTACGCCGGCTCAGGAGGACAGCTTGCTCCGAATGCTCCTCGCCAACCGCGGCGACGAGCTCCCGGTCAGCGCCATGCCGTGCGACGGCACGTTTCCCACCGCCACCGCCCGCTACGAGAAGCGGAATCTGGCGCAGGAGATCCCGGTGTGGGAAGCCGCGGCCTGCATCCAGTGCGGCAAGTGCGCGATGGTCTGCCCGCATGCGGCGATCCGCATCAAGGCCTACGACGAGTCGCTGATCGGCAATGCGCCGGCGACGTTCAAGTCGCTCAAGCCGATGCACAAGGACTGGGCCGGACTGGCCTACACGATCCAGGTCGCGCCGGAGGACTGCACCGGCTGCACGATCTGCGTGGACGTCTGTCCCGCGCGCAGCAAGAAGAATCCGGACCAGCAGGCGCTGGTAATGCAACCGCACGCTCCGCTGCTCGACGCGGAGCGGGCCAACTGGGACTTCTTCCTCGGCCTGCCGGAGCGCGATCGCACGCAGATCAACCCGGGGCTGATCCGCCACCAGCAACTCCAGCAGCCGCTGTTCGAGTTCTCCGGCGCCTGTGCCGGCTGCGGCGAGACGCCGTATCTGAAGCTTGCCTCGCAGCTCTTCGGCGACCGGATGGTGGTCGCGAATGCCACCGGCTGCTCGTCGATCTTCGGCGGGAACCTCCCGACCACGCCGTGGTCGACGAATGCCGACGGCCGCGGGCCGGCCTGGTGCAACTCTCTGTTCGAAGACAACGCCGAATTCGGCCTCGGCTTCCGCGTCTCGCTCGACAAGCAGCGCGAGTTCGCGGTCGAGCTGCTGCGCCGCGTCGCGCCGACGATCGGGGAGTCCCTCGCGGAAGCGATCATCGCGTGCCCGCAGAAGACCGAAGCGGACATCTTCGAGCAGCGCCAGCGTGTCGAGCTCCTGAAGCTCCGCCTGCGCCGTGCCGAGCTGATGACGCGCATGCACAAGCTCGATCCGATCGACGAGCAGCAACTGCTGGCCATCGCGGATGTACTGGTGAAGAAGAGCGTCTGGATCGTCGGCGGCGACGGCTGGGCGTACGACATCGGCTTCGGCGGTCTCGATCACGTGCTCTCCAGCGGCCGCAACGTGAACGTCCTCGTGCTGGACACGGAGGTCTACTCGAACACGGGCGGGCAGATGTCGAAAGCGACGCCGCGCGCGGCGACGGCGAAGTTCGCCGCCGGCGGCAAGGGCTCCGCGAAGAAGGATCTCGGCCTGATGGCGATGACGTACGGCAATGTCTACGTGGCCAGCGTGGCCATGGGCGCCCGGGACGAGCAGACGCTGAAGGCCTTCCTCGAGGCCGAGGCGTTCGACGGCCCGTCGCTGATCATCGCGTACAGCCACTGCATCGCCCACGGCTTCGAGATCGGAGTCGCGCTGCAGCACCAGAAGGCGCTGGTGTCGTCCGGACAGTGGCTGCTGTACCGCCACGATCCGCGGCGCGAGGGGAATCCGCTGCAACTCGACTCCCGCGCGATCTCGACGCCGGTCGCGGACTTTCTGCACAGCGAGACGCGCTTCAACCACGTACAGGACACCGCGGATGTGCAGCACGACGTGACCGCGCGCCGCGAGATGTACGAGTACCTTGCTCGGCGGTAGAGGGGAACGACCGGGGGCCTCCCGGCGTCTCCCTCTACCCGACGATCACGTTCTCGACCGCTCGCCGCGGTGTCGGGTGCGCCGCCGTGGCGGCCGATCCGATGCGCAGGAGAATCTGCGGCGGGTGCGTGCTGCCGACGAGCATGCGCAGGTCGTCGCGCGACTCCTTCACCTCCACGGCGGCGTTGAGGAACGAGTACTGAAGGCCGGCGGCGGTGATGGTCAGGAGCAGGATCTCCAGCACCTCGCCGGCTTTCAGGAGCGACACGCGGTCGTCGCCGGCGGTCACGACGACCAGCATGCTGGCCGAGCGGGTGCGCTCGGAATCGCGGCGCGCCTGCAGGTCGCCGACGTCGAACGTGCGGATCAGCCATGGCGTCACACCGGACAACACGCTGGGAATGCCGAGCGCCTCGGGCGGCAGCGGAGAGTCCGCGAGCTCCGCGCGGTACGCCGGCCGGGCCATCAGCGTCCGCTCGGCCGAGGCGAGAGCCTCGACGACGCGCTCGACGTCGCGAGGCAGGACGAGGCGGAGGGCGCTCGGATTGGCATCCACCACATCGAGAATGGCCTGCAGCGTCTCCGGATCGATCGGCTGTCCATCGTAGAGCTCGCGGTTCGTGTGGCGTTTCCGGATCGCGGGGAAGAGTGTCGCCAGCGCGTCGTTCGGAGCACAGGTCTCGCAGACGCGGATCGTTGCCACCGGCACCCTCTCCAGCGTGCGCGGCTCGTACGCGACGGTGGTGTCGAAGCCGAAGTGCGCCGCCGCCACGCGGAAGTTGGCGATCGCGGCCCCGACGCTCATCAGAAGCTCGCGATCGTTCCCGTCGACCACCGGCAACCGCCGCGAGTAATCGGCCATGACCTCGACGCCGTCCGCGGTGATGCGGAACGTCCACGGCTGCGTGTTGTGCCCGGACGGCGCGAGGATGGCGTAGCGGAGCAGAAACGTCATCTGCTCCTGGTGCGTCTCGAGCTCGTAGAAGTCGGCCTCGTCGATGATCCATGGATTGCTCATGTCTGGAGCTCCTTGCCGCGACTCGCGAGCGGCACGGCGCCCACGGAGCCCGGCTCGTAGGCGCAGAGCGGATCGGCGCCGAACAGATCGCCCGTCATGGCATATGCCCGCGCGCGGGAACCGCCGCACAGCGTGCGGTAGTCGCACTCCCTGCATCTGCCGTGAAGATTGTCGGGATCGCGCAGGGCGACAACAAGGTCGCTGCCGCGGTAGATGTCGCCGAGGGGCCGGTAACGAAGGTTGCCCGCGCTGTGGGGCGCGAACTCGCTGGGCCGGACCTCTCCCGAGTGCGAGATGTAGACGAAGCCGCGGACGCCATCGAGCGCCGCGTCGAGGACCTCGCGGCCGGTGTCAGCCTCATCGACGTATCCGGTGAAGTCGTCCCACTCGACGCCGTCCGCGGCCAGCCGTGAGAGGAGAATCTGCTGCACCCGGAAGCGCCGGTAGTGCGGCGCCTCGACTGTCCGCAGCGCAAACGTCTCGCGTGCGCGAATCTCGTCCAGCGTCGCGAATACCTGTTCCACCTCCGTGGCGGTGATCATCGCCAGGTCGCGTGAGGCCCCGATGGGGACGACGAAGTGCACGTTCCATCGGGCGATCGAGAACGGCCGAATGAGCTCGACGATCGCTTCGAGGTCGTCTGCATTGTGGCGCGTCACCAGCGTGTTCACTTCGATGCGAAGGCCGGCGCGTTCTGCCCCACGCATGGCGCGCAACGTCGTCGCAAATGTGCCCGGGACGCCGTGCAGCTTCTCGTGAATCGCGGCGGTCGAGCCGTCGACGCTGAAGACGGCGGACGTGAGACCGTTGTTCTGCAGTTTCGCAATGGCATCGAAGGTGAGCTCGCGGGACGGCGCGACCACGAGCGAAGGGTCCAGTCCGCGGCGGCGCGCATAGTCGACGATCTGATCGACGTCGTCGCGCTCCAGCGGGTCGCCCCCGCTGATGATCAGCTCGCGCGGCCGGAGAGCCGCGATCTGGTCGATGGTCTTGTAGGCCTCGTACGTCGAGAGCTCGTTGGGATCGCGTTGCTCGTTGGCACCGGAAGGGCAGCCGCGGCAATGCAGGTCGCAGAGACGCGTCAGCTCCCACAGCACCGTCGGATGGGGGTCGGCGGCGAGCATGGTCAGGCCTCGCCCAGGACCATTTCATAGAGCGTCAGCGTGTCGTTCACGTCATCGGGCGCGACACGGCGGACGATCGCGCCGTCGTGCTCGATGACGAAGTCACCCGGCACGACCGTGTCGGCAAAGGCATCGAGCTGGACGTGCTTCTGCGTCCCCCAGCATTCGATGACCGCCGTCAAGCCACTGATGCTGACGATTTCTCCAGGGAAGCCGAGACACATGGCCCACCTCCGCCATCAGTGTCGCCGTGAGCCGCGCGCCTGCCGATGACTGCCGACACGCCGGCCGGTGTCGCGCGTCACATCAGCGGTGCGCCCGTGCTTCTACGTTCGAGGCATGAACAGGAGATCTCGTGGCCGCTGGGAGCTCGATCCGGCATCGTCCGAGGATTACGCGGGGCGGGTTCGTGAGTACGACTCGTATCGTGCCGGCGGTCGATTCCGGCAGTGGCTCGCCGAACGCCTCACGCCCGCGCCGGCCGCCGCTTCCAGGCTACGTACGGCGCGGCCGCCCAGCGAAGCGCGCGATTCCTGAAGGCGTACCAGCTCGTGGCGGCATTCGGCTCCACGAGGCCGGCGGTCTCCTCGGCCTGCACGACGAGCGACACCTCGATGGGCAGCACTCCGACCGGCAGCCCGGCGCGGCGGCAGCTCTCGTGGAGGTGTACGAACACTTCCTTCATCGCCTCCGGGTCCGGCGGCGGGACATGCTCCATCGCGCTGCCGACGGTCGGGCGGAAGATGCAGACCGTCGGGAAGGCGCCCGCCGCGACGATCCGGTCGATGCCGCGCATCGTGTCGGCGATCGGCTCGATGCCGGCGATGATCTCTCCCGACACGCGCCCGCGCCCCAGCTTCTTCGCCGTGTACTCCATCGCCTCGAAGAATGCGTACTGTCCGAGGGTGCGGGCCTTCCCGGGACAGATTGCGGCGAAGACTTCCGGATTCTCGAACTCGTAGCAGAAGGAGAAATGGTCCGTTCCCGCCTCGATGAGCGCGTCGTATTCGTAGAACGAGCTCCGCGGCACCGGCGCCGCCTGCACGCCGATGAACCCACCGACGTGCCGGCGCACCGCACGGACATAGGGCTCGCACAGACGAAGGCCGTGCGTTCGCTCGAGATCGCTCCGCTCCTCGAAGTGATAGCCGGTGTTGAAGTGGGTGAAGACGCAGTTCGATTCGTCGCGCGCGGCGCGAGCGACCTCGATCACGTCTTCGACGCTCTTCCGCGCTTCCTCCGCCGTGCCGACGTTCTCGCCGGTCGTGCAGAACTTGCACGCCTCGGAGCTCTTCGCCGTCCAGTACGCGCAGCGGCTGCCGATGTAGATGCCGAGGTAGTTGCCCTGGAGCACGCCGATCCGGCTCATCGGCACGTCCGAGGACGTCCAGCGCGAATACCAGTGCGGCTCGGGCGGAAGCGTCACGCGATACTCGGTGCCGTCGCGTTCGTCGGTCAGCGTCGCGTCTCGCAGCACGAACGGCGATTGCCGCGCGAATGGCTCGACCACCGGCACGTTCACCCAGATCGGCTTCGGTCCGCCGCTGAGGATGAGCTCCAGCCCCGAGCCGAGGCCGGCGCGAGTGCGTCCGATCGGCCGTCCGTCGCCCGCTTCCGACTCGATGCGCAGACCGCGGCAGAACAGCTCGATCTCCAGCTCGACGGGTTTCAGCACCGGTCCAGTGAACGACCCGGCCTCCCGTGAGCATGTAGCAGCCGTCACACATCCCTGTGAGCGCCTCTATCGCCTGTCCGGACAAAGGGAGCGATCTTATGGATGACGGCGGAGGCACCCATGACAAACCCGCAGAAGACGTTGACAGGAACCAAGCCCGACTACATCTCGCGCTCAACCCTCATCGTGGCCCTCCGTGAGGAGCTGAGCCGCCGCGCACGCGGCGAAATGTCGATCTGCCGGCTCGCCGCGGAAACCGGTGTTTTCTGCAAGGGCTTCCGCCGTTACACCGACGACCAGCTCCGGGAGCACTACCCGTGGATCGCGAAGAAGAACCCCGACGCACCGCGCGAAGAGCTCGAGGCGATCGCCGATCGCTGGCAGATGGCGCGCCAGGACGTGGTCGGGGTGCGGACTTCCTGCGACGTGCAGCAGCTCGAGCACGACGCCTGCGGCGGCTGGGACGATTTCTCGAATGGCGACCTCGCGCGTTTCCTGCTCGAGCTCACCGGACGCAAAGTGGAGGTCATGCCTTGACGAGCCTCGAGTATCCCGTGCAGTTCGAGTCGGACGTCGTGCTTCGCACCGGCCGGACGATGCACATCCGTCCCATTCGTCCGGAAGACCGCGAGCGGCTCATCGGCTTTTACGCGCGGCTCTCGCCCGAGAGCCTGCACGCGCGGTTCTTTGCCGTACTCCGCCCGGAGATTGCGGCCGCGTCGTCGCCGGTGAACGTCGACTACGACCGCGAGTTCGGTGCGGTCGCGGAGATCGGCGGCGAGATCGAAGGCGTGGCGCATTACTTTGCCTTTCGCAAGCGCCCCGCGGCGGCCGAGGTGGCGTTCGCGATCTCGGATGCGGCGCAGGGCTGCGGCGCGGGGACGAAACTGCTGGAGACGCTGGTCGTCGCAGCCCGCGAGCATGGCATCGAGCGCTTCGAGGCCGAGGTGCTCTGGGACAACAACCGCATGGTCGACGTGTTTCTCTGCATGGGCTTCGACGTCGTGCGGCACACGGAGGAAGGGGTCGTCCATCTCGAATTTCCCATCGCCCCGACGGCCGCGGCGGCGGAGCGGGCGGCGAAGCGTTCGCAGAGCGCCGCGTACGCGTCGATGCGGCCCGTATTCGCGCCGCGCTCCATCGCCGTGATCGGCGCAAGCCGCCGTCCCGGCCAGCTCGGACGGGAAGTCCTCCACAACCTTCGCGCGTCCGGCTTCACGGGAGAACTGTTCGCGATCAATCCGCACGCGGACGAGGTCGACGGCGTGCACGCGTACGCGTCGCTGCGCGAGACTGGCGTGCAGGTCGAGCTGGCCATCATCGCCGTGCCGTCCGAGCTGGTCGAAGCCGCACTGGATGACTGCATCGCGAACAAAGTCGCCGCGGTGATCGTCATCAGCGCCGGCTTCGGGGAAGTCGGGGAAGAGGGGAAGCGCCGCGAGGCGGCGCTCGTCGGGAAGATCCGCGCGGCCGGCATCCGCATGGTCGGCCCGAACTGCATGGGCGTGATCAACACCGATCCCGCCGTGCGCATGCACGGCACGTTCTCCTCGGTCTTTCCGCCTGCGGGCAACGTGGCCATGTCGAGCCAGAGCGGCGCGCTCGGCCTGGCGGTGCTCGACTACGCGCGCTCGCTGAACATCGGCTTTTCGACCTTCGTCTCCGTAGGCAACAAGGCCGACGTCTCCGGCAACGACCTCATTCAATACTGGGCCGAGGATCCGAAGACCGACGTCATCCTCCTCTACCTGGAGAGCTTCGGGAACCCCCGCAAGTTCGGCGACATCGCCCGCCGTGTCGGACGCACCAAGCCGATCGTGGCGGTGAAGGCCGGACGCTCCGCGGGCGGCGCGAAGGCAGCCAGCTCGCACACCGGTGCGCTCGCGACCAGCGACGCCATCGTCGACGACCTCTTCCGCCAGGCCGGCATCATCCGCACCGGCACGCTGGAGGAGATGTTCGACGTCGCCGCGCTGCTCGCCAATCAGCCGCTGCCGAAAGGGCGGTGCGTGGCCATCCTGACCAACGCCGGCGGCCCCGGAATCCTCGCCGCGGACGCGTGCGAGGCGAATGGCCTTCAGCTCGCGCAGCTCAGCGACGCGACGGCCACCGCCTTGCGCTCGTTCCTGCCGGCGGCGGCGAGCGTGGGCAACCCGGTCGACATGATCGCCTCCGCCTCGCCGGAGCAGTATCGCCGCAGCCTGGAGCTGCTGCTCGCGGATGCCGCGGTCGACGCGGTGGTCGCGATCTACATCCCCGTGCTGCCGACGGATGCGCCCGACGTCGCCGCGGCCATTCGCGCGTCGGCCGTGTCGCCGAAGACGATCCTGGCGACGTTCATGAGCTCCGCCGGTGTGCCCGCCGCGCTCGCGCCCGTGCCGTCGTTCGCCTTTCCCGAGCGAGCCATGAATGCCCTGGCGCTGGTGACGCGGTACGCCGAATGGCGCGCGAAGCCGGTCGGCGTCAGCGTGCCGTTCGAGCTCGACGTCGAGCAGCTCCGTTCCATCGTCGACGCGGCCTGCACGAACGGCGGCCGCTGGCTGCACCCGCTGGAAGTGGACGCGATGCTGCGCGCCGCAGGCATCGGCGCGCCGACGACGGTCCTGGCGATGTCCGCCGACGCCGCGATGGAAGCGGCGGCGAGCCTCGGCTTTCCCGTTGCACTGAAAGCGTACGGCCCGGAGCTGCTCCACAAGAGCGACGTCGGCGGTGTGCGCCTCAACCTGCGCGACGAGTACTCGGTCGTCACCGCCTACGAAGCAATGGCCGCGGCCCTCGGCGCCGCGATGACCGGCGTCCTGGTGCAGCCGATGGTCCCGGGCGGCGTGGAGATGATGCTCGGCGCGACGTGGCAGCCGTCGTTCGGCCACGTCATCGCCGCCGGTGCCGGCGGCACGCTCGTGGAGCTCCTCGGCGACGTCGCCTTCCGCATCCACCCGCTCACCGACCGCGATGCGCGCGAGATGCTCGACGCGCTGCGCTGCACGAAACTGCTGCGCGGCTATCGCGGACATGCGCCCGTGGATGCCGAGGCGTACTACCAGAGCATCCTGAGACTATCCGCGCTCCTCGACGTCTGTCCCGAGATCCGGGAGCTCGATCTCAATCCGCTGAAGGTGCTCGAGCACGGTGTCTCCGCGGTCGACGCGCGCATCCGCGTCGAACCGGTGGTGCTGGTCGCGTCGCGCAGAATCGCGTATTAGCATCGCGGCATGACCTGGATGGATCGAGCGGTTTCCCCGGCCGACGCGGTGCGGGCGATTTCGAGCGGCGCGAGTGTCTTCATTCACGGAGCGGCGGCAACACCGACGCCGCTCATCGATGCACTGGCCCTGCGCCAGGATCTGGAGGACGTCACCACGTATCACCTCCATCTCGAAGGACGCGTTGCGATCGCGGAGCCGGGACTGGAAGGGCGTTTCCGTCCCACGTCGCTGTTCACCGGCGCGTCGCTCCGCCAGGCCGTCAACGAAGGGCGCGCTGATTTCGTCCCGGTCTTTCTCTCGGACGTTCCGCTGCTCTTCAGCTCGCGGCGCATTCCGGTCGATGCCGCCCTGCTGCAGCTCTCGCCGCCGGACAAGCACGGCTACTGCACCCTCGGCACGTCCGCGGACGCCGCCGTCGCGGCCGCGCGTACAGCGAAGATCCTGATCGCCGAGATCAACGACCAGATGCCGCGCACGCACGGCAACACGCTCGTGCCGCTCAGCGCGTTGACCGCGTACGTCCACACGAATCGCCCGCTTCCTTCCCACCCGCCGTCCGTGGCGTCGGAGGCGGAGGCGGCGATCGGAGACCACATCGCGCCGCTCGTACCGGACGGCGCAACGCTGCAGCTCGGGATCGGCGCCATTCCGGATGCGGTGCTCGCGCGCCTCTTCGACAAGCACGACCTCGGCGTGCACACGGAGATGTTCTCGGACCGGCTGATCGACCTCGTCGACGCGGGCGTGATCACCAACCGCCGCAAGAAAGTGCATCCCGGCCGCATCACCACCAGCTTCGCCATCGGCTCGCAGCGGCTCTACGATTTCGTCGACGACAACCCCCTGGTCGAGTTCTACGCCGCCGATCACACCAACGACACCGCCGTCATCCGCAGGAACGACAAAGTCGTGGCCGTGAACTCGGCCCTCGAAGTCGACCTCACCGGCCAGGTCGTCGCCGACTCGATCGGCTTCCGCCTCTACAGCGGCATCGGCGGCCAGATGGACTTCATCCGCGGAGCGGCACTCTCCCACGGCGGCGTCCCGATCATCGCCCTCCCATCCACCGCCGCCGGCGGCGCCGTCTCCCGCATCACCGCCTCCCTGCGCGAAGGCGCCGGCGTCGTCACCACCCGCGGCCACGTGCACTGGATCGTCACCGAATACGGCGCCGTCGACCTCTGGGGCAAATCACTCCGCGAACGTGCCGACGCACTCATCTCGATCGCGCATCCGGACTTTCGGGAAGAGCTGCGAGGGCGGGCGGCGGAGCGGCGGCTGGTCGGGCGGGGGTGAGGGCCTGGCCGGCGGCGCTGATGGACCAGACCAGGGGACGCTTGCATTCGACAAGGCCCGCGTTCCGGAGTGAGTCGAAGGCCGCGGCGACGAGGGAAAACGCCGGCGAAGCGTGACCGCGGCGCTGAGCTCGAGGATCTTGAGGGAACGAATAGCGCTCGGAAAGGACCGATAGGGCCTCGGCGATCTCGAGCTCTCCTCTCGTGGCAATCAGTTCGAGGGCCGCTGCCAGGAGCTGTTCATGAGAGGTAACGATATCGAGCTGGGCCATTGAACCGCGATAAGCCTAACCTCGCCGCAACCTACGCCGCCAACTCCGTCCCCCACCGGTCCACTTCCTCGACCGCCTTCCGTGCCTCGTCCCGAGTGATGTGCGGCTTCACCTCGCAGATCTTCGCCGCACGTTCATCGACCGAAAGACCGTCCGTCGTCACCGTGAAGAAGAGCGCGGTTGCGACACGTTCGAGCTGCTTCACCCCACGGCCGGCGAGATGCTTCACGACAAAGTCGACGGCGTCGCGATGCGCGGCGATCGTCTCCGCGGAGTGCTTCTCCAGGTACGCCACCTGTTCGCCCGGCTCGAAGGTTGAGCCGTATTCGAGCGGGCGCACGGCGATCATGTCGTCGGCCATCATCGAGGAGACGTGCCGCTGCAGCTCGAAGGAGAACGGGCCGTAGATGTACAACTGAAAGTCGAATGCGAGCGGCACCTTCAGCAACTCCTGAAGGACGAAGACGGACTTCTGGACCATTGTCTCGCCGCAGAAGGCATCGCGTGCGCGGCATTCCTTCACCAGAGTTGCCACGATCGCGGAGCGTTGCAGGTCATTCATTGTCATACGCCGAGCTCCATCTGTTGCGAGAGGATTGTCTTCTTGTTCGCTGCCAGCCACGTGCGCGCGTCTTTCTTCTTCTCCGGATCCACGAGCACGAAACCGACGGCGGCCGGCTTGAAATCGGCGTAGATCGTCGATTCCGATCTGGACGTGCTGATGTCGCCGGTGTCGAGGAGGATCGGGAAGTCGATGTTCTGCTGTTTCGGCGGGATCAACCGCTCACGCACGGCCTCCTTGCCGAACTGCGCTTTCAAGGCGGCGGCAACGCGGTCCACTGCGTTCGGGTGCACGCGCTGATCGAGAGCGTTCCGCTCGTAGATCTTCCGGAAGTGCAGTCGTTGCGTGATCCGCCGGGCTGGATCGTGGCTCGGTGCGCTGCTGTCTGCCGCTGCCGTTGCCATCGCGGCGAGCACTTCGTTATCGGTTATGCGCAAGTGCCCTTCGACGTCCGTAGGGTAGGCCTTCAGCCACTGCACCATGAATTCGCTGAGGTGAATATCGTACGCGATGCGGACGTGGTGGTAGTAGAGCTGGAGAAACATGAATTGCCGAGCGAGCTGGAGCGCTTCCGCGGCATGGATGCCGCCCTTTTCGATTCCGATCATCGGCCGTTCGAGCGTCGGGTGCCGAAGGATGCGAAGAGTATCGATGAGCCGGTAGTGATCGAATCGGCCGTAGGCGACTCCGGCATGATGGGAGTCCCGCAAGAGGTAATCGATACGATCGACACCGAACGCGTCGCCGGTGACGATGTCCGTCATCAGGAGATCCCACTCCTTGAAGTCGGTCGCCTTGCCGAACCACTTACCCCACTTCTCGGGGCCGATGGCGATCTTCGCCACGAGGTCCGGGTCGGGGGACGGCATCATGTCTTTGAGGACCTGCCGCATTTCGTCGGACCGGAGCACCTCGACGGTAAGCCACTCGTGATGCTTGCCGTCGGGAAGCAGTTGCTCCTCGGCCGCGTGCGAGAACGGGAGGTGCCCGAGGTCGTGAAACAGGGCGGCGAGGCGTACCACCTTGCGCCATGCCGTCAGCGTTTCGCTGTCCGGAAAGAGATCGGCGACGTCAGGGTGGCGGCTGCGCTCGTGAGTAATGATGTCGAAGACTCGGCCGGCCAGCTCCATCACACCGAGGGAATGCTCGAACCGCCGGTGTGTCGCTCCTGGGTAGACGAGGTACGTCAGCGCGAGCTGGTGAATGTGACGAAGCCGCTGAAACGGCCGGGAGTTGATCGCCGCGACCTCGTCGGCGGTGACGCGGACGAAGTTGTGGATCGGATCGCGGATCTCGTGTTGATGCTTCGCCACTGCTGTTCGGCATCGTAGCAGCAGGACCGCGATTCGCTTCGGAATCTACCAGCGCTAGAGCGTCAGCCGGCCGTGACCGCCCCCACCGGCTCAAACCGCGCCGTGAAGTGCCGCAGGTATTGCGGCTGCCAGGTCATGCGTAACCCGCTCAGAGTCTCTGCATGCGCGGCCACTTCGATTACGGACTCCGCAGCGTAGCGAAGCTGCGCGTCGGTGTAGAGCCGCCGCGGGATGGCCAGGCGGACGAGCTCCAGCGGCGCGGCTTGCGAGGCTTTGCCGAACATGACGCTGCCGATCTCGCAGGCGCGGATGCCGTATTCGACGTAGAGGGCGTTGACGAAGGCGACGCCGGGATATTCGAGCGGGGCGATGTGCGGCAGGAGGGCGCGGGCGTCGAGGAAGACGCCGTGGCCGCCTGCGGGCTGCACGATCGGTACGCTTGCCTCAATGAGGAGCGAGGCGAAGGCTTCCACCGAGGCGATGCGATGGGCGAGGTAGGTCTCGTCCACAACTTCCTCGAGACCGGTGGCGATGGCTTCCATGTCGTAGCCGGCCAGGCCTCCGTACGTCGGGAAGCCTTCGGTGAGGATGAGCAGGTTGCGGCAGCGCTGTGCGAGCGCGTCGTCGTTCAATGCCAGGAAGCCGCCGATGTTCGCCAGGCCGTCTTTCTTCGCTGAGACGATGCAGCCGTCCGCGAGCGCGAACATCTCCTGCGCGATCGATTTCGGCGTACGGTCGCGGAAACCGGGCTCGCGCTGTTTGATGAACCATGTGTTCTCGGCGAAGCGGCAGGCGTCGAGGATGAACAGCTTGCCGTGGCGCGTGCAGACCTCGCGCACCGCGCGGATGTTCTCCATGGACACCGGCTGACCGCCGCCGGAGTTGTTGGTGATGGTGACCATCACCAGCCGGACGCGTTCGCCCTCCTCGGCCAGAACGGCGTCGAGCGCGTCGACGTCCATGTTCCCTTTGAACGGATGCAGCAGCGACGGCACACGCGCGGCGTCGATCACGAGGTCGCGCGCCTCGGCGCCGACGAACTCCACGTTCGCCCGGGTGGTGTCGAAGTGGATGTTGTTGAGCGTGACGTCGCCCGGCTGCAGCAGGGCCTGAAAGAGGATGCGCTCCGCGGCGCGACCCTGATGCGTGGGCAGGACGTGCCGGTAGCCGGTGAGATCGTGCACGACCCGCTCGAAGCGGTAGAACGACTCGCTCCCGGCGTACGACTCGTCGCCGCGCATCATCGCCGACCATTGCGTGGACGACATCGCGCCGGTTCCGGAGTCGGTGAGGAGGTCGATGACCACGTCGCGCGCCGCGAGCTGGAAGACGTTGTAGCCGGCGCGCTCCAGCGCAAGCGCACGCTCGGCCGGACTGCTCATGCGGATCGGCTCGACGGCCTTGAAGCGGAACGGCTCGAACGGGGTCACGCGACCAGCTCCATCGACTCGCGCAGCGTGACGACGTCGCCGACGACGATCAGCGCCGGCGCTTCGAGTGCTGCTTCCGCGACACGTTGCACGATGTTCGCGAGCGTCCCGTCGACGGTACGCTGCTGCGGCGTGGTTGCCTTCGAGATCACGGCGATCGGCTTGTCGGCTGCCACGCCGTGCTCGCGCAGGTTGCGCACGATCATCGGCAGGTTGCCGAGACCCATCAGGAAGACGACGGTCCCGTTGCGGTCGGCCAGCGTGGACCAGGCGATGCCGGTCGATGCTTCCGCCTCGTGTGCGGTCACGATCGTCAGCGACGTGGAGTAGCGGCGGTGCGTGACCGGGATGCCCGCGTACGCGGGGCCGGCGATTGCCGAGGAGATGCCGGGAACGATCTCGACCGGAATGCCGGCGGCGGTGAGCTCCTCCGCCTCCTCGGCGCCGCGGCCGAAGACGAACGGATCGCCGCCCTTCAGACGCACCACGCGCTTTCCCTTGCGCGCTTCGGCGATGAGGAGGGCGTTGATCTCTTCCTGCGGCATCGCGTGTGCGCCGGCGCGCTTGCCGACGTACACGACGTCCGTTCCGGAGGGGATGCGCGCCAGGACTTCCACCGAGACGAGCGCGTCGATGGCGATGAGATCGGCGGACGCAATCAGCTCCGCGGCGCGTACGGTCAACAGGCCGGGATCTCCCGGCCCCGCGCCGACGAGGAACACTTTTCCGTTCACGATGCTCTCCTTTCCAGCAGAGGCAGCGCGCCGCGCTCGCGGAGCTCATCCGCCACGGACCGCACCAGGAGCTCGGCGTCCGTGCCGCGCTGCGTGACGCGGACCGCCGAGGTGCCATCGAAGTCGGAGACGAACGCGCGGACGGTAATTGCTGCGCCATCGAACGATGCGTGCACGGCCACGCATGACGTGCAATCGAGAATGGTCCCGAACTGCTGCAGCACGCCGCGCTCGCATCGCGCGGCGAGCGCGCTGGGCGCATGGTTCACGGCCGCGGCGGCCTCGCGCCCGAGGGCCGAAGTGCGCAGGGATTCCAACGCGACGATGCCCTGGCCCGCGGCGGGCACCATCTCGTCGACGCCGAACGTGCTGACGATCGCGTGCACGCGGCCGAGGCGCGTCAGTCCCGCACGCGCGAGCACGAGACCGTCCTGCATCCGCGCGATCCGCGTGTCGACGTTTCCGCGAACGGCCACAACGTTCAGATGGGGATAGCGCTCGAGCAATTGCGCACGCCGTCGCGGCGCGCTCGTACCCACAACGGCGCCCGTTGGTAGCCCGTCGACCGGCAGGCCGTGCGGCTGCAGCCACGCGTCGCGCGGGTCGCCGCGCTCGAGGAAGCCGAACAGTGCGAAGCGCTCCGGGAGGATCGACGGCACGTCCTTGAGACTGTGCACGGCCACGTCGATCTCATCGCGGTCGAGTGCTTCCTCGAGCTCCTTCACGAACAGCCCCTTGCCGCCGATCGCGGCGAGCGGCACGTCGACGCGGCGGTCGCCCGTCGTGCGGATCTCCACGATCTCGGGCGCGAAGCCGGCGTCGCGCAGCAGCCGCGCGGTCTCGTTGGCCTGCCAGAGAGCGAGCGGTGATCCGCGCGTGCCGATGCGAATGGTGCTCATGGCCGCAATCCGAAAATCCTGCGGATGGCACCGCGGAGCGGCGCGCTCTTCTTCAGCTCGACGATCGGCTGATGCAGGATCTTGTTCGTGAGCTGCGCCGCGAAGCACTCGATGGCCTGGCGCTGCTCGACCGGGATCGGCCCGAGCTTGCGCAGGCATTTCTCGAGCTCCGCGGCGCGGATCTCGTCGACGCGCGCGCGCAGCTCGACGATGGTCGGCACCGCGTCCTCGCTCTGGGCGCGAACGTGGAACGCGCGCACCTCGGTCGCCACGATTTCTTCGGCGCGTGCCGCCTCGCAGCGGCGCCGCTCGCGATTCGTCTCCGCGACCTGCTGCAGGTCGTCGATGTCGTACAGGTATGCGCCGTCGATCCGGGCGATGGCGGGGTCGATGTTGCGTGGGACGGAGAGGTCGACGAGGAAGAGGCCGCGCTGCCGGCGCGCTTCGAGCGCGCGTTGCACCTGCGCGGACTCGATGACGTGATGCGGAGCGGCCGTCGAGGCGATGACGATGTCGCACTCGGCGAGCTGCCCTTCGAATGCCGGGAACTGCACCGCCGAACCGCCGAAGCGCTGTGCCAGCTCGACCGCCCGCTCGTACGTTTTGTTGGCGACGAAGATCTGCTCCACGTTCTGTTTCGCGAAGTGCTCCGCCGTCAGCTCGCCCATCTCGCCGGCGCCGAGGAGGAGCACGCGGACGCCGTGGAGCTCGCCGAAGATCTTCTTCGCCAGCTCGACCGCGGCATACGGGACGGAGACAGCGTGCTCGCCGATGCCGGTCTGCGAGCGCACTTTCTTGGCCACGTGCATGGTCCGTTCGAAGAGCTGGTGGAGCGCCGGATCGAGCGCGCCGCCGGCGAACGCTTTCTTCACCTGGCCGGCGATCTGCGGCTCGCCGATGAGCATCGAGTCGAGCCCCGAGGCGACGCGGAAGAGGTGCGTGACCGCTTCGCTGCCGCGGCGGATGTAGAGGTGTGGCTCGAGCGCCTCCCGCGCCGTGGCTCCGTGATGCGCCAGCCAGTCGACCACCCTCTCGACGACGTCCTCGGACGTCGAGGAGACGAGCACCTCCACACGGTTGCACGTCGAGAGCACGCACGCACCTTCGACCGCGCGCAGGCGCATCAACGCCTCGGTGACGTCAGGCAGTCTGGCCTCGGAGACGCTGAGCCGCTCGCGAATGTCGACCGGCGCGGTGCGATGGTTCAGGCCGACCAGATACGGCGCCGCCGGGCTGCGCGTTGCCGCGACATCCGTGCGCCCGGCGAGCCGTGGATACTCGAATACGAGTGCTTCGGTCATCGTCACGAGGCGAGACTACCGGTTACGGAACCGGGGAAGCGTGGATGGAGTCACTGGTCGATGTGTCGCCCGTCACACGGCCTAGCTGGCCATGCGGCGAGCCGCGACCTTGAGATCGTCGACCTTGTCGATGACCCGCTCCCCGATATCGGCCACTTTGCGCTGCATCTTCTTCCCGGACATCGGCGTCACGAGGAGCGCGACGCCGGCTCCCACGATCAGGCCCACGAGAAACGACGAGATGTATCGAAACGACTTCATGGACTGCCTCCCTTCACGGAGGAAGGTAGGCGCGTCCCGGCCGGGAGTGCGTGGCGTGTGTCACCGATCAGCGTGGCGTATGACATCGGTCATGTCCAGGGGGACCGCGGCCGCATACCTTCAGGGGCAATGTTCGGGCGAGTCGGAAAAGAGCGCATCGTCGGCGCGGCCTGGGGGACGCTCTTCACCGCCATCCTCGGCGTGCTGATCGTCGTCGGCTCACGCAATCTGCACCACTTCGATGCCGCGCTGGTCGGTTACACCTTCGCCGTCCTCTTTGCCACGTTCGCCATCACCCATCGTTACGCGATGTGGCTCCAGCGCCCGCCGACCCGGCGCTACTGGGTGCGCGGGTGGCAGGTGTTCTTCAGCCGGCGCTACCTGGTCAGCAACATTCGCAACTGGTTCGCGCGCGTTACCGCGGATTTTGCGCTGAACCGCTTCATCTTCAAACGCGACCGTGCCCGCGGCCTCGCGCACTGGCTGATCATGTGGGGCTGCATCCTCGCCTTCGCGATCACGTTCCCGCTCGTCTTCGGCTGGATCCACTTCGAGACGCTGCCGGGCGACGTCGAGTCGTACCGCACGTTCGTCTTCGGCTTCGCGACGACGTCGTTCAAGATCCACTCGGTCACGGCCTTCCTCATCTTCCACGGTCTGGTCTGGTCGTCGTTCATGGTCATCGGCGGCGTGATGCTGGCCATGCGGCGGCGCATGCGCGACCACGGCGCCGCGTCGGTGCAGCGCTTCGCCGAGGACTTTCTGCCGCTGATCCTGCTCTTCGCGATCAGCATCACCGGGTTGCTGCTCACCGCGAGCTACACATGGATGCAGGGCTACGGCTACGACTTCCTCGCGCTCCTGCACGCGATCACGGTCATCTTCACCCTGCTCTACCTGCCGTTCGGGAAGTTCTTCCACATCTTCCAGCGGCCGGCGCAGCTCGGCGTCAGCTTCTACAAGGACGTGGCCGCGCGCGAGGGGATGGCGAAATGCCGCCGCTGCGACGTGGAGTACGCGCCGCTGCTGCAGGTCAACGATCTCATCGAAGTGGAACGCGAGCTCGGCTACCGCTACGAGAGCGACGCTCCCGGCGTCGACCACTACCAGCGCATCTGTCCCGCGTGCAGACGGTCGATGCTGGCCATCGCGCAGGGGCAGTTGTGGAGAGGCAGTTCCTCGGGTTCCTCGGTTCCTCGGAGTTCCTCGGGATGAGGACCGTGAACGCGACCCGAGGAACCGAGGAGCTCCGAGGAACTCCGAGGAACTGACATGGCAACGCTACCGAAAGATGCGGACGTCCTCATCAACGCGTGGGGGCCGCACCTCAACCGCATGCAGGGGCCGCGCGCCGACACCGGCGCCGAGCCGGACCGGATCGTGCCGACGCACTGCTGCTTCTGCGGCCAGCAGTGCGGGATCAACCTCAAAGTCAAAGACAACCTGGTCATCGGCTTCGAGCCGCGCTACGACTTTCCGTTCAACAAGGGGATGCTCTGTCCGAAGGGCGTCAAGCGTTACCTGCAGGGCGGCCATGAAGACCGTCTCACCACCGCGCTGCAGCGCGACCCGGACGCGGACGCCGGCTTCTCCCCGATGGCTTACGACGCCGCGATCACACGCGTCGCCTCGGAGATCGAGCGTATCCAGTCGACGTACGGCCCGAACGCGTTCGGTGTGCTCTCCGGCGCCAGCCTGACCTCGGAGAAGGCATACCTGATGGGCAAGTTCGCCCGGGTCTGCCTGAAGACGAAGTACATCGACTACAACGGCCGCCTCTGCATGGTCAGCGCGGGCGCGGCGAACAAGAAAGCCTTCGGCATCGACCGCAGCGCCAATCCGTGGGACGACATCCTCAACGCCGAGGTCGTGCTCATCGCCGGCTCGAACACGGCCGAGTGCTCGCCGATCACCACGAACTACGTCTGGCAGGCGCGTGAGAACGGCGGGAAGCTGATCGTCGTCGATCCGCGCATCACGCCGATCGCCCGGACGGCGGACCTCTTCCTTCCCGTGAAGCCGGGTCGCGACGTCGCGCTGTTCAACGGCATCCTCCACCTGATGATCGAGAACGACTGGCTCGATCACGACTTCATCGAGCAGACCACGGTCGGCTTCGACGCCGTCGCGGAGCACGTGCGGCAATGGACGCCGAGGCGTACCGCGGAAGTGACCGGCGTTGCGGAGAAGTCGATCCGTGCCGCGGCGGAGCTGTGGGGAGAGGCGAAGACGAGCTTCCTCATGCACGCGCGCGGCATCGAGCACCACTCGCACGGCGTCGAGAACTGTCTCTCCACGATCAACATCGTCCTGGCCTCGGGGCGCATTGGAAAGCCGAACTGCGCGTACGGCACCGTGGTCGGCCAGGGCAATGGACAGGGCGGCCGCGAGCACGGGCAGAAGGCCGATCAGCTCCCCGGCTGGCGCGACATCATGAATCCCGCGCATCGGGAGTATGTCGCCGGCGTGTGGGGCATCAAACCCGAGGAGCTGCCCGAGGCGGGCGTCGACTGCTACGAGATGATGCGCAAGATCGACGCGGGTGAGATCAAGGGGCTGCTCCTGATCTGCTTCAACCCGAAGATCTCGCTGCCGGACAACGCATTCGTCACGCGCGCGCTGGAGCAGCTCGAGTTCTTCACAGTCATCGATTTCTTCCTCAGCGAGACCGCGCAGCACGCGGACATCGTCCTTCCCGGCTCGCTGCACGAGGAAGACGAGGGGGTGGTCTGCCAGGTGGAAGGGCGCGTCATCAAGATCAACAAGGCCGTCGATCCGCCCGGCGACGCGAAGCAGGACTGGCGGGTCATCCAGGACATCGCCCGCGCCCTCGGCCGCCCTCACGGCTTCACGTTCGAGAGCCCCCGGGAGATCTTCGACGAGCTGCGCGTAGCCTCGAAAGGCGGCGTGGCTGACTACTATGGCATCACGTACGAGAAGATCGAGGCGAACCACGGAGTCTTCTGGCCGTGCCCCAGCGAGGATCATCCGGGCACGCCGCGCCTCTTCGAGCCCCGATCGTGGAACGCGGTCGCGAAGGGCGCGGGGCCGTTCTACTTCCCGGATGGAAAGGCGCGCTTCAACGTCGCCGCGTACCGTCCGCCGGCGGAGGACGTCGACGAGGAGTACCCGGTCATCCTCACCACCGGCCGCGTCGTGAGCCAGTTCCTCTCCGGCACGCAGACGCGACGCATCGGGCCGCTGGTGGATCAGTATCCGGAGCCGCGCGTCGAGATGCATCCGAGGCTCGCGCAGAAGTACGGCGTCGCGGACGGCGACTGGACGACCGTCGAGTCGCGCCGCGGCACGATCACCCTGCGCGCGCAGGTCGTGACCACCATCCGCCCGGACACGGTGTTCATCCCGTATCACTGGGCGGGGCGCAAGTCAGCGAACCAGCTCACCATCGCAGCGCAGGACCCGGTCTCGAAGATCCCCGAATACAAGGTCTGCGCGGTGAGAGTCGTCAAGTCGTCGAGTCGCCAAGTCGCCGAGGCAAACGTACTCGAACACTCGAAGACTCGAAGGCTCGACGACTCGGAGGAGCGGTCGTGAACGAGTTCTTCCTCGACCCGAACCGCTGCATCGGCTGCCAGTCGTGCGTCGCCGCGTGCAGCGAGTGCGACACGCATCGCGGCCACTCGATGATCCATCTCGAATACGTCGACCGGCCGATCTCCGTACAGACGGTCCCAGTGGTCTGCATGCATTGCGACTCGCCGACGTGCGCCGAGGTCTGTCCTGCGGATGCCATCAAGCGCACCGGCGACGGCGTCGTGCAGACGGCGCGGAAACCGCGCTGCATCGCCTGCAACAACTGCGTGCTCGTCTGTCCGTTCGGCGTGCCGAAGATGAAGACCGAGCTCTCGCTGATGATGAAGTGCGACATGTGCTACGACCGCACGTCCGTCGGCCTCAAGCCGATGTGTGCGAGCGTCTGTCCGTCCGGCGCGCTCTACTTCGGAACGCACGAGGAGATCGAGCATCTCCGCCCTCGCTCGCAGCCCGTGAACACCTTCCAGTTCGGCAATCAGACCATCACGACGAAGGTGCACATGATGGTGCCGCGCGACGCCGGCGTGTCGCACGTGGACGTGCTTTCCGCGATGGACGACGACGCGGTCGGTCGCGGTGGGATGCTCGATTCTGTATTCGATGACATGTGAAGGATTCGAAATTGAAAATTGAAAATTGAAAATTGAAAAAGCGGAACGCCGCACGCGAGGGGCATCCCTTTTTTCAATTTTCAATTTTCAATTTTCAATTCAAACAAGCCAATGACGACAACACCGACACAACCGACGCGAACGACGCCAGACCAACTGTCCATCCCGCCCGACGGCCGCCCGTATCACGACCAGCCGCAGTGGCGGAACGATTTTCCGATCGACTGGCCGCAGGACGAGTTCGTGGCTCGCCGCGACTTCACGAAGTTCCTCGTCCTGACCAGCTTCGCGTTTGCGGTCGGGCAGCTCTGGATCGTCTTCGAGAACTTCCGCCGCAAACGCAAAGGGCAGTTGCCGGTGATGCGCATCGCGCGCGCCGAGGCGATCCCCATCGGCGGCTCGCTGGTCTTCGGCTACCCCGAGGCGCACGACACCTGCATCGTGGTGCGGACGGGCGGGCAGCAGTACTTCGCGTACAACCAGAAGTGCACGCACCTGAGCTGCGCGGTCGTGCCCGATCTCGCGCACGGGCGCTTCCTCTGCCCGTGCCACAACGGCTCGTTCGAGCTGCGCACCGGCATCCCCATCGCCGGTCCGCCGCGGCGTCCGCTCGAGCGCATCCTCCTCGAGATCCGCGATGGCGATCTCTACGCCATCGGCCGCGAGGTGCGGGCGTGAAACGCGCGTTCTCGCGACAGCAGAAGACGACCATCGTCTTCGGCATCCTGGCGCTGGTCCTGATGACGGTCGTGCTGCAGCTCTGGCTGCTCACCGCGACGATGAACGCGTTCCTCGCCGGCCAGGAGCGCGTGGTCATTCCGGCGGCCATCGCGAGCATCGTCTGCTTCGCCCTCAATCTGGGCCTGCTCTCGTACATCTACCGGATGGAGCGGCCCCGATTTTGACGTCTGCGCTTCGCACGCTGCACCCGGCCTACTTCGCGCTGGTGATGGCCACCGGCATCGTCTCCATCGCCGCGCAGCTCCTGGGCATTCCGTTCGTGCCGTACGCGCTGCTGGCAGTCAATGTCGTCGCCTTCGCCGTGCTCTGGATCCTGACCATCGTGCGCATCGCGCGTTACCCGAAGGACGTGGTCGCCGACGTGGCCGATCATCAGCGCGGCGTCGGCTTCTTCACCGCCGTCGCGGCCACGAGCGTGCTCGGCTCGCAGCTCGTCATCGTGGCGAAGCTGGAGCGTTTCGCCTTCGCGTTCTGGATCGTCACGCTCGTGCTGTGGCTGATCCTGATCTACTCGGTTTTCACCGCGCTGACCATCAAAGAGAACAAGCCGACGCTCGACCAGGGCATCAACGGAGGCTGGCTCGTGGCTGTCGTGGCCACGCAGTCGGTGTCTACCCTCGCCTCGATTCTCGCGCCGACGACTGCGTACGCCGAGTTGCTGCTCTTCGGCAGCCTCTCCTTCTGGCTCGCCGGCGGGATGCTCTACATCTGGCTGATCTCCCTGATCTTCTATCGCTACACGTTCTTCCGCTTCGCGCCGTCCGACCTCATGCCGCCGTACTGGATCAACATGGGCGCGATGGCCATCTCCACGCTGGCCGGCACACTGCTCATCGCGAACGAAAAATCCTCCCCGATCCTCACCGCCCTCCACCCCTTCACCCTCGGCCTGACCATCCTCTTCTGGGCCACGGCCACCTGGTGGATCCCGATGCTGGTCATCCTCGGCTTCTGGCGCCACGGCTACAAACGCTTCCCCCTGACGTACAGCCCGCTCTACTGGGGCGCCGTCTTCCCGCTGGGGATGTACACGGTCTGCACGTACCGGCTCGCCGAGGTGACGGGCCTCGAGGTGCTGCATCTGCTGCCGCGCGCGTTCGTGTTCATCGCCCTGGCGGCGTGGACGGTGACGTTCGTGGGGCTGCTGCGCTCCTACCGCCGAACCGTATGACATCGGTCATGGTGCCCGTCCGCGCGCCGGACGAGAATGAAGTCCACGGAGGAACCACGCAATGCACGCAATCCTGGATGTCAGAGAACGGACGGTTGGCGAGCTCGCCGCCGAGATGCCGCTCTCGATCCGCGTTTTCGAAGCCTGGAAGATCGACTACTGCTGCGGCGGCATGACGCCGCTGCCCGAAGCCTGCGCCGCCGCCGGGAAGAGCGTCGACGCGTTCATCGAGACACTGGAGAAGCTCGCCGACCTGCCGGACGGAAGCACGCGCGACTGGACCGCTGAGACGCTGACGTCAATGAGCGCGAACATCGTCTCGATCTACCACGCCTGGACGCGCGAGGAGCTGCAGACCATCGAGCCGCTGGCGGACAAGGTGCTCAGCGTCCACGGCGAACGCCGTCCGGAGCTGGCGGAGGTGGTGACGCTCATCGCCGCGCTGCGGGACGACATGCTGCCGCACATGCTGAAGGAGGAGCAGGTCCTCTTCCCGTACGTGACGCAGCTCGAAGCGTCGTCGAACGAGCACCGTCCCGCGCCGACGCCGTTTTTCGGAACGGTGAAGAATCCGGTGCGCAAGATGATGGCCGAGCACGACCGCGTCGGCGAGCTGCTGGCCAGCCTGCGCGTCGTGAGCGAGGGATTCACGCCGCCGGAGAGCGCGTGCTTCAGCTATCGCGAGCTGTATCGCCGCCTGGCCGAATTCGAGCTGCGCACGCACGAGCACATCCACGTGGAGAACAACCTCTACTTCCCGCGCGCGGTGTCGCTCGAGGATCGCGCCGGACAGCCGGCGGCGTTCGTCGATGCGTGCGGCGCGGGCTGCAGTCACTGAACGCGCGCATTCGGCCATCGCACGGGAGAACGACCGGAGGCGCTTCGTCGCTTCCGTGTGCTGGCGGAGTGCGCGCGAGCGTCTCGCTCACTGATCGGAGGCGCGAAGCTTCGCCGGATCGGGAATGAGGAAGCCGTCCTTTTCCGTCAGGACGACCCCTTCCTTCTGCCACCGGCTCATCAGGCGGATGGCCGTCTCGAGTGTCGTGCCGATCAGGTCCGCGACCTCCTGACGCGAAAGTGCCAGCGGGATCTTCACGCCGGCGCCGGCCGGGACGCCGATGCGTTCGGCGAGCATGAGGAAGAGGCGGATCGCGCGCTGCTCGGCCGAGCCGGTGAGATCCGCCAGGCGCTTGTTGACCATCATCAGCCGCAGCGTCAGTCCGCCGAGGAGCTGGCGCATCATCTCCGGCCGCGATTCGAGGAGGGCGAAGAACTCGCGCTCGGCGATGGAGACGATGCCGGACGGCTCGAGCGTGATGGCGCTGGCGGGAAAGGGGCGGCGCTCGAAGGCCGCGACGGCGCCCACCGCCTCGCCGGGGCCGAGGATCTCCAGGATGATGTCGCGTCCCCCGGCGGCCTTGACGATCTTCACCCGGCCGATGTGCACGAAGTGAATGCGGTCGGCGGGATCGCCTTCGCGGAAGATCATCTCTCCCTTCTCATAGCCGCGCACGCGACAGAGCGGCGCGACCGCCGCGCGATCCTCACGCCGCAGTGCGGCCAGGAGGGGAATGGCGTCGAACGGGATCGGGGCTTCGATCGGCATGTGCGCTCATTCTGGCATTTTCATGATCGATGTCATGGCCATGCGGGTGCGCTCGTTTTACAGTCTGCTTCGTGACGACCGTTCCGCTGCCTTCGCGCACCGTCTCGCTGCGGCCGCTCGCGCTGCCGGCCGAGCATGGGGGCTGGGGGTTTCTCTTCGAGCCGATGCTCCTCGGACTCCTCGTCGCGCCGTCGTGGGGCGGCGCATTCGTCGGCGCGGCGGCGCTGTTCGGATTCCTGGCGCGCCACCCGTTGAAGCTGGCGCTGCAGGATGCGACGCGCGGGCGGAGTTATCCGCGAACGCCGTACTGCCGCGCACTCGCTGCGGCGTACCTGTTCGGCGGAGCGCTGTCGCTCACGGCCGCGGTGATGACGAGCGGTGCGCGCGTGCTGATCCCGCTCGGCCTCGTCGTACCGCTGGCGCTGACGCAGGTGCTGTACGACGCGCACAGGCGCGAGCGCGAGCTGCTGCCGGAGCTGAGCGGCGCGGCAGCCATGGCCAGCATCGCGGCGGCGGTGGCCATCGCGGGCGGGATGCGCATCGTCCCGGCATTCGGCCTGGCGGGGATCATCGTCGCGCGCACGCTGCCGTCGATCCTCTACGTGCGGGCCATGCTCGGCCGCATGGCCGCGTGGCCGGCGATCGCGCTGCACGTGATCGCGATCGCCTGCGTCACGCTTTACGCCCGGCCTTACGCGATCGCGGCGATGGTCGTGCTGCTGCTCCGGGCGATGTGGGGCCTCTCGCACGAAGCGCCGCGCGCGCAGACGATCGGCTGGCGCGAGATCGTGTTCGGCGCGATCGTCGTCGCGCTTGCGGCAATCGCCTACAGATTGCCCTGAGCATGGCGGCCTACACTGCCGGGCGTGAAGGTGCTCGGCTCGATCGTTTGGGTGGCGCTGCCGCTCCTCGCCGGCGCAATGGGCGGTATCGCCTCGACGAGCGCGCCGGCGTTCTACGCGCAACTGCTGAAACCGGCGTGGGCGCCGCCACCGTGGCTCTTCGGTCCGGTCTGGACGGTGCTGTATCTGATGATGGGGATTGCGGCGCTGCTCGTCTTTCGCAGCGCGCCGTGGTCGCGGACGCGGACGGCGCTGTCGTTCTTCGCGATCCATCTGGTCGTGAACGCGGCGTGGAGCTGGCTGTTCTTCCACTGGCATCTCGGCGCCGGCTCGTTCGCCGGGATCGCCATGCTGTGGCTGATGATCGTCGCGTCCGTCGCGTGGTTCGCGCGCTTTCGGCGATCCGCAGCGCTGCTCCTCATGCCTTACCTCGCATGGGTGACGTTCGCGGCTGTGCTGAACTGGACGCTGTGGCAGCGGAATCCGGCACTGCTCTCGTGAGCAAGCGGAGGATCCCGCCGAGCCGGAAGTTGCGCAGAAACGCGCCGGGTGCGAACAGCTCCGCCTTGTCGTTGATCGACCCCTCGGAGAACGCGCGGATCTCGGCGGGATCGAGCTCGTCGCCGGCGGCCAAACGTCGGCGGATCGAGCGCGCGGCGGCGATGCGGGACCGCACCCCATCGGCCTGCGACTCGGCGATGCGTCCATGCCGTGCCTTGAGGTCGTTCAACCGTTCCGCGGCGTCGTACGTCGCGTCGACGATCTCTCGTCGCGTCATCCACTCTGTCTCGTAGTTGAGGATCGACTCCCAATCGTTCTGCTCGAGCAGCGCCCGGTGCTCGGCCAGCGTGTGCGCACGGAGCTTGTAGCCGTGCCTCTCCGCGTTTTCGAAGCCGTCGCTGCCGGGATCGATGAACGGTCCCATCGGCGTGAGGAATGCCGAGAGGCGGCGATCGGATCGCGTGAAGAGCCGCTCGACGAAATCAACGGTCGCGAGCACGCTGCCGTAGGTCTGCCCCGGCAGTCCGATCATGAAGAAGAGGTCGAGCGACTCGCAGCGCGAGGCCAGCAGCGCCTCGATCGACGCTTCCATCCGCGCGTTCGTGAATCGCGCCTTGCCGAGCCGGCCCCGGACGGATTCATCGTGGCTTTCCGGCGAAAGCTCCGCGCCCCAGTGGCGCACGGATGCGTCGATGGCCGCGACGAGCTGCGTGTCCGGCGGATCGAAGAACTCGAAGACGATGCGGTTCGTGACCGGCGTGCGCGCGAGCGCTGCCAGCACGTCGCGCACGTAACGCTCGCCGCCGTCGCGGAGGTCGCCGACGAAGAAGATCGGAGCGCGGGTCATCTGCGCGAGCTCGCGGACCTGCTCCGCGATTCGCTCCGGACTGCGAAGCATCGGGAAATGCGCGGGCATGAAACGGCGGAACGCCGCACGCGACGCTCCGCACGTCACGCAACCGCGCGCGCAGCCGCGCACCGTGAACACGGCGGTGATCGGATGGCGCCACCACGTGTGAAACGGAACGTTCGTCCAGAAGTCGAGGTGGCGGATGACCGAGGAGACCATCATGCCGAGGTCGAAACCGTATTCGTCGAGGGACGGCGGCGTTTGCGGATCGTCGTTGACACGGACGCCCGACGCATCCTTCCAAGTCAGTCCGGGCACGGACTCGAAGCGTTGTGAGCCCTGGAGCTCGCGCACGAGCGCCAATAGGGATGGCTCCGTCACCGCACCGCGCAGCACGAAATCGACGGCTGGATCCGCGATCAGCTCGCGATGAAAGTACGTCGCGGAGATACCGCCGAAGACGATCGGGACCTCGGGATGGATGCGCTTCAACAGCGCCGCGACGGCCGGACCTCCGTGCGCGTGCGGGAGCCAGTGCAGGTCGATGCCGAAGAGCTTCGGGCGCAGCCGCCGGAGGAACCGTTCCGGGTCGAAGCGGCGGCTGCGCATCATGAGCAGGGCCAGGTTGACGATGCGCACGCGGTACCCGTGCCGCCGCAGCCACGCCGCGAGCGTCAGAAATCCGATCGGGTACATCTCGAAGACCGGCGACGACGGGATGACGTCGCTGACCGGTCCGTAGAAGATGGCCCGCTCCCGGAAATCGAAGACGCTCGGCGGGTGGATGAGGACGACGTCGGGTTGCCGCATGCGGCCTTCCTAGAACGTGATGCGATAACTGACTTTCATCGTGCGGCCCGGCTCGGGGCGGAAGAACGTTGCGTTCGAGAACTCGGCGTACAGCTCGTCCGTCGCGTTCTCGAGCCAGACCGTCAGCTCGTTCGCCATGCCGTTGAACTCGAAGAGCCGCGCGCCGGCGCCGATGCCGTGCACGGTGAACGCCGGCAAGGTGAGGCCGACCGGCGGCACGGGCTCGTTCGGAGCGATGTTCGCGTCCTCCTTCCCGTTGTGGCGCACGTGGTACTCGGCCCAGAAGCGCGACCCGCCCGGCTCGTACCGCGCATACGCGAACGTCTTGTTCGAGTAACTGTCGCCGGTCGGCGGGTTCGCCGCGTCGATGCGCTCGCCGTTGATCCAGGTGTAGTTGCCGCCCAGCACGATGCCGCGGCTGGAGCGCCAGCCGAGTGCGAGCTCTACTCCCTCGTAACGCAGGTGCGCGGCATTGCGCTGCTGCACGACGAACTGCGCGTGGCTCGCCGCGATTGCGGCTCGTGTCGCTTCATCGAGCCCTGCGATCTCGGCCGGCGAGAGGAACGCCTGGATGATTCCGCCCTTGATGTCGTTGCGGAACGCTACCGCTTCCAGGAACGCGTTTGCGCGCGAGTACTTGATGCCGAGGTCGAAGTTGTCGCTGGTCTCGGAATCGAGGGCCGGGTTCAGGAGCTGGTATCCCGATCCCTCGGGGGTCGCGCCGTTGAACAGCCGCTCGATGATGTTCGGGGCGCGGAAGCCGCGGCCGTACGAGGCCAGCAGGTTGATCGAACGATTGAGCTGGTACTTCGCCGACAGCGCTCCGACGAAGCGGCGATCGGAGAAGCCGAGGCCGGTCACGTCCCAGCCCGGGGTGGCCTTGGCCACCGTCTCGACGCTGTTGAAACGGGCGCCGGCAGTGACAATCAGCTTGCGGCCGATCGAAATCTCGTCCTGCGCGAAGATGCCCCAGGCGGTGTTCGTCGCATTCGGCGCGTTCGCCAGGGCGTCGGTCGTTTCGGTGACTCGATTGCCGTGCGGCGTGCGAATGGTCGTGATCGTGGTCGAGAAGTCGGTGTTGAAGCTCTCGTCGCGCGTCCCCTCGATGCCGTAGGTGGCGATGTGGCGCCCGTTGCCCAGGACCTTCACGGCGTCGGCGCGGAAGCCCCACGTATCGAGGTCGCTGAAGTTGAGCGTGTTGGCCTGGACGCCGGAGTGCGGGAAGCCGGGTGCCACGGGACCGATGTCGATCTCGATGTCGTTGACCAGCTCGCGCGCGTTGCTCTGATGGTAGAGCTGCACGTTCGTCGAATCGGCCCACGTTCTCTGCAGCGCCGAGGCGGTGTACGAGAACGTCGCGCGGTCGAACGACTGCTCCGGATAGAGGATGCGGATCTTCGTCTCCTCCGTCGCGCCGTACTGCTCTGCCGGAACGTAGCCGAACCCGGTCTCTCCCGCGCGATAGCGGTTCAGACGCAGTCGCAGGTTGTGGCCGGACACGGGCGTGAACGACAGTGTTCCCCACGCGCTCGTGTCGTCGACGCCGGTGTCGAGAGTGTTGACGCCGCGAGCGATGTCGATGTCGCCGAAGCGCCCCGTCGGAATGCTGTAGTCATTCGCGTTGCGTTTCGTGCCGCCGATCTGCAGCGTGAAGCGGCCGAAGCGCGCGTTCAGTCCGGCGCTGAGCCCGGAGAGATCGCCGGCGCTGGAGTGGCGGCCTTCGATGTAGCCGGCCAGATTGGAATCGCTCGGGAACGACGGCTCCTTGCTGATCGCGTTCATCACGCCGCCGATGGCGTCGCTTCCGTAGAGGACCGACGCCGGGCCGCGGACGACTTCGATCGTCGAAACGTTGTGCAGGTCGACGAGACCGCCGATCTCGCCGAAGTCTGTCTGCCGGCGGGGATTGTTCAGACGAAGCCCGTCCTCGAGAAAGAGCACCCGCAGTCCGCGCTGTCCGCGGATCACGGGCCGCGCCTGATTCGGACCGACGCCGTTCACGTCGACGCCCGGCTGCTCGCGCAGCAGGTCGGCGACGTTTTCGACGCTTTTCTGCGCGATCTTGTCTTCGCGGATCACGGTGACGGGCGTAGCGATGTCGAAGACGTTCCGCTCCGAACCGGTCGCGGTGACGGTGGTCTCGGCGAAGAACGAGGCGAGCGGCTGTTCTGTTGTTGCCGCGGTGGGGGTCTCTTCCACCACCGTCGCGGTCTGCTGGGCCATCACGCTGTATGGCGCGATGGAAGGAACGAGCAGGACGAGCAGAAGAAGGTTTCCGAGTGTGCGCATCATGGACTCCTCGTCGTGGGCCGCGAGGTCGTTCGCGGCCGTGCGTACAGAGCGTCGCGGGTCAGGGCGACGGCGGTGCACGATCGCGTGCGGACGCGATGACCGGTGCGCACGTCGCTCTGCCGGTGCGACCCCGAATGAACGGGGCGGTACCGCACGCGACGCCGGTCGCAATCGCGACGAACATCAGGAGTAGAGGAGTGGCCGTCAGCACGGCCTGCGTCAGAACGGCACCGGCCGGGCCGGCGAGATGGAGCAGTGCGACCGTCAACCACAATACGACCCAGCCCCGCGATCCCGCCGACACGCGGCGAAGCAGCAGCGCCGCGCCCCCGATCGCCGCGGCCACGATCCAGCGCATGGCCACCTCGGGGCGGGCGATGGATCGATCGTCGAGTCGTTGCCAGAGAAGGACGGCGTGCAGGAGAACGAGCGCGGCAACCACGAACCACAGCGCCATCGATCGCGCGCGCGGCGTTCGGGAGAATGGCCGTCGCACTGCATTCCGGTGCATGGACTGAAGCTAGACGCTCCCGCGCCGGCGCGCGGGGTGCGGTCTCACACCGGCATGTGACGACGCTCACTCGACCCTGCGGCGCCGTCACACGACCGGATGACGGTCGTCATAGGCCGACCCCTGCGCGAGCCCCTACCTTGATCGCGGCGGGCTTCGAGGTCCGCACATCGAACGAGGAGGTGGAGCATGGAAACTCTGACGCCGAAACTCATTCTCGTGCCCACGGACTTCAGTGCTCCAGCAGCGCGTGCGCTGCGCTATGCCGCGGCCCTCGGCGCCCGTTTCGAAGCCCACCTCCTCGTCGTTTACGCCGATTCGTTCGCTCCAGCTCTCGATTTCACGGTCAGCGAGGCCGTGGCCGTCTCCATCCCTCGGGACGACCTGATGGAGGCGGCGCGCGAGCAACTCCAGACCTTTGCGGAGACGAACATCAGCACCGCCATGCCGTACGACGTTCGCGTCGTAATCGGCACTCCGACCGATGCCATCCTCGCGCAGGTGCGCGAGTCCGGCGCGAATCTGATCGTCATGGGCACGCACGGAAGGACCGGCCTGCGCCACCTGCTGTTCGGCTCCGTGACCGAGGCCGTCATGCGCGTGGCGCCGGTGCCGGTGATCGCCGTGCACGGAGCGACGCCGGAGACGGCGCCGATGCTGGTCGTCGTCGGAAGCCGGGCGACGGCCGAGGGACGTGCGGCGGTCGAATACGCCGGCGTGCTCGCCGACGCCGGGAACGCCCGGCTGATCGAGGTCTCGGAGCCCGAGCTCATCCTCACGGCGCTCCGGGAAGGCGCGGACCTCATCGCACTCGGCGTGGGCGAAAAGGATGTCCAGGAGCAGGTAGTCCAGCACAGCAATTGTGCGGTGCTGGCCGTGAACGCACTGGCCGCACGCGCGCTGCAGGCAGGCGAGCTGGCTCTGCCGGCGTGAGGAGATGACCATGACGCTCGCGCCGCTCGTCGCCGACACCCTTCGCGCCCAACCGGGCATCGATCCCGCGCGCCTCCGATTCACGATCTCCGGCGACGGCATCGTGACGCTCGAAGGTGTCGTGCACACGTACGCCGACAAATGTACGGCCGAAGAGGCGCTGTTACGCGTGCCGGACGTCTTCGGCGTGCGGAATCTGCTCGAAGTGCGCCTGACCATCGGCGACTACAGGACCGACGCGACGCTCGAGCGCGTGCTGCGCGAGTTGATCGACTCGCTTGCGCGCATGCCGGCCGACCGCCCGCGCGTGTCCGTCTGTAATGGATGGGTGACGCTCGAAGGAACCGTCGCGCACCCGTTCCAGAAGCAACTCGTGGCGAATGCGGTCCGGGAGGTGGCGGGGGTGGTGGGGATCACGAATCAGATCGCGATCGAGAGGGAGCGGCGGACGGAACGCCGATACGCGCTGACTTAGTTCGACTTTGTCAGATTCGAGTAGGCGTAGAGGATCTAAAATAGGCAGCGAGGAATGACCGATGGGCCACGGCCCGAAACGAAGGTAAATCGAAAGGAAGGGTTGCCCATGCCAAGCGCTCGTTACGAGCGATAAGT
>DASUSN010000204.1:0-43341 GCA_036375075.1 Thermoanaerobaculia bacterium | reverse complement strand
AAACCCATCGGACCGCCGGCGTCCCGCCGGCTGTGCGGCGGCGTCCCGCCGGCGCGTCCTCGGGAGGACGGAGCCTCTCGCCACGTGGCACGCTCCACCTCCCACCCGGGGCGGCGAGACGCCGCCCCGGCAGCCGGCGGGGACGCCGGCGGTCCCATGGGGTTTTGAGACAGCCTCCAATTGCCTCCGCACTCCAAAGGGCGAGGCACGTCTACGACCCCGTCGTATCCGAATCGGCGACCTGCTCGAGCGTCTGCGTCACGTACTCGATGAATGCGTCGCGCTGCGCGGTGTCGGTGAACACGCGATTGGGGAGCCAGTGCAGCGGGCTGCCCTCGAATCCGAACGTGATGCCTTTGCCGGCGACCTGGAAGACCTCCAGCTCGCGCCACGGGCGGTGAAATTCGCCTTCGCCCGCGATCGTCGCGCGGATGCCGGAGGCGTCGAAGACGAGCTTCAGGTGTTGCGCCGCCACGTTCTTTCTCCGGATCGACCACACCGCCAGTCGTGGCTGGATGATGTAGTGCCAGGTGATCAGGCCGCCCAGCAGCAGCCAGACGAACGGCAGCCACGAGGGCCGGACGGGTTTGTCTCGAGCCATCACCACGAAGAATCCGAACAGCCAGAGGAGGCCCATTCCCGCGACACCGGCCCGCGCCCACCAGCGCATGCCGGTCCTCGCCGTGCGGTCCGCGTCGAGACCGTCGATGAGGTCCTGGTACGTGCTGGTGAGCTCGAACGTAAACGCCATCGGCCCGTGCGAGTGTACCGGGACCACGCCGCGCCGCGCCGTGCCGCTGTTACGATGCCGGATCATGCGCCGAAGCAGCCTGCTGGTCGTTCTGCTCCTCTCCGCCGCCTGTACGTCGACGCGCAACGCGCCGGCGGATCTCGTCCTGAGGGGCGGCCGGATCTTCACCGGGGTCGAGGCGGCGCCGTGGGCGGAGGCGGTTGCGATTCGGGGGGAGCGGATCGCGGCCGTGGGAACTGCGGCGGAGATCGCGCGGCTGGTTGGAACGTCGACGCGGGTGGTGGAGCTGGAGGGCCGCGTGGCCATCCCCGGGATCAACGACGCGCATGTGCACGCGCCGTGGTTCTCGGAGCCCACGACGGCCGCACGCCCGGCGCAGGAGAGGGCGACGAAAGAGGAGCTGCTGGACGCGATCCGCACGGCCGTCGCGGGCGCGGCGGAGGGCTCGGTGATCGCGGCGGAGCTGCCGCTGCATCTCGTCGATGCCGGACTGACGCGGGACGATCTGGACGGCATCTCGAACACGCGGCCGATCCGTGTGGCGCCGCTCGGCGGGCACTCGGCGATCCTGAACACCGCGGCGCTGCGCGCGTGGGGGATCGCGGAGGAGGCGAAGGATCCTCTCGGAGGGTGGTACGGGAGAGGAAACGACGGCCGGCTGAACGGCTGGCTGTACGAGCACGCGTACTGGATGCCGCAGAAGCAGCAGGCCGAGCGGGCCAGCGATGAGGCGCTGCGCGCGGCGATCCGCGAGTTCGAGCAGGAGGCGCTTCGCCACGGCATCACCAGCGTGCAGACCTACCCGATCGTCGGCGCGGCGCGGACGGAAGCGCTCCTCGCGTCGATACAGCCCGCGCTGCGGTGGCGGACGATCGAGCTCCGGGTTCCGCCGTACACATCGCGCGCCGGCACGCGCGGGCCTGTGAAGTACATCCTCGACGGCACGCCGATCGAGCGCAGCGCGGCGATGCAGAACGCGTACGCCGATGCACCGTCGATGACGGGTCGCCTGAATTACTCAGCGGCCGAGATCGAGGGGATGGTCCGCGACGCGGCGAGCGGCGGCGGGCAGCTGCACGTGCACGCGGTCGGGGATCGCGCCATCGCGGCGGTGCTGGATGCCATGGAGCGAACGAAGGCCGACTGGCCGTCGCTGCGTCTGCGGATCGAGCATGGCGACACCACCACGCCGGAGCTCGCGGCGCGGATGCGTAAGCTCGGCGTGATCCTGGTCCAGAACCCGTCGCACTTCACGATCGCGGAGACGATGCACGCGCGCTACGGCGAGCGGGCGCGCCAGGCGCAGCCGGCCCGGTCGCTGGTCGCCGCCGGCAACCGGTTCGCGCTCGGATCGGACGGACCGCTGAACCCGTTCCTGAACATGTTCTTCGCCGCGATCCACCCGACGAACGCGGCCGAGAGTCTCACCGTCGGGCAGTCGTTGCGCGCGTACACGGAAGGCGCGGCGTTCGCGGAGCTGCAGGAGCGCGAGAAGGGCCGCATCGCGCCGGGGATGCTCGCCGACATGGCGGTGCTGTCCCAGGACATCTTCGCGGTCGCGCCGCCGGAGCTGCCGAAGACGCGGAGCGTGATGACGATCGTGGGCGGGAAGGTGGCGTGGGAGGAGTGAGCGAGCGGCTTGCGCCGGAGGCGCGACAGAAAGTAGCCGGTGGCAAGCGCGGAGCGCGCAGCCACCGGACCACGGCGGTTCCGATTACGGCCCCGGAGGGGTCGCAGGACACGGGGTCACCCGCTGATGAATGCGCCGTCGGCGCGAATGGCAGGGGGTCCTTCGCCGTCTACGCGGCTCAGGATGACAGTTTCCGCGGGCAGGCAGGACGCCGCGGAGACGGCGGCGCTGATGACGGTCAGGCCGAGGAGGTAGGCGCCGAGGAAGGCGAGGTAGTCGAGGCCGGCGAAGAACATGCCTCCGCAGTTGTCGTAGCAGTGGCGGAGCGGCGCGCCCAGCAACTCACTGACGTAGAACCAGGGCAGAAGGGCAAGCGCGGCGATGACGGTGGTCCGCGCAAAGCCTGAGGGCGCGGCGGGCTCGTAGCCCATCAGGCGTGCGGGCAGGAGCAGGGCCGACGTGCCGAACCAGAGGGCGATCATGGCCGCGGCCGAGAAGTTGAAACGCACGTATCGCGTCGCGGGGAGCGCATCGTCGACGAGGTACGCGGCGGCGAAAACGACGGCGGCCGCGCACGTGAGCACGGCCGCTCCACGCACCGCGCGACGCAACACCCGCAGGGGCTCGAAGCCCGCGCGGGAGCGCAACAACCAGGCAGTGACGATCAACGCGACTAGGGCGTGGAAAAAGAACAGGACCGAAGCGTCGAGGGCGGAGTAGAGGGCATCCCAGACGTCCTCGCGCCAGTCCCACGGCCCCGTGTATCCCAGAGGCCGGACCGGCTTCTGGGGAGCGACGGCACCCCAGCCGATGACGAGCACTCTCGACACGACGCGCTGCATGGCCAGGCAGACGAAGGCCATGCCGAGCGCCGGCGCGAAGCCGCGCGCGAACTGGCGGAGGCTGCGAAGGAAGAGGCGGACCGGCCGCATCACGGCTCCCCCGTCAGCTCGGCGATCCGCGCCTCGACCTCGTCGATGACGTAGTCGGGCGTCGACGCGCCGGCGGTCACGCCGACGACCTTCGCGTCACGGAACCATTCGGGGTCGAGGTCGTCCGCGCCCTGCACGAGGTACGACGGCTTCGACTCGCGGCAGATCTCCCGGAGGTGCTTCGTGTTCGCGCTCTTCGTACCGCCGATGACGACGATCAGGTCGACTTCCGGATCGTGCGCGAGCTGGCGGGCGGCGTCCTGATTCTGTTTGGTGGCGTAGCAGATCGTGTCCGCGCGCTCGACCTTCGCGGCGCGGCGCTCGATGGTCCGCACGACGTCCTCGAATTCTTCGGCGTTGAGGGTGGTCTGGTAGAAGACTTTGATCTTCGGGTACCGCGACCAGTCGACCGCCTCGGCGTCCTGGACGGTGGCCACGATGTGGTACGCCGCGGGCTCGAGATCGTGCGTGTAGCCGATCACCTCCCGGTGCCTCGGGTCGCCGATGAAGACGAGGTGATCCCCCTCGGCGAGCGCGCGCTGCGACTCGTGATGGAGGTCGTAGACGAACTTGCAGGTGGTGTCGAGGACCTTCAGGCCGGCCGCCCGGGCGCGCTCGTGAAAGGCCGGGGGGACGCCGTGCGCGGAGAAGACGATCGTCGGCTCCTGGACGGCGGCGATGTCGTCGACCGTGCGCACGCCGAGCTTCTCCATCTCCTCGACGACGCGCTCGTTGTGCACGAGCTGGCCGAGGACCGCGGCGCGGCCGCCGGCGGCGGCGAAGCGGCGGACCTTGAGGTCGGCGATGCGCACGCCGGAACAGAAGCCGTATTTCTCGGCCCTCCGGACGGTCAGCGCGCTCATGACATCACCGCCACGATCCGAGCTCCTCGGAGTTCCTCGGGTTCCTCGGGTTCCTCGGAGCGGTTCGGCCGCGGCGGCCCCTCCGAGGAACCCCGAGGAGCTCCGAGGAACCCGACGGACTCCCCTTCCGCCGGACGCCGGCCGAAGCGCCGCTCGCGCGTGCGGTAGTCGCTGACGGCGCTCGCGAGGTCCGACGCGTCGAAGTCGGGCCAGAGGCGGTCGCTGAAATGCAGCTCGGCGTACGCGGCCTCGAAGAGCAGAAAGTCGCTGAGGCGCTTTTCGCGTCCGGTGCGGATGAGGAGGTCCACGTCTTCGAGGAGCGAGTCGGCGTGGATGGCCAGGGAAAGGCGCTGGCGGAAGGAATGCGCGGGGCATTTGTCACAGCTCGCACGAGCGATGGCGTCCCGCGACGAATAGTCGATGGCCAGGCGCAGCCGGAGCTTGCGGCCGCCGGCGGTCGCGGCTTCCGAGGATTCGATGAGGCGGACCAGGGCCGGCGGGAGGCGGTCGCGGCGGCCGATGACGTTGAGCCGGACGCCCGACGAGACGCAGCGCGCCGTCTCGGTGGCCAGGAACCGCTGCAGCAGCGTCATCAGCGCGTCGACTTCGGATTGCGGCCGGTGCCAGTTGTCGGCGGAGAAGGCGTAGAGCGTGAGGAGGTCGATGCCGGCGGCGGGCGCGGCTTCGACGACCCGGCGGACGGCATCGGCCCCGGCGCGATGGCCGGCGGGCGCCGGCAGCCCTCGCTCGGTGGCCCAGCGGCCGTTGCCGTCCATGATGATCGCTACGTGAAAGGTTCCGTGCGGCATGTGCGTGAGCATATCACCAAGGGCTTTGTGCAAAAAAGTCGCCGGACCGGCAAGTGGCAGCGCCTTCGCAATGCGGAGACTCTCATGAGCTGCAAATAACTCTCATCGGAGACCTTCATGCTACGCATTCGCGCGGGCTTCTTCCTCTCGGTTCTTCTCCTCCTTCCCGCCGTTCTCCACGCCGACACCTACTACGTCGCCACCACCGGCAATGACACGAACAGCGGCGCGATCACCGCGCCGGTCCGAACCTTCTACCAGGCGCAGGTCCTCGCCGGCGCCGGCGATACCATTTCCGTGCGCGGCGGGATCTACAACGAGCTGGTGGGCATCTGGGCGAACGGCACGTCCACCGCGCGCCTGACCATCGCGCCGTATCCCGGCGAGCACGCCATCATCGACGGTACGGGCACGACCGCCAATAGCGCCCTGGTGTCGATCGAGAGCGAGTACCTCGACTTCACCGGCTTCGAAGTGCGCAACGCCACCGGGTATGGCATCGTCTGCTGGCACTGTTCGAACACGCGCATCGTGAACAACCGCGTGCACAGCTCGCGGCGCGGCGCGATCTACGTCGGCGACGACACTTTCGGCACCGCGCACGACGTGCTGGTGGCGGGCAACAACGTCTACAACAACGTGCTGGAGAACGAAGCGCGCACGTGGACGAGCGGCTGGGCGCAGGCGATCAGCATCCATCGGGCGAACAACGTCACCGTGCGCGAGAACACCGTCTACCGCAACTACAGCGAAGGGATCTGCTTCCTCCTGAGCGACAACGGCGTGGCCGCCGCGAACGAGCTGTTCGACAACTGGGCGGTGGGCATCTACCTCGACAACGCGCAGAGCGTCACGGTCGACGGCAACCTCGTCTACTCCACGGGCAACCAGCGCTATTACCGCCCCAGCAAGCCGTCGAGCATCAGCATGCCGTCGTACGGGATCATGATGGCCAACGAGGACTACCCCGGCGAGGCCAACGTCTCGAACGGCAACCGGATCGTCAACAACATCGTGGTGCGCCAGCAGTGGGGGATCGCCTTCTTCGTCGAAGACACGGGCGGCATGACCAACTGCTCCATCGCCAACAACACCGTCTACGCGACGGACGACATCGACAGCACGGACGCCAACCTGCTGTTCATCGAGTACGACGCGGCGAGCACCGGGAACCTCGTCGAGAACAACCTGTTCTTCCGCTCGTCCGGCGCTACGGCCACGATGGCGAACGTCACCGCGACCGGCGTCACCTACCGCAACAACTTCTGGAGCACGAGCCCGGGCTCGCCCGCGTACAACTCGGGGACGGACTACACGAGCACCAGCGCGCAGTTCGTGAACCCCGGCGGCGTCAACGCGGAGGACTACCGTCTCCTCTCCACCTCCAGCGCGATCAACCACGGGCGGACGCTGACGTACGTCACCACCGACTACTGGCGGCGCGGCCGCGGCACGACGTACGAAATGGGAGCATGGACGTACTGATCGCCGGCGCGGCGAGCCCGTCACGTTCCCGGTTCATCTGTCAGACCCCAGGCCGGTAAGATGCGCCGTCATGAAGGTCCACATCCGGCGGGCGGAGCGGCGCGATCTGGAAGCCCTGGGGCGTCTCGGGGCGATGCTGATGGAGACGCATTACGCGTTCGATCCGCAGCGGTTCCTGCCGCCGGGCGACTCCGCCGAGAGCGGCTACGCCTGGTTCCTCGGCAGGGTGATGGAGGATCCGGAGGGCGCCGTGTTCGTGGCCGAGGAGGGGGAGGCGGTCGTGGGGTACGTGTACGCGGCGCTCGAGCCGCTGTCGTGGAAGGAGCTGCGGGGGCCGGCGGGTTTCGTTCACGACATCGCCGTGCGCGCGGACGCGCGGCGGTCGGGCGTCGCGGAGCTCCTACTGCGGACGGCGATCGACTGGCTGCGGGAGCAGGGCGCGCCGCGGGTGGTGCTGTGGAGCGCCTCGCCGAACGAGGCCGCGCAGGGCCTGTTCCGGCGCTTCGGCTTCCGGGACACGATGGTGGAGATGACCCTGGAGTTGGATCGGCCGTAGCAGTCTGGGCGACCTGCACAGCGTCGATGCAGTGCTGGCCGGTCTTCGCTCCGTGTGGAAAAAGTTCAGCGTGCAAGGCGCGCGCGGACTGCGACGAGACGATCCGTGGCTTCCTGCATGTCGGCGTGGATGCAGAGCGTATCGAACGCGATTGGTACGCGTGAGCCGTCGCGGGCGATGACCACGCCTTCGCGGGCGAGCAATGCAGCCTGCGCCGCCGCTTCCTCGATCGTCAATGTGGAGTTGGGAATGCTGCGCGGTGTGAGCGACCCGTCCGGCTCGTAGCGGCGGTCGGCGAACGCCTCGCGGATGATGCGGATGCCCGCGGCGCGGGCGGCGGCGGCCATCTGCGAATGGTCCGGCGCGACGAGCGCGATGGAGGGATCGAGCGCGGAGACGATCACGTCCGCGAGCGCGCGGTCTTTGTGGGCGTCGTTGTACAGCGCGCCGTGCGGTTTGACGTGGTGTACGGGCGCGAAGAAGCGGAGCGCGGCGATCTGCGCAACCAGCGACGCGCGCAGCGCCTCGGGAGAGATCTGCATCGATCGCCGGCCGAAGTGCTCGCGGTCGGGATAGGAAGGATGCGCGCCGAGAATCACGCCGTGCTCCGCGGCGCGTGCGGCGGCGGCGCGCATGGAGTCGTCGTCGCCGGTGTGGCCTCCGCACGCGACGTTGGCCCGGTCGATCAGCGGCCAGATCCCGTCCTCGCCGGGAGAGCCTTCGCCGAGGTCGGCGCTGAGCTCGACGGTCACAGCTCCGTCCCTTTCGTCTCCGGCAGCAGCCAGATCAGGATCGCGCCGAGGGCGAAGAAGAGGGCGTCGGCGGCGATGGAGAAGCCGAGGCCGTACCGGGTCGCGGCGGCGCCGATGGCGTATGGGGCGGCGGCGGACGCGAAGCGGCCGGCGTTGTAGCAGAAGCCCTGCGCACTGGCGCGGATGCGCGTGGGGAAGAGCTCCGCGAGCATGGCGCCGAAGAGGGAGAAGTAGCCGTGCGCGAAGTAGCCGACGAGCGGGCCGATGACGAGGAGCGTGAACGTGGAGCGCGCACCGAAGGCGAAGACCGGTACGACGGCCGTCGCGGCGATCATGAACAGCGTGAACGCGGGGCGACGTCCGATGCGGTCCGCGATCCAGCCAAAGCTGATGTAGCCGGCGAACGCGCCGACCTGCAGCACGATCAGCCACAGCGACGACTTGGTCATCGTCAGGCCTGCGCCGCCTTCGGCTATCGGCGTTCCGAGGAACGCGGGCAGCCATGAGGTCACGCCCCAGAAGGCGACCAGTACGCTGCTGGAGACGAGCGTGGCCAGGATCACGCGGCGCCGATACTGGGGGCCGAACATTTCGGACCACCGCGCGGGCTCGCGGCGCCGGTCCTGCTGCTGCTCGCGCTGCTGTTCCAGCCAGACCGCCGGCTCTTGCACCGTGCGGCGGACGATGAACGCGAGCAGCGCCGGTGCGGCGCCGATGAGGAAGAGCACGCGCCAGCCGTAGCGCTCCAGCACGAGTCCCGACAACGCCGCCGCGATCATCGCGCCGATGGCCCAGCCGGACTGCATGATGCCCATCGCCTTGGCGCGATGCTTCGCCGGCCACGTCTCCGCGACCAGCACCGAGCCGCACGACCACTCCCCTCCCATCCCGAAGCCGACCAGCACGCGCCAGGCGACGAGCTGCCAGAGGTTCTGGGCCGTGGCCATCCCCGCGGTGGCGATGGAGTAGAGGAGGATGCTGATGGTCATCGCCCGCACGCGTCCGAGGCGGTCGGCGATGCGGCCGAAGGTGATGCCGCCGATCGCGCTCGCGATCAGCGCCGCCACGATGGGCAGGCTGACGTCCTGCTTCGAGAGTCCGAACTCCTTCTGGATGGAGAGGAGGGCGAAGTTGAAGAGCAGAAAGTCGGTGGCATCGAGCATCCACCCGAGCTGCGCGGCGATGAGGGCGCGCCAGGCGTTGCGGGGGACGTCGCGCATCGCGGTCACGGATTGAACGCCCAGTATTGCGCGCCGTAGCGCTTCATCGGCGTGAGCCCGAAGCGATCCGCCGGGGACGAGCCGCGCCGGATCAGCTCGAAGATGTCGCCGACCACGGACCGGTTGTCGCCATAGTACGAATGCCCGAGAAAACTGGTGTCGACGGCGGTGGCGTCGATGGTGTCGACCGAGTCGACGACGACGAGATTGACGCCCGACTCGCCGGCGCGCGGGTACCTGTGGAAGGCCTTCGACGCCAGGATGGCCTTGTCTCGCGACGAGCCGTACAGGGTGAACCGGTCGGCTTTCCCGCGAAATGCGGCGGCGAGATCGATGAAGGTCGCGGCATCGATGTCCGGGGCGGTGAAGACGACCTGCCGGAGCTTTGCGGCACTCGCGGCCGCAGCCGGCATCGCGGCGAGCGTCTCCGTCACGAGACGGTTGCCCATGCTGTGCGCGATGATGTGAACGGTGTCCGCGCCCAACTGCTCCCGGAGCAGATTCAGAAACGACGCGAAGCGCGGCCGCGACCACGTCACGTTGGTCTCGTCGACCGCATACCGCGGGAGAGACCCCTCCGAGGGCCAGCTGTAGAGCGTCGGCAGCCCCTCGAAGTGCAGGTCGTACGCGATCTGCGCCGTCCGCATCACCGCGTCGGCGAACGTGACGTTGTACCCGTGCACGAAGAGGAGGACTTCCTTCTTCGCGCCGCGCGAGAGCACCTGTTTCGCGCGGGCGGTGAACTCGTCCGGCGGCGTCGGCTGGAGGCTCCACACCATGACGTGCTTTTCGGGGTCTTCGCGGAACTGGAGCTTCCACAGACTCGGACGCTCGATCTTCCCCATGCGGTGGTCGTCGGGGATGGTGACCTCCGCGACGCCGAGGGCGAGCTCGCCGCGATCGGGTCCGTAGGAGCTCGGCGCATCCAGCGGGCCGACGACGGCGCGGTCGGTGCCGTAGAAGACCGGGACGATGCAGTAGCGCCCTTTCTTCGGACGCGCACCGGGCGGCACGGGGGGCGGGCTGATGCCCTTGGTCGGAGTGGAGATCGCCCAGATCGAGCGCAACACCGCATCCGCCCCCGGATGGCTCCGGAACAACGCGAGGATCTCCTCGACCGCCTCGGCCTGCTCCGCGGCGCCGGGCGCTTCGAGCTGACGGAGCAGCGGCGTCAATCGAACCTCGAAAGCGTCACGTTCGTCGCCAAGGGCGAGCGCGATCTCGTCCCATGCATCGGCGATGGCCTGGGCCAGCTGATTTGCCTGCATCGCGTTCATTTCTCCGTTCACACCGCCAGGCGGCTCTTCAGGGCGTCGATGGCTCCTGCCAGACGTCCGACGTCGGGATCCCCGAGCTCGCGAAGCTTCGCGGCGATGGTCTCGAGCACCTGCAGCGTACGCTCGGGGGATTTGGTCTCGGCTTTCGAGATGAACTTCGCGTAGGCCCGGCGCGCGCCCTCCGCATCGCCCAACAGGGCCAGGCAATCGCCGAGGTCGGCCCAGGCCCAGCCGCTGTCGCTCACATTCACCGATTCCTGCATCTGCGTTTCGATGACCGCCGCGAGCGCGCGGAGCTGCGGCTCCGAGGCGCGCAGCGTCTGCGTGCCGGCAAGAAGCGCACTTTTCACGGCATTGAGCCGGTTGTAGGTGCCCCGATGGCGGAAGCGCTCTTCCAGCGCGGCACCGCGCGAATAGCTTTCCGAGGCCTCGACGGGCGATTCCAGACGCTGATGAATCCCGCCGAGCGCGCCGTAGATCTCCACGAGATCGTCCAGCATTCGCGCGTGCCCGGCCTCCAGCGGAAGGTCTTTGGCGGCGAGCAACGCCTCGTGCGGCGCGGCGATCCGGAGCGCGTCGGTGAGCGCCGCCACACCAGCGCGATAAGCGGCGCGTGCGCGCTCTTCCTGGTTCGCATTGCGCAGCGCATCGCCCTTCTTGCGGGCGGTCCGCGCCTGGTTGAGCTTCGTCGCCAATTCATCGGATAGGTTGAGCATCGTTTCAGTCCAGTGCACTCAGGCGATCGTCGATGTACGTCGCCAGCTCGATCGACTCGGCGTCCCCCAGGTCATAGAGCGCATCCGCCGCGGCGCGGCCGAGCTCGAGGTAGAGAGCAAGAGCGTCCGGGTCGGCTTTCAGATTCGCGTGGCCGACGCGGTGCTCGAGATAAAGCCAGGAGGCGACACGAAGCTCGCACGCGGCCTTCTCGCTGTCCTTCTTGATGCCGCGGCTGCCGTGAAACAGGATCTGGGGCGCGCCCTCCCGCTCCTGTTGCGGATGATGCAGCGCGTCCGCACGCCGGCGAAGCAGGTCGGCGAGCGGCGGATGCGCCTCCTGCACCTCGCCCATGATCGGCAGCAGCGCGCGATGAATGCGGTTGAATTCGGCTTGTTTGTTGGACGTGCGCTCCAGCAGCAGGTCCGCTGCCCTTTCCACCGCATCGCCGGACGTGGGTTGATAGGCGATCGGTGAGAACAGTTGCCGGAGCTGCTCGATCTGCGCGAGATCGGGCGCCCGCTCGCCGCCCGGCAGATGGCTCGCGTCCACGATCTGAACCGCGCCCCACTCGCTCACGGCCAGGCGAACGCCCAGCTCCAGGAACACCGAGGCGCTGTAGCCGGACCAGTCCACGACGCAGCCCACGCTGCGGCGGATGAGCTCATAGACGCTCTGCGAGATCAGTTGCGGTGTGCCGCCGTCGATGACCCGTTCGATCACCCGCGAAGGGTTGCCCCGCTGCGAGAGCCGCGCCCTGAGCCTCGAGGCGACCCGCCGCCAGTTCTGAAGCAGGTTCGGAGCGTAGGAACAGAGGACGAGCACACGCTCGTGGAGGGGAATGCTGGAGGAGGCGTCGTAGTCGGAGCCCAGCTCGCGCAACGCGTCGTAGGACGGGAGGTCGAGGTACCGCGGCTGGCGAGCCAGTTGCCGGAAGCCGACCTCCACACGGGACACGAAACGCTCGAGCACGGGATCGGGCGCCACCATCATCTCGCTGGGTGTATGGGACCCGATATTGAGGTCCTGGAGATTGAACGGCACTTCGAGCGGCTGGCCTTCCCGCCATCGCGCCCCGTGGCTGCAGATGGTGAGCGACCGGGCGCACGCGGAGCGGATGCCGATCAGCAGCATGACCCCGGGCTCGAAGGCGGTGACGTCGAACACCACGAGGTCCGCCTCGACGACCGCGCGGACCGCCTTGTCGAAGGCCTCGACGCTGGCGAGGGCCTCGTTCACCGGGAACTTCGCGAACGCCACCGATTCGCTGGTGAACTCCGCGGGCAGCGCCCGCTTCTTCCCGGAGGCCAGCCGGTGTCCGCCACGAGCCGCGACGAATGCGTCCCAGATCTTCTTGCCGGTCCCCGCCTGGAGCGCGTCGTCCACGAGCCCGTCGAGTGCCACGTCGGCCCCGGTCCGCTGGTCGCTCTCGGAGAGGACCACGAGACAGTGCAGCTTGTCCGGGTGGAACGATGACCAGACCGTGGGAAGAACGGAGGGGAGCACGGCGGCGGCATCCGCGGTGCGCTCGAAAATGGGCAGGGCCAGAAGCGCGCGCTTCTCCGCCGAAAGCTCTCCGTAGCTGAGATGTGGGCGCTGATGCCGAAGATCGTGTTCCAGGGTCAGCTCGTCGCAACGGCTAGCGACGTCTTCGAGCAGCGCGTCGAGCGTGGAGCTGCCCGCCGCGAGGCTTTGCGCGAGCGCGGTGGTGAACACGCTCGCCGAAGGCTCGCCCGGCAGTACCTGGCAAACCTCGGTCGAGGCACAGCCGAAGAGGCGGATGAAGCGGTGCTCCGTGGGCCATTGGGTGCGGGTGTTGCCCCACCCCGCCCCGCCTTTCGTCACCGGCTCACTGGCCTCGTCGCGGCAGGCGTCGATGACGAACAGCACGAGGCCCGTCCGGGACGCGGCCACCTGCCTGCTCCGGTCCGTCGAAACGCGATGCGCGGTGCTCACGACGGCGTTGCGGTCCGTGCCGGCCGGAATGATCCAGTCGACGTCGTCCGCGAGAATGCCGTGGCCGCTGAAGTAGACCAGGCGGATGTCTTCGGGACCGCCGCTCGCGCAGAAGTCGCGGATCCGGTCATCGAGATGAACCGTGTCGCGCGTGTCTTCATCGGACAGGATGTCGACCTCATAGCCGCGCGCCTGGAGCGCCGCGCCGAGGATGCGAACGTCCTCCCGGACAGCGGGCAACCGGGCGAACCCCGGCCCGTACTCCGCCGCGCCGATCAGCAGTGCTCTGCGATTGCTCAAGGTCCCCGCCCGGTCGAATGAGGGAAGGATTGTGCCTCACATCGGCGCCAGTGGCGAGCCTCGCAGATAATGCGCGCATGCGAATCCTCCTCGCTCTCCTGCTCACCGCCGCCACCGCCCAGGGGGCGCAGCGGCTCACTGATTTCACCGCCAGCAGCGGCAGCCCGCGGACGCCGGAACAGGTGGCCGTGGCGTTCGAAGCGGCGGACCTGCAGTTGCGCGTCGACCCGCGCCGGAAGTCGATCGACGGGAACGCAGCGCTGACGTTTCGCGCGACAGCACCGGTGAACCGATTGGCCGTGGAGCTGGATCGGAATCTGCGCGTGCGGTCGATCGACGTCGACGGGGCGGCATTGAAGGCGGGATCGTGGAGCAACGCCGAGGGGCGGCTGTTCATCCCGCTGGCGAAGCCGCTGGCGGCGGGGGACACGGCCACGGTGCGCATCCGGTACGCGGGCAAGCCGCACGTGGCGAAGCGCGCGCCGTGGGATGGCGGGTTCGTGTGGTCGAAGACACCCGACGGGCAGCCGTGGGTGGCGACGGCGCTGCAGGGCGAGGGGTGCGATCTGTTCTGGCCGTGCATCGATCATCCGCTCGGCGAGCCGGCGCGGATGGACCTGCACATCACCGTGCCGACGCCGCTGGTGGCGGCGTCGAACGGGGTGGCGGTGGGGATGGAGGAGAAGGACGGCTGGCGCACGTATCACTGGCGGACGCGGAATCCGACGACGTACGGCATCGCGCTGAACATCGCGCCGTACGAGCTGCTGTCCGGGGAGTATCGGAGCCGCTTCGGGAACACGATTCCGCTGCGCTTCTACCATCTCAAGGGACATGCGGCGAAGGCGCGCGAGCTGTTCGCCGAGCTCACGCCGATGCTCGATTTCTTCGAGCGCACGATCGGGCCTTATCCGTTCGCGGACGAAAAGGTGGGCATCGCGGAAACGCCGCACCTGGGGATGGAGCATCAGACGATCAACGCGTACGGGAACAAGTACGCGAAGGCGCCGGAGGGGTACGACTGGCTGCTGCATCACGAGTTCGCGCACGAGTGGTTCGGGAACCAGATGACGAACTCCGACTGGGACGACATGTGGCTGCACGAGGGCTTCGGGAGCTACATGCAGCCGCTGTATCTGCAGTCGCTGTACGGGGACCGGATGTATTACGCGCTGCTGCACAGGAACCGGGCGGGGATCCGGAATGCCGCGCCGCTGGTGTCGGGGAAGCCGCGCAGTGAGGATGAGGTCTATCAGGCGGATCGCGGGGGGCCGGGCGGGGACATCTACGCGAAGGGCGCGCACGTGCTGCACACGTTGCGGATGTTGATCGGAGATGACGCGTTCTTCCGGTCGGTGCGGCGGCTGGTGTATGGCACTGATGATCCGCGGCCGGGGAACTTCGCACCTCGGTATGCGACGACGCGGGAATTCGTGCAGATCGTGAATGAGGTGACGGGGCGCGATTACGGGTGGTTCTTCGATGTGTATGTGTTCAGCGCGGCGTTGCCGGAGTTGACGGTGACGCGGGATGGGTCGGGGGTGGCGCTGGCGTGGAAGACGGCGGAGAACCGGCCGTTCCCGATGCCGGTGGAGGTGCGGGTGGGGGATCGCGTGGAGAGGCTGGCGATGACGGACGGGCGGGGGCGGGTGGAGGTGCCGGAGGGTGCGACGTTCACGGTCGACCCGGAGTCGAAGGTGTTGCGGCGCGAGCCGCATGTCGAGGTGTTTCAGAAGTACGACGAGGAGCAGAAGAAGGCGGCAGCGAAAAAATAGGGTGCTGGTCTCCTCCGTCCCACTCTGTGCCTCTGTGTCTCTGTGGTGAATAAGAACGTGCCTCGCAGGAGGCATGTGGGTATTCACCACAGAGACACAGAGACACAGAGTGGGACGGAGCAGCGCTACGAAGAACGTCCTTCAGCCGCGGAGGCGGGACAGGAGGAAGGTCTCGAGGCCTACGTCCACCGGCAGGCCGCCGGATTTGCGTTTGATCTCGAGGTCGGCCACCTCGGCGAGGGCGCGGAAGAGGTCTGCTTCGGTGTAGCCGCGGGCGGCTTCGTATTTCTTGTGGAGGGGGAAGGGGTGGGGCCGCTGGCGGACGAGGCCGTGCTGTTTGAGGTAGTCGCCGAGCTTGTCGGCGATGGTGTCTTTGAATCGGTTGTAGTTCACGGACGCGCGGAGGTTGACGTTGTGCGCGCGGGCCCAGGAGTGGATGCCGATCATCTGGCGGAGCTCTTCGGGGATGGCGAAGAGGTAGCGGCCGTAGTGGATCTCGACGGAGCCCTTGGGGTCTTCACGGCGGGCCTGGGCGACGAGGTCGCGGAGCTTGGAGACGGCTTCGAGGATCTTGCCTTCGGTGAAGAGCGAGCCGAGCTCGTAGCGCGCGCCGCCTTCGACGGCGGCGATCTCGCGGTCGATGAGGTCCGCGGTGACGCGTCCTCCGCTGCCGACGAGTGTCGCCAGGCGCTCGGCTTCGGACACGGCCAGGCGGAGCGGCGGGACGTCTTTCGAGAATTTGTCGGCGAGGATGCGCTCGATGCCGAGGCGCTGGCGGAGGCGGGCGACGGCGTTGGCGTCGAACTTCACGCTGGCGTCTTCCGCGATCGAGGCGATGGCCTGATCGAGGGCGGAGGTGAAGCCTTCGCGGGTGAGGTCGGCGACGACGACGGCGCCGTGCTTGTCGATCAACTCGATGGTCGTCGAGTCGCGCGGGACTTCGCCGGTGCGCATCAGCAGGATCGCTCCGGTGGCGCCGCCGCGGGCGATGGCTTCCATCAGCAGCGCGGCATCGTCTTCCCCGCGTCCCGCTTTCTTGCCGGTGGCGCGGCAGAAGCCGAGCATGTCGGCGAGGGTCTGGTCGAGGGTGACGCCGAGAGCGTCCGCGATGTTGCGGTCGGTCATCTCGAGGTCGGCTCCGGCCAGGCCGAGGACGTGGAGGAGCTTGGCGGCGGAGGTGGTGCGCTTGCGGTCGGTCTTCGCCCCGCGCCAGTCGGCGAGGGCCTTGTCGTACAGGGAGGCGATCTCTTTCGCCGAAACGAACGCGTTGACCTCGGGGACGATCAGCAGGCGCGAGCCGCCGAAGAGCGAGCCGGTGCGATAGGAGTCGAGGATGGAGGCGAGCTCGGTGCCGGGCTCGTAGGTCTCCAGGGAGATCGCGGGGATCTTCGCGACGATGGCGTCGCGGATCTGGTGGAAGGCCTGTTCGGAGAGGAAGTCGGAAGAGCCACCGACCAGGAGGACGCGGGGCGTTTTCCCCTGGCCGATGGCGGATAAGACGGTCTCGAGTTTTTTGGGCATTGCGCGGACGGGCTGAAGCCCGTCCTACATTACGTCAGCATCCCCTTTTCCTGGAGCTCCTGGCAATCGATGCAGAAGGGGGTCCAGGGAACGGCCTGCAGGCGCTTCTCGCCGATCTCGGTGCCGCAGTTGGTGCAGACGCCGTAGGAGCCGTCGTTCATGCGGTTGAAGGCCTCGTCGATGAGCATGAGCAGGTTGCGCTCGCCGTCGGAGAGGGAGAAGTTGAGCTCTTTGGAGTAGGCGCTGGCGGCCTTGTCCGCAAGGTCCTGGATGCCGTCGTCGGGGGAAGCGTTGCCGGCGGCCTTGTCGCGCTGGTAGGAGTCGATGAGCTCGCGCTGCTTGGCGCGGAGGGCATCCTCGTGCGCCTGAAACGGATTCGATTTGACTTTCGCTTTCGCCATTTTGGGCCTCTTACTTGTGATACGGAATGTTGCGCATCAACGTGCAGGCCCGGTACACCTGTTCCAGCAGGATGACGCGCGCGAACTGATGCGGGAGGGTCATGGGGGTCAGGGCGAGGAGTTTGTCGGCTCGTTTCCGGACCGTGTCATCGAATCCGACGTCGCCGCCGATCACGAAGTTGACTCCGTGGGGACTGTCGATCGTCAGCCTCTCGATCCACTTCGCAAACTTCAAAGAATCAAACAGTTGCCCTCGCTCGTCGAGAACTACCGTGTACCCGCGATCGGGGATCGCGGCCAGCAGGCGCGCGGATTGAGCGCGCATGATAGCCACATCACTCTGAGCTTGTCTACCGCGCTCCGGTGCCACTTCCGCTACCTCGACCGGAAAGAAATGCTTGATCCGATTGAGGTAACGCTCTGCGGCATCAGCGAGCCCGGCGTCGGCATGGGAACCTCCCCAGATGAAGCGAAATTTCATGACGATCGGAGTCTCAAAGTCTCAAAGTCTCAAAGTCTCAAAGAGAAGCCAACCGGTCTTTGAGACTTTGCGACTTTGCGACTACTCGAGGCCGTACTTTCTTCGTTTCTCCAGCAGGGTCTTGCGGTTGATGCCGAGGATCTCGGCGGCGCGGGAGTAGTTGCGGCGGGTGATCTCCAGGATGTGACGGATGTAGTGCAGTTCGAGCTCGTCGAGGGTCCAGGCGCCGCGGGCGGCGGTGGCGACGAGGTCGGTGACGGGAAGGGCGGCGGCGCCGATCACGTCGCCGTCGGTGAGGAGCACCGCGCGCTCGATGGCGTTCTTCAGCTCGCGGATGTTGCCGGGCCAGGCGTAGCTGGTGAGGACGCGCCTGGCGTCGTCGCCGAGGCGTTTGCGCCCGACGAATTGCCGGGCCAGGGCGAGGAGGTCCTCGGGGCGCTCGCGCAGCGGCGGCAACGAAAGTGTGACGACGTTGATGCGGTAGAAGAGATCGCGGCGGAGGGCTTCGCGCGGATCGGCGCTGGTCGACGAGATCACCCGCGCTTCGAAGGGCACGCTGCTGCCGCCGAGGCGGGTGAAGCGGCGCTCTTCGATGGCGCGGAGGAGCTTGGCCTGCAACGGCGCCGCGAGGGCGGCGATCTCGTCGAAGTACACGGTGCCGCGGCGCGCCGCCTCGAGCTTGCCGACCTTGCGCGCGTGGGCGTCGGTGAAGGTGCCGCGCTCGTGGCCGAACAGCTCGCTCTCGAAGAGGTCCGCAGGGATGCTCGCGCATTCGATGTGCACGAACGGCTCGCCGCTGCGGCTGCCGGCGGCGTGGATCGACTCGGCGAGAAAGTCCTTGCCGGCTCCGGACTCGCCGAGGATGAGGATGGGGACGTCGCGATCGAGGACCTTCTCCGCGGTGTCGAGAAGGTTCCGCATGGCCGGGTTCCGCGTCGCAACGCGGAGACGGGCGTCAGGACGTCTTCGTGGCGGCACGCGGCTGCTCGGATTCTCCGGTGTACTCGGCCGTGACGTTGGGCGCGTCGCCCCACAGCCGCTCCAGTCCATAGAACCGCCGCACGTCCTCGGTGAAGATGTGCACGATGAAGTCGCCGAAGTCGAGCAGGATCCAGCGTCCGGGGGTCGTGCCTTCGACGAGCAGGGGCCGGACGCCCAGCTCCTTCTTGAGCTGCTCTTCGATGGAGTCGGCGATGGCGGCGGCCTGACGCTCGTTGCTCGCGGAGGCGAGGATGAAGTAGTCGGCGATGGAGGTGAGCTCGCCCACGGACAGCACGTCGAGGTCGAACGCCTTCTTGTCGAGTGCCGCGGCCACAGCCACACGGACGCGGGATTCAATCGAGGAATCGGTCACGATTGGCCCTTTCGATAAAGATCATAGTGAAGAATGTAACGCGACACCGGCGGCGGGACCAGATCCTCGATCGGTTCGCCGGCACGGACGCGTCTGCGAATTTCGGTGGATGACACAGGAACGGTCGCGTTTTGTGCGAAGACGATGGCGCCGTGCGGCGGGCGCGAGCCCGCGCCGGTGACGCGGCCGGCGAACTGCGGCGTGACTTCGCGCTCGTGACGGGTGAGGACGACGAAGTTGGCCATGGCGAAGATGGTGTCGATCGACTTCCACTCGCCGAGCGTGGCGAGGTTGTCGTCGCCGATGATCCAGTCGAGGGTGGCGTCCGGATGCTCGCCGCGCAGCTCCCGGAGGGTGTCGACGGTGTACGAGACGGCGCCGCGCTCGAGCTCCATGTTCGAGACGTGGAGCGCGTCGTGGTCGAGGGTAGCCATGGCGGCCATGGCGAAGCGGTGATGGCCGGACGCGGTCTCGCGGTCCTGTTTGAACGGCTGCATGAAGGCCGGGATGTAGAGCACGCGATCCCACTGCAGCTCGCCGCGGACGGCGAGGATCGGGTCGAGGTGGCCGCGATGGAAGGGATCGAACGTGCCTCCGCAGATGCCGATGTTCATGCTGGTGGAGAGGATGCGGCCAGTGCTTCTTCTTCGCGCAGCCCGTGCTCGCGGATCGCTCGCGCGAGCATGCGTACGAGCTCGCGGACGCCGTCGCCGACGACGGCGGAGATGGCGTGGTACGGATAGCCGTGCTTCCGCGCGTACTCCCGCAACTTCTCGGAGTTCCCCGGCACCTCGGAGTCGAGCTTGGAGCCGACGACGATGCGCGGCTTCTCAGCGAGCAGCGGCGAGTAGAGCTCGAGCTCGCGGGCGATGGTCTCCGCGTCCTGGTCGGGCGTCTCGTTCGCGGAGAGGTCGACGAGATGCACGAGCGTGGAGCAGCGCTCGACGTGTCGGAGGAACTGGTCGCCGAGGCCGTGGCCTTCGTGCGCGCCTTCGATGAGGCCGGGGATGTCGGCGACGACGAAGGTCTCGGAGTCGTCGGCCTTGACCACGCCGAGGTTGGGGACGAGGGTCGTGAACGGATAGTCGGCGATCTTCGGCTTCGCCGCGCTGATGACGGAGATGAGCGTGGACTTGCCGGCGTTGGGCAGGCCGACCAGGCCGACGTCGGCGATCAGCTTCAGCTCGATGAAGAGCTCGCGCTCTTCGCCGGTGTTGCCGTCCTGCGCGAAGCGCGGGGCCTGGCGGGTGGCGGTGGCGAAGTGCTGGTTGCCCCAGCCGCCGCGGCCGCCTTTGGCGACGAGCACGCGCTCGCCATCGTGGGTGAGGTCGGCCACGACTTCGTTCGTGACCTTGTCGCGGACGACGGAGCCGACCGGCAGCTCGATGGTGACGTCGTCGCCGTCATGGCCGGAGCAGTTCGAGCCCATGCCGTGCTGTCCGCGGCCGGCCTTCCACTCGCGCTGGAACTGGAGGTGGTAGAGAGTGTTCAGGCGCTTGGAGGCAACGATCCAGACCGATCCGCCCGTGCCGCCGTCCCCGCCGGAAGGGCCGCCTTTGGGGACGAATTTCTCGCGGCGAAAGGCCACACAGCCGTGGCCGCCGTCGCCGGCTTTCACGCGGATGGTTGCATGGTCGATGAACATCTCAGATACGGCTCAGTGCGAGGGATGTACCACAAAAGCGGACGCGAGTGGGTGTAGGAGGTCTGTCATCCTGAGCCGGCGTAGCGCGGCGAAGGATGACAGAGCGACGGGGGACGAAGCAAAAGCAAACGCCGCTCGGGGGAGCGGCGTTGGGGGACGACGGGAAACGATCCTTACGCGGCGGGGGTGATGCTGATGAAGCGGCCGCGCTCGCCCTTGTCGTGGAACTGGACGATGCCGTCGATCTTGGCGAAGAGGGTGTGGTCGCGGCCGATGCCGACGTTGACGCCGGGCTGGAACTTCGTGCCGCGCTGGCGGACGAGAATGGATCCACCGGTCACGAACTGGCCGGCGAAGCGCTTGACGCCGAGCATTTTCGGCTGCGAGTCGCGGCCGTTGCGCGAAGAGCCCTGTCCTTTTTTATGAGCCATGGATGTGCCTCCCGTTAGAGCTTGATGCTGTCGATGCGCACTTCGACCACATCCTGACGGTGGCCGTGGGTCCGCTTGGTATGGTTCTTACGGCGCTTCTTCTTGAAGACGATGATCTTCTCGCCGCGGGACTCGCGGACGACGGTCGCGACGACCGATGCACCCGAAACCGTCGGGCTGCCGACCTTCGGCTGATCGCCGCCGATCATCAGAACTTCGCTGAATGTGACTTTGTCCTGATCCGCGCTGCCGAGCACGTCACGCTCGACCTGAAGGCGATCGCCTTCGGCAACGCGATACTGCTTCCCACCGGAACGAATGATGGCGTACACAACGTCCTCCAGAAAAACCTGCGTGTAACACACCCCTGCCAGAGCGGTCAACGGTGCGGATCGTGTTCAACTCCTTGAAAGAGAACGGAATTCCCACTCAACCGCCGACCCGCTGCCCTCCCCACAGACCGCTGGAAAGCTCTTCGACCGTGGCCGCCACGTCGAGCTGCTCGTCCCCTGCCTCGATGGGGACGCGGAGGCTGAACGTATCGCTCAGCTCCCTCGGGGTGACCGTGCGGTGAACGATGGTGGGAGGCATGTTCTTCCGGCCGACCACGATCGTGACGCGGAAGACCGTCTGGCGGTCCGCCAGCACGGAACCGACGGCGGCGAGGGAGGAGTTGACGGTGATCATGCCGTCGCGGCGAGGCCCGATGCGCCCGGTCCAGTCGAGCGAGACCGTGGTGGGAAGATCGCCGGACATGGTGGAGTCGCTGAGCAGGGACAGGGTGCGGGTCGCGGCGAGCTCGCTGGGAGTGCTCTCGGTAGCCCACTTGAACGCCTTGATGTCGAGGCCGGGCCGGCGCGACTTGATCTGGATACTGCGCGGCTTGCCATCGGGCTGCCGCGAGACCTGATAGCTGATGATGAGGGCCTGCTGGAGCCGGGCCACAGTCTTGCCGATCATGCCCGGCGTTCCGGCCGAGCCTCCGGTCTCCACGGCGAAGGCGATGAGCGGGTCGTTGCCGCGCTCGGACGCGTAGAGCGCTTCCTGGGCGCGCGGCTGGCTGGGCCGGCCGATCATCGACCGCGAGGCGTCGTCGAGCCACTGCTCGCCGCTGCCGAGCGGAGCGCTGACGCCGATGGTCGTCCAGCCGGACGCCGCGAGCACGCGGGCGATGGAGTCGACCGTGTCGCCGACGTTGAACTCGAGAGGAGTGGCGCGGATGCGGGTGATGTCTTCGATATCCGTCGCGAACTGCTGGTAGAAGGCGGAGGAGTCGAGCTCGAATCCCTCGCTGACGACGAAGAGGGCCCGAGGGGTGCGGCGGGGGAAACGTCCGATGGCCGTGAGCAATGAAGCCTGGAAGCGCTCCACGGCGTCGACCTCGGCGAGGATCTCGGAGCGGAGGAACTCCTCCATCTCGCGGTTCTGCGCGAAGACGGACAGGTCGGTCGTGACGAGGCGTCCGCCGCGGGCCTGGTCGCTGCGATGCTGGTACTGGCGGCGATGACGGACCAGCCAGTTGCGGGCCGAGGTCGCCTTCACCGTGCGCAGAGCCTGGCGGATCTGTTCGGGACTGCGCGCTCCGAGGACCTTGAAGTCGATCTCGGGATCCGCCGTCACGATGCTGACCTGGCCGAGACGGGCGAGCTCGTCGGCACGCTCGACCAGCGAATCGACCGAGCTCTTGATGGTCGCGGCGCTGGAGAGATACATGTCGAAGAAGATGACGATCTGCCATCCGGCGGTACCCTGGCGGTTCGCCCCGGGAAGCGCTTTCGCCTGCGGATCCGCCGCGGCGGCGGGCTGGAGGGTCGAGAAGTAGTCGACGCCGATCACGGCCTGCTCGACGCCGTCCTCGAGGACGACGAAATCCGCGGGCTTGAGGTCGGACGGGACTTCCCCCTTCGCGTCGCGGACGTCGGCGACGAGCTCGATCGCGGTGACATAAACGGGTTGATGCACGACCGGCTGCTGTTGAGCGGCAACCGAGACGGCGGCGAGCACTGCGAGGACGAAGTATTTCAAGGATGACCTCCCGGCGACGTTCAAATGCGTGATCCGGTGGGTGGTGCAGCGGGTTCGATGCCCGCGCGGGTAGTCTACGGCCGTCCCGGCGGGCAGCAGGTAGCGAAATTGGTACGGACGGCGTAAGAAAAAGGGCGGGACCGAAGTCCCGCCCTTCCGGAAAAACCGTGTTGCCGAACGATCAGAACCGGAACTTGGCGAAGACACGAACTTCGCGCGGATCCTGGAACTGGTTCGCCTGGCCGTACAGGCCGTTCTTCTGCGCCTCGGTGATGCCCTGCTTCGGATCGAAGCCATTGAAGAAGGTGGCGTCGTTGATGCCGGTGCCGAGGTGGACGCTGCGGGTGCTGTACGTGTTGTTGACGTTGACCGCGGTGTCGTGGTCGAACAGGTTCAGAACGTTCACGCCGATATCGAAGCCGTAGCGGCCCGCGAGCCGGAACTCGTGCTGAACGGCGAGGTCGGTGCGCTTGAGGGTCGGGGTGCGACCCATGTCGCCGCGGCCGTACGCGAAGAACGGAACGCCGTTGTACGAGAACTCGGTCGAGAGCGGCGTGCCGCTGCCGATGTACTGGTTCAGGCCGATGCCCGTGCCCCACGGCGCGGAGTAGGTGACCTGCGCCTTGAAGACGTGCGGACGATCGGTGGCCAGCTTGCCGTAGACGGCGTTGCCGTTGGCGTCGAAGCTGTTGAACAGGTTGTCGAAGTAGCGGTTGACGTTCGGGGAGTTACGGCCGTTCTCGTCCGAGCTGGCGAGACCGCCGTAGTTGCCTTCGAGCTGGCTGTACACGTAGCTCGCGTGGGCGCCCCAGCGGTTGCCGAAGCGCTTGGTCGCTTCGAGCTCGAACGCCTGATAGTCGCGCTCCGCCTTCGGCAGGGCCGGGCAGGACGGGCAGTCCGGCGCGAGGATCTTCTGGGCGATGCCTTCGCCCGGGTTCGCGATGAAGTACTCCTCGTGGGCATTGCCGGCGGCGTCGGTGACGAGCACGCCGACGTCTTCAATCGTGCGGATGAGGCTCTTGTTGACGTAGCGGACGCCGAGGGCGAGCTGGTTGGTGACTTCCTGCTGGAAGCCGAGGGTGAACTCCTGCGACTCCATCGGCTTCAGGTCCGGCTCGATGAGGTCGAGCGACGGGTGACGGAGGTCGGTGCTGCGGCCAGCGTACACGAGGCCGCCCGTGCAGGTCGGGACCGTGTTCTGGTTGGTGGTGACGTTGGAGCACTGCCAGTTCTTCCAGTTCGGGTCTTCGATCTTGAAGTCGAACCAGATCCACTTGTCGCCGCCGAACGAGCCGCGCGGCATTTCCATCTTGGTGATGTCGTAGTAACGGCCCCAGCTGCCGAAGACCTTGCTGCGGCCCGTGCCGAACAGGTCATAGGCGAAGCCGAAACGCGGGGCGAGCTTGTCGCCGTAATCGAACTCGATGGCGTACTGGCGCAGGCCGAGCGACGGGTCGGCGTAGCTCGGAACCTTCTCCTGCTCCGTACGAACGCCGAGGTTGATCGTCAGGCGGTCGTTCATGGTCGTCCAGGAGTCCTGGAGGAAGAAGCCCGTGTTCTCGCTCTCGACCTGACCGAAGGTCTTGAAGACGTACACGCCGGCGTTGCCGTAGGTGCCCTGGGCGCCCACGAACGGATCGGCGCCGTCCCAGTAGGTACGGACGACGTAGTTCTGGTTACCGCTGTTGACGTTGTTCTTCAGGTTGGTGAGCTGGACGCCGGCCTTGAAGCGGTGCGTGCCCGCGAAGGTCGGGAACCAGGACACGTCGGCGTCGAAGTTGTCGCGCTGATAGGAGTCCTCGGTGATGGCCGAGTTGCTGGCGACGGTGCGGAAGTTCTGGTTCTGCACCAGCGACGGGTCGATGCCCGGGATGCCGGCCGTGCCGCCGCCGGCGAACCAGATCATCGGATCGGTGGGGATACCGCCCTGGATCTGGTTGTCGTAGTAACGGCCACCGCGGGCCGAGAAGTACCACTGCGGGGTGGCGATGAAGTCGGCGTAACCGGAGTAGGCCCAGTTCTCGCGCTCGAGGGTCTCACCCGCGCGCGGCGCGGCGGAGCGGCCGTGGATCAGCGGAAGGGTCTCTTCCTGCTCGTAGCCGCTGTTGTTGCCGGAGAACTTGAAGAGGAACTTGGCGCCGAGGCTGCCGTTGAGGGTAGCGGCCCAGTTCTGACGGGTGAACTGCTGGTCGTAGTCGCCGTCGACACCCGCGACACCGGGCTTGAAGTCCACGGTGCGGGTCGTGTCGCGCATGCTCGGCGCGTAGGCGCCGAAGAACCACAGACGGTCGCGAAGGATCGGACCGCCGAGCGAAACGGTCGGCTCGAGGATCGTCTCGTCGTCCGTCGCGTACTGCGAGTAGATGAAGCGGGGGGCGGTGGGGTTGGTGGTCGCGTTCCAGTCCGGGTTCGTCTCCAGCTCGAGACGGCGCTCGCCGCCGCCGAAGGACGAATCGGTGAGCTGCGCGCCGACCGTGCCGCGGAAGTCGTTCGTACCGGTCTTGGTGACGACGTTGATGACGCCGCCGATCGCGCCGCCGAACTCGGCCTGGTAACCGGCCGACTTGACCTGCACTTCTTCGACGAAGTCGGTGATGACGATCTTGCCCTGAACGCCGGTCTGCGGGTTCGTGGTGTTGACGCCGTCGACGACGTAGACGTTCTCGGAGCCCGAGGCGCCGTCGATCGAGATGCCGCCCGTACCGGCCGCACCCTGCTTCGTCTCGAAGTTCGCCGAAGCGGCCTGCGTGACGACCGTCGAGAAGTCACGGCCCTTCGGCAGTCTCTCGAACGTCTCGGACGTGATGGAGGTCTGGGTCGCGCTCGAGGTGGCGTCGACGAGCGGCGCTTCCGCGGTGACCGTGATCTGCTCGGTCACAGCACCGATCTTGAGCGTGAGGTCCACCTTCGGGCTCTGGCCGAGGGCGGCGTTCACATTCCTGACCTGCGCGGGGTCCATGCCGGCGAGGGTCGCCGTAACGGTGTACTGGCCCGGGGGAATCGACGGGAAACGATACTTGCCCGACGAATCCGTCTGCACGTTGTACTTCTGGCCGCGCGCACTCACTGCTTCGACGGTCACGCCGGGCAGCGCTGCGCCCGAGCCGTCGGTGATGGTGCCCTCGATCGACGAAGTCTGCTCCTGCGCGACGACGGGGATCGCCGTCACCACCAGAAGCAACGCCGCCATGAGAGCGAAAAAGCTACGCTTCATGATGCTCCTCCTTCACTGCGGTTGAGAGTTTTGGGAACGAACGGGGATTCTAACGATGTAACAACCATTACGCAATCGTGACGCCCATGTGCCAGGAACGTTAACCCCTGTGGCGCCCGTAACTTATGATTGTGACAGGTGTTACATGATCCGGATTTTTGGAGAGATCGGGTCGGACCGTTGAATTTTTGGATGCCGGAGCGTCACCGGATGGACACATCGGGCGGGAGGGGCAAATAGGACGGATAGGACCTATAGGACGGATAGGACGAGCGCACTCCACCCGCCCGTCCTGGCGGTCCTATTCGTCCTATTCGTCCTATGGGTCCTATTCGTTCTACAGCGGGATGTTGCCGTGCTTTTTGGGCGGGTTGCGGTCTCGCTTGTTGCGGAGCATCGCGAAGGTCGTGATCAGCTTGCGGCGGGTGAAGCGGGGCTCGATGATCTCGTCCACGTATCCGCGCTCGGCGGCGATGTAGGGGTTGGCGAACTTCTCCTTGTACTCTTCCACCTTCGCCTGCCGGTCCTCGGCGGCGCGATAGAGGATGTTCACCGCTCCCTCCGCACCCATCACCGCGATCTCCGCCATCGGATAGGCGAAGTTCATGTCGGCGCGGATGTGTTTGGAGTTCATCACGCAGTACGCGCCACCGTAGGCCTTGCGCGTGATGATCGTGACCTTCGGCACGGTCGCCTCGGCGAGGGCGTAGAGCAGCTTCGCTCCATGAATGATGATGCCGCCGTACTCCTGTCCCGTCCCGGGAAGGAATCCGGGGACGTCTTCGAAGACGAGCAGCGGGATGTTGAACGCGTCGCAGAAGCGCGTGAAGCGCGCGCCCTTGCGGGAGGCGTCGATGTCGAGCACGCCCGCGAGGAAGGCCGGCTGGTTCGCGACCACGCCGATGGAGTAGCCGTTGAGGCGGATGAAGCCGACCACGAGGTTCCGCGCGAAGTGTTGATGCACTTCGAGGAAGTGTCCTTCGTCCGCGATGGTCTTGATGACCTCGCGCATCTCGTAAGGCTGGTTCGGGCTCTCGGGGATGAACGTGTCGAGCTGCGGATCGACGCGGTTGACGTCGTCGCTGGTCGCGACGCGCGGCGCCTCTTCCATGTTGTTCGACGGCATGTAGGAGAGCATCTCGCGGATGAGCGCGATGCAGTCTTCGTCGGATTCCGCGGCGAAGTGCGCGACGCCGGAGACCTGGTTGTGCGTCTCCGCACCGCCGAGCTTTTCTTTCGTCACTTCCTCGTGCGTCACCGTGCGGATGACGTCGGGACCGGTGACGAACATGTAGCTCGTCTTCTTCACCATGAGGATGAAGTCGGTGATGGCGGGCGAATAGACGGCGCCGCCGGCGCACGGTCCCATGATCGCGGAGATCTGCGGGACCACTCCCGACGCAAGTGTGTTGCGCAGGAAGATGTCGGCGTAGCCGCCGAGGGAGACGACGCCTTCCTGGATGCGCGCGCCGCCGGAGTCGTTCAGGCCGATGATGGGCGCGCCGTTCTTCATGGCCATGTCCATGATCTTGATGATCTTGGCCGCGTGGGTCTCGGAGAGCGAGCCGCCGAAGACGGTGAAGTCCTGCGCGTAGGCGTAGACGAGACGTCCCTGCACGGTGCCGTAGCCGGTGACGACGCCGTCGCCGGGGACGCGCTGCTTGTCCATCCCGAAGTCGAACGAGCGATGGATGACGAGCTGGTCGAGCTCCTGGAAGGAGCCGGGATCGAAGAGGAGGTCGATGCGCTCGCGCGCGGTGAGCTTGCCTTCGTCGTGCTGCCGGTCGATGCGGGCCTGCCCGCCACCGAGCTCGCTCTGCCGTTTGCGGTGCTCGAGCTGTTCGAGTTTCTTTTCCAGGGACATTAGAGGATGACGTTCCGTTCCGCGGCGATGCGGTGCATCTCGCTGTCGATCTGCTGTTCGGAGGCGCGGTTGCCGAGGCGTTGCCGCGCTTCCTGCTCGAGGGAGTCGAGCTCGGCGAAGTTCTCCGCGATCGCTTTGGTCACCACCAGGATGGCCGCCTCGGCGTCTTGGAACTCCACGAGGCCGCGGTCTTCGAGCCGGTTGACGATGGCGCGCGAGAGGAAGTCGACGTTCATGCGTTCTTACCGGGGCGAGATTAAAGCATCATCGCCGCCCCGAAGGAACCGCCGTTGTAGGGATACCAGATGCGGTCCGCCGCCACGGCGCGGATGGAAGCGACGGTCACGGTCGCCGGATAGACGGCCTCGCCGTCGACGACGAGCACGCGGATGGTGAGTCCGGCGACGGGCCCGAGGAGCGCGACGGCACGCGGGAGGTCTTCGTCGACGTGGGTGTCGGCGCATTCGAGGCGGAGGTTCAAGGGCATGCGTACGGGGCGTAAGCGGTAGCTGGGGCGGTAGAAGTTCGGCCAGTCGCCCTCGGCTTCGAGGATCGGATCGCCGTAGCCGTCGATGCCGCCGGCGGTCTGCAGGAGCCGGACGCCGGAGGGAGCGCGTCCGGCCAGGTGCGGGAGGAGGGCGGCAGTGACGTTGGGCTCGAGTCGCACGCGGTCGATCGCGCGCTCTGCGGGCTCTGCACGTTGGAGGGCGTGGGCGATGGTGAAGAGGTCGTCGAGTCGTCGAGTCGTCGAGTCGACGAGCACGCGCAGGCGGCCTTGGGTGAGCGAAATGTGGATGCGCTCCGTCTCTTCCGTCCACGCTCTTCCGTCGCACTCGTGCTCCGCGATGCCGTGCGTGATGATGAGGCGCTCGAACTGCAGATCGCGCAGCGCACGTACGATCTCGAGCACTCTCGACGACTCGACGGCTCGAGGACTCGACGACTCCGGCCTGCATTCGAAGTAGTCGCCGTCCTCGATGGCCGTGCCGCTCTCGGTCACGCGGATGAGCGTTCCGTTCTCCCACCGCGCGACGCTGCCGTGCTTGCGGTAGACGATCATCGGAGCTCCGTGAGCATCACCGGCGCGATGGAGCCGACGACCAGCTCCTGTCCTTCGCGCGAGCAGATCACGCCGGGGTAGCGGAGCGGCTCGCCGCGCGCGCCGGTGAAGACGAAACGGTCGCGTGGCTCGCGGATGGTGAAGGCGCCGGCGGAGGATGCAGCGATGCGCAGAGTGACGATGTCGGTGAGGGGATCGTAGGCACCACCGTCGAGGAGCGTGATCTCGACGGCATCGCCGGGAGGGTCGAAGGGGGCGCCGGCCTGCGAGGCGCGGACGTGCTGCATGCGCAGCAGGGGGACGTCGCGGAAGGTCGCGCGGCGCATGGCGAGAGGGATGTCGACGTGGAGCCATGCCGGGAGGGGCGGCGGGGTGATGCCGTGCTCGAAGGGGTGGCCGAGGAGCTCGTGGAGGAGGACGGAGGCGGAGCCGTTTTGCCAGAGGAAAACGGGCCGGCTGGAAGCCGGCGTAGCGGCCGGCTGAAAGCCGGCGCTCCGCAAGAGGGCTACATCCTCTTCTATATGTGCAGGGCTAGTGACGATGGACAGGGCACCGTCGCGCACGGTGATGGTGCCGGTTGTGCCCTCGGTTCCGGATTCGGCGACGAGGCGCACGGTGAAGCCGTCGGGCATCACTTCGCGCAGGCGGGCGAGCTCCAGCTCCGCTGCCGCGACGTAGTCGTCGTTGCGCGCGTCGGTGGCGACGATGCCGTCGTCATCTTCGTGGGCTTCGCCATGCGAGAGGCGGGATTCGAGGAGCCGCCCGCGCGACCAGAGCTCTTCGCGGACGGCATGGGCGAAACGGCTCAATTGATCTCGTAGCTGAACGCTTTCGTCGCGGCGTTGTAGCGGACGATCAGCCGATGGCTGCTGCCGGGCTCGAAGCGTACGCCGCTCAGGTTGTGATGCTCCTGGATCTTCTGCGTGGGCACGGTGATCCACACCTGCACGTCGGCGTTCTTGGCCGGGAACTCGCGGGAAACGTTGATCGCGCGGGGCTGGCGCACGAGCGTGTTGATCACGCGGCGGCGGCGCTCGGTGAAGAGCGGCTCGTTGGCGACGATGTCGCCGCCGATGCGCACGATGATGTTGCCGTCGGTGAAGGGGTGCGCGAAGACGGTGGTGATCTGCGCGGGCTCGGTGGACGACGGCGTGGTCTGCGTGGCCGCCACGGTCTCGGTCGCGGCGGTGGCGGTCGACGGCGCGCTCTTCTGCCGCTGCTGCTGACGCGCCAGGCGCGCGGCGTCGATCTTCTGCTGCTCCGCCTGCGCCAGCGCGAGCTGCGTGGTGGCGTCGGCGTAGTTGGGATTGATCGTCAACGCTTCCTGGAAGCGGGCGATGGCGTCGGGGTACTTCTTCTCCGTGAAGAGCGTCATCCCCTCGGCGTACTTGGCCTGCGCTTGCGCGAGCTGGAGCTTGGTCAGCTCGTCCTGCCGGCGCATCGCGTTGATCTTCTCCATGACGTTCGTGACGTACGGAGATTTCGGCGCGAGCCGCCGCAGCTCCTCGTACTTCACATAGGCCTCGGTCACACGGCCCTGGCGCAGGAGTGCGTCGCCTTCCATGCGCAGTTGCCGCTCGCGCGCGCGGCGCGCTTCGAGCGCGGTGTCGACGGCCGGGACGTCGGGTGCCTGCGTGCGGATGGCGACGACGCCGGCGAGCAATGCCACCACGAGAAAGGCGACGAGCCCGAAGAAGACCGGGGGCGTGAGACGGCGCCGCCACACGGGTGCGGTGCGCACCCTGGTGAGGGTGGAGCTGAGCTGGTCTTTGATCGGGACCTTCGGCCTGGACGGCGTCGCCGGCTTCGACGTCTGCGCCGGCTTCGGCTTTTCGACCGTCGGTGCGGAGGCCGAGGCCGTGCTCGCCGCCGCAACGATGGGCGCGGCCGCGGCAACGGTGCCCACGGGCACGGCGGAAGCCGCACGCGTCCCCGCTCCGGGCGACGGCGTGGCTTCCAGCGCCTCGGGGAACGGCACTTCGACGGTCGGCGCAGGCCGTTCGCGCGTGACCATCGTCTCTTCCGCGAGCATCGGCTCGGGACGCGTGGGCTTGTCGCCGCGCGCGACGGCGCGCAGGGCGAGCGCGAGATCGCGCGCGCGCTGGTAGCGCTTGGCCGGGTCTTTGGCGAGGCAATGCGCGACGAGCTCCTCGAAGGGCTCGGGGATCTGCGGGTTGATGTCGTGGAGCGGCGGGAAGGGCTCGTGGACGATCTTGTACGAGATCGACGTCAGCGAGTCGCCGCCGAACGGCTTGCGCCGGGTGAGGCATTCGTAGAGACAGATGCCGAGGGCGAAGATGTCCGTGCGGCCGTCGACCGGCGCGCCCTTCACCTGCTCCGGCGCCATGTAATTCGGCGTGCCGAGGAACTGGCCGGTGGTGGTGAGGTTCGCGGCGCCGGAGGCGATCTTGGCGATGCCGAAGTCCGTGATCTTCGCGCGCGTACCGTCGACGAGGATGATGTTGGCGGGCTTGACGTCGCGATGGACGATGCCCTTCGCATGCGCGAAGTCGAGGGCCTCGGCCACCTGCGCGACGATGTCGGCGATCTGCTCGAAGCTCAGCGTGCGTCCCTGGTTCAGCACCTCTTTGAGGTTCTGCCCCTCGACGTACTCCATGGCGATGAACGACACGCCGCTCGTATCGTCCTGGCCGATGTCGTGGACGGTCACGATGGCCGGATGGTTGAGGATGCCAGCGGCCTGCGCCTCGCGGATGAAGCGCTGCTGGAACTCCTTGGTCTCGTCGTCGTCGGCGTGGACGGCGGCACGGATCGTCTTCAGCGCGACCAGTCGCCCGATGAGCGGGTCCTTGGCCAGGTAGACGACTCCCATCGCCCCCTTGCCGAGCTCGCGGACGACTTCATACCGTCCGAGCTTCAACTGAGGCTTGTCTCCGGGGGTCCGGTTCTTGGTTTCCGAGCCCGGATCGATGGGCGTGCCATGGGCCGACAATGATAACTCCTGCCGTCAGCAGTTTAATTTATGATGCACCCCTGTTTGTGAAATCCCTTAGGGAGTCGCGCGCATGAAGGTTTACTCGGGTTCCGAGATCCGCAACGTAGCGGTCGTCGGACATAACGACACGGGTAAAACGACACTCGTGTCCGAACTGCTTTTCAACGCCGGAGCGGTCACGCGCATGGGGCGCGTCGAGGATGGCACGACCGTGACGGACTTCGACCCGGACGAGATCGAGCGGAAGCACTCCATCTCCACGGCCGTGGCCTTCGCGGAATGGAAGGACACGAAGATCAATCTTCTCGACACGCCCGGCTTCGGCATCTTCATCATGGAAGCCAAGGGCGCGCTGCGCGTGGCCGACGCGGCGGCGGTGGTCGTCAGCGGCGTCACCGGCGTCGAGGTCACGACCGAGAAGGTCTGGAAGTTCACCGAGGAGTTCGCTCTGCCGCGCGTGTTGATCATCAACAAGCTCGATCGCGAGCGCTCGTCGTTCGCGCGCACGCTGGAGGCGCTGCAGAAGAAGTTCGGCAAGAACGTCGTCCCGATCCAGCTCCCCATCGGCGAGGAGAAGGACTTCAAGGGCGTCATCGACCTGGTGGCGATGAAGGCGTACGTCTACCACACCGACGGCTCGGGCAAGTTCGACGTCACGGACATCCCGGCCGACCTCAAGAGCGACGCCGATGAATGGCGCGAGAAGCTCATCGAGAAGGTGGCCGAGGGCGACGACACGCTGATGGAGAAGTTCTTCGAGCAGGGCGGCCTGTCGCAGGAAGAGCTGCTCGACGGCCTCAAGCGCGAGGTCGCGCACCATCAGATCTATCCGGTGCTCGTCTCGTCGGCCTCGCACAACATCGGCGGCCACGCCATCCTCGACGCGATCGTGTCGCTCCTCCCCTCCCCCGTCGAGGTGAAGACGATCGAAGGGAAGAACGCCAAGGGCGAGCCCGTGACGTTCGACCGGCGGGCCGAGGCCTTCCCCGGCGCGCTCGTGTTCAAGACCTTCTCCGATCCGTTCTCCGGACGGGTCTCGCTGTTCCGCGTCTACTCCGGCACGCTGCAGTCCGATCACGCGTACTGGAACACCAGCCGCGAGCACGAAGAGCGCATCGGCAAGCTGCAGGTGCTGCAAGGAAAGCAGCAGCTTCCGGTGGCGGAGTTGCGCGCGGGCGATATCGGCGCGGTGGCCAAGCTGAAGGACACCGTCACCGGCGACACGATCGCGGCGAAGGACCACGTCATCGCGTTCGAGCACATCCACTATCCCGAGGCGGCGATCGCGTTCGCGGTCGAGCCGAAGGCCCGCGGCGACGAGGACAAGCTCGGCGCGGCCATCCACCGCATCATCGAAGAAGACCCGACCATCAAGTTCGCCCGCGACCCGCAGACGAAGGAGTTCCTCATCAGCGGCCAGGGGCAGCTCCACGTCGAGATCGTCGTCGCGAAGCTGAAGAAGAAGTACAACGTCGACGTGGTGCTGCACCCGCCGAAGGTGCCGTATCGCGAGACCATCACCCGCGCGGCCGACGCGCACGGACGGCACAAGAAGCAGTCCGGCGGCCACGGCCAGTTCGCGGACTGCAAGATCACCATGGAGCCGCTGCCGCGCGGCGAGGACTTCGAGTTCGTCGACGAGATCTTCGGCGGCTCGATCCCGCGGCAGTACATCCCCGCCGTGGAGAAGGGCATCCAGGACGCGCGCGTGAAGGGCTACCTGGCCGGCTTCCCGGTGGTGGACTTCCGGGTGCGCCTGAAGGACGGCCAGTACCACGACGTCGACTCCTCGGAAATGGCCTTCAAGATCGCGGGCTCGCTCGCGTTCCAGCAGGGCATGGAACAGGCCCGGGCGACGCTGCTCGAGCCGATCTTCCACGTGGACATCACGGCGCCGAGTGAGTACGTGGGCGACATCATGGGCGACCTGAACTCCCGCCGCGGACGCGTGGAAGGCGTCGACGCGGAAGAGGACTCGCAGGTCGTGCACGCGCGCGTGCCGCTCGCGGAGATGCTGACGTACGGCTCGACGCTGCGCTCGCTGACGCAGGGCCGCGGCAGCTTCCACATGGAGTACTCGCACTACGAAGAAGTGCCGAGGAACCTCCAGGAGAAGATCATCGCCGAGGCCAAGAAGGCGAAGGAAGAACAGGCCGCGGCACACTAGCCAATGTAGGGCGTGGCTTCAGCCCGCCTCTCTCGTGGGTGGGAGGCGTCCCCCTCCCCCTCCGAGAGGCGGGCTGAAGCCACGCCCTACAGTTGCGTCCTGATCTGCGCCACGTCCTGCTGCGCGTCGTCGCTGGCGGTCACGACGTACGTCTTCTCCGCGCCGTTCGGCGCGACGAGCTTCACGTTGTAGCTTCCCGCCGCGGCGAACTCGTAGGCTTCGTCCATGGTGTTGAACTGCTTCGCCTGGCCGACGGGCAGGTCGTTGACGTAGATCATCGTGTCCTCGGGCGAGACGTTCAGCACCATGCCGCGGCGCGCCCAGATGCGCACGACGGCGCTCACGCCACCCGGGCCGCCCGTCACCACCGCGCGCGACTGGCCGCGCACGGGCTCGTTCGCCTCGGGCGTGTTCTCGCCGTCGCCGTGCAGCACGAGGGACGCTCCGGCACCCGGCTCGCCGGGAGGCGCGGGCGTGTTCGCCTGCTGCTGGCTCTGCGGGCGGACGTGCGCGAGGATCGTGTCGTCGTTGCGGCTGCGCAAGCCCGTCCACACCGCGAAGCCGGCCATCGCCACAAGGATCACGCCGATGAGCACCGGCACCCAGCGCGGCATGGCGGCCGGCTCGTGCGGCGCGTGGGAGTGCTCAGGATTGGGATCCGTCATCGCGCACGGCCTGCGCGGTCTCGTCGATCAGCGCGGGCCCCTCATCCGTGACGAGCGTCTCTTCGTCGTCGTCGAGATTCTCCGCCTGCCGTTCGCGGCTGCGCAGCAGCTCCTGCGCGCGCTGCTCGTCTTCAGCGCCGACGTATACGCGGATCTCGCCCATCATGCCGAACGTGACCGGCTCCATCGAGAACTTCACGTTCTCGATCTGCGCCTGGATGCCTTCCGCGACCAGAAAGCCCTGCACGAGCCTGGCCTCGTCTTCGGTGCCCATACTGGCGATCTCGACCCACGTCGTGCCATCCTCGGCCGGCACCGTGTTCACGTCTTCGGGAAATCCCTGATTCGAGTCCGCCATCCATTGCTCCTTCATACATCGAGAGTGATACGACCCCGATCCGGGGTCAGGACTCCGACCTTTGCATAGAACAGGCCGCTCTCGCGGAACCGGGCTTCCAGCGCATCCGCCCTGTCGGGCCCGACCGCGATCAGGAGGCCGCCGGACGTCTGCGCGTCGCACATCAATGTGAGCTCGGATTCGGGGGCGTTCAAGCGGACGCGGTCCCGGAACGTGCGCACGTTCCGCATCGTCCCCTCGGGGCGGAAGCCTTTCGCCAGCATCTCCCGCGCGCCGTCGAGGACCGGGACGGCCGCGGCGCTGATCTGCGCGCCGACGCCGGAGCCCTCGCACATCTCGAGCAGATGCCCGATGAGGCCGTAGCCGGTCACGTCCGTGGCGGCGCTGGCGCCGGCCTCGACCATCGCCTTCGCGGCGTCGCGATTGAGCGCCGTCATCCAGCGGATGGCCTCGTCGAGCGGCGGCTTGCGGTGGAAGAGCTTGTTCGCGCGGTTCGCGCTGACGAGGATGCCGTTGCCGATCGGCTTGGTCAGGAACAGCGTGTCGCCCGCGCGGGCGGTGGAGTTGCGCAGGATCTTGTCGACGCTGACGACGCCGGTGACGACCAGGCCGTACTTCGGAACGTCGTCGATGATCGTGTGTCCGCCGGCGATCGTGAACCCGGCCTCGACCGCCTTGTCGGCGCCGCCGCGCAGGATCTCTTCGAGGACTTCGAGCGGAAGCTTGTCGGTGGGAAAGCCGGCGATGGCCAGCCCGAGGATCGGCGTCGCGCCCATGGCGTAGATGTCGGAGATGGAGTTCGCCGCGGCGATCTGGCCGAAGAGGTACGGGTCGTCGACGATGGGGGTGAAGAAATCGACCGTCTGCGCGATCGCCGTATCGCCCGCGATGCGGATCACCGCCGCGTCGTCGCAGGTCGAATTTCCGACGAGAAGATCCCCAGCCCCTTCACTGGAGGGGAGTCGGGAGAGGATCGAGCGCAGGTCATCCTGACCCAGCTTGCACGCTCAACCGCCGGTCGTCGCGAACGACGAAAGGGCGGGGTAGCGTTTGAGCGAGTGCTTCACGCCGCGGATAGTAGTCGTCGAGTCGCCGGGGAGTCGAGTCGTCGAGGAGTCGAGTCGTCGAGGAGTCGAGGAGTCGAGTCGTCGAGGAGTCGAGGAGTCAGAGCCTCGAAGACTTGTCGACTTGTCGACTCGACGACTCGTCGACTCGACGACTCAGTTCGGCTTGCGCTCTTCGCCGAGCACCGCCGCCCGTGCGTTCTCGCACGCCAGGAGGATCTCCTGGTAGAGGTTGTATTTGAGCTCGGGCGAGAAGTCGGCGTCGCGGTTGACGATCTCCGCGATCTGCGCGGCGTAGTGGGACGCGGGGGGAAGGCGCTCGCCGGATTCGTGGATCTGGCGGAAGCCGAAGGTCAGCTCTTCTTCGAGCCTCTGGCGGAACAGGCCGTTCTCGACGTCCTGCTCGATGGTGGCGTAGTCGATGTTCATGGTTTGGCGGTATAGCTCGCGCTGACCTTCATGCCGTCGCGCGCGATCTTCGGCTGCAGCCCGCGCTTCGTGAGGGCGGACTCGTACGCACGCGCGAAGGCGTCCGCGCGCTGCTCGCTCTCCCACTCCGTGTCGATCTGCACGCGCAGGTCGTTGAACACGACCGCGCGGTCGTTGACCCAGCCCTGCGACGCGTCCTTGCCGACGAGGTGACGCCAGTGGAACTCGCCGAGGTGCTCGACGGCGATGGCGCCGGCAGGCTTGGTGGAGTCGAACGCCCGCGGCTTGAACGTCCGGGCGAAGTACTCCTCGGGGTGCAGCACCTCGCGCGTCGTGCGCGGCGGATTCGCGTGGATCTTGTCGATCTCCGCCCAGCCGCCGCGGCGATACGCGGCGACGACGAACTTGAGGCCTTCGAGATACGGGAACTTCAGCATCTCCGCGAAATAGCGCGGCGTCGACGGGTCGATCATCTGCTCCGCCTGCGCGGCCGAGGAGATCATGCCGAGCATGGCGTCGTCCTTGATCACCTCGTCGATGTTCACGCCCGACTTCTGGAGCATGTGCGCGACCATGACCAGCACTGCCTCGCCTTCCAGCACGGCGTGGTACGCGAGGTTTCCGTCGGTGTCGCGCATGAGGGCCTTCTCTTTTTCGGAGAGGCCGAAGTGCTGGTCCTGCAGGGCGTGGGTGAGCTCGTGGACCATCACGGTCTCCTCGAGCGTCTTCGGATCGACGAGCTTCGCCGCCTCGGGCGGCAGCTTGGGAAGCTGCTTGATGGAGTAGTACGTGTGCGCGTGCGGGTCGTAGAACGCGAGCACCTGCGACTCGTACAGGGAGAGGAGCTTGGGCAGGATCTCGTCCGGCTGGATGTCGACGAGCTGCAGCGCGCGGAGGACGCGGCCCCAGTCGGCGAGCGAATAGGGCGTCGACTTCTCCATCTGCTCCCGGAGGTGCCTGGAGAGGTCGGCCCGGTCGATGCTGACGTTCCGGACGTCCTTGACGAACTTCCGGCCGCGGATCTCCTCGACCGCTTTCATCCCCGGGCCGAGCGGTGAAGCGTTCGCGCAGGAGGCGAGCAGGAAAGCGGTCAGCAGACGAGCGGGGCGGCGCCGGATCATGCGCTGCGCAACCGGACCGTTCCACCGGCCATTCCGGACGGGGAGCTCCTCGGGCTCCTCGGTTCCTCGGGTTCCTCGGGGGGCCCGGCCGAGGAACTCCGAGGAACTCCGAGGAACCCGAGGAACTCCCCCGTGCACTCTGCCCCTGCGCCCTGCGCCCTCACTTGTGTAGAATGCCCCCCGATTCAGCCCATGCAGAGCGGCGACACCGAGCGCATCGAAATCACGATCAGCAGCCGCTTCGAGAACATCGAGCTGGTTCAGGTGATCGCCGAGCACCTTTGCGAGAACGCAGGGGTCGACGAGGACGGCTCGCACTGGATCGGCATGGCGGTCCGCGAGGCGGTCGCGAACGCGATCAAGCACGGCAACAAGCTCGACGTCCACAAGAAGGTCTTCGCCACCTTCGAGCTGGACGGCCTGGAGCTGGAGATCACGATCTCGGACGAAGGCGAAGGGTTCGATCCCGAAAAAGTGAGCGACCCGCTCAACCCCCAGAACCTCATGAAAACCAGCGGCCGCGGCATCTTCTACATGAAAACGTTCATGGACCAGGTCCACTACTCGTTCCATCCCGGCGGCGGTACGTCGCTGGTGATGACGAAGAACCTGTCGAAGGGCAACGGCATCGCGAGCACGAAAGCGTAGATTCAGAGAAGGAGAAACGAATCATGAAGGCCACGACCCGCACCGTCGAGAACGTCGAGATCATCGCCCTGCAGGGGAAGATCACGATCGGCTCCGGCGACACGCAACTGCGCGAAGTGATCACGAACGCCGTCAACGGCGGCAAGGCGAACATCCTGCTGGACCTCTCCGGCGTCACGACGATCGACTCGTCGGGCATCGGCGAGCTGGTCGGCTCCTACACGACCGTCACGAACCGCGGCGGCAAGCTCAAGCTGCTCCACCTCCCGGAGAAGCTGAACGAGCTGCTGCACGTGACGCAGCTCATCACCGTGTTCGAGGTGTACGACAACGAGGCGGAAGCAGTCCGGAGCTTTTAACGGCAGTTCCTCGGTTCCTCGGAGTGCCTCGGAGTGCCTCGGCGTAAGGGCGCCGGTCCACTCCGAGGAACCCGAGGAACCCCGAGGAACCCGAGGAACGGTTACTCATCCCCGCCTGCCGCCGCGGCGCGGCGCGCGCTGCGATGCGTCATCCTCCAGCGACGGCCGCGCCGGCGCTGCCTGCACCGGCACCGCGTTCGTATAGACGGCTTCGTTCTTCTCCAGCCAGACCGGGAAGAGCTCGTCCGCGCGTTTCGAGTCCGCGATCCCCTTCTCCGGGATGTCGATCAGCTCCGCGAACGGAGCCGTGTCGCCGAGGAAGTTCACCTTCAGGCGGAGCATCGTCGAGGTCACGCGCGGATCGGGGGACGGCAGCACCAGCGCGAGACGCGCGGTGGTGCTGAAGCTCTTCTTCTCCCCCGGCCCGATCTTCACCAGCCGCGGCAGGATGGTCGTTCCCGGCACCTCGGCGCCGATGCTCACCGTGAGGGTGCGCGTCTCGCGATCGAATGACGTCTCCGGCAGGATGTCCGCGACGGCGATGGCAGTCGTCCGCTGGTTCGTGATCTCGTAGGTGATGGCGACGGGCGCACCGGCGCGCGAAGGATCGCGGATCTCCGCGTCGACGCGCACCGCGCTCTCGGTGCCGACCACGCGCCGCGGCTCGGCCATGTCCACCGCGGCCGTCGACGACGAGCACGCGGTCAGGAGCAGGAGCGCAAAGGCTGCTGGTGCAATCCGTGTCAAAGGACGTCCTCCTGAGTTGGAGCAACGTCCCGCGACGCGGCGATTGTTCCGATGTGGGTCGCTAGAAGCCGCTCATGGAGCGGTTGCTGGCGCTTTCCGCGCTGCCGGCGCCCGCGCCGGCGGGGACGAACTGCACGGGGACGGTGTTGAGGAAGATGGTGTCGTTGCACTCGAACCAGGTCTCGAACAGCTCGTCGGAGAGGCGGCGCTTGGTGCGGCCGTCCTGGGTCTGGATGAGCTGCGCGAACGGCTCGACGTTGCGCATGATCGCGACCTTCACCTGCACGAACCTTGGCGTGACCGCGAAGGAGCTGCGCATCGCCTGCGCGGAGAGCTTCGGCGTCGCCGCGGCCTGGAAGATTTTCTTCTCGCCCGGCGCGATCAGGACCATCTGGGGCATGTTGCCGTCGGGCGGGACTTCCGAGCCGAGGGCCAGCGTGACGGTGCGGGTGTCGGCGTCGTAGCTCGCGTCGCTCGCTTTCGCGGCGACGGCGACGGCACTCGTGGAGAAGTTCTGGATCTGGTAGGTGACGCCGATGGGTGCGCCGGGAGAGACGGTATCGCGGACCAGTTGGGCGTCGATGCGGACGTCGCCTTCACGGCCGAGGGCGCGTTTCGGGTCGTCCATGTCGATGCTGCCGGCATTCGCCGCCGCGGCGTGGATCAGGATGATGAATGCGATGAGCGCGAGGAACCACCTCGAGGATTTCATGGTCAGCCCCCGCCGTCGGTGGGGAGGGGATGCGGGGTGCGGCGATCACCTCGACGTCCACTGAGCATCAACGGCACTGTCAAAGACTCTCGAATTTCCACGCCGCGCCGTGCGGCGTCGAATCGTCCTTGAGCCGGAAGCGTGCCAGTTATTGCGACGAACGTGATGCGCGTCACGGCTCACAAGAGTAGTGAGGGACACGCCTACGGCGTTTCATCAGGCCGTCAGTCGATCTTCAGGACGGCGAGGAACGCTTCCTGCGGGATCTCCACCTTCCCGACCCGCTTCATGCGCTTCTTCCCTTCCTTCTGCTTCTCGAGGAGCTTGCGCTTGCGGGTGATGTCGCCGCCGTAGCACTTCGCGAGCACGTTCTTGCGCAGCGCCTTCACGGTCTCGCGGGCGACGATGCGGTTGCCGATCGCCGCCTGCAGCGCGACCTCGAACATCTGCCGCGGGATGAACTCCTTCATCTTCTCCACGAGCATCTTGCCGCGCGGGAAGGCCTTGTCCTTGTGCACGATCAGCGAGAGCGCGTCCAGCGGCTCGCCGTTGACCAGGATGTCCATCTTCACGAGATCGCTCTCGCGGTAGCCGATGAACTGATAGTCGAGCGACGCGTAGCCGCGCGAGATCGACTTGAGCTTGTCGAAGAAGTCGAGGATGACTTCGTTCAGCGGCATGTCGTACACGATCATCACGCGGTTCGCGGCGACGTACTCCAGCTTCTTCTGCACGCCGCGCCGGTCGATGGCCAGGGCGAGAATCGGACCGACGAATTCGTCGGTGGTCAGGATCGTGACTTCGAAGAACGGCTCCTCGATCATCGCGATGTACGACGGATCGGGCAGCTTCTGCGGGTTCTCGACTTCGATGACGTCGCCGTCCGTGAGCGTGACCCGGTAGCGCGCGCCGGGCGCGGTGGTCAGCAGCTCGAGATTGAACTCCCGCTCCAGCCGCTCCTGGATGATCTCCATGTGCAGGAGGCCGAGGAAGCCGCAGCGGAAGCCGAATCCGAGGGCCACGGAGTTCTCGGGCTCGTAGGAGAACGACGCGTCGTTCAGCTTGAGCTTCGCAACCGCGTCGCGCAGGTTCTCGTAGTCCTCGGTGTTGATCGGAAAGAGACCCGCGAACACCATCGGCTTCACGTCCTGGAAGCCGGGCAGCGGCGTCGGATTCTGCCGCACCTGGGCGATCGTGTCGCCGATCTTCGCCTGGACGATGTCGCGGATGTTCGCGAAGAAGAAGCCGACCTCGCCGACGCCGAGGGAGTTCACGACCTTCGGCTTGGGCGTGAAGATGCCCAGCTCCGCGACCTCGTACTCGCGCCCCGTGGACATGAAGACGACCTTCATCCCCTTGCGCAGCTCGCCGTCGACGACCCGCACCATGCAGACGACGCCGCGGTAGGGGTCGTACCAGGAGTCGAACAGGAGCGCGCGCGTCTCGCCCGCGGGGTTCCCGGCCGGCGCCGGGATGTGCGTGATGATCTTGTCGAGGATCTCCTCGACCCCGATCCCGGCCTTGGCCGAGGCGAGCACGGCGTCGTGGGCGTCGAGACCGATGACGTTCTCGATCTGCTCGCGGACGCGCTCCGGCTCCGCCGAGGGCAGGTCGACTTTGTTGATGACCGGCAGGATGGCCAGGTTGTTGTTGATGGCCAGGTAGCTGTTGGCGAGCGTCTGGGCCTCGACCCCCTGCGTCGCGTCGACCACGAGGATGGCCCCTTCACACGCCGCCAGGCTGCGCGAGACCTCGTAGGTGAAGTCCACGTGTCCCGGGGTGTCGATGAGGTTGAAGGTGTACTCCTCCCCGTCCTTCGCCCGGTACTTGAGCATGACCGCGCGGGCCTTGATGGTGATGCCGCGCTCGCGCTCCAGGTCCATGTCATCGAGCATCTGCTCGTGCATTTCCCGCTGTTCGACGGCGCCGGTCATCTGCAGCAGGCGATCGGACAAGGTGGTCTTGCCGTGATCGATGTGCGCGATGATCGAGAAATTACGGATCTTTGAAGGCTCGGGCATGAGTTCGCGGGCCAATTAACACGAATACTTCAGATTGTCATCCCTTCCACTGGGATCCGCAGTCCAGGCAGACGCGCTGGTTGAGGATCAGATGGGCGAGGACGACCGCCGCGATCATCACCCCTCCCACGAGCGCGGCGTTGAGCTCGAGCACGAGGACGGCGGGCACGGCCAGGACGACGAGGACGAGGTAGACCAGCCAGATGGCGCTGCCGCCGCGGCGGGTGCGCTCGGAGTTGCAGTTGGGACAATTCACGGGTGATATCGTCCCCGGCATGGACCTCGGAATCAACGGCCGTGTCGCCATGGTCGCCGCCGCTTCGAAAGGCCTCGGCCGGGCCATCGCCCAGGCTCTGGCAGCGGAAGGGTGCAGGATCTCGGTCTGCTCCCGCTCCGGCCCGGACTTTGGCGACCTCTCGGTCTCCTGCGACGTCTCCAACCCCGCGGACCTGCAGCGATGGTACGACGCGACCATCGAGCGGCTCGGGCAGGTGGACATCCTGGTCACGAACACCGGCGGGCCTCCGGCGGCGCCGTTCCTCGAGCTGACCGAGGAGCAGTGGGCCAGCGGGATCGAGTCGACGCTCATGAACGTCATCCGCCTCTGCCGGCTGGTCATCCCGGACATGCAGAAGCGCCAGTGGGGCCGCATCGTCCACCTCACGTCTTTCGTGGCCAAGCAGCCGACGGAGCTGCTCACGGTGAGCTCGACGCTGCGGGCGGGCCTCTCCAGCCTCACCAAGACGCTCGCCGATCAGGTGGCGAAGGACGGCATCCTGGTGAACGCCGTCCTCCCCGGCCACTTCCTCACCGACCGCCAGAAGCACCTCAGCGAGATCCGCGCGTCGCAGCAGGGCATCACCCCGCAGCAGTACCTCGACCAGGCGGTGACGGCCATCCCCCTCGGCCGCTACGGCAAGCCGAGCGAGCTGGCGGACGTGGTGGCGTTCCTCTGCAGCGAGCGCGCGTCGTTCGTCACGGGCAGCTCCGTGCTCGTGGACGGGGGGCAGTACCGGGGGTACTGATCGCCACGTATTCGCGCCCGTCCAGGAGCCTGTAGCCGCGCCCTACATTTGCC
>DASUSN010000203.1:0-46350 GCA_036375075.1 Thermoanaerobaculia bacterium | reverse complement strand
GACGGCGCTGGACGCGCTGCCGGAAGCGAACGCGCCGATGGTCGTACCGAACGCGCAGCAGTCGTTCGCGGCTTCGTCGCGCCTGCGCCAGACGCTCGCGGTCACGAGGCAATCGGTGCGCGGCGTGTTCCTGCGGCCGTTGTTCGTCGTGCCGGTGACGTTCCTGCTGGGGATGATCGTGAAGGCGGGATGGCACTCGGCCGGCATCGTGCTCGACACGCCGACCTGGCCGATGACGTATCTCGTCGCGCGCGACGTGCTCGGCGACGTCGGCGACGTGCTCGTCCTCCTGAGCGCGCTCCTCGCCGGAGAACTGATCTGGCGCGAGCGCGACGGCCGCACGAGCGACATCCTCGACGCGGCGCCCATCCCGAACGCGGTGAATTTGACGGGCAAGTTCGCGGCGATGGCCATCTGGCTCGCCGGCGTCCAGGTGCTCCTGATGATGGCCGGCATCGTCCTGCAGTGGATGAACGGCTATCACGCCTACGAGCCTCTCCTCTACGTGAAGATCCTGTTCGGCATCCAGCTCCCGCACTACCTCCTCTGGGCCGCGCTGGCGTTCTTCGTCCACGTGCTCGTCAATCAGAAATACGCGGCCCATCTCGTCATCGTGATGTATTGGGCGCTTTCCCGCTTCGCCCGCTCCGCCATCGGCATCGAGCACAACCTGCTCTCGTGGGCGGCCGATCCCGGCTGGTCGTACTCCGATCTCAGCGGCTTCGAGCCGTTTCTCGCGGGATGGCTGTCGTTCAAGTCGTACTGGGCTGCCTGGGCGCTGCTCCTGCTCCTGCTCGCAAACCTGCTGTGGGCGCGCGGCCGCGACACGCGAGTGCGGGACCGGCTTCGGGAGGCGAAAGCGCGCTTCACGCGGCGAATGGCGCTGGCGACGACGATCTCGGCGCTGGCGGTCCTCGCCACCGGCGGCTGGATCTTCTACAACACGAACGTCGTCAACGAGTACCGCACGAGCGCCGAGCGGCAGGACGTGCGTGTGGGCTACGAGCGGCGGTACGAGCGCTACGAGACGCTCCCGCAGCCTGTCATCGCACGTACCAGTCTCAACGTCGAGCTGCATCCGGAACGCCGCAGTGCGGACGTGCGCGGCACGTACCTTCTCGAGAATCGGTCCGCGGCCGCGATCGACACGGTTCACGTGCTGCTCGACGAAGACGTCGATTTGCGAGCGCTGCTCTTCGAGCGCCCGGCGCGGCGCCTCTCCCACGACCGCCGGCATGGCTACGACATCTACGCGCTCGACCCGCCGCTGCAGCCCGGACAGACGATGCCACTGCGGTTTCACGTTGCATCGGCGCCGCGTGGATTCACGAACCGTCGCCCGGGCGGCGAAGTCGTCGGCAACGGAACGTATTTCATGCGGAGCTGGCTGCCGATGATCGGCTATCAGCCGGAGCTCGAGCTGAGCGATCCCGGCGAGAGGAAGGAGCACGGCCTCGGGCCGCAAACGCACGTGCGGCCGCTCGACGACGCGGAGGGGCGGCGCCACTCCTCCGCCGTTCGCGACGCGCACTGGCAGCACGTCGAGACGGTGATCGGCACGGCCGCGGATCAGATCGCGGTCGCTCCCGGGTCGCTGCGCCGGACCTGGAGCGCTCCTTCGGCAGGCTCAGGGGGCCGCCGCTACTTCCATTACGCGACGGATGCGCCGATTCCGAACCTCTATTCGTTCCATTCGGCCGCGTACGCGGTGCGCGAGGAGCGCTGGAACGGCGTCCTGATCCAGATCCTGCATCATCCGCGGCACACGTACAACCTCGAGCGGATCCTGCGCGGCGCAAAGGCGTCGCTCGACTACCACACGCGCGTCCTCGGTCCTTATCCGCATCGAGAGTTGCGCATCGTGGAGTTCCCGCGGCATCGCGGCACGTACGCGCGCGCCTATCCGGGCGTGATCGCTTTGTCCGAGGCGTTCGGATTCATGGCCAGACCGGAGGACGGGATCGACTATCCGTTCGTGGTTACCGCGCACGAGGTGTCGCATCAATGGTGGGGGAATCAGCTCCGGCCGGCGCGCGTGGAAGGGGGGCAGGTGCTGTCCGAAACGCTCGCCCATTACAGCGCGATGGTGGTGATGGAACGGCAGTACGGCCCCGAACCGCTGGCGCGGCTGCGACGCCTGTTCCTCCACAATTACCTCCTCGGCCGGCCCAGTCATGGGACCTCCGAGGTGCCGCTGCTCCGGTCCACGGACCACACGTACCTCCACTACAACAAAGGAGCGGTCGTCATGTACGCCCTCCGCGACGCCCTCGGCGAGGAGAAGATCGAGACCGCGTTGCGCCGCCTCTTCACGAAGTACCGCCTCGCGGGACCGCCGTACCCGACGACGCGCGACCTGTACGCGGAGCTGTACGCCGTGACGCCTGCGCCGCTCCGGTCCCTCCTCCACGATCTGTTCGAAAGCATCACCTTGTGGGAGCTGCGGGTGAAGCAGCCGCAGGTCGAGCCGCTGTCCGGCGGGGCTTATCGCGTCACGTTCACCGTCGCGGCGGAGAAGTTCGAGGCGGATTCCATCGGCCGCGAGCGCGCGGTGCCGATGAACGATCTCGTCGACGTGGGCGTCTTCACCGGACCGAGCGTGGACGGCGATCCCGGCCAGCCGCTCTATCTGCAAAAGCACCGGATCCGCTCCGGAACGCAGACCATCACCGTGACCGTGCCGCGCGCCCCCACCCGCGTCGCGATCGATCCCCATCACAAGCTGATCGAACGAGAGCTTTCGTTCGGTACGAGCACGAACAACGTGGCGGAGATTGCAGGATCGAGTGGAACGCCGCGGTGAGCGCGTGTCGGATTTCAGAATCGGGGCGGGACGCCGGCGCTGCTTTGGAGTGCGGGGCGAAAGGCGGGCGGGACGTGACCGCTCTCACACACCATTTGCTCGCGCTTTGGCCATGATGCGCTGTGCTCCGGTTCGCTTTGTCTGCTGTTCTCGTACTGGCCTCCTTGACCGCGTCCGCCGCGACGCAGGGGGGGACGATGCCCGTGTCCGTGCCGCTGTTTCCGGCGAACAACTGGTGGAACACGGACGTCAGCGCCGCTCCGGTCGATCCGAATTCCGCGAACTTCATCAACTTCATCGGCGCCGCCAGGGCGATGCATCCCGACTTCGGCGGGGACAGCGGGGAAGCGGACTTCCCGATCTACGGCTTCCCGTTCCTCGTCGTGGAGGGGAGCCAGCCCAAGCTGACGGTGACGTTCGTGGACGAGGACGTGCGCGAGGAATGCGACGGCGTCGACCACAACACCAACACCTCCATTCCCTTCTATCCCGTGCCGGCCGAGGCCATCACCACGATGGGATGGGTGGAGGGTGGGCTGCCGGGCAATGTCGATCAGCGCGACCAGAACGACCGGCACATCCTCATCGTCGACAAGACCAACAACCACCTCTACGAGCTGTACAACGTCTGGTACAACGGCGCGAACTGGGAGGCTTACTCGGGCGCGTTCTTCGACATGAACACGAACAACCGCCGGCCCGACGGCTGGACCTCCGGCGACGCTGCCGGGCTGGCCATCCTGCCGGGTCTCGTCCGCTACGACGAGGTCTATGGTCCGGCCGAGATCCGTCACGCTTTCCGCTTCACGACGGCGCCGACCGCGGATGCTTACGTGTACCCCGCGTCGCACGAGGCCGGGTCGACGGCCGGCGCGCCGCCGATGGGCATGCGCCTGCGTCTCAAGGCCAGCAAGGACATCTCGGGGTTCCCGCCCGCGATGCAGAAGATCTTCCGGGCGATGAAGCGCTACGGACTGATCCTGGCCGACAACGGCTCCGACATGTACGTCAGCGGGACGTACGACACGCGCTGGGACAACGACATCCTCAATCCCGCGTTCCACGCGCTGAAGGCCAGCGACTTCGAGGTCGTTCAGCTCGGATGGCAGCCGTCGTTCTCTTTCGTCCTGACGATGCCGGACACGCTGGGCTCCGGCAACCCGGCCGATGCCACGCTCACGGTCTACGAAGCGGACGGCGACCTGGCCACCGGCTACACCGGGACCGTGCACTTCACGTCGACGGACGGCTCGGCCACGTTGCCCCTCAATTACACGTTCACCGGCGCCGACGCCGGAACGCACTCCTTCCCGGGCGGCTTCACGCTGCAGACCGCGGGAAGCCACGTCATCACGGTCACCGACGTGGCGGTGGCGACGATCACCGGCTCGAAGGGTGTGACCGTCGGACCTCCCATCCCCCTGGGACTCGTGGCCACGGCGGTGTCGCCCGCGCAGGTGAACGTGTCGTGGAGCGCCTCTCCCGGAGCAGCCAACTACGAGGTCCTGCGCAGATCCGCATCCTCGGGCGATTTTGTTTCGCTCATCGTGACGCCCCTGACGAGCCACTCCGATTCCACCGTGACCGCTCCGGGAGCGTACGTGTACAAAGTCCGCGCGATCGACGCATCCTCGCGTCCCTCTCCGTTCAGCGCGCCGGATGCGGCGGCCACGCAATCCTTCACCAATGATCCGATCGTGTCCGGGGTCACCACGATCAAGGCCGTACACCTGACCGAGCTCCGCGGAGCGGTCAACGCCCTCCGCGCCACCGCGGGCCTGACGGCGTCGCCCTTCACGGATCCGGTGCTCTCGAGCTCCGTCCGGGTGAAAGCGCTCCACGTGCAGGAGCTGCGCACTGCATTGACCGCGGCCCGCAGCGCGCTGGGGCTATCGGCCGCGAGCTACACGGATCCGTCGCTCACTCCGGGGACCAGCAGGGTGAGAGCAGTGCACGTGCAGGAGCTGCGGAGCGCGGTCAAATAGCTCTCGCGCCGTCCAACTGCTTCAGCCGGTTCGCCAGCAACTCCTGCTCCCGCAGGTTCTTCGTCATCGCGATGGCGCGCTCGATTTCTTCACAGGCCTGGGAGAGCCTGCCCCTCGATGGCCGCCTTCATCAACCGCGACGGCGGGAGCGTGAATGTCAGCGACGTCGCGCCCGTGACGCAGGTCGCCGCTGAGTGTGATGGACATCATGAAAGAAACCGCTACCTACTGCTACAGTGCGGGCAGGGCGGAGTTCATGCTGTCCTGCGCCCCTCCAGTGGTGCCCCAGGGCACCGCGACGGGGCGCAGCTTTCACGTAGCGCAGGTACCCCATCGGTCCATCGGAAGGAGACCCAGATGCAACGTTCCGTTCGAATCGCGGCCACGATGACCTTGTCCCTCATCCTGGTTTTCAGCAGCTCGACCATCTCAGCGCAACAGGACCGGGCGGCTCGATCCTTGCCGAAGCGCACGAATCTTTCGGCCGAGCTCCATCCGGGCGCCCGGATCGGCTCGAGTCCCGATCGGCGTGCGGCGTGGGACCACTTGAGTCCCGAGCAGCGGCGGAAGGTCGACGAGGGCTTTCGCGCGCTGGTGCAGGCCGCAATCGAGAAGGCCAGTGCGAGCGACGCGGCGAAAGCGGCCACGCCGCGGATGACGGAGCTGGCCTGGACGGGGGCGAACGACGTCGCGCAACGAATGAAGGGGCAGAGGCGCGAGGCGCGCAAGCTCGCCGGCGGCGCAGTTTCCCCCGCACAGTTCAAGGACTTCACTCCTGTCGCGACGCGGAAAGACTTCCGCTCCATCACGACCGACAGCATCGTTTCGACTGCCGCCTGGAAGACCGTCGCGCAGTTCGTCAACGACTTCTATCAGGGCGCTCTGGCCCGTCAACCGGATGCGAACGAATTCCAGCACTGGTTCGACCGGTTGACGGCGGCGCAGGCGCAGGGACGGGCGCAACTGCTCGCGGAGGGGCAGGCGCTCGGCAACGCGCTCTTCCAGTCGCAGGAGTACATCAACCGCAATCGCGTCGTGCCGCACGACTACGTTTACGACCTGTACAAAGGGTTTCTGCAGCGGGAGCCGGATGCGTCGGGATGGAACTGGTGGGCCGATCAGGTCCTGCAGCACGGCCGCCCGCAGGTGCTGCACGCATTCGTCGTCTGCTTCGAATTCGAGCACAAGCTGTACATGCTGCGCAACGACGGCACGGACGCCGACCAGGACGGCTTCCCGCAGGACATCGAAGACCAGCTGGCCAATTTCTTCACCCCGCTCTACTTCGTGTCCGGCAATGAGCCGAACAGCTTCGTACGGTTCGGCGACTACGTGCCGCAGGTGCCCATCCAGGGGTTCGGGCCGAATCCGGTCAGCCACTTCCGCGTGCAGCCGCTCGGCTGGGGGCGCGACCCGGCCGGCCGTCTCTACAGCTTCGCGCGGATCGACTACCTGACCTTATGGGATCAGGACAGCGGCCTCGATTACGGGTTCGTCTGCGACTTCAACATCCTGCTGACGGGAGACTTCGGCGGCTTCATTTTCCTACAGCTTCTGGATCAGCTTTCGGCGCATCCGCTCGACAACGAACGTTCCGCCGCGCTGGTGGCCGCGCGCGTCGAGGATTTCTACTTCAATCCCATCCCGAGCGAGTACAAGCTCTACGACCTGTTCCTGTCGGCGCACGAAAACACCATCAGCGACCAGAGCGCGTTCATCGAGCCGGCCGAGCCGCTTCCGGCAGACAGCCATGTCTTCATGGCGCTCTCGCGCTCCAAGCACGGGACCTATGAGTTCAACCCCGATGGCTTACCGCTGGTTCCCGGCCTGATCCAGCTCGCCATCTATGAGGCCATCCACTTCGCGTACTTCTCCGGCTTCCTCGACTACTGGAGCTATCAGGCCTACCTGAGCTCCGCCGAGAACGCGTTCACTAACTGCATCGTGGAGCGGTTCAGCGACATCGGCGGCAGATTCGCCAATCCGCGCATCAACGTCGGCGAGCCGAACACGCCGATCAACGGGTCCGGCTTCATCCGCGCCCCCGAGTTGTTCAACAAGCTCAGCACGCCTCTCTGGTTCTGACGGAGAGAGCCGCGGCACGGGGAGAAGCCCGTCTTCTCCCTGTGCCCGCGACGTCCCGGACAGCGCGGGAGGCCTACGCAACACGGAGAGAACCGCACCTATCCGGAGAGCGGGTGAAGCAGCCGCAGGTCGAGCCGCTGTCCGGAGGGGCCTATCGCGTCACGTTCACCGTCGCGGCGGAGAAGATCGAGGCGGATTCCATCGGCCGCGAACGCGCGGTGCCGATGAACGATCTCGTCGACGTGGGCGTCTTCACCGGACCGAGCGTGGACGGCAATCCCGGCCAGCCGCTCTATCTGCAAAAGCACCGCATCCGCTCCGGAACGCAGACCATCACCGTGACCGTGCCGCGCGCCCCAACCCGCGTCGCGATCGATCCGCATCACAAGCTGATCGAACGAAAGCTTTCGTTCGATACGAGCACGAACAACGTGGTGGAGATCGCACGATCGAGTGGAACGCCTCGGTAAGCGTGAGCGGCACCGGCAGCCGACTACATGTCGGTGCACTCCCAGGCCGTGCATTCCCTCCAGCAAACGGTTTTGCCGCTCATGTTGTCGCAGACGAGTTTGGACCTGACGCACGTGCATCCACCCTCACTGTCTACGGGCACCAGCTCTGTGGCGGCGACTTCGCGTCCACCTCCGGTCCAGAGAGTCGCGACAAGAACCAGGATCAGCACAAAAAGCCTTTTCTTCATCTCGTTTCTCCTTCCTCTTTTACGTTACGTCGCTCTCTCCACACCGTCTGTCATCCTGATCGAACCTGCGTTGTCGGATTTCAGAATCGGGCCGGGACGCCGGCGCTGCTTTGGAGTGCGGAGGCAATCGCCTCCGCACTCCCAAAGAGTGCAGGGCGAAGGCGGGCGGTTTACCGCCGGGACGTGACCGCTCCGGCAACCCGGCCGATGCCACGCTCACGGTCTACGAAGCGCGCCTGCGCAGGTGAACGTGTCGGCCGATGATGGTCCCGTTCACCTCCGCGCGGAAGAAGGGAGTCCCGCGGGGCGGCGACCTGGCCACCAGCTACACCGGAACCGTGCACTTCACGCGATCGTCGGGCGGGCGGAGGTAGCACCCGGCACCTAGTCCGGCAGGATCCACTCCAGCGACGAGATCATGTCGTGATACCCGCCCTTCGGCCTCGCGGACGTCACCTTGCCGCCGTACGTCGTGACGTCGGGCAAGATCAGCTCATCGGCCGAGTGATTGAGCTCGGTGATGGCCAGGCCGCAGGGGCTGTCGATGCCGGGCGCGATGGTGAGCTGCAGTTTGGTGATGCCCGTGCCGTAATCGCGATCGGCGAAGATGTTCACCACTGTCCCCGGCGGCGCGATGCAGATCAGCGAGCTGGCCATGTCCTCGCCCGTCAATCGCCCCACACCGGCGAAGCCCGGCTCGATCTCGTATTTGCTCAGGTCCGGAATGCGCGTCCCGCGCGCGAAGACCACTTGCTTCGCCTGCGGCGCGAGCGAGAGAAACCGCTGGAACGCCTCGGCGGTCATGAACGTCGTCACGAGCTGATTGGCGGGATTGGCTGCGCCGAGGAGGCCGCTGGTGGTGGCGAGCGCGCCGGCGACGCTGAGGCTTCCCGGCACATCGAGACCGATCAACGATCCGTCGGGAACGCAGACGCAGACGCGGCCGCCGAAATCCTTGTGCTCGAACAGCGCGAGGATGGCCGGAACGGGAATCGTGGGAATCGGCACCGTGATCGACGGCAGCGTCACCCAACTGGTGGGTGGATGTCCCGCGATCGAGAGCCGCACGCGAGCCTGCACGACGTAATCGTGCACCTCGGGTGTGCTGCTCTTTAGTTGAGCGAAAGCGATTGACCGAAGTTGCAGTTCGCCAGCGCCGCGCGCGAGCTCGGTGGGAAACGGCACCCATCCTTCGGGCGTGCCGTAGAAGATTCCGCCGACCAGGTTCCCCTCTTTGTCGCGCACCGTCCAACTCGACTCCACCGACACCGCATGCGTGATCGTCGTGGGCACGGACTTCTCGACCTCCGGCGTGACCTTCGCCTTGAAGCTCGCGAGCACGCCGGGTACACCGGGCAGCGATTCATTGCCCGGCTCCGAAGACATGAGCGTCGCTTTGGCGAGATCGTGGTTCAGCACGGCGCCGACGAGAGTCGGCAACATGACCGGCATTCCGCCGATCACCTGCTCCGCCTGCGGATCGCTGAGGATTCCGATGGGCGCATCGGGAGCGAAGCGGACGTTCTTCAGCGCATACGTGACTTCGTAGAGCGTGGCGAGGCCGGGCACTTTCTCCAGCTTTTCGGTCACCTCGATGATGGCCAGGCCGCCGGACGTGACGAGCTCCGCGGGCGGCTGCAGTGCCAGCTTCGGCTCGAATGGATTGGCGGTCGGCGCGGGCGCGACTCGGAACTGCGACGCGAGCTGCTCCAACTTCGAGAGATCAGGCATGGGCCAAAGTAATCAAGCACGCTCCAGGCCAGCGCGTTACACCCGACGACCCGACAACCCCAACTGATTCAACCGGTTCGCCAGCAACTCCTGCTCCCGCAGGTTTTTCGTCATGGCGATGGCGCGTTCGATTTCTTCCCGCGCCTCGGAGAGCCTGCCCAGCTTCATCAGCAGGTCTCCGCGAACGCTGGGAAAGAGATGGTAGCCGGGGAGCGCGGAGTCGCCGGCGAGGGCGGCGGCCGCGTCGACCGCGTCGAGTCCTGCGGCCGGGCCCTCGGCCATGCCGACGGCGACTGCGCGATTGAGGGCCACGATGGGGGATGGGTGGATCTGCAGCAGGGTGTCGTAGAGAAGGACGATGCGGTCCCAGTCCGTCTCTTCGGCGGTGCGGGCGCGCATGTGACATGCGGCGATGGCTGCCTGCAGCGCGTAGGGTCTGGCGCCGCCGCCCAGTCTCTGCGCCTGTTCGAGTGCGGTCATTCCCCGCTGGATCTGCAGGTCGTCCCACAAGGAGCGGTCCTGATCCGGCAATAAGACGGCCTCGCCGTTTTTGCCCCGGCGCGCTGCGTTGCGCGATAACTGCAGCTCCATCAATGCCACGAGTGCATGGACTTCCGATTCGCCGGGGAGCAGTTGCGCCAGCCTGCGCCCCAGGCGCAGCGCCTCTTCCGAGAGAGCCGCCCGCATCCATTCATCGCCCGAGGTTGCGGTGTAGCCTTCATTGAAAATCAGGTAGACCACCAGGAGCACGGACTCGACCCTGCGGCGCAACTCGTCCCCGCCCGGCGTCTCGAAGGGCACGTGTGCCTCCGAGAGGGTCTTCTTGGCGCGGGAGATCCGCTGGCCCAGCGTCTTTTCCGGCACGAGGAACGCGCGCGCGATCTCCGCCGTGGTGAGGCCGCCGATCAGGCGCAACGTGAGCGCGATGCGTCCTTCCACCGGAAGCACGGGATGACACGCGGTGAAGATGAGCCGCAGCACGTCGTCGTCGATCACTTGGTCCAGCGAGTGCTCCAAAGCGTCTCCAAGCCGCTGCTGTTGCCCCTCCAGCTCGCGGGCAAGCTCTTCGTGCTTCTGGACGAGCATGCGGCCGCGCCGCAACGAATCCATCGCGCGCCGCTTCGCGGCCTTCATCAGCCAGGCTCCGGGATTGTCCGGGATGCCTTCCTCGGGCCAGAGCTCGAGGGCAATGACGAGCGCATCCTGCGCCAGTTCCTCGGCAATGCCGATGTCGTGGGTGACGCGGGCAATTGCGGCGATGAGCCGTGTGGACTCGATCTTCCACACGGCCTCGATCGTCCTGGCGACATCACTCATGCAGCCTAGCCTACGACACTCCGGTGCTCGAAGCCTCCGGCCGCCGCTCCGTCGCTAGTCGGGCGACGGCTGGAAGAAGATCTCCCGCACCTCGACCTGCCCCCGGGTGGCGACGACGCCCTTGCGCGCCCACGCCAGCGCCTCGTCCATGTCCGCGCATTCCAGGATCCAGAAACCGCCGATGTGCTCCTTGGTCTCGAGGTACGGCCCGTCGGTGATGAGGACTCCGCCGTCGGTCTGCGCCCGCAGCGACTTCGCGGCCCCGAGGCCGCAGGCGAATTTCCGGACGCCGGCGGCAATCATCTCTTTGTTGAGCGCGTGGATCTCACGGCCCACCGCTTCGTCCATCTGGGACGGGTCGAAGTCGTCGGGGAGGTAACCAGCAACCAGATATTGGGGCATGTCTTCTCCTGTCATCGTCTCTGAGGCGGGGCTGTCTGCCCGGCCTTCACGAGTACGACGAACGGCCATGCCGGATTTCTACAAGCCGCCGGAGAAAATTTCGTTCGGGAAGGTTGGTGGCGGTGACTGGAGTCGAACCAGTGACCTAGCGCTTATGAGACGCCCGCTCTAACCATCTGAGCTACACCGCCAGGGTGGGGACGGGGATTGTAGGGGCCCCGGCCTCGACCGTCAAGGACGGTCGCGACTACACTGGAACAGCGCGTCTGGCATGATGATTTCGCGCGGGGTGAGATGCCGGAAAGCAACGAGCGGGTTTGCATCACTTGCGGGGACACCGACGACCAGGCGAGGCTCGAGCAGTGCCACGTCTGCTACCGGTTCTTCTGCCCCGACTGCGCCCACCGCGCCGGCTTCGGACGGCGGTTCTGTTCCCCCGACTGCGGCCGCGCCTACTACTTCACCGGAGAGCCTGATGACGACGAAGACCTCGAATCCGACGACTGACCCCACCTTTGCCGCCCGCGCCGAGCTGACCCGCCGTCCGCGGCGGCTGCGCCGCAGCGAGGGGATCCGCTCCCTCGTGCGCGAGACCATCGTCCGCCCGGAGGACCTCATTTATCCGCTCTTCATCGTGCCGAACAGCCGCCAGAAGAGCGAGATCGGCTCGATGCCGGGCGTGTTCCAGCTCCGCGTGCGCGAGGCGGTCGAGGAAGCGCGCCGGGCGTACGACGCCGGCGTCCGCTCGGTGCTGCTCTTCGGACTCCCGGAGCGGAAGGACGGGATCGGCTCGTCGTCGTGGGACCCGTCCGGCCCCGTGCAGTCGGCGATCGAAGGCATCAAGCGCCAGGTCCCGGACATGACCGTGATGGCCGACGTCTGCCTGTGCGAGTACACGGACCACGGCCACTGCGGCGTGATCGTGGACCGCAACGGGGTCAAGGACGTCGACAACGACCAGACCCTGCCGCTGCTGATGAAGCAGGCCATCTCCTTCGCCGCCGCGGGCGCCGACTTCGTGGCGCCGTCGGACATGATGGACGGCCGCATCGGCTCGATCCGCCGCGCGCTCGACGAGCGGGGGATGCCGGACGTGGGGATCATGGCCTACTCGGCGAAGTTCGCCTCGGGGTTCTACGGCCCGTTCCGCGAGGCCGCGGAGTCCGCGCCGCAGTTCGGCGACCGCCGCACGTATCAGATGGATCCGGCCAACGCCCGCGAGGCGCATCGCGAGATCGCCCTGGACGTGGAGGAGGGTGCGGACATCGTGATGGTCAAGCCCGCGCTGGCGTACCTCGACATCATCCGCCAGGCCCGCGATCACTTCCCGCTGCCCATCGCGGCGTACAACGTGAGCGGGGAGTACTCGATGGTGAAGGCCGCGGCGGAGCGGGGCTGGATCGACGGCCCGCGGGTGATGCACGAGATCCTGACGTCCATCAAGCGCGCGGGCGCGGACCTGATCATCTCGTACCACGCGCTGGAGTTCGCGGCGTCGTTCCGGTCGTGAGGGCGCGCCGCGCAAGGTTTTGCGGCGTAGCCGCTCCGCGTACGCGCCCCATGTAGGGCGTGGCTTCAGCCCGCCTCCCTCGTGGGCGGGGGCGTTCCCCCTCCGCCCCGCCCGGGGGGCGGGCTGAAGCCGCGCCCTACATTTTGATTCGGTCGCCTCAGCGCGTGAACGTGCGAATTCGAAAGCCGAGGCGATTGCCTCCGCACTCCAAAAAGGGAACGGCCGAGCCGCTGGCGCGGCCATTGTTTTCAGGAGCAAGGCCGCTGATTCCTTTTTTGGGTGTAGGAAAATCTGTCCGTAGAGCTATCCTTATATGTGCCGTTCCGGCGATGAACTGACCCGGTGTGTGTGACGTCAAACAAGGAGCAGCGTATGGCAAGCAAGAAAGGAACTTCGGACTCGACGAGCGGTACGGGTGGTGGCAGCGGTCGTGTGATGCAGCGGCGGCCCGGCCGCAACAGGCAGGTGCGCAGGGCGAAGGAAGTCGCTGCGGTGGCGACCAGCGTCACGCGCGCGAGACCCGACAAGGCGCAGTCGATCGCACGTGCCGTTCCCCGCCAGTCGCGCGGGACCAAGCAGCAGCGGACGGTGGGGACCACCGATCTGACGGCGGCGCGGCCGATCAGCAAGATCACGGTCGCCCGGCGTCTGCAGACGCGGCAGATCGCCACTTCGAAGATCTCCGAAGTCCAGGTCGCGCTCGGCCTGCGGGCGCCCGTCGTCAAGATCGACACGCGGCGCAGGGCCCAGGTCTCTCAGCGCGCGGCGACGAGGGTCGTGGCGAAGGGCAGCACGACGAAGTAGCTCGCTGACCCGGGACGACTTGCTGGTGTGACCACGCGTGGTCGGGGGAGAGCCATGTCCTCACATACGGAGACGGCGTTGCGGGCCGTCGCGCAGGAGATCGACAGCGGCGAGGTGCGGTATCTGGACGTAGCCCCGCTCGAGCTCCTGCACGAGCGGGTGGTGTCCGCGGCGCACGAGATCCCGTTCTATCGCCATCTCTACCGGTCGTTTCTGCCCGTTCCGGACGCCGCCGGCGATGAGTTTCTGGAGTGGTTCGCGTGTCTGCCTGCCGTCACGAAGTCGCAGCTTCAGACGGCAGGCTTCGATGCGCTGCGCAATCCCCGCTACCCGTTGTCCGACCTCATCCGCAAGCCGACGAGCGGCAGCACCGGCCTGCCCTTCGTGCTCTATCTCGATCGCACGGTGATCGATCTGAGAAAGTGGCGCTTCCAGCGGCCGCACCGGGAAATGACCGACGAGCTGCCGAGCAAGCTGGTCTTCATTTTTCCGTGGGATTTCATCGCGCGCACGCCGCGGCAGAACAGCATCAATGCGAAGCTGGCCCGGCCGTCGGCGGACCGGCAGGAGCGAGGGGACGGGGAGCCGCAACCGGCCGGCGGGAACGGCTCGCCGCCGCTCGCGAGCCCTGTGATGGCCGCCTCGCATTCGTTCGCGAAGCGGCGCCGGGGAAAACGCACCGCGGCGCAGGCCGAGAGCGCCGTGGAGCGGCCGGATCCTCTGCAGGACGAGATCGAGGTCGAGCCCGATCTGCCCGTCACCGTCAACTCGTCTCTCTCTCCGCCGCAACTGTTCGAGACTCTCGAGGCCCTGCATCCCGTGACGCTGATCGGCTTCGCCAGCTCCATCGCGGAGATCGCGCGGTGGATGCTGGGCGAGAAACGCCGCCTGCCGTCGGTGCGCCATATCTGGACCACCTCGGAGGTGCTCTCGCCGAAGGGCGCCGACGACATCCGCGCCGCGTTCGGATGCCAGCCGCTCACGATCTACGCCAGCAACGAGTTCGGATTCATGGCGTGGGAGCCGCGGCAGGGCGAGCCGCTGGTCTACGACAGCGATCGCGTCCACGTCGAGTGGATGCGCCTGGACGGCTCCGGCCATGCCGCGGAGGGCGAGCTCGGGCGGCTGATCATCACCGACCTGCTCAACGACACCATGCCCCTGATCCGCTACGACATCGGCGACCTCGCGCGCAAGTCGGCAGAGGTCACGACGAAAGAAGGCCGCCGGCACGCGGCGATGGTCGACCTGCAGGGGAAGGAAGCGGATCTGCTGCAGGACCGGGAAGGCCGCCCGGTGACGACCTTTCAGATCCTGGGGACGATCAAGGATCACCTGCCGTCGGCCCAGTACCGCTTTCTGTGCATTGCGCCGTCGACGTACGTGCTGCAGTACCGGCCGGGAATGGGGTTCGTGCCGGACAACCTGCCGTCGGCGGTCAACGCCCTGAAGAAGATCCTCGGCGCGGACGTGAAGATCGTCTGTCAGGAGGTGACGGCGATCGAGCGCGAGCCCTCGGGCAAGCTCCGGCCGCTCGTGAACCTCACGCAGGTGAGAGGCGCGGCCCGCCTCCGTCTTGCGGCGACGCTCGGCGTCGTGGATCTGCTCGACGGCGCTCTCCGGGACACCGCGTCCGAGCTCGTGAGCAACGTGTTGACGCACGTTCTGCGGAGCACGTCGCGCCGAGGGGCCTTGCCGCACGAGACCGAGCTCTATGCGGACCTGGCGGTGGATTCACTGCGGTTCCTCCAGATCGTTTCCGAGCTCGAGAAGCAGCTCGAGTCGCCGATCAGCGACGAGGACCTGCTCGACATGGACATCATTACCGTGGGGGACCTCGTCTCGTTCGTGGAGACGAAGATGCGGAACGAGACGTCCAACACACGCGAAACGGTCAGCCAATGAGAGAACGTCACGCCGTGGCCCGCGTTCCATCCGGTTGGTGGAACTTCCTTCACGACTTTCCCGAATACGCGGAGCGCAGCCATCTGGGGCTGCCCTCGCTCGGCAACAAGGCCGGGCAGCGCATCAGCGTCGTCCCCCAGCAGCCGCTGTCGCTCGCCCGGCAGTCCTCGAATCTCTCCGACCCGTTGATCGAGATCCCGGAGCGGCTCCGCGACCTCCTGCGCCAGTACCGGCCGACGCCCCTGCGGCGGGCGGTGCATCTCGAGGAGCGGCTCGATGTGAACGCACGCCTCTATTACAAGTTCGAGGGGGCGAACATCTCCGGCAGCCACAAGCTCAATACGGCCCTCGCGCAGGCTTACTACTATCGCGAGGCCGGCGTGGAGCGGCTGGTGACCGGCACGGGAGCGGGCCAGTGGGGCAGCGCACTCGCGTATGCCTGCAACCTGCTCGGCCTGCGGTGCACGGTCTTCATGGTCGGCGCGAGCCTGCGCCAGAAGCCTCAGCGCCCGGTCATGATGCAGTTGTTCGGCGCGGAGGTGTTCTCCAGCCCGAGCGACGTCACGGAGGTCGGCCGGGAAGCCGCGCGCAAGGATCCCCAGAGAATCGGGACGCTCGCCGTCGCGACAGGGGAGGCGCTGGAGATCTCCCATCGCGAGCCGCGCACGCGCTTCGCGGTCGGCAGCGGCGAGAATTGCGTCATCCTGCACCAGACCCTCATCGGCGCCGAAGCCGTCGAGCAGATGGAGTCTCTCGGCGACTTTCCCAACCGGGTGGTGGCGTGCATGGGCGCGGGGAGCAACTTCGGCGGCATCGGTCTGCCGTTTCTGCGGGCCGCGCGGGAGCGCCGGCAGGAATTGAAGCTGGTCGCCGCCGAGCCCTCGGCCTGCCCCAAGCTCACGCGGGGCCGGTACGCGTACGACCTCAGCGACTTCTCGGGAACGACCCCGGTGTCGCGGATGTACACGCTCGGCAGCCGGTACCTGGCGCCTCCGATCTATGCCGGCGGGCTGCGGTATCACGGCACGTCGCCGTTCCTCAGCGCGATGTACGCCGACGGCCGCTTCGAGGCCACGGCCATCGATCAGCCGGAAGCGCTCGCCGCCGGCCTCCTGCTGGCGGAGACGGAGAACATCCTCCCGGCACCGGAATCCGCTCATGCCGTGGCGGCGGCGGTGAATCTCGCGCGGCACCATCCGAAGCACGAGGAGCCGCTCGTGATCCTGTTCAACGTGAGCGGGCACGGTCTGTTCGATCTCTCGGCGTATCAGAGCTTCCGCGACGGCACCGTCGACGCCGGCCGTGCCTCCGAAACGGCGATCGCCGAGAGTCTGGAGGAGCTGGAGCGCTTCAATCGCGCGATCGACTCGCAATCCGTACCGCTGACGGCCCCATGAACGTCCCTCTGTTGCCGCCGGAGTCGGCCGAGCAGAGTGCCGCGGCGAGATTTGGAACGACCGTTCCGGCGCCCGACATCCCGGCGACTCTGTGCCGCGACGCGTGGCAGAGGGCGGCCGATCTGGGCCTGTTCCGGCAGTTGATCGGCCGGGGAAGCCTGAACGGCGACGTCGCGGTGGATGTGCTCGAAGGGCTCGGACAATCCTGCGCCAGCGAGGGATTCCTGCTGGCCATGGCGGCGCACTGCTTCGCCGTGGGCGGGGCCCTGGCGACCTTCGGCGCGGAAGATCACGAAGAGACGCTGGCCGCGTTGAGAGAAGGGCGGTCGATCGCGGCCCTGGCCGCGACCGAATCGAATGCCGGCTCCGACGTCATGGCGATCCAGACGCGCTACGCACCGGTCGACGGCGGCTTCCGGCTAGAGGGGGAGAAGCGGTTCATCACCAACGTCGCGGAAGCCGACGTCTATCTCGTCTTCGCGACCAAGGACCCGAGACTTCATACACGCGGCATCGCTGCATTTCTGGTGCGCCGCGACACGCCCGGGCTGAGAGCGGGGGAAAACCAGCCGAGGCCGGGCCTGTCTGGCTGCTCGATCGGGAATCTGTATCTCGACGGAGCCGTGGTTCCGCAGGAAGCCATCGTCGGGCGGCCTGGGAAGGGGAGCGCGGTGTTTCAGGCGGCCATGCTCTTCGAGCGCTGTCTCATCGCCGCCGTCAAGGTCGGAGTCATGCGCCGGCTGTTTCTGGATTCGCTGCGCCACGCGCAACAGCGGCGGCAGTTCGGCCGGCCGATCGGAAGCAATCAATACGTCGCCGGCCGCATCGTCGATCTCCTGGGCCGCTACACGACGTCGCGGCTCCTGATCCGGCAGTCGGCAGCGAAGCTTTCCGCGGGCCGTCTCTCCACCGGGGAGGCCAGCCTGACGAAGCTGCTGGTCACGGAGGCCGTCCTGGAGGCCACGATGACCGCGCTGCGCATCCGCGGCGGCGAAGCGATCGTCGGACGGACGGCGATGGCCGGCGACGTCTGGGGATCGCTGGCGAGCGTCATCTACTCCGGCACGTCGGACGTCCAGCGCGTGATCGTCGCCGCCGAACTGGGGCTGGAGACATGACCGCGCCCCGCACCCTCGGAGAGCTGCTCTTCGACGCGGCGCAGCGGCACGGGGACCGGATCGCGTTCACGGCCCCGGGCGGCCAGTTGACGTACGGCGCGCTCTGGGAGAGGTCGGCCGGCCTGGCGGCGGCTCTCGCCGACGCGGGAGTGCGTCCGGGGGATCGCGTCGCGATCTGCTTCTCGAAGTCGCCAGAGCTGCCGGTGGCCATCTTCGGCGCGCTCCTCACCGGCGCGGCCTACGTTCCGATCGATTACACCGCCCCGGCCTCGCGGGCGCAGCAGCTCATCGCCGATGCCGAAGCCGCGGCACTGGTGTGCGACGGCCGGGCCGCGCGCCGTTTCCTGGGCGCCGGGGAAGTGCATGAGGAGCACGGCCTGCTGGCGTTTCGCGTGACGTCCGGCGGATCCGGGGAGATCGCCGCGACGAGCATTCAGCCGACGGTCGCTGCCGCCGCGGCGCAGTTCCCCATCCGCGGGTTGTCCCCTCAGTCGCTGGCGTACATTCTCTATACCTCCGGCTCCACCGGCCGGCCGAAGGGCGTCTGCCAGTCCCACGAAAGCGCGCTGGCATTCGTGAACTGGAGTGTCGAGCATCTCCAGCTTCACTCCGGCGACGTGCTGTCGCAGCACGCGGCGCCGACCTTCGATCTCAGCGTGTTCGACTTCTTCGCCGCGGCGGCGGTGGGGGCCGAGCTGGTCGCGGTGCCGGAATGGCTCTATGGGAGTGTGGCGCGCCTCTGCCGGTTCATCGCGGATGCGAAGATCAGCATCTGGTACTCGGTGCCGTCCGCCTTGTTGCGGCCCTTCTCCGGACGTCCGCTGGAGGTCCTGCGCACGTCGGCGCTGCGCCGGGTCGTCTTTGCGGGCGAAGTCCTGCCGAAAGGGACGTTGCGGATGCTGGCCGAAGCGCTCCCCGCCGGCTGCCGCATCGAGAACTGGTACGGTCCCACGGAGACGAATGTCTGCACGTATTTCGAGATCGACGCGGAATCGCTCGCCGGAGACGGGCCGATCCCGATCGGCGCCGCGTGTCCGTACGCGTCCTTGGAGCTCGTCGAGGACGCTACCGGCGAATCGGAGCTGCTGGTCTCCGGCGCGACGGTGATGGCAGGGTACTGGCGGCGGCCCGACGCGACCGCGTCCGTGCTGAGGACCAGCGCCGGCGGAAAGAGCCGCACCTACCGCACGGGCGACTGGGTGACCGGCGCGCGTGACCGTCTGGTCTACGTCGGGCGCCGCGACCGCATGCTGAAGGTCCGCGGGTATCGAGTGCAGCCCGAGGAGGTGGAGTCGTGTCTGCGGGCTCACCCGGCCGTGGTCGAGGCGGCGGTGTTCGTCGGCGGGGAGACCGGGGATCGGCTCCTCGCCGCGGTCGTCGCAAACCGTTCTCCCGCGCCGATCGACGAGCTTCGCCGATTCTGCGCGGAGAAGCTGCCGGCCTACATGGTGCCGGCGGACGTGATCGCGCTCGACGAGCTGTCGAGGACCGATCGCGGAAAGGTGGACCTGCCGGCGGTGCGCGCACGGATCCTCAGCAGAGCGCCGCACGCCGTTTCCGATTGAGACCGCGATGCTGCAGACCAGGCGAGCCGGCGTCCGGGGATTCGACTTCCGCCACGACTCTCCCGCTCTCGGACGCTCCAAGACCGCCAGGGTGATCCTGCCCGAGGCCCCTGCACCCGCCGGGGGCTTCGACGTCGTCTACTTCCTGCACGCGTTCGGCGGGAACCGGCTGTCCTGGCCTCTGGCGCTCGACTCTCTGCTCGACGAGCCGTTTTTCAGGACACGCATCGTCGTTGCACCGGAGAGCGGGCGCAGGTGGTTCATCAACGACGCGATGGGGAACCGGTACGAGGACTATCTGGTCGAGGACCTCATGGGAGCCGTCGAGCGCGAGTTTCCGGTCGCACCACGCCATGGAAATGCGGCGATCTTCGGATTCTCGATGGGCGGCGCGGCGGCCGTGTCTCTGGCGCTGCGCCACCCAGGACTGTTCACCGCGGCGTTCTCCTATGCCGGCGCCTTCCATGCTTCGCGGCGCACGGGCGACCCGTACGCCGAGCTTCGCGACGGCGTCTGCATGATGCCGACGGAGGACGAGCACAATCGCGTCTGGGGCGCGCCGGGAAGCGCGGTCCGGCGGATTTACGATCCCGATACCCTGATCCGGAACGTGCAGGGCGCGGCCGGCCTGCCGCAGTTGTTCCTGGAAGTCGGGACGGAGGACTACCCGCGGGTGCTGCAGATGAACCGCGCGATGGACGAGTCCCTGACCGCGGCCGGCGTGCGGCACACGTATGCCGAGCACCCCGGAGCGCATGAGTGGGATTGCGCCGCGCACGCAGCCGGCCGCGCGATCCGCGCAATGCAGCTGTAGGGCGCGGTTTCAGCCCGCCTCTCGGACGGGGAGGGGCATGCCACCGCCCACGAGAGGGGCGGGCTGAAGCCACGCCCTACATTACGCGGCGCTGAGCTCCTGCAGGAGCATCGACGCGATGCGTTTGGCGGCTTCCTGATAGGCCTGCGCGCCGGGGTGGAACGAGTCGTAGCGGCTGAGGCGCTGGGGGGTGACGATGTCGGCCATCTTGACGATGGTGACGCGCTGGTCGTGCTCGAAGTGCGCGGCGAGGGTCGCGTCCCACATGCCGAGGTACTGATTGATCGTCGGCGCCCATTCGTGGCGGGGGACGGGGTTGTAGCCGCCGAGGAGGAGGACGCGCGCGCGGGGGTTGATGGTGTGGATCTCCGCGATGATGGTCTCGATGCGGCCGAGGATGCGCTCGGCGACGGCGAGCGGGGCGCGCATGATCTCCTCGCGGGAGTGCGGCGTGCGGAAGAGGTCGTTCGCGCCGACGGAGAGGACGACCGCGTCGGCCGCGGCGATGGCCTCGCGCACGCGTTTGGTCTGCAGGCGGGACAGGACGTCTCCGGTCTGGGCGCCGTTGACGCCGAGGTTCACGGTCTCGACGGCGGCGACGCCGCGGGCACGCAGCTCGTCATCCAGACGTCCGGCGATGCCTTCGCCGGACTCGTCTCCGGCGCCGTAAGCGAGGGAGTCGCCGAGGGCGACGACGTGCAGGTTCTGGGGCATGGTGGGTTTCCGTTCGGGAGCCGCGCTGTGCATCGGCGGCGGCGCCGCCTGGCAGGCGGCCACGAGCAGCAGCGCGAGGATGCGTTTCACATCACGCAAAATTGCGAACGACGCGCCATGGGGCGGGTCCTCGGAGTTCCTCGGAGTTCCTCGGAGTTCCTCGGGTTCCTCGGAGCTCCTCGGGTGAGGCCCCCCGAGGAACTCCGAGGAACCCGAGGAACCGAGGAACTCCGTTCACCCGCACCAGGCGGACGTCACGGCGTCTGGGTGGTCGAGGAGGAAGCCGTCTTCCTCTTCGTCGTACTGGATCACCGCGCCGTCGAGGCGGGAGGCGGCCATGGAGTCGAGGGCGATGGGGACGCCGTCCACGTTCGCCACTTCGTCGCCTTCCGACGCCTCGGACGCGTAGCTCAGCCGGTAGCCCGAGCCGCCGCAGCCGGTGGTGAAGGCGATGCGCAGGATGCGGCCGCCGGCATCCTCGGAGAGGTGCTCGGCGGCGGCGGGAGTCAGGGAGATGTTCATGCGGTATGGGAGCCGTGCACGATGCGCCATTCGGCGTCCTCGCGCTTCCACCAGTCGGGGTCGCTCTTGATGAGCTCGAGCTCGCGCTCCAGCTCGACGATGTGCGCGCGCTTCACGGTCTCGAAGAAGATCAGCAGGTTCCGGTCCGTGGGCGTCGCGGCGTTGATGAGCTCGCGCAGCTTGCGCTGCATGGTGCGCTCGCGGGAGATGAGGAACTCGGCGGACTCGCGGTACGACATTTCGCCCTCGAGGATCTCGGAGAAGATCATGTCCGCGCCGAGGGTCACCCGGACGCGGCTGCCGGTCGTGTCGGCGATCTTCATCTCGATCAGGTCGCGGTTCCCGCGCTCGTCGGCCGCGAACTGCTTGAACACGTGCGCGGTCATCGGGTTGGGAAGGTTCTCGGCGAGCTTCTCGAAGACTTTGTAGACCTCGACCGTGTACTGGTAGAGCAGGGCGAGGTTCTGATGGGAAAGTCCGGTCTGGGGCTGCGTGTCCACTGCGGTCATTCGCGTTTCACTCCAACGTCATTCGATCTTTGCTACGTTCACGATCACATCGCCGAGCAGTTTCGCCTGGCAGCTCAGCCGGTACGGCGCTTCGAGCTCCTTGTAGGTCTCGTCGGGGGTAGGAGGCGTCAAAGCATCCCATCCTGTCACGACTTCGACTCTGCAAGTCCCGCACGCGCCGTCCCCGCCGCAGACCTGACTGACGCGGACGCCGAGCTCCCCGGCGATCGAGAGCAACGTCCTGCCCGCGGAAAACTCGCCGCTCTTGCCTGCATCAGCAAAGGTCACGCGCGGCATTGGGAGGGATTCTATACGAGGGGGCAGGGCGCAGGGCGCAGGGGGCAGGAGACCGCCACCCGGCCATGGGTTTCTCCTCTGCGCCCTGCGCCGTGCCTCCTGTGCCCTAGATCGCCCGATGCGCCATATACGAGCTCCGCACCAGCGGCGCGCTCTCGACGTGATGGAAGCCCAGGGCGCGGGCCTGGTTGCCGAGGGTGACGAACTCCTGCGGGGTGTAGTACTTGCGCACGGGGTGGTTCTTCTCCGAGGGGGCGAGGTACTGACCCATGGTGAAAATGTCGACGCCGGCCGCGCGCAGGTCGCGCGCGACTTCGAGGATCTCGTCCTCGGTTTCGCCGAGGCCGAGCATGATCGAGGACTTGGTGAGCATGCCGTCCGTCCGCTCTTCGTGTGCCCAGCGGAGGATGTCGAGGGAGCGCTGGTACTTCGCGACCGGACGGACCGCGGAGTAGAGGCGCGGCACGGTCTCGATGTTGTGGGCCAGCACCTCGGGGCGGGAGTGCAGGACGGTGCGCAGCGCGTCCTGGTTGCCGTCGAGATCGGAGATCAGCACTTCCACGGCGGCGCCGGTGCGCTCGCGGACGGCCAGCACGGTCTGCGCGACGTGGTCCGCGCCGCCGTCGGGCATGTCGTCGCGGTTGACCATGGTGATCACCGCGTGGCGCACCTTCATCCTCTCCACCGCCTCGGCCACGCGGCGCGGCTCGTCGGCGTCCGCGACGAGCGGGTTGCCGCGGCCGACCGCGCAGAACGTGCAGCGGCGGGTGCAGATCTCGCCGAGGACCATGAAAGTGGCGGTGCCGGCATTCCAGCACTCGAAGATGTTCGGGCAGCGCGCTTCCTGGCAGACGGTGTTCAGCGCGAGGTCGTTGATCAGGCGCGAGACGGGGAGCTGCTGCAGGTCTCCGGGGACGCGGACTTTCAACCAATCGGGACGGGTGCCGGCGCGCTTATTCATGCGGGGATGTGCTCGTGAACAGTGAGGGCCGCGAGCCGCTCGATGGCCTCGCGGTCGTCGCTCCACCGGATCCTTTCATACGCCTCGGCGAACGTAAACCACGCCCAGGTGTCGTGCTCGAGAGGGTCGATGCGGATGGGGATGCGGGAGTCGACCTCCACCTCGAAGGCCGGCTCGCTGGCGATGACGGGCGCGGGGTGGCGCGACTCGAGGTAGTGCGACTCGATCATGAAGGACTGGGTGAGGTCGAGGCTGCGCGGCTCGAGGTCGTGGCCGGTCTCTTCGCGGAGCTCGCGACGGGCGGCGTCGAGCGTCGACTCGCCCTCTTCGATGGCGCCGGTGATCGGCTGCCAGAAGTTGCCTCGCTCGGCTTTCCGGTGCAGAAGCAGCACGCGGTGGCCGTCGTGGACGAGGACTTTGACGAGGCGGATGGTCTCCGCGCGCGGCACGAGCTCGCGCTCGAAGACCTCGGCGAATTTCGCGGAGAGGACTTCGCGCACTTCTTCGAGCGGGACGCGGCGTCCGGTCTCGCGCTCGATGGAGGTCACGCCCGTGCCGTGCAGGCCGCAGGGGGTGATGAGCCGGAAGTGCTCTAGGTTGGTGCTGACGTTCAGCGCCCAGCCGTGGGAGGTGACCCAGCGCGCGATGCGCACGCCGATGGCGGCGATCTTGTCGTTGCCGACCCAGATGCCGCGCCGTCCTTCGACCCGATCCGCGGTGATGCCGTACTCGGCGACGGTGCGGATCAGGACCTCCTCGATGGCCGTGACGTACTTGCGCACGTCGCGGTTGCCCTCGCCGAGGTGGAGGATGGGGTAGCCGACGACCTGGCCGGGGCCGTGGTAGGTGATGTCGCCGCCGCGGGTGGTCTCGTAGAAGCGGACGCCGTGGTGGGCGAGGGCCTCGGGGGTGGCCAGGAGGTTGGTCTGGTCGCCGCCGCGGCCGAGGGTGATGACCGGGGGGTGCTCGAGGAGGAGGAGCTGGTCTTCGATCTCCTCGCGCTGGCGCAGCTCGACCAGCTTCTGCTGGAGCTTCATGCCGTTCTCGTACGTGACGAGGTGAAGGCGGTGGACGTCGACTTTTTTCATGATTCAGCCCCGAGCGGAGTCGAGGGGCCAACTTAGCACCTACGCGAAACACGCGGTTGCACGCGGGCCTTCCATGGCTCGCTTTCCACCGGCTGTCATCCTGAGCCGCGCAGACGGCGAAGGACCCCCTGATTTGCGCGCGTCGCGTGCTGTCGGCAGGGGGTCCTTCGCCGCGCTACGCCGGCTCAGGATGACAGCAAAACGGGGTTAAGCTCCTGCGCCACCCATCCGGACCCCCGCCTTCTTCAGGAGCTCGAACGGGGGCACGCCCCCGGCGAAGACGAACACATAGTCGTTCTCCAGCTCGACCACGCCCTCGGCGGTCTGCATGCGTACGTGGGTGGGGGTGATCTCGAGGGGCTGGGAGTTGAACAACGTCGTAATCCGGGCCCTGGCGAACGCGTCTTCGTTCTTCTTCTTGATGCGCACGAGCTTCTCGCGGCGGTAGGAGAGGGTGACGGCGTTGCCGGGCTGGAGGGAGAGGCCGACGGCGGCTTCGACCGCGCTGTCGCCGCCGCCCACGACGAGGATGCGCTGGTTGCGGTAGCCCTCGGCGTCCATGAGGCGGTACATGACCTTGGGCAGCTCCTCGCCCGGGACACCGAGCTTGCGCGGGGAGCCGCGGCGGCCGAGGGCCAGGACGATGCTGGACGCGCGGTGGGTGCCGTTGACGACGAGCGCGTCGCCGTCGCGCGCGATCGAGGCGACGGGGACGCCGAAGCGGACGTCGAGACGGTGCTCGCCGACGAGCTTCTCGAACATCTCGAGCAGCGATTCCTTCGAATACTCCTCGCGCGACAGCACCACCGACGGCGCGACCTCGACCGGCTGCAGCAGCACCATCTTGCGGCGGGGGTAGTGGAGGAGGCTGCCGCCGAGGTTCTCCTCCTTCTCCAGGACCGTACACTGCAGGCCGAGGGACGCGGCTTCGATCGCGGCCGCGAGCCCGGCCGGTCCCGCGCCGACGATGAGCACGTCGCGCGCGCCGCGGGCGGCGATGGTGCGCATCACCGTGCGTCCCTGGGCGATGGCGTTCTTCACGAGCGACAGCCCGCCCAGCTCGCCGACCACAAAGATGCCGGGGACGGTCGTCTCGAAGTGCTCGTCGAGGAGGGGGACGTCTTCGCGCGAGCGGAGGTCGCCGAGGCCGACGGTGATCGCGCCGACGGGACACGCTTCCTCGCAGCGCGCGTGTCCGACGCAGCGCAGGCCGTTCACGACCACCGCCGTGCCGCCGACGATGCCGAGGACGTCGCCTTCAGGACATGCGCGCACGCACGCGCCGCAGCCGATGCAGTGCGCGGGATCGATGAACGGGAACTGCGCGGAAGGCTTGTCGATGCCGAGGGCCGTGGCTTCGGCCTTGCGCTCGCGGTCGTGGCGCAGGCGGCGGCGGAACTGCCGCGCGTACGGAACCAGGACCCCCGCCGAGATCGCGGCGGCGGCACTCCACAGCAGGAGCGACTCGGAGACCATCAGAAGCGATAACCGGCGCCGAGGCTGAAACGATGCCCGCTGCGCGAATCGCCGGACGTGAATTCGGCCTCGCCGCGCGCGAAGAGATCGTACGGCAGCTCGATCCACAGCGCGCCGCGCAGGTACGCCGTGCTCGACAGCTCGTCGAGGGCCGTCTCGTCGACCATCAGCGCCCCCGCGGAGAGCTCGACCGAGTGCCCGGCGCCGAAGCGCCGCCCCGCGCGAAGCTGGGCGAAGAGGCCGTCGGAGAGCTCGGAGGAGAAGCCGGTCGCGTGGATGCCCGCGTAGACGCCGCCGAAGAGGCTCGGATGCGAGAGCCCCGCGGTCGCGGAGTAGGTCGGATCGTCGCCTTCGTCGCCGCTGCGCAGTCCGGCGCCGAGGGTGGCGTACGGGCCGCGGTAGGAGACGCGCGCGCCCTGACGGAGGAAATCGTTGATCACCTGATCGGTCGTGCGGAGGTCGTCGTCGGGGCCGGGGTCCACACGCTCGTACGAGACCGTGACGCTCTGCCGCGGCGTGAGCTGGCCGATCACGCCGGCCATGGTGTTGAACGACTCGTCGCCAGCGCGACCGTGCGCGAAGAGCGAGACGCGCTGGGTCACGGCCCAGCGGCCGTCGACGGCGACGAATGGGTTGTCTTCCACGGTGGCCGCGGCGACGACGAGGTCCGCGGTGTCGCCGAACACGCGGGCGAACGCGCCGTACTTCGTGGCGCCGGCGTCGAAGGACAGGTCGCGGATGTTCGGCTGCAGGCCGCCGAAGGCGCCGACCTGCAGGAAGCTGGCGACGTTCACGCTGACCAGCGCGCCGTCGAGGTAGCCGAGGCCGACGTACGGCGTGTTGCCGATGCGGCCGACGCGTGCGCCGAGGATGCGGCCTTCATACGAGAGCGACGCCTCGTAGAGGCGGTTGCCGTCCTCCTCGCTCGACGCGCGGGCGCGGATGCGCGCGTGCAGCGGGAGGTCCGCGATGTGGCGCGCGCGCAGCGAGAGGCGTCCGAGGGAGCGGTCGTCGCCGGCGTCGAAGGTGGCGGTGCCGGAGAGGGAGAAGGGGGAACGGAGGGAAAGCGCGGGCGTGATGGTCGTCGCCGGCGTCGCGGGCGGACGCGGAGCCGGGCGCGTGGCGCCGCCGACGCGACGCGCGGCGTCACCCGCGGCGATCGGCGTCGACTCGTTGATCACCTTCGCCGACGCGGATCGCTCGGCGACGAAGATCACTTCCACCGTCGCGATGACTTTGTCGTTGCGCACGATCTCGTAGCGGTCGCCGACCGCGACGCCTTCCGCGGAGCCGATGGTCAGGTACACCGTGTCGGCCGAGCGATAGCGCACCTGCTGCGCGCCCGCGGTCAGGGCGCAGAGAAGAAGCACGGCGGCGAGGATGGTCTTATTCACGGCCGGTCGGGTGACACTGGTAGCAGGCGGTGCTCTCGTAGCGGTAGTTGCGGACGTCGTCGTGCTCGTCGTCCATCTCCTCGCGATTGTGCTCGTGGCAGGTCAGGCAACTGAAGACGCGGAAGTTGCCGGGGTTCGTGTGGCAGTCCGCGCAGGAGTCCCACACGTTGCGGTGCGTGCCGGAGAAGATGGGGAAGAGGGCGTCGTGGTTCGGGAAGAAGGCGCCCTCGAAGGACTGCGTGGAGTGGCAGGTCTCGCATTGCCGCGGGAAGCCCGCGTGATTGGGGACGGCGCGCGCGAGGTCGTCCTGGTGGCAGGCGATGCACTCGCGGGGAGCGCCGAAGTAGCGGTCCGGCGCCTGGGTGTGGCACTCCTCGCAGCCCACCGTCACGTGCGCGCCGGTGAGCGGGAAGAGGGCCTGGCTGTGGATCTCGAGGAGGTGGCGGCGGTTCTCCCATCCGGCGGTGTTGTGACAGCGCTCGCAGTCGAAGCCGAGCTCGCGGCGATGCGGATCTTCGTGGCAGTCGGCGCACGCGCTGCCGACGTGGGCGAAGCGGAGATCGCGATGGCACCCGGTGCAGTTCACGCCGCGGTGGCCCTGCAGGAGGGGGAAGCCGGTGTGGCGGTTGTGGTCGAACAGGATGGGCGAGCGCAGCGGACGCCACGCCTCGGCGGTGTGGCACTGATCGCAGGGGATGGAGATCGGCCCGTGAGGATTCTCGGCGACGCGCTCCTGGGAGAGCACGGCGACGCCGGCGAAGAGGAGTGCTGCCGCGAAGAAGCCTGCGAAGTAGGCACGCACGCGAGGGGACGGCATGTGCAATTCGACTGCCGTCTCCCAATGTAGGGCGCGGCTTCAGCCCGCCTCTCGGACGGGGAGGGGGAAAGTCCCCCGCCCACGAGGGGGCGGGCTGAAGCCACGCCCTACTTTCCGTGGCAGCTCGCGCAGTCGCGGGGGGTACCCTTGAACTTCGTCAGGTTCACGTGGCATGCGCCGCAGCGGACCCGCGCGTGGGCGCCGGTGAGGGGGAAGGTCTTGTGGTCGAACGTGATGCGCGACCACGCCTCCACCCGGTGGCAATCCGTGCAGCGTCCCGGCACCGAGCCGCGGTGCGGGTCCTGGTGGCAGGCGGTGCAGGCCGTGGACGCGAACCGGAACTGCCCCTTCACGTGGCATGCGATGCACGGCACGGCGAGATGCGCTCCCGCGAGCGGGAACTTCGTCTTCTGATGCGCTTCGAGCGTGAACGTCGACGGGAGGAAGCGCTCCATGTTGTGGCAGCTCGTGCACTGCGCGGTCTTGAACTGGCCCTTGTGCGGGTCCTTGTGGCACTCCGCGCAGGTCAGCGGCGGGTTCTTCCAGCGCTCGTGACACGTCGCACACTGCGTGCGCTTGTGCGCGCCGCGCAGCGGGAAGCGCGTCTTGTCGTGATCGAACGCGCCCGCGGTGACGTTCTTCCAGCCGGCGGTCGAGTGACACCGGTCGCACGACTTGCCGAGGCGGCCGCCGTGGGGGTCGCGGTGACAGGAGCTGCAGACCATCGGCGCGCGCAGCGGCGACTCGCGGTGGCACGACGCGCAGGCCACGGTGCGATGCCTGCCCGTGAGCGGGAAGCGCGTCCGCGCGTGGTCGAAGTTCTCGCGCTTCGCGGGACGCCAGCCGTTCGTCGAGTGACAGCGCTCGCAGGCCGTGCCGAGGCGGCCGGCGTGGACGTCCCGGGCCTTGTGGCAGTTCACGCACGGCTGCTTCGGGATCAGCGAGTGGTCGAACTTCACCGGCTTGAACGCCGACGTCGAATGGCACTTCTCGCACGACTGGCCGAAGCGATTCGCGTGCGGATCGCGATGGCAGTCGGTGCACTTCTGATGCTTCACGGGACGGAACACGCCGTTCGCGTGGCACTTCGCGCAGGCGACGGCGGCGTGTTTGCCCGTCAGCGGGAAGCTCGTCTTCGCGTGCGTGAAGTTCGACGGAGGCTTCCAGGCCGCCATCGTGTGGCACGACGTGCAGGCGCGCGTGCCGAACTGCCCCTTGTGCACGTCGCGATGGCAGGACGTGCAGTTCTGCGAGAGCCCGAGGTAGCTGCGCGTCTTGTGGCAGTCGCGGCATTGCACTTTGGCGTGTGCACCGACGAGCGGGAAGCCGGCGATGCGGTGATCGAACTTCTGCGGGTCCCAGCGGATGAGCTGGAAGGCGCGGCCGTGGTGCTCGTTGTGGCAGCGCTCGCACTTCTGATGTCCGGGCTGCGCGTGCAGGCCGCGCTTCGCCGCGATGCGTGCGCGCAGCTCCTTGTGACAGGTGAGGCACTTCGCGGCGGTGACGCCTTTGCCGGTCTCGTGGCACTGGAAGCAGTTCGTCGCCCCCTCCAGCTTCGCGTGCGGCTGGCTCAGCGGACCGGGGGAGATCTGCGCGTGCGCGCCGAAGGCGATCAGCATCGCGAGGAGGACGCGCTTCATCGGCCGAAGGCGTACCCCGTGAGCATCACGACCACGACGTGCACGATCATGAAGAGATACATGATCACGGCGAAGGGCTTGTGAAAGACGTGCCAGTAGTGAAACAGCTCCTGCAGACGCTGCCAGCGCGCGATGCGGTCCAGGAGCCACTGGCGCCGCTTCACCAGCTCCGGCGGCAGCTCCTCCACACGCGCCGACAGCTCGCGCACTTCCGCCTCGACCTGGGCCAGCGTCAGCTCGTCGCCGGCGCGCGTGCGCGGGATCTGGCGGTAGAGATAGCGTCCCACGATGCCTGAGAGCGCGACCGCGATCATCGACCAGAAGCTGAGCGCCACCAGTCCCTGTACTTTGAAGGAGCTGTGCAGGATCACCAGCAGCGGGCCGACGATGCCGCAGAAGATGTGGAAGTCGAGCCACGCGCCCACCGCGCCCGCGCGCCGGAGCGGCTTCGCGCGCTTGCGCACGGAGTAGCTCAGCATGACGATCATCAGCGCGGAGCCGATGACGCCGAACGAGTGCCCGTACGTGCCGCCGGGCTTGAGGTCCCAGAACTTCTCGTGATGCGGGCGCTCGAGCAGGGGAGTGCGGTAGTAGGACCAGCCTTCGTAGAGGTAGTGGCCCATGGCCGCGAAGGCCACGAGGTACAGGATGCCCAGCACGACGCGGTGCGGGCGGATGGTCACGCGATCACCTTCTGCGAAGCTCCTCGCGGAGCTTCTTCGCGTCGCGTGCCACCTGCGGGTCCTGGACGACGGCGAGCAACTCGTCGAGGAGCTGCAGCGCCGCGCGGTTCCTGCTCTTGTTCGCGAGGGCGATGGCCTCGTTGTACATGGTGATGTGGCGGTTCACCGCGCCGATGGATTCGAGCGATGCGGCCTGCTGCTCGAGCTCGCGGCGCGCGACGGGATCGTCGGTGGCCGCGGCGAGCCCGCGCACGATCTGCGCCGCTTCGTCGAGCTTGCCCTCTTTCGTCAGCGCGTTCGCGCGCGACGTCTCCGAGGACAGCCGGACGTTGCGGACGGCGAAGACGAGTTGCTTGTCCTGGGCATTCTCGAAGACGCGCGTGTAGAGGGCATCGGCCTTTTCGCGCTGCTGCGTGCGGAGGAGCATGGCGTACAGGTTCAGGGCCACGTCGTTCCGTTTGGGCAGCAGCGCGTGGGCGCGCTCGAGCTGCTCGATGCCGGGCGCGAGGTCGGCCTCGACGAAGTGCGTCGCGCCGACAGCCGCGCGCACGGCGCCTTCCGGTGCGCCGAGGGTGAGGGCGCGCTCGGCGAGCGCGCGCGCCTTGCGGAACTTCTCCACGTCTCCCTCCGCCGGCTCGAAGATGCCGGCGAACGGGCCGATGGCGGTGGTGAGCAGCGTCTCGGCGTACGCGAGATGGACGTCGGGATCGTCCAGCCCCGCGGCGATGGCTTCCTCGAAGCGCCCGACCGCCGCCAGCGTCCGCGCGTGTCCCGGATCGACGCGCAACGCCTCGGCGTAGTGGCGCTGGGCGTCCTCGCCGGCGCCGGAGACGTAGGAGAGGAAGCGTCCCAGCTCGAACAGCAGCGTCGCCCGCTCGATCGGCGCCGGCGCCGGAACTTCGGCACGGACGGCCATGAGCTCGACACGATGCCCGGCGTGCGCGGCGCGGATGCCGGTCTCCATGTCCCGCAGCGACTTGCCGTAATGCGCGCGCAGGGCGTCCGCGACGGGCGTCCCGTTCTCGAGGGCTTCGAGAAAGGGGAAGAAGCGATCGCGGTCCGTGCGCATCAGCCAGTTCACCGCCGCCCAGCTCTGCGCGTAGAACTGCGGCGTCATCGACTCGTCGGTCTCGGGCTGGACCGCGAACATCCGCTCCAGCGTCATCGGCAGGGCGCGGCGCACGAACGCCGCGTGGGAGCGAATCGACGCGCCCGCGGTGATCTTCCCGTCCTGGATGTCGCCGGTCGAGAAGTACTCCGCCAGTCCTTCCTCGATCCAGTGCGGCGCGTGGCCCTCGCCCTGGCGCAGCAGGTCGTGCACGAGCTCGTGCATGGCCGTCTTCTCGATCCGCTGCCGGCCGCGCGACGCGTCGATGAACATCGTCCCGCCCGCGGGATGACGGACGTAGAGACCGGTCGCGGATGGATTCTCGCGGCCGAGGAGGAGCTCGAAGTAGGGCTGGCTCTCGCGGCGATCGGCGAAGACCAGCACGGTCGTCGGCACGGCCGCGGAGGTGAAGCGCGTGGAGGTCTTCGTGAGGACCGAGGCGAGGGTCTCGAGGTCTTCGACGATGGCGCGCGTGTCGGCGGGGGAGGCGCTGCTGAGCACGTCGTAGTGCGCCGAGCGGATACGCACCCACGGCCTGCGCTCGTCGGGGAACAGGATCGGGCTCTTCGCCGTGCGAACCTTGCCGTCGCGCTTGATGCCGATCGGCACCGGCGGGACGTAGACGTCCTGCGCGAGCGTGGCGGCCGCGAGCAGGAGGATGGGGAGAAGACGGCGCACGATGCCGTGCGAAACGCTGCGGCCGGACGGGGCCTTCCCTTTGGAGTAGGTGCGTTGTTCTAGCGTTGCTTCGCCACTGCACAATGTAGGGCGTGGCTTCAGCCCGCCCCTCCTCGTGGGCGGGGGCATTCCCCGGGCGTCTAGGAGTGCGGTGGCGCGGGTGGCGGATGGGTGGGAGCCACCGCTCTGGTAGGGCGGGCAGGGTATCGCCTTGGCTGTACCAGAGCGGCGGCTCCCACCCCATCCGCCGCCCGCGCCACCGCACTCCTAGAACGCCGGAGCCAACGTCATGAGTTCGTGCGTTGGGCATTCCCCCTCCCCGTCCGAGAGGCGGGCTGAAGCCGCGCCCTACATGCGTTGTTGTAGCGTTGCTTCGCCACTGCGCACTGTAGAGCCGCGCGATGATGAGGCGCTCGTGCACGCACGTTTACCGCGCGCTGCCACACGGGTTCCGAAGGCGCGTCACCACTTCTTCCTGATGCATTTCAGCGAGGTCGATCTCGTGATGGCTCGCGATCACCCATGGCCCGCCATCACGCCGCTCGAACCGGAACACATGCTCTTCCTGCCCCGCCGTGTACGGCGGCGTCCCGGCCGCCGGCGGGATCGGTTCCATGTCGTACCGGACCATCGCGGTCACGGCCAGATGCGCCACGTTTCCCGTCTGACAGAACTGATCGTGCCGCACGGTCACCGCCGGTCGGCAATACCGGATTCGCGACTGCAGTCCGACGCGGTGCAGCTCGCGCATCAGCGCGAAGTGCTTCGCCATCGCCGCTGCATACCGTGGCGACAGCACATGCCCCCGCAGGACCGCATCGGGATCGCCGCCCACTTTGATCTCCGATGCCGCGCGCAACGCGTCGGTAGTGAGCGTCGCGATCTCCGGCGGCACGTCGGCGCGGCCTCGCCGGCTGGAGTGCAGACCTTCTTTCGCATCCGGCGAGCACGCCAGAAGCGCCACCATCAGTCCGAGCCGCACCACATGCGCAGTGCCTGGCGCGGACGGCCGCGCACGGAGGACACGATTCACGCCGCCTCGGGTTGTGCGCACTCCTTCGCGATCAGCACGAGCTCGTCGATGTCGAACGGCTTCGCGAGCAGGCGGCAGATCCGCTGCAGAAACTCGCAGCTCATCCGGCGGGGAGACGCCGTCGTCACCACGACCCGCCGCAGGTGCTTCGGCTGGGTCTCTTCGAGGAACTCGAGGAGATCCTCGCCGCTGATCTCGGGCAGCATCAGGTCGATGATGAGGAGGTCGTACGCCACGGACGCGAGCAGATCGATTGCGGCTGCTGCGTTCTTGACTCCCTCGACCGTGAAGTTTTCCCGTTCGAGCACGATCTTGACGAGCCTGAGGATGGCGCCGTCGTCCTCGACGATGAGTGCACGGTACGAAGATCGGCGTTCCATGGGCGTAGCCGCAGCAAGACCGTTGCCGCTCGACGCCGAGGCGAGAAGGCCATGCGGCCATGGCCTCCGATCGCTCCCGCACTCCGGAAGAAGCCCGCTCGTTCTCGTTTCGTTCAGTTCGCTTATACTGATGCAGTTCGCTCCCTCCTCCCCCAAAAAGTCCTGAACGTGCTCCCGAAAGGACGGTCTCTATGTCGGTTCGGATCAAGATCGGCAGCGGTGCCTCTTTCCCCGCGACGACGGCCAACCAGAGCGATCTGGTGTTCTGGTACAACGACGACAAGAAGCCGCACTATCCGGTCCCGCGCTGCGAGGGCCTGAAGGTGGCGGCCGGCGGGACGACCTCCGCCTATCAGCCGATCCCGCAGCCCGCGTTCCCGGTCACGGTGCAGTACGTCTGCGCCCTCCATCCGGGCGAGACCGGGGACCTGACCGTGCAGAACGATCCGGGCGGCCCGGCGCAGGCGGCGGGAACGGTCAACGCGACGCCGAAGGAGATCGCGATCGGGCCGGGCGGCACGTTCGCGTCGATCGACGTCGTGCAGTCGGACAACGTGGTCTGGAAGAACGGCGACCGCCAGACGCACTGGCCGGTCCCCAATTGCTGGGGATTGCGCGTGAATCCGCAGGCCGTCTCGAATGACGCACAGTTCTTCCCGCCCCCTCTCTCCGCGCCGCTGCCGATCAGCTACGGCTGCGCCATCGAGGGCCACGAATCGGAACGCGGCTCGATCAACGTCTACGCGGACTTCACGCTGGCGGCCCAGCCAGTCACGGTGTCGTCGGCCACGCCGTATGCCTCGGTCCCGATCGCAACCGGCGGCAAGTCGCCGTACGTCGTCGTCCCCGATTCGAGCGTTCCTTATCTCTCGGTCAGCGAGACCACGCCGGTCGGGAGCTCGACCGGGCTGAGTGTGGTGCTGAATGCCGCGCCGCCGAGCACGGGCACCATCAACTACGAGCTGAACGTCACCGACGCGCTGGGGAACCCGATCCACCAGTCCGTCCAGATCAAGATCACCTAGGAGGAAGCCGCATGAGGGAAACGTCGATGCGATTCTCACGGTCCGCCGCGCTGTCCGCACTTGTTCTCCTGGCGGGCTTCGCCGCGGCGCAGACCAATCCTCCGTTCGCCAACACCGGCAGCATCCGCGTGGACGATCCGAAGGGCGCCGTCATCCTGCTGGCGGACGCCGACCGCGGCGGCCTGGCCCCGCCCCTCGGCACGGTGCATCTGCGCTATTACCAGGGATGGACTCTGTCGAAGCCGGACGTGAAGGTGCCGGCCGACCCGAGCGTCTTCAGCCCGGGTCCGACGATGCGCGCCCGGGTGGGCAAGCAGGTGTCGATCCTCTTCCTGAACCGGATCAACGACAAGAACTTCTCGTACACGTTCGTGACCGCGGACGGAACGTCGAACCCGCAGTACGGCTGCGACGAGGCCAGCAATCCGGCCGTGTATCCGGCCAAGGACGTCTTTCCGAACTGCTTCCACGGATCGAGCACGGCGAACATCCACTTCCACGGCACGCACACGAGTCCGGACGGCCTCGGCGACAACGTGCTCGTGCAGGTGATGCCCGACCGGAGCGTGAGCGTCGACACGTGGGTGAAGTACTTCAAGGAAGTGCTGGCGAAGAAGTCGATCCCGACGTCGTGGGCGGGACTGCCGGCGGGCTACAGGACGAAGCAGCAGGCGCTGGTCACGGCGAAGGGCGGCGATCTCTGGCACTACGACCACCAGCAGATCGGCCTCGGGCAGTGGCCGCAGTACATCGCCGGCGCGTACTTCAACCTCTTCGAGATCCCGGAGTACAAGAAGGGCGGGAAGTACAAGGCCGGCCAGGCGCCGGGCACGCACTGGTACCACGCGCACAAGCACGGCTCGACGGCGCTGCACTCGCTGCACGGCATGGCCGGGGTGTTCATCATCGAGGGCGCGTACGACGACTTCTTCAAGACCTTCTACGGGAAGACGAACACGTACGGTCCGGAGTTCGAGAAGATCCTGACCTTCCAGTTGATCAATCCGAATCAGAACCTGCAGCGGCAGGGAGTCAACTTCGGCTCGATCGGGCCGGGCGTGCTGACGCTGAACGGCTCTTCGGTCTACACGAACACGGCGGGGACGGCGATCGCGCCGGTCATCAACATGCGCCCGGGCGAGGTCCAGTTGTGGCGCGTCCTGAACGCCAGCACGGGATCGATCTTCAAGGGCCAGACCGGCGCGGCGGGTCCGGGCGTGATCTTCCCCGATCTGTTCCAGACCACCGGGTTCGCGTTCAAGCAGACGGCGAAGGACGGCGTGCAGTTCAGCCCCGGCAATTACAAGAGCCAGCCGTTCCTCAACCTGCTCGTGCCGAACCAGGCCGGCGCGCCCGCGGGATTGTTCCTGGCCGGCGGAAACCGCGCGGACGTCCTGGTGCAGGCGCCGAAGACGGTGCCGGCGGTGAATCCCGTTCCGTTCACGTCGAACGGCGGCGTGGTGCTGTACGTCAACGTCACGGGCGATCCGGTGACGATGGACCTCCCGCCCGACGACCAGTGGCCCCTGATGCCGGACTACCTCAACGATCTCGCGCAGCCGTCGAACTATCCGCACCAGGTCACGTTCGGCTGGGACGCGGAGCCGGGCCGCCCGCAGGCCGCCGGCGCGCGACTGACGTCGAACGTCGGTTTGAACCTGCCGCCGCGCTACACGATCGACAACCGCCAGTTCGAGCAGAACGGGCCGCTGGTCGACCAGTGCATGCCGCTCGACGGACTGCAGGAGTGGGTGCTGCAGAACGAGACCACGGTCACGCACCCGTTCCACATCCACATCAACCCGTTCCAGGTGACGAAGATCGAGGTGCCGGTAGCCTCGGCGGACGGGACGTCGTTCACGTACACGACGTACGCGCCGAAAGACAACTTCTGGTGGTCGGACGTGCAGAACATCCCGGCCGGCGTGACGCTCGCCAACGGCCAGTTCGCGCCGGGCAAGGTGACGATCCGCCACCAGTTCGTCGACTTCACCGGCACGTACGTGCTGCACTGCCACATCCTCGCGCACGAGGACCGCGGCATGATGCAGCTCGTACGCGTGGTGCCGGCGAAGAAGTACCCGGACGACTGCCAGCAGGCGATCCCGCGGCACCACTGACGGGGCGCCGCCCTACCGGTTCCTCGGAGTTCCTCGGGTTCCTCGGAGTTCCTCGGGGGCTGGGATGGGCCGCGGCTTCTCCCCTCCGAGGAACTCCGAGGAACCGAGGAACTCCGAGGAACTCACATCGTGAACTGCCCCTTCTCGATGATCTCCTTCACCCGGGCCATGAACTGGTCGGCCACGGCGCCGTCGATCAGGCGGTGGTCGAAGCCGAGGGAGAAGTAGCACATCGAGCGGATGGCGATGAAGTCGCCGTCCTTGGTCTCCATCACCATCGGGCGCTTCTTGATCCCGCCGACGCCGAGGATCGCGACCTGCGGCTGGTTGATGATCGGCAGGCCGAACAGGCCGCCGAACACGCCGGGGTTGGTGATGGTGAACGTCCCGCCCTGCACGTCATCGGGCGACAGCTTCTTCGCGCGAGCGCGGTCGCCGAGGTCGTTGATGGCGCGGGAGGCGCCGAGGATGTTCAGCTCGTCGGCGTGCTTGAGCACCGGCACGATCAGGCCCCACTCCAGGGCCACCGCGATGCCGATGTTGAGCTCGCGGTGATAGACGACGTTGTTCTCGTCCATCGACGCGTTGAGGATCGGGAACTCCCGCAGGCCGGTGATGACCGCCTGCACGATGAAGGGCATGTAGGTGAGCTTCACGCCGCGCTCGGCGTAGGCGTCCTTGTACTGGCGGCGCAGCTTCTCGACCGCCGTGAAGTCGACCTCGAAGACCGTGTGCACGTGAGCCGAGGTCTGCTTCGACTGGATCATGTGGTGCGCGATCCTCTTGCGCATCACCGACAGCGGCTCCAGGCGGACGTTCTCGCCCTCGGCGAACTGCGGCGCCGGACGCGGCGCGCGCGCCTGCGGGGCGGGTGCGGAGGCTGCGGCCGGTGCCGGGGCGGCCGCCGGCTTCTCGGCCGGTTTGGCCGGCTCGGCCGGTTTCGGCTGCTGGAGGAAGTCGAGGATGTCGTTCTTGGTCACGCGGCCGGAGACGCCGGTGCCCTGGATGCCCGAGATGTCGACGTTGTTCTCCGCCGCGATCTTGCGGACCAGCGGGGAGGACTTGGTGCGGCGGCGCTCGTCGAGCGAGGTGACCTTCTCGTCGGTCGCGTCGGTGATCTGATCGTTGACCGCCGTCGTGGTGGCGTCGGTGATCTGCGAGTTGACCGCGGTCGGGACGGCGTCGCTGACCTGGGCGTCGGCCGCGGGCGGGGGCGTCTCGGGACGCGTGGCCTCGGTGCGCGGCTTCGACTCGTCCGCCTTGGGCGCTTCGGGCTGCGGCTGCGGTGCGGCCGCGGGCGCGGACGCGCCGGGAGCCGCGGCCTCTCCCTCGGCGGCGATGCGCGCGACGACGGCGTTCACCGGGACGGTGTCGCCTTCCTTGGCCAGGATCTCGGTGAGGGTGCCCGCGGCGGGGGAGGGGATCTCGGCGTCGACTTTGTCGGTGGAGATCTCGAGGAGCGGCTCGTCGCGATCGACCTTGTCGCCGACCTGCTTGAGCCACTTGGATACGGTGCCCTCGGCGATGGATTCGCCCATCTGGGGCATTACGACGTCATATGCCATGGATTTCTCTTGCTCCTGTGACTGCGCGCGCTTTGTACATGCAAATCCGGCGCTGGAGCAAGTCGCGTGGAATGTTTTCTGCAGCCCGCCGCGGCGGGGGAACACGCTTCATGCAGCCGAAGATGGTAGTGCTGTGTGTACTCGTAATCGCGCTTCCGTTGCTGGGGCAGACGCAGCAGCAGCCGCCACCGCAGCAGCAGACGACCACCAGCGTCGATCGCGGCGATGAGAACGTCGCGATTCGCGGGCGAGCCACGTCGGAATCGAAGGCGGAGAACCCGGGCGCGCCGCAGGAGCCGCGCCCGCCGGCGAGTCCGCGTGCACCGGGCACGGCCCCGGCGGCGCCGGCCGTACGCCGCGAGCGTCCCGCGACGCAGCCCCGCTCCTCCGGGCAGACCGCTCGGGAGCGCGCGGCTGCAGCGGGGAACCCGGACGTCTACCTCGAAGTGCCGAACCTCCGCGTCGACTCGATCCTGCTCGACGTCGAGAACCTCGACGTCCATCTCGCGCTCGACGCGCGCGTGGCGAACCTCGTCTCGTTGAAAGCAGGCGTGGACGCGCAGATCGGTCAGGTGAAGCTGGAGATCCGCGGCGTGGAGGCGGAGGCGTACCTCACCGTGCGACTCGACAACGTGGCCCGCATCCTCGATCGCACGCTGACGACGATCGACAACAACCCGCAGCTCCTGGAGCGGCTGCTGACGACGGTCGACCGGACCGTGGGCACGGTCGGCCAGGTCGCGAATACCGCGCTCCAGCCGGGCGGCGTGCTGTCGCAGACGGTCAACACCCTCGGCCAGACCGTGCAGCGGACGCTCGACGTCACCGGGAACATCGTCGAGCGCACGCTGGACACGACGGGCAAGCTGGTGAACGAGAAGACCGTCGGACGCCTGCTCGATCTTCCCGCGGTCGGACAGGCCACGCGCACCGCGGCCGGTGAAGTGCGCCGCGTGCGCGACACGACCGGCGCGATCATCGAATACACGGTCGATCAGGCGGGCAAGATCGTCAGCTCGCGCGTTGTCGAAGGAGGAGCACGCCGATGAGACGAGCGCTCGCAGGTTTCCTCGTGGTTCTCGCGCTGCCGTCATTCGCGCAACAGCAGCAACGCCCACGCACGACGGACGCGCCGCGCCCGGCTGCCGCGGCGTCCCAGGATCCGGACGTCGTCGTCGACATCCCGCGCGTGTACGTGGAGAGCATCGTCCTCGACGTGCGGGACGTGCGAGCGCACGTCTCGCTCGATGCGCGCGTCGGGAACCTCGTCGCGCTCAACGCCGGCGCCGACGCGGGCATCGACCGGGTGAAGCTGGAGATCAACGGCGTCGAGGCGGAGGTCTATCTCGTGGTGCGCCTCGACAAAGTCGCGGACATCATCGAGCGCACGCTGGAGACGATCGACAAGAACCCCCAGGTCCTCGAGCGCCTGCTCACGACCGTCGACCGGACCGTGGGAACGGTGGGGAGCATCGCCAACACGGCCCTCCAGCCGGGCGGCGTGGTCAGCGAGGCCGTGAACACCCTCGGCCAGACGGTGACCCGGACGGTGGACACCGCGGGCAACCTCGTGGAGCGCACGGTCGATCAGACCGGAAAGCTCGTCGGCGAAAAGACCCTCGGCCGCCTCCTCGACCTGCCGGTGGTGAACGAGACCACGAATGCCGCCGGACAGACGGTGCGCCAGCTCCGCGACACGACCGGCTCGATCATCGAGGTGACCCTCGACGCCGCGGGCAAGATCGTGAGCTCGCGCGTCGTGAGCGGCGCCACGCCGCGGCGCTAGGATTTGGAGTGCGGAGGCAACCGATTGCCTCCGCACTCCATGTAGGGCGTGGCTTCAGCCCGCCTCCCTCGTGGGTGGGCGGCGATCCCCCTCCCCGCCCGGGGGGCGGGCTGAAGCCGCGCCCTACATTTGAGACGGCCTCCAACCGCCTCCGCTTTCGTATTCGGTAGCCTCAGGGCGCGAACGCGCGAATACGAAAGCGGAGGCGGCTGCCTCCGCACTCCAAACCACCCATTCCCTCCTCTTCCGTGTCCCTATACGCAGCGCGAGGCCGGTGAATCTGGATCGGCGCTCTTGCGCGCGGACGGCGATGGGCCTAGATTTAATTCCATCTTCAGCAAAGCCTAGGACGAGGAGAAGCACACAGGAGGGAGGCATGCCCGCTCCCGCGTGGATGGCGGTATTCGTGTCGTTGCTGGTGTTGTGGCCGTTGGCCGCCGCCGGCGCGAACTTCGAGCTCGAGGTCCTGCTGGACATCGACAACAACGCGGCCACGGGGTGCACCGTCGCCCTTCCCACGGGCGCACCGCTCTCCGGGATCGACATCCAGCTCACCACCACGGTGGCGGCGGACGATGGCTCGGGCGCCGGGCAGGTCACGGGTGTCGTCGCGGCGTCGTGCGTGCCCGCGACGGGCACGTTCGGGTCGCCGCTGACCGTCGACACCCGGCGCTGGAATGCCGCCGGACCGAATCTGGTCGTCGAGACGCGTCTTCCTTACCAGCAACTGCGGGTGATGGTCCCGGGCTTCGCGCCCGGACGGGTGGTGCGCCTGGCGTTCGTGGCCCAGCCGGTGGCTGCGAGCGGAGGCGACGCGATCGTCAGCGAGGAAGGCGGCCCGATTCTCCACCCGCCGCCGCCGCGGCGCAGACGGCCGGCGGGTCCCGCACGCGCGATCGCGCTCGACGGAAACGGCAACGACTGGAGCGGTCTCGAGTCGCTGGCCGCGGATCCCGCGCAATACCGCGGCACGATCCGGCTCGCGCGGGCCTTCGTCACCAGCGGGAGCGACGGGTTGTACTTCCGGTTCGACGCGGGCATCGGTGGCGGCACCTTTCGGCCGCTGCCGGAGGCCTTTCCGCTGACCGGCCCCGCTCCGCTGACGGTCACGTTCGTGACGAAGGCCGAATACGAAGACGTGCAGATCCTCCGCTACCGCTGGGACTTCGAGGGGGACGGCGTCTTCGACACGAACGATCCGGGCGCGAAGAACTACACGCGGACCTTCACCACGCCAGGCGTGCGCAACGCCGTGCTGGAGGTGATGAACGAGCGGAATCAACTGTCGACGGCGACGGTCCGCGTCACCGTCACGGGGCGGCCTCCCTCCGCATCGGCCTCGGTGTCGCCGTCGAACGGCCCGGCGCCGCTGACCGTGACGCTCACCGGCACCGCCACGCCGGGCAGCGCGCCCATCGCGAAGTACGAGTGGGACTACGACGGCGACGGGCGGTTCGACCATTCGTCCACCACGAGCGGGACGGCCACGCATGCGTACACCGCGGCGCGGACGTATTACGCGATCTTCCGGGTCACCGATACCGCCGGCCTGACCGCAACCGCCTCGACCACGGCGACCGCGATCCGTACCGGGCCGCCGGGCTCGCCGACGGCGACCATCACGTCGCCCGGCGGGCCTTCGTCGCGCACCACGCCCGCGGTCATCACGTTCGCGGGGACGGGCAGCACGCCGTCGGGGTCGATCACGAAGTACGAATGGGACTTCGACGGGAACGGCTCGTGGGACTACTCCTCGGCCACGAGCGCGTCGACGGTCCGCACCTACAACTCTCCCGGCTCGTTCACCGCCGCACTGCGGGTCACGAACTCGGCCGGCCAGACGGGCATCGACACGGTGGACATCAACGTCGACATGACCGTCTTCGTGACCCTGTCCGGCGACACGCTGCGGCCTCCGTCGACGGTGGCGGTCCAGACGACGATGCTCGGCACCGCGCCGGTCTCGATCTTCATCCGGGACCGGGAGGGGACGACCGTGCGGAGGCTCGTCAACAACGTCACCCGCGCGGGCGGATCGTATGTGGATGCGTGGAACGGGAGAGACGACGCGGGCGCGCTGGTCCGGGAAGGGGTCTATTACGCGGTCGTCCAGTACCTGGCGAACGGCGCGCCGCGGGTGATCGACGCGTCGAAGACGACGGGGGGCTCCTTCTACAACCCGCCGTGGACGCTGTCGACGACGGCGCACGGCGACTGCCAGAACTGCGTCTTCGCGCCGTACGACGACGACTTCCTGCAGGCGACGTTCCGGGTCCCGACGGCGTCGGAGGTGACGGTCTCGATCCGCGCGTACGACACCGCCAACGAGGTTTCCCTGCTGTTCGACCGCCGGCTGTTCGGCAGCGGCAAAGACTACAAGGTCGTGTGGGAAGGGACGGACGCGAAGGGGCGGATCGTCAATCCGGAGATGTTCGGCGAGGACCAGTTCATCTTCGGGATGACGGCGTTCACGCTGCCCGACAACGCTATCTTCGTGGAGCTCGCGCCGGAGCTCACGGACGTCACGATCACGCCCAATTACTACGACCCCTACACGCGCGACTTCCTCAATCCCCAGCGGGCGCCGGCGACGGTCGAGTACACCCTCTCCAAGGCGGCTCTCGTGCGTCTGCAGGTGTTCCGGGTCGGCACGAACGTGCTCCTGCGGACGGTCGAGCGGCCCAATTCCCCGGCCGGCAAGGCCACCATCGCGTGGGATGGCCGCGATGACCGCGGGATCTTCGCCGACGAGGGCGAATACCGCCTCGCCCTGCTGGCCATCGACGCCGCCGGCCATCAGTCGCTCATCCGCTACGGCTTGTTGAAGGTCTTCTACTAATGGAGCGGCCGGCAATGAAGACGGTTCGAACGGTTTCGTGGCTGCTGATCGCGACCCTGTGGTGCGTGCAGGACGCCCGCGCGTATCACAAGCCGGGGTGGGACACGGGCCATCAGACGATGAACTCGAATCCCGGCATCCCGGAGCTGGATCCGGGCGAGACCCGCCCGAACGGCTGCGGCTCGCCCGTGGAAGTGGCCTCCGGAAACTTCATCCACGCGCTGCCGCAACTGTCGCTGTCCGGCGTCGGACCCGACGTCGACCTGACGCTGATCTACAACAGCCACGACCTGCGCCGCGGCGCGTTCGGCGTGGGCTGGACGCACGCCTGGGAGGAGCGGCTGATCGTCACGACGGACGGCGCGCAGATCTTCGCGATCTGCTGCCAGGGTCGCGGGAAGCGCGACCGCATGCTGCGGCTCGCCGACGGCCGTCGCTATGCGACGGCCACTCTCCACCTCACGATGGTGCGCAATCCGAACGAGACCCACACCCTGCGGGACAAGCACGGCAACGTGAAGGAGTTCGACACCGACGGCAAGATGACCCGCCTCGTGGACCGCAACGGCAACGCGGTGGCCCTCGGCTACGACGCCGCGGGCTTCCTCACCACCATCACCGACGCCGCGGGCCGCGTGACCCGGTTCACGAAGGGGACGAACGGCCGCGTGGCCTCGGTGACCGACCCGGCGAACCGCGTCTTCCAGTACGCCTACGACGCCTCGGGGCATCTCTCCAAGGTCACCGACCCGCTGGGGCACGCGTGGACGTTCGATTATGACGACAAGGGGCTGTTGTCGGAGATCGTCGACCCGCGCGGGAACGTGCAGACGGCGATCGCCTACGACGAGCTCCGGCGCGTGCAGACCCTGACGGAAAAGGACGAGCGGTGGACGTATTCGTATGCCACGCGCCAGACCACGAAGCGGGACGCCTACGGGGACACCTGGGTCTATCAGTACAACGAGGCGGGGAGCATCACCAAGGCGACGAACCCGCTGGGCAAGGCGGTCTCGTACACGTATGACGCGGCGTTGAATATGACGTCCATGACGGATGAAAGCGGCCGCGTGACCCGCTACACGTACGATGGTTCTGGCAACGTCGTGTCGATGATCGACGCGCTGGGCAATGTGTACTCCATCGGCTACGACGGCGCATTGAGCCTGCCGGTGGGTCTCACCGATCCGCTCGGAAACGCGACCCAGCTTCAATACGACAGCCGAGGAAACCTCACGGCCGTCACCGATCCCGGCGGCGCCGTCTCGAGGTTCACGTACGACGCGAAAGGGCAGATGACGCAGTCCACCGACGCGAGCGGAGCAATCTCGAAGTTCGCCTACGACGCGCGCGGCTACGTCGTCAGCTTCATCGCACCGGGAAAGGCCGCGGCCACGGCCACGTACGACATTCTGGGCAACCTGCTGACGTTCACGGACGCAAGGGGCATGAAGTACGAGTTCTCGTACGACGCGAACCGCCGCCTCCTGACCAGCACCAATCCCGCCGGAGCGCCCACCTCGCGGCAGTACGACCCGGCGGGAAACCTCACGACCCTGACCCTTCCGACTGCGGCGCAGTTTCGCTTCGAGTACGACGCCTACGACCGCCTTCTCCGGCTCACGAACCCCGTCAACGAGACCACGATTTACAACTATGACCACCGAGGGAACATCACGTGGTCGAGGGATGGGCAGGGGAGAACGATCCTCTACCAATACGACGCGTTGGATCGTCTTCTGACGAAGTCGACTCCGAACGAGACGACTCGGTACACATACGATGCGGTGGGGAATCTTCTGTCGCTCACCAACGGGTCGAGCGGGCTCACGTACACGTACGATGCGTTGAACCGGGTATTGAAGGCGGGATCGACGCCGCAGAACGTCACCATCACCTATACCTACGATGCGGCCGGCCGACTGGGGTCGCTGGACGACGGCGACTCCCGCCAAATCACGTACTCCTACAACCGGCGCTCTTTGGTTGCGAACATCGCCGACTTCGACGGGTTCAATGCGACCTTCTCCTACGATCCGAACCGCCGCCGCATCCGGATGGAGCGCACCGGCGGATTCGCGACGGCGTACACGTACGATGGTGCAGGTCGCCTGCTGTCGATGAAGCAGACCTCGCCGGCCGGTCCTCTCGACTTCGCCTATACATACGATCAGTCGGACAACCGCGTCTCGATGACAGATGCGTCGGGAAAGCATTTGTACGGCTATAACCGGCGGGACCAGCTGATCTCGGCGGGCCATCCGACGGCGGACAATCCTCCGGAAACGTATTCCTACGATCCGGTCGGCAACCGGATCGCCTCGCACCTTTCGGCCACCCACGCGTATGACGCGGCGAACCGGCTGACGGCCGACGCGACCTTCGACTACACGTACGACGCGGACGGCAACCCGACGCAGCGGCGCAATCGCGCGAACGGGAATATCCGGGAGTACACCTACGACGCGGAAAACCGGCTCACGAAGATCACGTTTCCGGACGGCACCTCGGCGACATACAGCTACGACGCCCTGGGCCGGCGCTACGAGAAGAACGTAAGTGGCCAGATCACCCGCTACGTCTACGCCGGCGAGACGATTCTCCGTGAGCTCGACTCAGCGGGGAAAACGATCGCACGCTACACGCCCGGCCTTCTGTGGGACGAGATGCTCGCGGTGCGCCGCGGCGGCATCACGAGCGTCGTGGAGACGGACGGCCTCGGATCCGTGATCCGAACCGTTGCGGGGAGCACCCCGAACGCGACGTTCCGCTATGACTCGTTCGGCCGCGTGGTCGCCCGGACGGGTACGCCACAGTCACCTTTCGCTTTTCAGGGGCGCGAGCTCGACGCGGAGTCGCAGTTGTATTACTTCCGCGCCCGGTACTACGACCCGGCGATGGGGCGGTTCGTGACGGAAGATCCGATCGGATTGTGGGGCGGATCGAACCTCTATGCGTTCGTAGGAAATAACCCGGTCAATATTCTCGACCCCGAAGGTCTGGCACCGCGCACACCGGCTCGGGGCGCGCCAAACTCTGTGAAAGAGTTTCCCAACCCGGCGGGAAAGACCGTGCGCCATTATGGTCCGGATGGAAGAGCGTCGAAGGACATCGATTATGGGCACGACCATGGGGCCGGAGACCCGCATGTGCACGACTGGGACTGGAGTAAACCCGGCGATGAGCGGGGAAAAAAGGCACGTAAGCCCGAGCCGGGTGAGGTCCCTGAAGACTCGAGCGCGCGGAGTTGCAGCATCGATTCCGGGCCGAACAGCGATTGGAGAGACCGTGCCGCCACGGCAGCGATCATCCTGGGGGCAGGACTGATCACGGCGACGATCGTCGAGGATCTTCTCACCGGTGGCGCTGGCGCCTGGAACGATCCTGCCACCGTGGGCACAGGAATGACGCTCATCCGTTCAGGATGGGGAAGGATTCCTGGAGCCATGCGTCCAGCCGGGGCGTATCCATGACGTCAGCCAGGCAAATCGCATTGCATCACTCCTGTCATCCCGAGCGTCGAGCGAGGGACCTGGGCGGGCGGGGCGCGAAGGAGGTGCCTGTCGCCCCACCCACCCA
>DASUSN010000202.1:0-30053 GCA_036375075.1 Thermoanaerobaculia bacterium | reverse complement strand
CGTCGCCGCGTGCTCGACGAAGCCGCCCTCGGCCTCCCGCGACTTCTGCCGCCAGACGTGCAGTTTGAGATCCATTACTTATAGCTCCTCGTCGCCAGCTTCACTTCCTCGTACACCAGCGGCTCTTTGTGCAGCACGGGCTCGTTGCCCTCGCCCTTGTGCTCCCAGGCCGCGACGTAGAGGAACTCGTCGTCGTTGCGCTTCGCCTCGCCGTCTTCGGTCTGATACTCGGTGCGGAAGTGGCCGCCCGCCGATTCCTCGCGGTGCAGCGCGTCGATGCACATCAGCTCCGCGAGCTCGAAGAAGTCAGCCACGCGGCCGGCTTTCTCCAGGGCCTGGTTGGGCTCTTCGTTCGTGCCGGTGACGCGCACGTCGCGCCAGTATTTCTCGCGCAGATCGCGGATCAGCCCGAGGGCCTTCTTCAGCCCCTCGGCCGTCCGGGCCATGCCGCAGTAGTCCCACATGATCGTGCCGAGCTCTTTGTGGTACGAGTCGACGCTGCGGGTGCCTTTGGCGTCGACGAGCCGGGAGACGCGCTGGCGGGTATCGCGCTCGGCGTCGGCGAAGGCAGCGTGCTTGACGTCGACTTTCTTGCCGAACTGCGTGGCCAGGTAGTCGCCGATGGTGACCGGCAGGACGAAGTAGCCGTCGGCGAGCCCCTGCATCAGGGCGCTGGCGCCGAGGCGGTTCGCGCCGTGGTCGGAGAAGTTCGCCTCGCCGATGACGTACAGGCCGGGCACGTTGGACATCAGGTTGTAGTCGACCCAGAGCCCGCCCATCGAGTAGTGCGGCGCGGGATAGATGCGCATCGGCGACTCGTACGGATCCTCGGCCGTGATGTCGTGATACATCTCGAAGAGGTTGCCGTAGCGCTCCTCGATGACCGGACGGCCGAGGCGCTTGATGGCGTCGGCGAAGTCGAGAAAGACGCCGCGACCGGAGGGACCGATGCCGCGGCCTTCGTCACAGACTTCCTTCGCCGCGCGCGAGGCGATGTCGCGCGGAGCGAGGTTGCCGAAGCTGGGGTACTTGCGCTCGAGGTAGTAGTCGCGCTCCGCCTCGGGGATGTCCTTCGCCGCGCGCTTGTCGCCCTGCGTCTTCGGCACCCAGATGCGGCCGTCGTTGCGGAGCGACTCGGACATGAGGGTGAGCTTCGACTGGTAGTCGCCGCTCTGCGGGATGCAGGTCGGGTGGATCTGCGTGTAGCAGGGGTTCGCGAACGCCGCGCCGCGCTTGTGCGCGCGCCACGCGGCCGTCGCGTTCGAGGCCTTCGCGTTCGTCGACAGGTAGAAGACGTTGACGTAGCCGCCCGTGCCGAGGACCACCGCGTCGGCGGCATGGGCCTCGATCTTCCCGTTGTTCAGGTTGCGCGTGATGATGCCCTTGGCCTCCCCGTCGACGACGACCAGGTCGAGCATCTCGTAGCGGTTGAACTGCTTCACGGTGCCGAGGGCGATCTGCCGCTCGAGGGCCTGGAAGGCGCCGAGGAGGAGCTGCTGGCCTGTCTGTCCGCGGGCGTAGAACGTCCGCGAGACCTGCACGCCGCCGAAGGAGCGGTTCTCGAGAGCGCCGCCGTACTCGCGCGCGAGCGGCACGCCTTGGGCGACGGCCTGGTCGATGATGTTCACCGAGAGCTCGGCCAGGCGGTAGACGTTGCCCTCGCGGGCGCGGTAGTCGCCGCCCTTGATGGTGTCGTAGAAGAGGCGGTAGATCGAGTCGCCGTCGTTGCGGTAGTTCTTCGCCGCGTTGATGCCGCCCTGCGCGGCGATCGAGTGCGCGCGCCGCGGCGAGTCGTGGTAGACGAAGCACTTGACGTTGTAGCCGAGCTCCCCGAGGGTCGCGGCCGCGGAGGCGCCCGCGAGACCGGCGCCGACGACGATGATCTCGTACTTGCGCTTGTTCGCCGGGTTCACCAGCTTGTAGTGCGATTTCGCATAGGCCCACTTCTCTGCGAGCGGCCCGGGAGGAATCTTGCTGTCCAGTTGCATTCCGTTCACCTGACGATTCCGAGGAGCACGCTCAGCGGGAAGGAGAGGTTGCCGAGCGTGACCAGCACCGCGAACGCGGTGGCGAAGAGGCGGCGCCAGTTCTCGAAGCGTTTGTGCGTCACGCCGAGCGAGGAGAACATCGCCCAGACGCCGTGGAAGAGGTGCAGGCCGAGGGCGATGTTCGCCAGGATGTAGAAGGCCGCGATCCACCAGACCTTAAAGCCCTCCACGACGTTGTGGTAGACGTCGCCGGGCACGAAGTCGTGATGCGCCTGCCCCGTCGTCAGATGGAGCAGGTGGTAGATGATGAAGAGCAGGATGATCACGCCGCCCCAGCGCATCGTCCGCGAGGCGTAGCTGGCCTTGGCGAACTGGCGGTCCCGGTAGGCGATGGGCCGGGCCTCGCGGTTCATCATGGTGAGAGCGTAGGCGGAGTGGATGTGGAAGACGACCGCGACGAGGAGCACGACGCGCGCGATCCACAGCGCCCCTTCCCTCGGCACGATGGGCATGAACATGGTCCGCAGCGCCTCGGCGTACTCGTTCATGTGCTCGGGGCCGAGGTAGAGCTTCAGGTTGCCGACCATATGGGCCACGACGAACCCGAAGAGGATCAGGCCGGTCACGGCCATGACCGCCTTCTTCCCGATGGCGGAACGGTAGAGATTTGCCAACCACGTCATTCGGAGATCACCTCGTGAGGAAACGGCGGCGGGTTGCATCGGGGGGCATCCTATCAAGTCGTGCTCTGCGGTCAAGGACGAGCGGCCGGGGGCAGGTGTGACAGCTCCTCGGGTTCCTCGGGTTCCTCGGTTCCTCGGAGGGACGGGGCCAATCACCGAGGAACTCCGAGGAACCCGAGGAACTCCGAGGAACTGACATTCGTCACCTGCAGGTGCTGACGCCCGGCAGTGCCGCCGAGGCGCCGGCGGGCGCATCTTGCACGCCATGATCGCTGCACGGTTTTCCTCGGTGACCAAGAGTTACGGGATGGTCGAGGCTCTGAAGGGGCTCGACCTGACCATCAGGCAGGGTGAGCTGCTGGCGCTGCTCGGTGCGAACGGGGCGGGCAAGACGTCCGCGGTGCGCATCCTCCTCGGGCTGGCCAAACCGACCTCGGGCGACGTTCGGGTGTTCGGGGGCGACCCGCGGGACGCGCGCACCCGCACGCGCATCGGCGCGGTGCTGCAGAGCGCGCGGGTGCCGGAGACGCTGCGCGTCCAGGAGCACATCCATCTCTTCTCGAGCTACTACCCGAATCCGATGCCGCTGGACGAGGTGATCGCCGCGGCGGGGCTGCAGGGGCTGGAGCGGCGGAAGTTCGGGGAGCTGTCGGGCGGGCAGCAGAAGCGGGTGCTGTTCGCGCTCGCGATCTGCGGCAATCCGGACCTGCTGGTCCTCGACGAGCCGACGGTCGGCCTGGACGTGGAAGCGCGCAGGGCGATGTGGAAGCAGGTCCGGGCGATGGTGGGCCGCGGGAAAGCGGTGCTGCTGACGACGCACTACCTCGCGGAAGCGGAGGCCCTCGCGGACCGCGTGGTGGTGATGCACCACGGCAATGTGGTGGCGGAAGGAACGCCCGCGGAGATCAGGGGCGATGCGGCGACGCTGGAAGACGCGTTCGTCGAGATGCTGGAGGCGTCATGAAGCTCTATCTGCTGGAGATCAAATACGAATTCCTCAAGGCGCTGCGGCTGCCGGCGTACTCGCTGCCGACGCTCCTCTTCCCGGTCTTCTTCTATCTCTTCTTCGGGGTGATGTTCGGCGGGAAGCAGACCGGGGCGGTGAACATGTCCACGTACCTGGTGGCGACATACGGGACGTTCGGGGTGATCGGCGCGGCGCTGTTCGGGTTCGGCGTTTCGGTGGCGGTGGAGCGCGGCCAGGGCTGGCTGGAGGTGAAGCGCACGACGCCGATGCCGATCGCGGCGTATTTCGTGGCCAAGCTGGCGATGGCGATGATCTTCAGCGCCGTCATCGTGACGCTGCTGTTCGTGATGGGGTCCACGGTGGGCGACGTGACCATGCCGTTCCTCACGATGGCGAAGCTGTTCGCGGTGCTGGTCCTCGGCTCGGTCACGTTCTGCGCGTTCGGGCTGGCGCTGGGCTTCTTCGCGGGTCCGAACTCGGCGGCGCCGGTCGTCAACCTGATCTACCTGCCGATGGCGTTCGTATCGGGGCTGTGGGTGCCGATCGTCTTTCTCCCCAAAGCGGTCCAGGACATCGCGGTGTGGCTGCCGCCGTATCACCTGTCGCAGCTCGCCCTGGGGACGATCGGGGCCTCGCGGGGCGGATCGGTGGCACTGCACCTCGGCGCGATGGCCGCGGCGACGCTCCTCTTCGGCGCCATCGCCTACATCGGATATCGCCGCGACGAGGGGAAGTTGTACGGCTAAACTGGTCGCGTCCCATGCGCGCCCTCGTTCCCATGCTCCTCCTGCTCATGACCCTGCCCGTGCATGCGGACGAGTCCGTGCAGGCGCTGCTGAAGCGCGGCGCCGCTCACGAGGACGCGGGACGGCTGGACGAGGCCGCGCGTGACTACGAAGCCGCGCGCGCCCGCGCGGAGCAGACCGGCGACCGGGACCGCCTGGTGGAAGCGCTCGTCCTGAAAGGCTATCTGCAGTACTACCGCGGCGAGATGAACGCGGCCCTGGTGGACCTGCAACGCGCGCACGACCTCGCCCGCGCGGCGGGCGACGCGGCCGCACAGCGCGGGACGCTCGCGAACATCGCGCACGTCTACTCGGACCCGAGCGTCGGCCAGTACGACCGCGCGATCGAGTACTACCAGCAGGTTCTGCAGCAGTCCGAGGCGAGCGGGGCGGAGACGAGCATCGCCGATACGCTGTTCAACATCGGCAGCACGCAGGAGCGCAAAGGGGATCTCGACGCGGCGCTGGGCTTCTACCACCGCGCGCTCGCCGCGGAGGAGAAGCTGGGCCGCACGGGTGAAGTCGCGACCGTGCAGCGCGCGATCGGCGTCATCCTCGGCAAGCTCGGACGCAACGCGGAGGCGCTGCCGATCCTCGAAAAAGCGCAGCGGGCCTACGCCTCGACCGGCAATCGCGACGGGGTGATGAACGCGCGGCAGTCGCGCGGCGTCATCCTCCGCCGCATGGGCAACCTCCCGGCCGCGATCGCGGACCTCGAGGCGACGCGCGTCTGGTACGCGAACAACCGGAACACGCGTTTTCTCGAGAAGACCGAGGAGGAGCTGGCGCTGGCCTATGCGGCGGCGGGCCGGTGGCGCGACGCGTACGACGCACGCACGCGGCACGCTTCCGTGCAGCGGGAGCTGGCCGAGAAGCTGCGCGACGAGAATACGTCGCGGCTGCGGGTGCAGTTCGACTCGGAGAAGAAGGAACAGGAGAACCGCGCGCTGCTGCGCGACAAGGCGGCAGCGGAGCGCATCCGCCGGCTGCAGACGATCATCCTCGTGCTGGGCGGCGTCATCATCGCCGTCCTCGCGTATCTGATGGTGCGGCTCGCGCGCGACAAGCGGCGGATGCGCGTCATGGCCATGACCGACGATCTGACGCGGCTGCCGAACCGCCGGCATCTGCTCGCCGTCGCGGAAGAGGCGATCGCGACGGCGCGAGCGTCGCACGCGCCGCTGTCGCTGGTCGCCTTCGACATCGATCACTTCAAGCGCATCAACGACACCTGGGGCCACGCGGCGGGCGACATCGTGCTGCAGCGCGTGGCGAACGTGTGCCGCATGGCGCTGCGCCCGAACGACGCGGTCGGGCGCACGGGCGGCGAGGAGTTCCTCGCCGTGCTGCCGGCGACGGCGGAGCGGGACGCGATCGCGGTCGCGGAACGGTTGCGCGTGGCGGTGGAAGCGATCGACTGCCGCGAGATCGACGCCTCCCTCCGCGTCACGATCAGCCTCGGCGTCGCGCAATGGCGCGAGGGCGACTCGCTGGAGCGGCTCGCGGCCCGGGCGGATGAAGTGCTGTACCAGGCGAAGGAGTCGGGCCGCAACCGCGTCGCGGCGGCGGTGGCGTGAAGGCATGAGACTGATTCCGCAGGACACCGATCTCGGATGGACGCCGTGGGCTTGGACGGTCTACATCGTCCCGTACGCGGCGTCGCCGCTGTATCTCGACCGCTATGCGAACCCCGCCGGCTGGCTGTTCTTCGGCGGGACGACGCTGGCGTTCCTGGCGATGTACTTCCGCAGCTACTGGGTGCAGGGACGCGAGCTGTATCTGCTGGCGGCGGCGACGGTAGCGATGGGCGTCGCCCTGTGGCCGGTGACGCACGCGGCCGGGGCGTTCTTCATCTACGGCGCGGCGATGCTGGCGCACGTCGCGCCGACGCGGCTGGCGATGCGGTGGGTGGGGGTGATCGCGGCGCTGGTGGTGCTGGAGGCGTGGTTCTTGGAGCGGGCCTGGTACAACGCGATCTGGCCGTTCTTCTTCACCATCCTGATCGGCGCGCTGAACGCGCACTTCGCGCAGGTGCACCGCTCGAACGCGCGCCTGCGCCTGGCGCAGGATGAGATCGAGCATCTGGCCAAGCTGGCGGAGCGGGAGCGGATCGCGCGCGACCTGCACGACCTCCTCGGCCACACGCTGTCGCTGGTGATCCTGAAGTCGGAGCTGGCGTCGAAGCTGGCGGAGCGCGACCCGGAGCGGGCGCGTGAGGAGATCCGGGACGTGGAGCGGATCGCGCGGGAGGCGCTGGCGGAGGTGCGGTCGGCGGTGAAGGGGTACCGCGCCGGCGGCCTGACGCCGGAGATCCAGCACGCGCGCAGCACGCTGGCGACGGCGGGGATCGCGTTCGAGTGCGACATGCCCGCCGCCACCACGCTGCCGCCGGCACACGAGGCGGTGCTCTGTCTCGCGCTGCGGGAGGCGGTGACGAACATCGTCCGCCACTCGCGGGCGCGGCAGTGCCGGATGTCGCTGCAGGTCGCGGAGGGCGCGGCGACGATGCGCGTCACGGACGACGGCCGCGGCGGGGACGCGCCGTTCGGCAGCGGGCTGTCGGGGATGCGCGAGCGGGTGGAAGTCCTCGGCGGCACGCTGACGCGCGACGGCCGCCAGGGAACGACGCTGACGGTGACGCTGCCGCTGGCCGCGTCCTCGGTACAGGAGCGCAGCGCGTGATCCGCGTCGTCATCGCCGAAGATCAGGCCATGGTCCTCGGCGCGCTGGCGGCGCTACTGGAGATCGAGGGCGATCTGGAGGTGGTCGGCCGGGCGCAGGACGGCGAGGAGGCGCTGGCGATCTGCCGCGAGCAGAAGCCGGACGTGCTGCTCACGGACATCGAGATGCCGCGCCGCACGGGGCTGGAGCTGGCCTCGGCGCTGAAGCAGGAGAAACTGCCGACGCGGGTCATCATCCTGACGACGTTCGCGCGGGGCGGATACCTGCGGCGGGCGCTGGAGGCGGGGGCGTCGGGGTATCTGTTGAAGGACTCCCCTGCCGAGCATCTCGCCAACGCGGTGCGCCGCGTGAAGGCGGGAGGACGGGTGGTCGATCCGGAGCTGGCAGCGGAGGCGTGGAGCGAGCCGGACCCGCTGACGGATCGCGAGCGTCAGGTGCTGCGCATGGCCGGCGAGGGGCAGACCAGCGCGGACATCGCGTCGACGCTGCATCTGTCCGAGGGGACGGTGCGGAACTACCTGTCGGAGGCGATCAACAAGCTGGGGGCCGGCAACCGGGTGGAGGCGGCGCGGATCGCGCGAGAGAAGGGCTGGCTGTAAGAAAACGCACTGGCTGCGCCCCCTTGTCATCCCGAGCGTCGAGCGAGGGACCTGGGCGGGCGGGGCACGAAGCGCGTGCCTGCCGCCCCACCCGCCCAGGTCCCTCGCTCGACGCTCGGGATGACAGGAATGCGTTCCGCTCAGAAGCGCTTGCGGAGCTCTTCGCGGACGTGGAGGCCCGTCTGTTTTCTGTCGCAGGCGAACACGTCTTTGTGGGCGACGTACGCGACGTAGTCGGTCGTGGCGACGCGGTACTCGCGCACGGGGTCGACCGCCAGAGGCGTGACGTAGGACTCCGGGCCGGCTTCGTCGAGCGCGCGCTGGAGCTGGACGCCGGTCATCGTGCAGACGACGATCTCGTTGTCGTACGGCATGGCGGCGCGGAGGAGCTCCAGGGTGAGCGTCCCCGCGGGGAGCGGGCTGCGGAAGCTGCTTTTCGTGGAGAGGGCAACGTCGGCGTTCGCAGCTTCGCGCATGACTTCGAGGGTGCGCTTGGCAAGCGCTTCGGTCGATAGCGGCGTTTCGCGTCTGCCGATGGGGCGGAAGAGGTCGCGGTACTGCGGGTCGCGCTCGAGGTCGCGCTGCATGCCGGCCACGCGCCTGGCGATGCGCGCGTCGACGGGGAGCGAGCCGTCGACCGGGACCAGGCCGCCGCGGACGCTCTTCACCCGGCCCTCTGCGACAGTGACTTCGACGCGGGTGATGTACGCGAGATACTGCGACGGAGAGATGAAGCTCGTGGCCGTGCCGGGGATCTGCACGAGATCGCGCTTCAGGTGACTGTGGCTGCCGAAGATGACGTCGATGCCGGGGACCGCGCGCGCGAGCTCGTAGTCGGCGTCGGTCTCCTGATGGCCGATCATGACCACCACGTTCGCCCGGCGTTCGTCACGTAGCACCCGTACGGCTTCCTTTGCCGCTGTGATTGGATCGCTGAAGGTGATGCCCGGTATTTTGACGAGCTGCGCGAAGTCCTCGCCGGCCAGTGCAAACACGCCCACGCGGACGCCGCGGACGCCGCGGACGTCGAACACGGCCGTGCCGGGGAAGCCGCTGGTGTTCGCGCTGAGGATCGGGTAGCGGACGCTCTTGCGGCAGCGCTGGAAGGCTTCCCAGCCGTAATCGGCGTCGTGATTGCCGAAAGCCATGGCGTCGACGACGCCGTTGAGCCACGGCCATTCCGCGCACTGGTATTTGTCCGACCAGGCCGGCGCGCCTTTGTTGACGGTGTCTCCCCCGCTGAATACGAGCGCGCCCGCGCGCTTCTGCTGCTTCAGATACCCGATCGCCCGCGCAATCCCTCCGCGCTCACCTTCGTCCGTATAGAACGGCAGGGCGTGGGAGTGATAGTCGGAGAAATGCAGGAGCGTGATCGTGGTGTCGGCGGCGAGGGGAAACGCCGTCAGGAGCAGCAGGAGAAGCTTGCGCAGCACGAACCGCAGTCTAGCAGCCGACTCTCACGAATGTAGGGCGTGGCTTCAGCCCGCCTCCCCGGTGCACAGGCGGCAGAATCATGAGCCACCGCCCCGCCCAAGAGGCGGGCTGAAGCCACGCCCTACATTAGGGATCACGGTTGTAATGCGAGCGACTCGCTGCCGCCTGCTGTAATCACGACCTTCTTTACAGACGGGAGTGCCTGCAGGGTGCGCGTCACCGCCGCGCGGATCATCTGCGCCTGACACGCTCCCCCTACGTTCTGCAGGCGCTCGTTGAAATCGACCGTCAACACGCCGTCGCGCAGGTTCACGGACTCGACGCGCGAGCCGGACGGGAACGGCGCGGCGGCGCCGCGCTCGGAGGACAACGGACCGGCGATGAGCGCTTCGAGGAGCAGGCGCGCGTGAGACACGCTCTTGGGCATGCGCCGCACATAGGGCTTCACGCCCGTGCAGCTGGTGTCGGGAAAGTACAGAGTGGCGTCGATCGACTCGACGGCGAAGGGGCGCGTCACGGAGACGAGGGCGGTCTCGGAGCCGTCCTTCGCGGAGTATTCGAGAGCCTCTACGGTGATCTCGCCGCGGGGGTCGCGGGTCACCCAGAGTGTGCCGCGGTAGGGATTGTGATGTCCGATCTCGCCGGTGCTGGTGGTGAAGCTCTCGACGATCAGCGCGCCGCGGGCGTCGCGAAGGCGCAGGGCGACGTTGTTCTCGAACGTCCGCGCGCGGCCCGTGACGACCACGGGATTCGCCACCTCGACCCCGTCGAGGTAGATGTTGCGCTCGACGGGCGCCGGCCGCGCAGGCGGCGAGGACGGTGTTGACGGCGGGGTCGTGGCCGATGGCGCCGGGGATGGCACCTCCGTGGCCGGGGGGGTTGCCGAGGTCTCCGGAGAGGACGGAGTCGCGGGCGACGGGGCCGCGGGCGGGGCCGAGGGGCCGCACGCCAGACACAAGAAACTCACAATAATCAGTAACCGCACGGTGTATTCTCGCCTCACTTTCGTTCAGGAGCCTGAAGCATGAAACGCACCTTGTTTGCCCTTCTCGTCTCCCTCGGCGCATTTGCGCAGCCAGCCCCGGTCATCGAGTCCATCACTCCCACGAGCGGGCCGGACACCGGCGGCACGCTGGTCGTCATCCGCGGCACGAACCTCAATCCGACTCTCGCGTGCCTCCTCCCCTGTCCGTCGCAGGTGGTCTTCGGCGACGTCGCCGTCGACGCCGTCGACGTGTCGCCCAAGGAGCTGCACGTGACGACACCACCGCATGCCGCCGGCACCGTCGACGTGACGGTCGGGGTCCTCGGCCGGCCTCCGGTGGTCGTCGAAGACGGCTTCACGTTCGTCGAGGGACCGGAAAGCCGGTACGAGCGCGTGCTGCTGCCGATCTACTTCAAAGACAAGGTCCCCGGCGCGTACGGCGCACAGTGGGCGACCGACCTCTGGATCCACAACGGCGGCAACCTGCCCGTTCAGATCGCGGACGTGGTCTGTCCACGCGGTCTGGCCTGCCCGCCCGTCATCCCACTGACGCTGCCGCTGGAGCCGGGCCGTTCGCTCCACAACCCCAGCCAGTTCTTCACGGAGAACCGGAACAATCCCAGCCTCGTGCTGTACCTCTCCGGACCGGGCGCGAAAGGCGTTTCGATGGGACTGCGCGTCGCGGATACGTCGCGTAATGCGGTCAACGGCGGAACCGACCTGCCCGTGATCCGCGAAAGCGAATTGCTCACCGGGGAGGCCCAATTGCTCAATGTGCCGCTCGACAGCCGCAATTACCGGCTGTTGCTGCGCTTGTACCACATGAGCTCCAACGAGGCGGAGTACGCCGTACGCTTCTATGCGGCGTCCGAGGATGCGGTTCCTCCGATCCTCGGAACGACCCTCTCCGCAAAGACGCCGCGGCAGGGGCCGTTCCGCAGCGAGGCAGCCTACGCGGAGCTGGACATCACGCAGCTCCTGAACCTCCGCCTGGCCTGGCCGGAGGTCGCGCGCATCGAGATCGAGCCGCTGGCGGCCGCCAGCCGCTATTGGGCCTTCGTCAGCCTGACCAACAATGAGACGCAACTGGTCACTCTGGTGACGCCGCAATAGGCGCGCAGGCACAAAGAAAAAGGGCGCACCGGAGTGCGCCCTTTTTCCTTTTCGAGAACCGGCGGTTATTTCTTCATCGCATCCTGCATCTCGCGGATGGCGGCTTCACGTCCCTTGTCCTTGGCGATCTTAGCGTACTGGGGACGCTTGTTCGCGGGGAAGCGGCGGACCAGAGCGAGATAACGGCCCTGGAGTTGGCGCGACGCGAGCTGCTCGGGCGTGATTGCAGCGCGCGCCTTGCGGCCACGCTTTGCGGGCGCCGCTCCGCCTTCCGCGGATGCAGCAGCGGACGCGGATGCGGGCGGGCGGCCCCGGCGTCCCGGCGGACGGCCCGGCGGGCGTCCCGGACGGCCGGGCTTACGGCCGCGGCGCACAGCCGCTGCACCGGCGACTCCGGCGGCAAGACCCGCGACCGCGGCAGCGGCTGCAGGACCGGCTGCATCGCGCAGACGCGCCAGGCGCGCCTCGAGATCGCTGATCTCCCTACCCATCTCCGACACATAACGAGCGATCTCGGTCGCCGATACGCGGCGATCTTTGATCAGACGATCCAGCACGTAGTGCGCTTGACCCGGTGAAAGTGAACCCTGGAATTGGCGCCGTGGCCTTGCCATGTCAGTCTTTTCCTCCTCAATGACGCACCGATACTTGTGCAAGCTGTCAGCCATTGTCAATGGCAAAACGAAACGGGCGAGCCGTTTGACGGCTCGCCCTTTCTCTTTGACGCTCCAATTACGGATTCAGTAGCGGTAATGGTCGGACTTATAAGGGCCGTCCACCGGGACGCCCAGGTATTTCGCCTGATCGTCGGTCATGACCGTCAGTTCCACGCCCAGATGCGCGAGGTGCAGACGGGCCACTTCCTCGTCCAGTTTCTTGGGAAGCACATAGACCTGCTTCTCATATTCGCCCTTGTTCTGCCACAGCGCGAGTTGCGCAAGGACCTGGTTGGTGAACGACGCCGACATGACGAAGGACGGATGTCCCGTCGCGCAGCCGAGGTTCATCAGGCGCCCTTCGGCCAGGATCAGCACGGAATGGCCGTCCGGAAATACCCACTCGTCGTACTGAGGCTTGATGTTGACGCGCTTGATGCCCGGGAACTTCTTCAGACCGGCCATGTCGATCTCGTTGTCGAAATGCCCGATATTGCTGACGATCGCGTTGTGCTTCATGCGAGACATGTGATCGGCCGTAATGATGTCCTTATTGCCGGTGGACGTCACGAAGATGTCGGCCTTCTCGACCACGCTCTCCAGCGTACGGATCTCGAAGCCTTCCATGGCCGCCTGCAGCGCGCAAATGGGGTCGATTTCCGTGACCACCACGCGCGCGCCCTGGCCGCGCAGCGCCTGCGCGCAGCCTTTGCCGACCTCGCCGAAACCGGCGACGACGGCGAGCTTGCCCGCGATCATCACGTCCGTGGCGCGATTCAGCCCGTCAATGACGGAGTGTCGGCAGCCATAGATGTTGTCGAACTTCGACTTGGTGACCGAGTCGTTCACCTTGATTGCGGGGAAGAGCAGCGAGCCGGCTTCCTGCATCTGATAGAGGCGATGCACGCCGGTGGTCGTCTCCTCGGAAACGCCGCGGATGTCCTTGGCAACGCGCGTCCAGCGCTGCGGGTCGCGCGCGAGCTCCTGGCGCAGCAGGTCGAGGATGACGCCCCACTCCTCCGGCTCGTCCGAGGGATTGAAGTCGGGAACGCGCTTGGCGCCCTCGAACTCGACGCCTTTGTGCACGAGCAGCGTCGCGTCGCCGCCGTCGTCGACGATGAGCGTCGGTCCGCCGCCGTCCGGCCACATCAGCGCCTCGGACGTGCACCACCAGTACTCCTCGAGGGTCTCGCCCTTCCAGGCGAATACCGGGATGCCGCGCGGATTCTCGATCGTGCCGCCGTGCTCGGGGCGGCCGACGACGACCGCGGCGGCGGCGTGGTCCTGGGTCGAGAAGATGTTGCAGCTCACCCAGCGCACGTCGGCGCCGAGGATGTGCAGGGTCTCGATCAGGACGGCCGTCTGGATGGTCATGTGCAGCGAGCCCATGACTCGCGCGCCCTGGAGAGGTTTGTCTTTGCCGTACTTCTCGCGCACGGCCATCAGACCGGGCATCTCGTGCTCGGCCAGGCGGATCTCGTTGCGGCCGAGGACGGCCTCGGAGAGATTGCGGACCTTGTACGGTTCCCGGCCGGCGGCGAGCGCCTGGTCGAACTGGTGGGTCACTTCGAGAGTTGCAGTCACTGAGATAGCTCCTGTTCGGTTGCTTGTCCCTGCGCCCTGGCGGGATTCCGGCGGCGCGCGGGCGGATACGAAGGACGGAATTCTAGCGCAAGACGAGTAGAATCGAGAGCAGACTCGGATCCAAAAGAAGGACAACATGTTCGAAACCTCAGCGGTTCCGCCCAGGTTCAAGGCGCGGTTCCCGGTCAAAGTGCCGTCGTTTTCGTTCCGGGGCGGCCGGTTCGTCGGATTTCTCTTCAAAGTCCTGCTGGTGCTGTCGCCCCTGCTGTTCCTGAGAGGCTGCCTCATCACGTACGTCTCCCCCGGCCAGATCGGCCTGCGGCAGATCGCCTTCGGGCCGAGCAAGGGCCTGCAGAAGACCCTGGTCGGTCCCGGCTATCGGCGGCAGATCCGCGGCTACGAGACGGTCAAGACCTTCCCCCGGGACCTGCAGATCGTCGAGTTCACGAACAACGCGGCCGAGCGGAGCCCCGACCACCGCACGGTCGGCGCGATCAACGTCCCCACGGTCGACGGCTATCCGGTCGAGGTCGACGTGACGGTGATGTATCGCATCGCCGATCCCTTCAAGGTCGTGTCGCGATTCGGCTTCGGGCGGGCCTTCGAGGACAACGTGGTCATCCGCCTCACCGATCCCGCCGTCAAACAGCACCTCGGCGAGCTGCGCGCCGAGGAGTTCTACCGCGACAAGCGCCTCGTCAAGGCGCACCACTTGCGGACCGAGCTGTCGGCGGCCTTCCGCGACAACGGCATCCAGCTGGCCGACATCCTGATCCGGCAATACGACTACCCCGACACCTTCCAGTCGCTGACGGAGCAGAAGAAGATCCAGGACCAGTCGGTGCTCACCAACCGCGCGCTGGCCAAACAGGCGGAGGTCGAGACCCGGCTCAAGCAGATGGTCGCGCAGGGACAGAACCTGATCAACCTCAAAACCGCGGAATTCCAGGCGCAGATCACCGGCATCAACGCCCAGCGCGAGCTCTATGAGCGCTCGAAGCACGCCGAGGCCGATCTCCTCGTCCGCAAAGCGGAGGCCGAGGGGTCGGAGATGATCAACCGGTCGATGGAAGGGCCGGGATCGGAGAAGCTGCTGAAGCTGCGCAAGGGACTGGCGCTGCTGAACAGCATCAAGGGGCCGATCTACATCAGCGACGATCCGACGGACATCACCCGTCTCGGCGGGGGGCAATAGCCATGAAAGCACTCCTGATCGGCATCCTGGCGCTCCTAGCGTTGTCCGCCTGTACTCCTCATACGACCGAGGCCACCGAGGTCGGCGTAAGGTTCAACAAAGTCACGCGCGCGACGGAAGTCATGCAGCCGGGCGCCACGTATTTCTTCACGCCGGTGATCAACGACTGGACGAAATACGACGTTTCCACGCAGAGCCTGATCATGGCCCACAAAACGAGCGGCGGCGATCGCGCGGAAAAGGACGACCTCCGCTTCAAGACCCGCGACGGCAACGACATCGAGACGGACGTCACGGTGCGCTGGCGCATCGACCCGTCGAAGGCGCCGCAGATCTGGCAGACCTCCGCGCCGTCGACGACGACGCTCAAGGAGCGGATCGTGCGGCCGCAGGCGCGCGCCTACGTGCGCGACGTCCTCAATCGTCTGGATTCCGAGGAGTACTACAACCCCGACCTGCGCTTCAAAGCGGCCAACGACGCGACGCGCATCCTCGGCGCCCATCTCTCGCCGTACGGCATCATCATCGAGCAGGTGATCCTCGGCGATTTCTCGTTCAAGCCGGATTACCAGACCCTCATCAATCAGCGCAAAGAGGCAGAGAAGCAGGCCGAGAAGCTGGAGGCGCAGATCCTCGCGACGCAGGAAGCGAATCAGGCGAACCTGCAGACGAAGATCTCCGAGCTGACCGAGCAGTTGACGCGGGCGGAGGGCGAGCTCGAACAGGCCAAGCGCGCGGCGGACGCCTACCTCGGACGCCGCGGGCAGGAGGCCCAGGCCGTGCTCGCGGAGAAGAGTGCGGTGGCCGAGGGCATCCGCAAAGAGCGGGCGGCGCTCAATGGCAGCGCGGGCGACGCGTATGTCAGCCTGCAGCTCATCGAGGCGCTGCAGAAGAAGGAGATCCGGCAGATCCCGAAGCTGCCCAATGGCAACGTGATCATCGACGGCAACAAGCTGCTCCAGCAGCTCGGCGTCATGCGAACCATCCAGCAACAGCAGCAGGCGGAGCCGCAACAGTAATGCTGAACATCGCCGGTCCGGAGTACGACTTCGGGAACGTGGTGTTCGCCGTGCTGCAGGAGTGCGAGCACCGGCGCCGCGGGTTCGACGATCAGGAGCTCGACCAGCAGCTCGTGGCCACGGCCCGGGCGAAGCTGGCGAAGATCAAGGCCGCGTACAGCGAATTCGGCGGCTCGCCCGCGTACTGGGAGGCGCTGGAGACGGAAGTGCTCAAGACCGCGATGCCGCAGTACATGGTGGCGGCGCGGGAGATGAACGCGCTGGAGCGCGACAAGTTCGGCGTCTGGCGGGGCGGCGATCCGCTGGCGCGCATCGCGTTCGCGCTCGGCGGGCTGCTGCTGGCGTGGATGCTGTTCTTCGTGCCGTTCGTGCGGATGTTCGAGGCGGCGTTCATGGTCGCGTTCATCGCCACGGGCTTCTTCTTCCCCGACATCAAGCGCTTCACACACGAGCGGCGGCACACGAAGCTGCTCAATCGCCTCGTGGCCGATGCGGCCGCGTATCAACAGAACGCGAAGCTGCATTACATGACCACGACCGACATCCGGGAGTCGTTCGCGCTGAACGCCCCTCCCCTGCCGTCCGAGCGCGCCGAGGCGGAGAAGCTGACGGAGTGAGGGCGCCCTCCCCCTCCGTCCCACTCTGTGCCTCTGTGTCTCCGTGTGAATACGCTTGTGCCTCGCAGGAGGCACGTGAGTATTCACCACAGAGACACAGAGACACAGAGTGGGACGGAGGGGAGGACTAATCCGGCGAGAACGCCGTACACGGGTGCGGCAGCTCGGCGATCTCGCAGGCGCGGCACTCCTTGGCGCCGATCGACCAGTGGTCCCGCTCCTCGTGCCCGCATTCGCAGACGCGAATGCGCTGCAGCGCACGTTCGAGCGCTGCGTGTCGTGCGATCTCGGAGCGCTGTGCGGCGCTGAGTCGTTCACGCGCGGGTCGATAGGCCATCGGCGGTATCCATAATGGTAGCGCATATCTGCTACCCTGCCGCGCCATGGCAGAGTCCGGGAAGCGGGTCGCTCTTCACACGAAGATTCTGATCGGTCTGGTTTTGGGTGCCGCCGTCGGTGGAACCCTCAACAGCATCCTCGGCGCCAAGGACGCGAACCTCGCCTTCGCCGTCGAGCACATCACCAATCCGATCGGGCAGCTCTGGATCCGCCTGCTGCTGCTCCTGGTCGTGCCGCTGGTCTTCTCGAGCCTCGTCGTGGGCGTGGCCGGACTGGGCGATCTGCGGAGCATCGGCCGCATCGGCGTGAAGTCGCTGGTCTATACGCTCGTGCTGTCGGCCATCAGCGTCATCATCGGGCTGACCCTCGCCAACACCATCAAGCCGGGAAAACGGATCGATCCGGCGGTCAGCGAGAACCTGAAAGCGCAGTACAGCAAGGACGCCGTCGAGCGGGTCGAGAGCGCCGTGGGCGCCGCGAAGTCCACCGACGCGCCGCTGCTGAAGGCCGTGAAGACGGTCGTCCCGACGAACGTCTTCTACTCCGTCGGCCGCGAGACGCCGGACATGCTCGCGCTGATGTTCTTCGCGCTGTTCCTCGGCATCTGCGTGACGCTCACGCCGAAGGACATCGCCGCACCGCTGATTGCCGTCCTGGACGCGGTCTTCCACGCGACGCAGGCGGGCATCCAGATCATCATGCGGCTGGCGCCGTTCGCGGTGTTCTGCCTGCTCTTCACGATGACGGCGCGGTTCGGCTTCGGCCTGCTGGTGAGCCTGGGCTGGTTCGTCACGACCGTGCTGCTGGGACTGGCGCTGCACATGTTCGGCGTCTACTCCCTGTCCGTGGCGCTGCTGTCGCGCATCAATCCGCTGGTGTTCTTCCGCCGGATCAAGACGGCGATGATCACGGCGTTCTCGACGTCGTCGTCGAACGCCACGCTCCCGACCGCGCTGCGCGTCTCGGAGGAGAACCTCGGCGTCCCGCGGGACATCAACTCGTTCGTGCTCACCGTGGGCGCGACGGCGAATCAGAACGGGACGGCCCTGTACGAGGGCGTCACGGTGCTGTTCCTCGCCCAGCTCGCGGGCGTGGACTTATCGATGGGCCAGCAGTTGATGGTGGTCTACCTGGCCATCCTCGGCGGCGTCGGCACGGCCGGCGTCCCCTCGGGGTCGATCCCGTTCATCATCATCGTGCTGGCGCAGATCGGCGTGAACCCGGCCCTGATCGCCATCATCCTCGGCGTGGACCGCATCCTCGACATGTGCCGCACGGTGCTGAACGTGACCGGGGACATCACCATCGCCACGTACGTGGCGCGGTCCGAGGGGGCGACGCTGCTGAAGGAGACGCCGGCTCCGGCGGCCGTGGACCTGTAGTTGACAGTGGGCAGTTGACAGTTCGCAGGAGCTTCACGGCGCTCCCGGAGCGCCGGCATCATGCCGGCCGCTACGCCGGCTTTCAGCCGGCATGTGTCTCGCGAGGAATCATGCCGGCTGGAAGCCGGCGTAGCGGCCGACTGGAAGTCGGCGCTCCGCGCGTTCCGGAGCGCCGGCCGGCGAGCCGCCGGCGCTCCGGCAGTCGACAGGAGACGCGCTCCTGCCAACTGCCAACTGTCAACTGCCAACTAATCGTCCAGCCGGAAGCCCACCTTCATCTTCACCTGGTACTGCGAGACCTTGCCGTTGGCGACGCGGCCGCGGAGCTCGGTCACCTCGAACCAGTCGAGGTTGCGGAGGGTCTCGCTGGCGCGCTCGACGCCCGCGGACACGGCCTTGGCGAACGATTCCTCGGACGTTCCGACGATCTCGACGAGCTTGTAGATCTTGTTCTCGGACATGCACAGCCTCCTGAGCAGCGGATTCTATGGGTAGAATGGGCCGTCCAAATGTGACGGGTGCGACGGGTATGCGAGCGGCCAATCTCAATCAGGTCAAACGCCGCGTGCTGCAGCAGGCGGTGGAGGAGAACCTCGAGACCATCCGGGGATTGCCTCCCCGTGGCATCCGGCGGGGGAACCAGCGGCTGCGGCTGTGGCTGCGCCGCGCTCCGTTCGTGATCCTGCCGCTGACGCTGGCGGGGTCGACGTACATGATGACCAATACCCCGCCGCCGGCGGTACACGCCGCCCCCGCGGCGATGGTCGCGTCGCGGCCCATTGCCCCGCAGGCAGCGGAGGCAGTCAACGAAACGGAGCGGGTCACGGCGACGGCGTTCCCGCTGGCGGTCCGCCGGGTGGTGCTCGACGCCGGTCACGGCGGGGTCGACCCGGGCGCGACCGCACCGGAGCTGCTGGAGAAGGAGATCACCCTCGACATCGGCCGGCGCCTGCAGACCCTGCTGGAGCGGGATGGATTCGAGGTCGTGCCCACGCGCGACGCCGACCGGACCATCGCCCTGAAGGAGCGGGCGCGGGTGGCAAACGAGTCGCGCAGCGACATCTTCGTCTCGATCCACGTCAACGCGCTGATCAAGCACACCGAGGCGCGCGGGATCGAGACGTACTACCTCGGCACGACCAACGATCCCAAGCTGACGCAGCTTGCCGCGGCGGAGAACCGCGTCTCGGGCTATTCGATCGCGGACATGCGCGCGCTGCTCGACGGCGTGTACGCCGACGCCCGGCGCGACGAGTCCTTCGCGCTCGCGGAGGCGGTGCAGAAGAACCTCTTCGGCACGCTGCGCAAGAGCGATCCGGGGCTGGAGAACTGGGGCGTGAAGCGCGCGCCGTTCCTGGTCCTGGTGGCGACGGACATGCCCGCGGTGCTCGCGGAAGTGGGCTGCATCTCGAACGAAAAAGAGGCGGCCCTGCTGCGCCGTCCGGAGTACCGGCAGAAGATCGCGGACGCCCTGTTCCTCGGCATCCGCGGCTATGCGAAGAAAGGGAGCGAGAAACATGGCTGAGGTCCTTCACGTCGGAATCGATCTCGGGACGTCCCGGAGCGCCATTTCGGCGTCGAACGGCGAGCGGTTCGTCGTCGAGAGCTTCGTCGGATGGCCGCTGGACATGGTGGCGAAGAAGGTCCTCAAGCGGGACGTGCTGATCGGTCACGAGGCGGTCGCGAACCGGACCATGCTCGACCTGCACCGCCCCCTCGAGCGCGGCCTGCTGAAGGAAGGCTCGGACAAGGACGTCGAAGCCGTGCGCGAGCTGCTGCGGCACCTGCTGCGGCTGGTCGGCGTGAACGGGAAGATCGACGCCTCGAACGTGCGCGCCGTGGTGGGCGTTCCGGCCGCGTCGCTGCGGACGAACAAGCAGTACCTGCGCAACGCGATGAAGGGCATCGTGGACAGCCTGCTGATCGTGTCGGAGCCGTTCGCGGTGGCGTACGGCCTGGACGCGCTGCTGCACACGATGATCATCGACATCGGCGCGGGCACGACCGACTTCTGCGTGATGAAGGGCCGCTACCCGACGGAAGAGGACCAGCGCACGCTCACGGTGGCGGGCGACTCGATCGACACGCAGTTGCTGAAGCTCGTCCAGGAGCGCTATCCGTCCGCGAACGTGACCGTGTTCATGGTGCGGGAGTGGAAGGAGAAGCACAGCTTCGTCGGCAACGCGGGCGAGGCGGTGGTGGTGAAGGCGCCGGTGAAAGGCGTCCCGACGGACCTCGACATCACGGCGGAGATGAAGGCCGCGTGCGAGAGCATCCTCCCCCCGACCATCGAGACCATGCTCGACCTGCTGTCGCGCGTGGAGCCGGAGTTCCAGGAGCGCGTGCGGAACAACATCATCCTGTCCGGCGGCGGAGGCCTGATCCGCGGCCTGTCCGAGGCGCTGGAGACGGCGCTGAAGGCGGTGGGCGGCGGCAAGGTGCGCTGCATGAAGGACCCGGTGTTCATCGGGTCGGACGGGGGGCTGGGCCTGGCCACCGACGCCCCGGAAGGCGACTGGGACAAGCTGACGGCGTAGTTCATGTAGGGCGCGGCTTCAGCCCGCCCCCCTCGTGGACGGGGGCGTTCCCCCTCCCCGTCCGACGGGCGGGCTGAAGCCACGCCCTACATTGGAGACAGCCTCCGCCATGACGCGCATCCTGGTCTTCCTCCTCGTCCTCCTCGTCGCGATCCTCGCGTTTGCGCAGTTTCTGCGGCGGACGGGGATGTTCTTTCCGGACAAGCATCCCGCCGGACGGTGGAACGTGAACGACTGGGTCGTCACCCCCACGGAGCACGTCTTCGCCGCCGGCGGGCTGCAGTTGCACGCGTGGTGGTTCCGGGCGAACGACCCGGGCGCCCCCACCCTGATCTGGTTCCACGGCAACGCCGGGAACCTCACCGACCGCGCGGAGATGTGCGCGGAGCTGGCGAAGCGCGGGATCTCCGTGTTCATCTTCGACTACCGCGGCTTCGGCAGGAGCGGGGGGCGGGTCTCGGAGAACGGCACGTTCGACGACTCGCTCGCGGCCTACGACTACGTCCACGGGAACACCCCGAACGACATCGTCCTCTACGGCGAGTCCATCGGCGGACCGTACGCGGCGTACGTGGCGAAAGAGCGGAAGCCGGTCCGCGCCGTGATCCTGGAGAACTCCTTCCCGTCCCTCCGGGAGCTCGGCAACGCGATCTACAAGCCGCTCCCGCTCGGCTGGACGGCGCCGTTCGCGATGCGCACCACGGCGTGGCTGAACGAGGCCGGCGTGCCGGTACTGGTCATGCATGGGCAACGCGACGCGGTGATCCCGTACGCCCTCGGCCGGAAGCTCTTCGACGGCCTGCGCGTGCCGAAAGAGATGCTCACGTCCCACGCGGGTCACTGCGAGATCCCGCTGTTCGAAGCCGACCGCTACTACGAGACTGTGACCCGATTCATCAGGAAAGGACCCGCATGAAACGTCTGCTCGTGCTCCTCGCGCTCGCCACCGGCTGCGCAACCACGACTCCCCCGCCCGCGACGACGCCCCCGCCGCCCGTGGCCGTCGAAAGCTCGACGCCCACTCCCCAACCCGAGGCACGGACGGAAGCCGCGCCTCCGGCTTCGCTGCACATCCCGGTCGAGTACCACAAGCTCGACAACGGCCTGAAGGTCGTCTTCTCGCCCGACCACACCGCGCCGACCGTGGTCGTCGCGCTGTACTACGGCATCGGCTTCCGGGTGGAGCCGCGCGAGCGCACGGGCTTCGCGCATCTCTTCGAGCACCTCATGTTCCAGGGCTCGCAGAACCTCGGCAAAATGGAGTTCATCCGCCTGGTGCAGTCGAACGGCGGGGTGCTGAACGGCTCGACGCGCTTCGATTTCACGAACTACTTCGAGGTCGTCCCCGCGCACACCCTGCAGACGGTCCTCTGGGCCGAGGCGGACCGCATGCGCGGGCTGGCCATCACGCAGGAGAACCTCAAGAACCAGCAGGACGTCGTCAAGAACGAGGTCCGGGTGAACGTGCTGAACCAGCCGTACGGCGGATTTCCGTGGCTGGACCTGCCGCAGTACGCGAACACGAACTGGTACAACGCGCACAACTTCTACGGCGACCTGACCGACCTCGACGCCGCCACGCTCGAGGACGCGCGCAAGTTCTTCCAGACCTACTACGCGCCGAACAACGCCGTGCTGACGATCGTCGGCGACTTCGACTCCGCCACCGCCCTGGGCTGGGTGCGCCAGTACTTCGGCAACATCGCCGCCCAGCCGCAGCCCGCGCCTGCGGACATCTCCGAGCCGCGGCAGACCGAGGAGAAGCGCGCGTCGAAGAACGACGACAAGGCCACCCGGCCGGCGCTCGCCTTCGCCTATCACGCTCCGCCGCAGGACACGCCCGAGTACTACGCGATGGGCATCATCGACCAGATCCTGGCCGCGGGCGACGATAGCTGGCTGTATCAGGACCTCGTGCAGACCCGCGGCCTGACCGGCGAGGTCAGCTCGTCGATGAACCTCCTCGGCAACATGTTCAACATCCACGGGCCGACGCTGTACATGACCTGGCTGTTCCACGACAACGACAAGACCGCGAACGAGATCCTCAGCGCCGTCGACGCCCAGATCGTGAAGCTGCAGACGCAGCGGGTCGACGAGGAGACGCTCCGCCGGGCGCGGGTGAAGATGCGCTCCTCCCTGTATGACGCAATGGAGCTCTTCAACGGCTTCGGCCGCGCCGACCTGCTCGCGTCGTTCGCGCTCTTCCACGACGACCCTGCGAAGATCAATCGCATCGAGAGCGAGTTCGCGAAAGTCACGCCGGAGCTCATCCAGCGCACCGCGCAGGAGTACCTCCGCCCCACGAACCGCACGGTCCTGACGATCGTGCCGAGGAGCGCATCATGAAACGAACGCTTCTGACCCTGCTGCTCGCCACGGCTGTCGTCACCCAGATCGCTGCGCAGACCAAACAGCCGCCGCCCGCGCCGGGCACGCCGCGCGACTTCGCCATTCCGCAGATCCGGCGGATCGACCTGCCGAACGGGCTGCGCGTGCGCCTCGTGCCGTACGGCGACGTCCCGAAAGCCACCGTGCGCGTCGTGACGCAGACGGGCAACATCGACGAGACGGCGAACGAGGTCTGGCTCGCCGACGTCACCGGCGCGCTGATGGAGCAGGGCACGGCCACGCGGTCCGCGGAGCAGATCGCGCGCGAGGCCGCGATGATGGGCGGCGCGCTCGACATCAGCGTCGGCCAGAACCAGGTCACGATCGCGATGGACGTCTTCTCCGAGTCCGCGCCTGCGGCGGTGGCGCTGGCGGCGGACGTCCTCCGCAACCCGCGCCTGCCGGAGTCCGAGATCGCGCGCCTGAAGGGCGACCTCGCGCGCAACCTTTCGATGGCGAAGAGCCAGCCTCAGTCGCTGGCCGCTGAAAAGTTCGCCGCCGTGACCTTCCCCGATCACCCCTACGGCCGCTACTTCCCGACCGAGGCGATGCTGCAGTCGTACACGATCGACCAGGCGCGCGCGTTCCACGCCCGCAGCTTCGGCGCGGCGCGCTCGTTCGTCTACGTGGTCGGGCGCTTCGACGCCGCCGCGGTCGAGAACGCGATCCGGACCAGCTTCGGCGACTGGAAGCGCGGCGAGGCGCCGTCGAAGGTGACGGTCTCCCCCGTGCGCCGCCGCGGCGTCCATTTCATCGAGCGCCCGGGCGCGGTGCAGTCCACGATCGTCATGGGACTGCCGACCATCAACGCCGCCGATCCGGAGTACCTGCAGCTGAGTGTGATGAACGCGCTGCTGGCGGGGTCGTTCGGGTCGCGCATCACGTCGAACATCCGCGAGCAGAAGGGCTACACGTACTCGCCGAACGGAGCCGTGACCACCCGCCTCGGCGCGGCCACGTGGGCCGAGACGGCCGACGTGACGACCAACGTCACGGGCGCTTCGATCAAGGAGATCGTCGGCGAGATCGAGCGTCTCCGGAACGAGCCCCCCTCGGACGCCGAGCTCCGCGGGATCCAGAATTACGTGGCCGGGACGTTCGTCCTGCCGAACTCGACCCGCCGCGGCATCGCGGGCCAGCTCGCCTTTCTCGACCTGTACGGACTGTCCGAGGAGTACCTGCGGACGTTCGTGCAGAGGGTGTACGCGCTGAAGCCGGAGGACATCCAGCGGATGGCCCGGACGTACATCGACCCGGCCAGCCTGGCGATCGTGGTGGTGGGCGATCCGTCGATCCGGGAGCAGTTGAAGCCGTACGAGCGGTAGGAGAGTTCCTCGGGTTCCTCGGGTTCCTCGGAGTTCCTCGGCGTTCCTCGGAGGGGTTGGAGCCGCCCACTCCGAGGAACCCGAGGAACCGAGGAACCGAGGAACTCCGAGGAACTCCGAGGAACCGGCCGGGCGGCGGCCGTAAGCAGCCCCGTAAGCGGGGCGCGGTAAACTAGCGCCCTGAATGAATCCCGGCGAGATTCTCGACAACCGCTATGAGATCGTGCAGCGCCTTGGCGCGGGCGGCATGGGCGAGGTCTATCTCGCCACGCACACCCACCTCGGCAGCCCGCGCGTGATCAAGGTCGTCCACCCGCACATCTCGGGGAACACGGACGCCCGGGACCGCTTCCTCCGCGAAGCGCGCGCCGCGACGAAGGTCCATCACCCGAACGTGGCCACGCTCCATGACTTCTCCACCCTCGCCAACGGCGCGCACTACATGGTGTGGGAGTACATCGACGGGGAGAACCTCGCGCAGAAGCTGCGCACCCGAGGGACGCTGCCGCCGCGGGAAGCGGTGCGGCTGGTGATCCAGACCCTGCACGGGCTCGAGGCCATCCACCGCGCGGGGATCATCCACCGCGACATCAGCCCCGAGAACCTGATGATCGCCCGCGAGGACGAGGCGGTGAAGATCATCGACCTCGGCGTGGCGAAGGTCGAGGACAACGAGGTCTCGCAGACGCGCACGGGCATCTTCGTCGGCAAGCTGCGCTACGCGGCGCCGGAACAGCTCGGGTTCATGCCCGAGGACGAGAAAATCGACGCGCGGGCGGACGTGTATGCGACGGCGATGGTCCTGGTCGAGCTGCTGACCGGGCGGCCTCCGTACGAGGCGAAGTCGCCGCACGAGTACTTCATCCTGCACGCGTCGCAGGCGCCGATGAAGACCGTCGAGCTGCCGGCGGAGCTGCCGGGCAGCGCGGCGTTGCAGGCCGTGGTGGCGAAGGCGCTCGCGCGGAATCGCAACGAGCGGTACGCGTCGGCGCGCGAGTTCGCCCATGCGCTCGAGGAGATCGAGCGGACGCTGCCGGACCCGCGCGAGATGGCCACGATGGCGATGCCGTACGACGGCGACGAGACGATGCGGCTCGGCGGACGGAAGACCGTCGACACGCTGCACCGTCCGACCGTGATCACGGGGGCGCAGGTGGCCTCTGCCGCGCCGACGGTGGCCACGCCGCTGCCGGGGATGATCCCCGCGGCTCCGCCGCAGCAGCCGGCCGCGCCGCCGACGGTGCTGACGCCGTTCCCGCAGCAGCAGTTCCCTGCGCAGGCGCCGAAGCAGGGCTCGATGCTGCCGCTGCTGGCGGTGGTGCTGGTGGTGCTGCTGTTCGCGGGCGCCGCGGCGTTCGCGATGTACAAGTTCTGGCCGTTCGGCGGGCGGCAGGAGCCGGTCGCGGAAACGACGACCACCCCGGCGACGACGACCACGGTCACGACGACGCAGGAGCCGGCCAAAGTGGCGGAGTCGTCACTGACGGTGACTTCTCCGGTGACCGATACGGTGGTCACGACCACGACCGCGCCGCCGCCCGTGATCGTCGAGAACACCCAGACCGCCGCGCCGCCGCCCGTGCTGTCCGCACCGGTCGTGAAGCCGCCGGTGGTCGTCGCCGAGAGGCCGAAGCCTCCGGTGGCCACGCCGAAAGATCCCGAAGAGGACGCGCCCGCGCCGAGCGACGACGAGGAAACGGGATCGAGGGACACGTTCAACTCGCCGACCTACGTCGACGGCGGGGACGACGACCACCGCAACGAGCTCGCGCTCGACTCCCTGCGCCGCGCGATGCGCGGGACGAACGTCGTCGCGCTCCGGGCCGGCGGCATGACCCCCGAGCTGGCGCGCGCGCTGCGCGAAGAGTTCCCCAACCTGCGCTTCGAGGCCGAGGCCGACGTGGTGATCCGCTTCGAAGGCACCTTCGAGCGCCGCGCCCGCGCCCTCAAGCGCCGCGCCGCGACCGCCACCGTGACGAAGAACGGCCGCGTCGTCTTCCGCTACCAGCTCCCGGACGAGGTGTACCGCGTGGGGATGTCGCCGGCGGAGTCGTTCGCGCGCGTGCTGGCCAACGCGATGAGCGAGTAGCTTCCTCCGTCCCACTCTGTGCCTCCCGCGGACCTCCTCGGCTGGTCCCGCGAGCAGGTAAAGCACCGCGCGACCAGTGAAGACGTGCTCATGCGCGGCGGGCTCATCCCCTGGTCGCATGTCGCGTCATGGCTCTTCGAGGCGTGGACGTACGAGTGGGTCGTCCTCACCCTCGAGCCGGACGCCGAGCTCCTCCCAGCCGGCCTGCGCGCGGTGCCCGTGATCTGGATCGCACCCGCCTGGTTGATCCACGGACTCAACGTGCAGCGCCAGGTGGAGGTACTGCCGCACCGGACCGCGCGCCCGAGCAGCCTCTCCGAGTACCTGACGGACTTCCTCGCCCGCGGCATCGACCCGCACACCGTGGTACTCCTGCACGGCGACCGCGACTTCATGCGGGCGTTCGACTTCCCCTACGGAGAGGCCGATGCGTTAGGCCCGCCTAGCGCACGCTCCGGCGGCGCATCGACTCCGTCAGAGTCCGCATGAACAGACGCGGGACGTCCTCGAACGGCGGCCCGGCGACGGAGCGCGAGTAGACGGCGACGGGCGAGCCGTTCAGCACGCCGAGGCTCATCTCGCGCCATGGCGCTTCCGAGCGCGAGATCAACGCCGGTGGACCCATCGGCACGCCGCTGCGGTCGAGATGCACGGTCGAGATGAGCGCCGTGCCGGACTCGTAACCGTTCGCGAACGCCGCCACGTAACCCGACCGCGCGCGGGTGACGGCCAGAGGCAGCGGGTCGTTCGCGACGAGCATCTCGTCACCAGCCACGCCCTCGCGCGAGACGCGTTTCGCGCGGACCGTGCGTTTGTCGAGACTGTAGAGCACGAGGAAGTCGCCGCCGTCGGAGCCGGCGACCACCGGCTCGCCCTCATCGAGCGTTCCGTTGGCGACGGCGATCGGCGAGCCGAGCACCATGCCGCCAGCATCGAGGCGGACGGCCATCACGTCACGGGAGTCGGGCGAAGGGAGCTGCCGGCTCGACGCCTCCGTCCACACCAACAGAAACTCCCGGCCGTTCGTGGCGAGCTGGGCGTCGGATCCCGCCCGCGCCGGCGCTCCCACGTCCATCGTGTCGAGCCACGCGCCCGCGGGCGAGAAGCGCGTGATGCTGATCCCGTCGGGTCCCCCCGACGCCAGCACCGACACGCTGCCGTTCGAGGCCAGTGCGTAGGACGTGGCAAATAGATTGTCGCAACCGAATACGAGGCCATCGGTAGAGACGCGGCAGATGAACGTCAGCCCCGGCTGATTTGGCGAGCTCCAGGTCACGAGCCACACCTGACCGGTGAAGACTGCGGCCGGCGTTTGATCGCCGCCGCCGTTCACTCCTGTGCCGACGGCGAATGGCGCGTCGAGCGCGTTTCCATCGCCGTCGACGCGCATCGCCATCACGTTGCCGTAGCGGGGTCGGAGCAGATCGATCCACAGCACGAGGGCCTGGTCGCCGGCCGGCGCGAGGATCGGATCCACCTGGGCCATGGCGGGAAGCGCGACCGGGCCGGCCTGGCCGATCGCTCGGGTGCCCGCTTCGTCCAGTGCGACGCCGGAGAGCTGCCAGTCGAAGTCGGTCCACACGGCCATGACCGCGCCGGTCGATCTGGTCAACAGGAACTGGCTCGCGCGGGGGATCATCATCTCCGTCGCCGCCGAGCCATCGAAGGGAGTGAGCACGAGTACGGTCTGCTCGTCTTTCCAGGTCTGCGTGGCGGCGAGGAAGCCGCGCGTCGTCGCCACCACGTCGGCGTCGCTGACGACCGCGCGACTTGCCGTCTCGGTGATCGCCATCGTCGGAACGTCGATGGTGAACGTGCGCAGCGTGTCCCACCATGGCGGTCCCGCGCCCTCCTCGGGCCGGGCGACGAACGCGAGGCCGACCCGCTCGCCGTCGGAGTCGGCACTGACGCTCCTCGCACCGTTGCGCAGGTCCCCCGCGAGCGGCAGCGCCGCCGGTGTCGCGTCGAGACTCACGCCGCGCCCGTCGAAGCGCATCGCCCGGAGCGCGCTGACCGGCGGGGCAGTCGTCGACGCAATTGTCTCGATCCAGGTGACGACGAACGTGTCGCCAGCCGCCGCCACCGTGATGGTGCTGCCGACGCCCCTTTCAATCGGCAGCGTCGTGGTCCGCTCGACCGTGCCGTCGCCGGCGAGGCTCAGGACCAGCCTCCTCCAGTCATCCGCCGTCACCACCGCCAGCGCGCTGCGGCCGTTCCACGCCAGCCCGGTCACATACAGTCCCTCGCCGATGACCGCGGGCTCGCCGATCGGCTCCGCATCGCGGGAGAGCCGGGCGGCGAAGAGCTGGCGCGTGGTCGTGTCGCTCCAGACGACGAGGTATGCATCGCCGGCCCACACCGCGTACGCGTGGGAGATGTCTCCGCGGGCGATCCGCCGGGGCGGCAGCGGCTGCCCGGCCGCGCGCTCGCGGATCGCCACGGCATACAAGCCGTTCTGGCCGTTGACCGGCCCGATGCTGAGTGCGAGAAAGCCGGTGCCGTCGCTGGCCAGGTCCTTCGGAATCTGGCCGCGGTATGCGCCCCCGAACGATGGCGGCGTGACAAGGCGCTCCGGTCCCGGAAAAATGGCGGCGAGGAATACGGTTACCGCGAGAATGGGGACGCTCACGGCTATAATTATTGCAGAGAATCGAGGCCGTGACGATTGGCGTGTTTGAGTACTGCCGGGATAAATATCTGCAAGTCGTGCAACGAGGTTGTGCGACAGGTTGTGGTCGAGCAGCAGCTTCACCCGGTGATGATGTCCTCGTAGTTCACCGGTTCATTTTTAGCAGTGCGGGTCGCGCTGCCATCAGTCCGTGAAGGGCGACACCTTCCGCTTGATGTTCTCGAAATGGTGGGGCCGGCATAGCACGGAATACGAGATTGCTGCGCGATGCTCACCAGCGTTGGTGTGTCCAGCCCCTTCTCCGGGAATCCACGGTCTGACGCGGCGCGGGGGATGCCACGCTCATCGTGTTCGAGGTCGTCGGTATCGGTGATGAGGAGCACCGGGGTGGTGAGATCGGGTTTGGATGATTCAGGTAAGTAAAACCAGCCTTCGGGCAGCTCTTCGCGTAAGGCTGCTCGCCACAGGTCTCGCAGGACAACTACCGACGTTGCCATGGCGCAAGTATCTCATCCGGCCGGTTTTCCTTTTCTCCTTCGGGTGTCGAATGAGGAAAGGAGGTTTCCCATGCGCGCGCTTCGCGGTTCGGCGGTTCAGTCCGAGATCAACGTCACTCCCCTCATCGACGTGTGCCTGGTGCTGTTGATCATCTTCATGATCGTGCTGCCGGCGATGGTGAACGGCGTGGAGGTCCGCCTGCCGGAGACGTCGGTGAAGAACCCGGTGGATGCGCGGGTCTTTCCGGTGACGGTGAAGGAGGACGGGACGGTGTATCTGGACACGCTGATCGTGCGGCGCGAGGAGGTGCTGTCGTCGCTGCAGCGGCTGCACGCGACGGCGTCGGCACGGCCGATCGCCGTGCGGGCGGATAAGCGGGTGCAGTACGGCGAGGTGGCGAAGGTGCTGAGCGCCTGCCGGGAAGCGGGATGGACGGACGTGGCGCTGGTGGGGGTGGAGCCGCAGGGGTAGGTCCACCCCGTTTGTCATCCCGAGCGTCGAGCGAGGGACCTGGGCGGGCGGGGCGGCAGGCACGTGCTTCGCGCCCCGCCCGCCC
>DASUSN010000201.1:0-5833 GCA_036375075.1 Thermoanaerobaculia bacterium | reverse complement strand
CAGCTGGCAATTCACCCCGCTCCCCAATGGCAAGGTCGAGTTCATCTTCACCGAGGATGACGATCCCGGCATTCCGTACTGGGTCTATAACCGCTTCTTCCTGCGGAACAAAGTCGGGGTGCCGAATACCGCGCAGCGGGTATTCAACATGGAGAAGTACCAGAACAAACAATTCGCGTTCCTGAGAGAGATGTAGCGGAAAAAGGGAGTGACCATGAATGTCGCGCTCGACTTGAAATACGCATCGCGCCTGCTGCGGAAATCGTGGGGGTACTCGCTGTTGTGTGCGGGGATCGTCACGCTCAGCGTGGGACTGACGATCTGGGCCTGGGTGTTGTCCCAGGACCTGCTGCGGGCCTCCCTCGGGCTGCCCGATTCCGGGAACTGGTACAGCGTGCAGATCGCCGCCGACGCCAAGGCCCTGCCGACGCCGATCAGCGTCGATGCCTATACCTATCAGAAACTGCTCGAGAGCAGCCGCTCGGCCGAACACATCGGCGCCTACGCGAACAAGCGGGTCGTTCTCAGTGAAGGCCAGGCCAGTACGGACCTGCGCGCCGCGGTCATGAGCCCGCGCCTGCTGGCGAAGGTGGTGCCTCTCCGCGGCCGCACGTTCCAGGAATCGGATGCCCGGCCCGGCGCCGCCGCCGTGGCCATCATCAGCTCCGATACCTGGCAGACGTACTTCGCCGCCGATCCGGCCATCATCGGCAAGACCGCCCGCATCGACGCGGAGCCCGTGCAGATCATCGGCGTCATGCCGGAGGATTTCTACGCGTTCGCGGATTTCGAGCTGTGGCTGCCGCTGCGGATGACGCCTCTGGCGCGGCCGGGGGACTCGACCCTGATCCTGTCCCCGTTCATCGTGCCGAAAACGGAGGGGAGCCTCCAGGCGGTCCGCAACGAGATGCAGCGCATCGTCGACCGCGTCAACAAGGACTACCCGGACCTGTTCAACCCCGGGCGGAACATCAAGCTGGTTCCCGGCAAGCGGATGTTCACCTCGAACGTGCTGCCGCTGCTGATGGCGATGGCATTCATCACCGCGGCGATCCTGCTGCTGGGCTCCATGAACATCAGCTTCGTGTTTCTCGCCCGCCTCCTGGAGCGCAGCCGCGAGCTGGCCCTGCGGACGGCGGTGGGCTCCTCCCGCGGGCGCCTCCTGGGACAGTGCCTGCTCGAGACTTCCCTGGTCGTGCTGGTGGGGCTCGGGGTCGGATACGGACTCGCGGCTCTCGCGGTCTGGAGCGTCCAGTCGGACCGCGACGCATGGGCCCAGATCCTCGGACGCGGACGCTTTCCGATGGTGACTGCTCTCGAGCCCGGCCACCTCGTCGCGGCCACGATTTTCGCCGTGGTCATCTGGCTGGTCAGCACGCTGATTCCCGCGCGGCGGATCTCCAAGCAGGATCCGGCCTCGGTCCTGGCGGGCAGCGGTAAGGGGTCGGCGGCCGCCGGCGGCGGCCGGAGCCGGGGCGCGAGTGTGCTCGTCGGCCTGCAGGTGACGATCTCCAGCGTCGTGCTCGTGCTCTGCGGCTCGATCATCCTGGCGGTCAACGAAGAAGTGAACAAGCCCACCGGCTTCGACTCCACGCGGGTCGTGCTCACGACGACACCGACGACCTTCAGCGAGCGTTACGCCGAACCGACGCCGCGCCTGCAGTACTGGGAGCAACTGACGTCGGCCATCGGGAGCAGGGTTCCCGGCACCGGCGTAGCCTTCGCCTCCGTCCCGCCCTTCCGGCCGGTCCGGGTGCCGGCCGCGATCGAAGACGCGCCGCAGAGCGCTGAAAAGCGGGGCGCGTTCACGTTGCCGGTCGCGGTCGTGTCCGAAAACTATTTCGACCTGCTGGGGCTGAAGCTGCGCTCCGGACGCCTTTTCGAGCGGACCGACGACGACGCGTCGCTCGACGTTGCCGTCGTCGACGAGAAGCTGGCCGAGCGCCATTGGCCCGGACAGAACGTCCTCGGCAAGCGCATCCGGTTGAACCCGTCGGAGGACGGCCCGTGGCTCACCATCGTGGGCGTTGTCTCCGGCGTGGGCACCACGCCCTATGCCCGAGACAGGGTCGGAGTGGTTTACCAGTCCGCGCGCCAGGCGGCGCCATCGGGATTCCACCTGCTGGCCAAATTGCCGAATTCGGCCGACGCGCGGAACGCGCTGCGGGCCGCGGCCTTTGCGGTCGACCGCGATCTGCCGTTGAGCAACCTGCACGCGCTCGACGACTACCTGTTCGCCTCGGAGCAGAGCACCAAAGGCTTCATCGGGGTGTTCGGCCTGATCGCGCTCATCACCGCGCTGATCGCCGCATCCGGCCTGGTCGGGCTCATCAGCCGTTCGGTCGCGCAGCGCACCCAGGAAGTGGGCATCCGGCGCGCGCTCGGCGCGACGCCGCGGGGAGTCGTTTCGCTGTTCGTGCGGCAGGGGGCCTGGTACCTGGCCCCGGCGTTCGTCGGCGTCGCCATCGCATTGATGGCGCTCCCGCCCGTCAGCAGTGTGTTCAACAACGTCCTCCGTTTCTCCATCCCCGTCGCTGCGAGCGTCGTCGTTTTCATGGCGGTCGTCATTTTCACCGCGTCCTATCTGCCCAGCCGCCGGGCGGTCGCTCTCGAACCGGGCGATGCGCTGCGTATCGAGTAGCCCTCGCCGAACCCATCTGAAGGAGCGAACCAATGACCGTGCAAAAACTCATCGATCTGCAGGGAATCAAGAAGGTGTTCTACACCGACGAAGTGGAAACGTGGGCGCTCGACGACATTCACCTGACCGTCGGCCAGGGCGAATACGTTTCCATCACCGGGCCGTCGGGGTGCGGAAAATCCACGTTGTTGTCGGTGATGGGACTGTTGTCCTCACCGACCGAAGGAAAATACTTTCTCAACGGCGCGGAAACGACCAGTCTGCGTCCGGCGGCGCTGGCTCGCGTGCGCAACCGGGAGGTCGGCTTCATCTTCCAGGCCTTCAACCTCATCGGCGACATGACCGTCTTCGAGAACGTCGAGCTGCCGCTGACGTATCGCGACGACATCGGCACCAAGCTCCGCCGCGAAATGGTGTCGGCGGCACTGGAGCGGGTGAGCATCGCGGAGCGCCAGAAGCATTTCCCCTCGCAGTTGTCCGGCGGCCAGCAGCAGCGTGTGGCCATTGCCCGCGCGCTGGCCGGCAGGCCGAACGTGCTGCTCGCCGACGAGCCCACCGGAAACCTCGACTCCAAGAACGCGAACCTGGTCATGGAGCTGCTCGCCGAGCTTCACGAACAGGGCAGCAGCATCGTGATGGTCACGCACGACCCGCACTGGGCCGAGCAGGCCGACCGGCAGGTGTCGTTGTTCGACGGCAAGATCGTCGACGACCGGCGCCTGTCGCGCAGTCAGGCGATCGCCGGGCAGGCACACTCCTGATCCGCACCAGCCCTGTTTCAGAACCATAAGGACGATTGCATATGAGCGCTGTCATGAAGAACTACATCGGGCTGGCGGTCTCCGGACACGATCCTGCCATTGCCATCATCGACAAGCACGGCGAGCTGGTTTTCGCCGAGGCGGCGGAGCGGCGGCTGCAGGTGAAGCGGGCCTGGGGCTGTCCGCCCGATCACATCAACTACGTCCAGGACCTGGTGCAGCAATACTGCGACCCGGGTCTCGAGACCGTGGTCGGGCTGACGTGGGGAAAGCGCGTGCCGTTCGACCTGTCGATGCTGCTGAAGTTCATCAACTACAAGATCGGCAAGGCGCAACCGAGCGGGCGGGAGTGGCTCACGCAGCTCAAGCTCAACCTGCTCGCGAGCAAGGCGGTGATGGAGTGCGCCACCACCGGGTTGGAGTACGCCTTCAGCAAGGCGCCGAGGAAGATCGAGCGGAAGCACTTCAGCCACCATCGCACGCATGCGACATCGGCGGCCGTTGCCAGCCCCTACGAGGAAGCCGTCGCCGTGGTCGTGGACGGCATGGGTCAGGCGAGCTCCATCGCGGCGTACGAATACCGCGGCGGGAAGCTGAAGAAGATCGAAGGCGTCAAAGCCTTCCCGGCCAGCCTCGGCGTCTTCTACTCCCTGATCTGCGACATCTGCGGCTTCGATTCCCTGAAGGGCGAAGAGTGGAAGGTCATGGGGATGGCCTCGTACGGGAAATTCGACCAGAAGCTCTACGACCTCATTCGCCCCCTCATCACCGTCGACGGCCTGAAGCTGAAGACCGGCCGCGACATGCACAAGATCCACCGCAAGCTGCACGACATGCGGCGCATGCCGGGCGTCCCGGCGCTGGAGTACGCGGACCTCGCCGCCACCGCGCAGATCGTCTTCACCGAGATCGTCCACCAGCTGCTCAAGAACATTTACGACCTGCGCATCTCGGAGAACCTGATTCTCTCCGGCGGCTGCGCGCTCAATTCGTCGACCAACGGGACGATCGTCGAGAACACGCCGTTCCAGGATGTGTTCATCGGGTCCGCGCCGGCCGACGACGGCAACGCCATCGGCGCGGCGTACGGCGCGTACTGGGGCGATCACCCCGCCTTCCGGCGCGGCGACGGCGTGCTCACGCCGTACCTCGGAAGCAGCATCAAGTCCTCTTCGCTGGCCAAGCTCAAGAAGTATTGCGGGTTCCACTCGCAGGAGCTCGACGACGAGACGCTGGTGCGGACCGTGGCGCGCGCGCTGGCGGACGGGAAGCTCGTGGGCTGGGCGCAGGGGAGGGCGGAGTTCGGCCCGCGCGCGCTGGGCAATCGCTCCATCCTGGCCGACCCGCGCAGCAAGGACGTGAAAGAGCGGCTCAACGCCGAGGTCAAGTTCCGGGAGGAGTTCAGGCCGTTCGCGCCGTCCATCCTGCACGAGTACGGCGACGAGTATTTCGTCAACTATCAATTCAGCCCGTACATGGAGCGCACGCTGCGCTTCAAAGAGGCGGTCAAGGCGCGAGTGCCGGGCGTGGTACACGTCGACGGCACGGGACGCCTGCAGAGCGTCACGCGCAATGCCAATCCGCGGTATTACAGCCTGATCAAGGCTTTCCACGAAATCACCGGCGTTCCCGTCCTGCTCAATACGAGCTTCAACGTGATGGGCAAGCCGATCATCCACGGCGTGGAAGACGCCGTCGGCGTGTTCCAGTGCAGCGGCCTGGACGTGCTGGTCATCGACAATACCGTCTTCTTCAAGGAAGCGGGCGCCCAGCCGGCGCGCAGCGTCGTCGCCGAAGAAGCGGTGTTCGCATAGAGCGAGCGCACAGACGCAGATTCATCTTTCTGTCACCGTGATTCATCGTCATCGCCGTCCGTCCGTATTGACAGAGCATGCGGGTTCTGCGATAGTCCAAAGGTCCAAAACAACGTAAATCGGCCCCTTCGGAACGCTCTCAAAACTCAAGGCACCGGTTGGCCGGACGATCGTCAGTTCGCCCGTCGCAGCCAGGCCTCCGTCTCTTGTCGCGCATAGTGCAACCGACGGGGCGAAGCCTTGACGGTTGCAGACCCTCCTGCGTCGTCTTCCAGATCAACATTCCAGTCAGTGCAGCAGGCCGCGGCGTTCCACGCGCACGTCCAATCGCACACGAACCCTCTGCGCGCAGCCCGCATGCAATGACTTCACAAACCGATAAATGAACGGAAAGGCCATACGATGAAAAGTGTGCTTCGCAGGATCGGTAAATTCATGTTGTACGCCGCCGGGCTGGTCGTCGTCGTTCTCACCGTCGCGCATTTCGCCTGGAAGTATTCGGGCTCGAACGAGTGGGAGCTGTGGCGGGACACGCACGTGACGCCCGCCTACAACAAGAAAGGCGTGCGCCTGCTCCCCGTGAAGGTCTACAAGAAGAAGGTGCCCGGGAAAACGCT
>DASUSN010000200.1:0-110304 GCA_036375075.1 Thermoanaerobaculia bacterium | reverse complement strand
GGGGACGCCGGCGGTCCCATGGGGTTTTGAGACAGCCTCCAATCGCCTCCGCACTCCAAAGCCGAGGGCTCTCAACGGACGTTCACCGCCGATCGTCCTCCTCGTCCTCTTCGTCCCACTCCTCGTCGTCCCACTCCTCGTCGTCCATCGACTCCGCGAGCGACAGCTCCTCGAGCGCCGCTTCCGCGGCCTCGGCCACTTCCTCGTCGTTGGACTGCTTGAGACGGTCGAGGATGTCGAACGAATCGGGGTCGACGTAGGGCAACGCTTCGATCGCGTAGAGGCGGAGACCGCGCTCCGTCCCCTTCGCCGTCGCGAGGTCGCGGATGCGCTGGGCGGCGCCGGTCACCTCCATGTGTCCCGCCGCCTTCACCCCTTCGATGAGGAGCTGACCCTGCTCGGCATTCACCACCGCCGCGATCTCCTTCTCGAATCCGGCCACGTACCCCATGGCGAAGACCGCGGTCAGCTTCCACTCCGGATCGTCCGACGCGAAGTGCCTGCGGATCTCGGAGGAGACCCACGGCTGGGGATCGCGCACGAGCGCCTCGAAGGCGCTGCGGCGCACGCGCTTCGGCTGCGACTCGTCTTCATAGAGAGCGCGGACCTCGCGCACGATCGTCTCGAACATCTCGCGCGAGACGGGCGGGCCGAGCTCCGGACCCAGCAGGAGCTCTTCCTCATCGTCGTCGTAGTCGATTCCGGCTTCGTCGATGACCGGGCCGAGGCCGATGAGGACGTCGGAGCGGACCTGTTCGTCTGCGCCGCTCGACGCCACGTCGAGAAAGGCGCGCGCGACCTCGTCGTCCATCAGGTGCGTGAGCTCATGGATGGCCTCGCCGCGGACCTCTTCATCGGCATCGGTGATTTGCGCGAGCAGTCGTGTCGTTTCCACGCGGAGATCGTATCGCTTATCCTGTTCTCTCTCGCCATGGCCAGCGACAGCATGCGCGCGGTCGGGTCATCCGGCCTCGGGCCCGGTACGGTGCTCGACGGCAAATACGAGATCCTCACGCGCATCGGCGCCGGCGGCATGGGCGAGGTGTTCAAGGCCCGCCACCTCCACCTCGACGCCTTCCGCTGCATCAAGGTGATGAAGCAGGAGCTGCTCGCGGACAGCGTCTTCCGCGCGCGCTTCCTCCGCGAGGCGCGGCTGGCCACGCAGATCCACCACCCGAACATCGCCGCCGTGCACGACTTCTTCGTCGGCGACAGCGGGAACTACATGGTCGTCGAGTTCATCGACGGGCGTACGCTGCGCCAGTGGAGCGCGGCGCACGGACCGTTCCCCCTCGCCCTCGCGGCGGACGTCGCGTCGCAGGTGCTCGCGGGACTCGATCACATCCATCGCCGCGGCCTCCTGCATCGCGACGTCTCGCCGGACAACGTGATGCTCTCCTTCGACGCCGACGATCGCTGCGTCGCCAAGATCATCGACCTCGGCATCGCCAAGGACGTCACCAACAGCAGCGTGTCGGCGGACACCACCCAGGCGGGGGTGCTGATCGGCAATCCGAAGTACATGTCGCCCGAGCAGCTCGGCCTCCTCGGCGACGGCGAGCAGATCGACGGCCGCGCGGACCTCTACTGTCTCGGCGTCGTCCTCTACGAGATGCTCCTCGGCGTCCCGCCGTTCGCGAGCGAGACGCCGCACGGCTACATCATGAAACACCTCACCCAGGCGCCGCGCCGCTTCGCCGACGTGCGCCCGCAGCTCGCCGTGCCGGAGAGCATCGAGAACGTGATCTTCCGCGCGCTGGAGAAGGACCGCGCGAAGCGCTGGTCGAGCGCGCGCGAGCTCCTGACCGCGCTCGCGCCGTTCCTCGAGGCGCCGCCGGGAACGCTCACGCGCGACGACGTCGACCGCCTGCGCGGCGCCCGCGCACTCCCGCCCCACGAGCGCGACGCGCCGACCGTCGCGGACGTACCGCTGCCACCCGCCGACGACGACGCGTTCCAGCGGGCATGGGAAGACGGGCGCAGCAGTGCATGGCGCGAGTTCCTCGAGCGCTACCCCGACTCACCGCGCGCCGAGGAGGCGCGGCGGCTCGTGGAGGAAGCGACGGCGTTCGAGGCCGCAACGGCGGCGGAGGCGGAGACCGCCGTGCGCCAGTTCCTCGCCGCCTGGCCCGACACACGCCATCATCTCGAAGCCGGCATCCTGCTGGCGAAGCTCAAGCAACGCACCGCGGAGCGCGCGAAAGAGCCCGGCGATTGGGAGACCGCCTGGGAGTCCGGCACGTCCGCGGGGTGGGACCGCTACCTCGCCGACCATCCCGACTCCCCGCGGATCGCCGACGCCCGGAGCTGCCGCCAGGAGACGCTCGACTTCGAGCTGGCAACGCAGCTCAACACCCCCGCGATGTGGCGCGCGTTCATCAAGACCTGGCCCGGCGGACGCCACCGGATCGAAGCGGAGATCCGCATGGGGCGGTAATCGCCACAATTTTTTGCCCGGCGACACGCAGGTCGTCGGCCGCACGTGGAAGAAGGCGAACAAGGACGGCAGCCCGGACCGGCGCTTCGCGAACAACTACCAGATCCCCCATCGCGCAGTAACGCGGGCTCGCTGCGGCGGCCCGCCCGTTCTCCCGCTGTGTCTCCTTGCGTCCGACCTTCCAACGCAGGCTTGGCACTACTTCGGCACAGTTCGTCTGCGCGGTGTGCGCCGGTGGTAACGTCACGGCGCCCATCGCCGTCAAAACGCGTGGACTTCCGCATCGAATAGGAGACGTGGAGAGATGGAAGACGTACATTCCCAATTCAGCATCATGGGCATGTGGAACACGATGACCCCGCTCGGCAAGGGTGTGGTGATCGTTCTGCTGATCATGTCGGCCTGGTCCCTCACCATCGCCATCGAGCGCCTGTGGCGCTTCCAGCAGGCCAAGAGCCAGTCGCTGCAGGTCGCCAAGGGCATCACGCCGCTCCTCAAGCAGCACAAGCTCGAGGAGGCGATCACATTCGCCACGGACAAGCGCTTCAAGCAGAGCCACCTCGCGCGCGTCCTGGCCGCGGGACTGACCGAGTTCCAGTACGAGAGCTCCCAGGACCTGCCGCCCGATTTCGACATGGTCGACTCCGGCAAGCGCGCCATCGAGCGCGAGGCGCTGATGACGTCCGCGGAGATGAAGAAGGGCCTCGGCAATCTGGCGACGATCTCCACGACGGCGCCGTTCATCGGCCTCTTCGGCACCGTCATCGGCATCATCACCGCGTTCCAGGGCATGGCCACCACCGGCTCCGGCGGCCTCGGCGCCGTCTCCGCCGGTATCGCCGAAGCCCTCGGCGCCACGGCCCTCGGCCTCTTCGTGGCCGTGCCCGCGGTGTGGATGTACAACTACTTCCTCAACAAGGTCGAGCGCTTCAACGTGGAGATGTCGAACTCCAGCTCGCAGCTCATCGATTTCTTCATCAAGAACGAGGCGCGCGCCCGCTCGCGGGCGTGACGGGAACGATGAACACTGAACGCTGAACGCTGAACGCTGAACAGAGGCATGGGGCCGGGCGTTCATCGCTCATCGTTCATCGTTCATCGTTCGATTCCGAGGAGAGCAATCATGGCATTCGGTGCAGGCGGCGGCAGTCCCGACGAAGTGAAGGGCGACATCAACGTCACCCCGCTCGTCGACGTCTGTCTCGTGCTCCTCATCATCTTCATGGTCGTCACGCCGATGCTGCAGTCGGGCGTCGACGTGCTCCTGCCGGACGGTCCGCACGCGGAGAAGAAGCCGGGCAAGGAGAACGACCTGATCATCTCGATCAAGAACGACGGGACGGTCTTCGTCGGGCAGAACTGGATCCCGGACAAGGACCTGGCCACGTACCTGCGCGCCGAGCATCAGAAGGACCCGACGCGCGCCGTGCAGCTCAAGGCGGACAAGCGCATCAACTTCGGCAAGGTCCGGATGGTGATGAAAGCCGCGAACGACGCGGAGTTCACGGGCGTGGCGATCATGACCGAGACCCAGCAAGCCGGAAAGCAGATGGCGAAGGGGAGCTCGTAATGGCATTCGGAGGAGGCAAGAGCGGCAGCGTCCGCTCGGAGATCAACATCACGCCGCTGGTCGACGTGGTGCTCGTGCTGCTGATCATCTTCATGGTCGCGACGCCGATCCTGCAGATGGGACTGGACGTCGAGGTACCGCCGAAAGTCGAGCTGGCGACGCCGCCGCCGCAGACGGAGCAGAACCAGCTCGTGATCACGGTCAAGGCCGACGGCGTGTATCTGAACACCCAGAAGATGGCGGACGTGAAGGCGCTGCGCGACGCGGTCGCGCGGCAGATGCTCTCGCGTCCGCCCGCGGAGCGCGTGGTGTTCATCAACTCCGAGGACAACCTGACGTTCGATCGGGCGGTGCAGGCGATGGACGCGGCGCAGGAAGCCGGCGCGGCGAAGGTGGGATTCCTCACGGACGCACCGAAGCAGTGAGCTGGAGCGTCCGCTGGCGGAGGCGTGTCGGAATCGAACCAACCTTTCGACGCTTCCGCGCCGAAACAACGGTTTTGAAGACCGCGGAGGCCACCAGACCCCATTCGCCTCCGGAAGAGGAGCGCGCACGATAACACGCGTCCGTACCGCTACAATCCGCCGCGCATGACCTGGTTTCTGCCGGCCACCGCTGCCGCGCTCGGCGCGATCGTCGGCAGTTTTCTCAACGTCGTCATCCACCGCTATCCCCGCGAAGAATCGATCGTCTTTCCGCCCAGCAAGTGCCCGCACTGCGGCACGCACATCAAGCCGTGGGACAACGTCCCGCTCCTCGGCTACCTCTGGCTCCTCGGCCGCTGCCGGGCCTGCCGCGCGCCCATCAGTCCGCGCTATCCGCTGGTCGAGCTGGCGAACGCGCTCTTCTACCTCGCCATCTTCCTGCGCACCGGGCTGACGTGGGGCTTCCTGCCTGTCGCGGCGCTCGTGTCGATGACCATCTGCCTCATCTACATCGACCTCGAGATCCAGATCCTGCCGGATGTCATCGACGTGCCCGGGATCGCCATCGGCCTCCTCATCGGCGCGACCCATCTCGGCGCGCTCTATCCCGACATCATGCTGGCGAAGACGCTCGTCGACTCCGCGATCGGCGCGGCGGCGGGAGCGGGCGTCCTGCTCGCGATCGGCCTCACCTACAAGCTGATCCGCAAGGTCGAAGGCATGGGCCTGGGCGACGTCAAGATGATGGCCATGCTCGGCGCGGTCGTCGGGTGGGAGCCGCTGCTGCCGCTGTTCGTGCTGGCGTCCGTGGCCGGCGCGCTGGTGGGCATCCCCGTGGCCATGCGCAGCGCCGCGCGGATGCAGGTCGCGCTCCCCTTCGGCATCTTCCTCGGGCTCGCCTTTTTGGCCGTGCTCTTCTTCGGCCCTACACTGTGGGAGCTTTGGCTGAGACTGTTCATCGGGGGCTGACGAAGCTCAGCTTCCGCCGCGACGTGAAGCTCTTCTTCACGATCCTCAGTGGCTTCTTCCTGGCCCTGATCGCACTGCTGCTCGTCCTCCTGCAACAGGTGCAGAACACCGCGCGCGAGGCGACGTGGCGCTACTGGAACCTCGTGGCGGACGACGCGGCGTCGCACGTGGAGTCCGCGGTCGCGCTGCACAGCGGCATCGATCCCGGCGTCCTCCTGACCTTCCTCCGCGGGCGCTACGGCATCAGCGGCGCGGAGCTCACCCTGCTCGGCCAGCGGCCGGCGAAGAGCGGCGCGGCGGGCGTCGAAGGCCTGGAGACGCTCGCGCGCTCGGGCGAGTGGGGCAAGCTGACGCTCTACTTCGACGACACGCCCATGACGTCGCTCCGGCGCACGGTGCTCCTCACCACCATCGTCACCCTCACCGCGGGCCTCGCGGCGATGGTGCTGGTGCTGCTCTACATCCCGCGCATCACCACGCCGATCGAGCAGCTCCTCGATCACGCGAGCGAGGTCGAGCGTCGCGACCCGGCCGTCGGCGAGCACGAGTTCCTCATCGAGACCTTCCGGAAGTCCGTGGCCACGCTCAAGGCGCAGCAGGAAGAGCTGCACGCGCTGCACGACGCGCAGAAGAGCCGCGCGGACGATTTCGAGCGCGTCACCACCGCGCTGATGCGCGGCCTCACCTCGGGGCTGATCGCCGTCGGCGCGGACGGCCGCATCGTGCAGATCAACGACGTCGCCCGCGAGATCCTCCGCATCGCGGAAGACGCCGTCGGCCGCGACCCTTCGGATGCGCTGGGCGGCGGCGAGTTCGCGGGTGTGCTGCGCGAAGCGGCGGCGCGCCGCGCGCCGCTGACGCGCGTCGAGACCAGGCACACCACTCCCGACGGCACGCAACTGGTCATCGGGGTCACGACCGTGCCGCTCCTGAACGAGGCCGACGAGCTCCTGGGCATGCTCGCGCTCTTCACCGACCTCACGTCCATCCGCGCGCTGGAGGGCCGCGTGCGGGAGATGCAGACGCTGGCCGACCTCGGCGAGATGTCCGCGGGCATCGCCCACGAGTTCCGCAACTCGCTCTCGACCATCCTCGGCTATCTGAAGCTCGCGCACCGGCAGCAGATGCCGGAGGACGCGGCGGCGAAGGTGCGCTCGGCGGAAGAGGAGGCGGTGCAGTTGTCCGAGGCGGTGGCGTCGCTGCTGTCGTTCGCGCGGCCGATGTCGATCCACCCGCAGGAGCTGGACGTGCGCGCGCTGATCGACTCCGTCCTCCGGCGCCTCGGCGCCGCGGCCGACGGCGTTCGCGTGACTGTGGAAGGAGAGGCCACGATGGAGGGGGACCCGGCGGTGCTCAGCCGCGCGTTCGAGAACGTGCTGCGGAACGCGGTGGAGTCGGTGCGCGCGCGCCACCGGGACGGCGGCGGCAGCGTGGCGGTGACGATCGCGGACGGTTCGGTGATGGTGCGCGACAACGGCGTCGGCCTCGATCCGGAGACGGCGTCGCGGATGTTCCTGCCCTTCCAGTCCGACAAACCGAACGGCTTCGGCCTCGGCCTGGCGCTGACGCGCAAGATCGTGCTGCTGCACGGGGGGACGATCTCGCTGACGGGGATGCCCGGCGAAGGCGCGACGGTCGAGATGCGCTTCTGAGGATCCCCTCCGTCCCACTCTGTGCCTCTGTGCCTCTGTGGTGAATACCCATGTGCGTCGCACGAGGCGCGTTCGTATTCACCACAGAGACACAGAGGCACAGAGTGGGACGGAGGACCTGTTGTTACCTTTCGTAACAACTCCGCATACGCGACGAAACGCGCAAAGAATCTCCAGATTACCTAACAACAACCAACACAGGCACTTAACATCACCCGACCGACACGGCACCCCGCTTGCGTTTACAGCGCGCCCGTATGAACAGAGAGCGCGGTTACAGCCTCATGGAGATGCTCGTCGTCGTGGCGATCATCGGCGTTCTGATGCTCGTCACGGTCCCGAACTTCATCACCATGCGGAAGTCGAGCATCGTCAAGGGCGGGTTGCGCCAGTTCACCAGCGACCTTCGCGCCGCGCGCCAGCGCGCCGTGACCTCCTCCACGCTCGTGCGCGTCGCCTTCGCCAACGGGACCCGCCGCTACTACGTCTTCGAGTCCACCGACGAAGGCGCGAACTGGGACCTCATCGGCGACCAGAATCCGCGCTACCTCCCCGAGGACGTCTACCTCGAGAACGGTACCGGCACCGCCGAGTTTCCCGATAACGAGACCGACAACGGCCTGGGCACCTTTCCCGACATCACCTTCGAGCGCACCGGCGTCGCCCGCGCTCCCAACGGTCTCGGCAAGGTCCTGCTCAAGACCAACTTCATCGACATCCCGAAACCGCTATACACGATCTCGGTCCGAACGACCGGCATGATCGCCACGGAGTAGGAGGATTCATGCGGAGACCGAAAGCGCGCCGGGCGGAGCGCGGCTACAACCTGATCGAGCTGTTGATCGCCATGGCCCTGCTGGGCACGATCCTGCTCTCGATCGTCACTCTGTTCGCCTTCGGCCGGCGCAACGTCTACAGCGGCAAGCAGCTCACCCGCGCGACGTCCGTGACGACCCAGGTGCTCGAGGACCTGCAGCCGCTGAACGTCGCCACGTTCAACACGCAGTTCAAGATCACGAGCACCGAGAAGCCGGCCAAGTTCACCGTCGGCGGCGTCACCTACGACAAGGCGCTCGTCCGCTCGACGGCCGACCTGACCAAGCAGGAGACGACCGGGCCGAAGTACCTGACCCGCTGGAACGACCTGATCCCGGCTTCGAAGATGGCCCAGGGCAAGGTCACGCTGGTCATCCTGCCGGACCAGATGTTCACCGTGGACGATCCGACGACCGCGGCGGTGGTCCGCCTGCGGGTGGTCACGGAATGGCGCGAGGAGTCGCGCACCCGCTACGTGACGGCGGACGCCGTCAAATTCAACCGCGCTTTCTGAACGGGACAACCATGAATACAAAGACTCTCACCCGCAACACGAGCCAGCGCGGCTACACGCTGGCCGAGATCCTGGTCGCGGTGGCGATCTTCGCCGTGATCATCCTCGGGGCGCTGCTCCTCTACGACCGCAGCAACCAGGTCTTCAAGCAGTCCGTCGAGTCCTCGGACATGCAGCAGAGCACGCGCGTCGCGTTCGACAAGCTCGCCGCCGACCTGCGCATGGCCGGCTTCGACTACGACCGCGACGGCACGCCCTTCAGCGCGCTCGCCAGCACGTGGAAGGCCGAGACGGCCTACACCGCCGGCATGCTCGTCCAGCCCACCAACCCCAACGGACACACCTACGTCTGCGTCTCCGGCGGCACCAGCGCCAAGACCGAGCCGGTCTGGCCCGAAGGCGACAACGAACAGGTGGCCGAGTCGGGGAGCACCGTCAAGTGGCAGGAGCAGGGGCAGCTCCAGTACCAGCAGCCCGACGAGCAGATCGAGTACGCCGGCCGCTCCGCGGTCGTCCTCCGCGCCAACTTCAACTACGGCACGGCCACCGGCACGTGCGACAGCACCTCTCCCTGCGAGAACGGCCGCGAGCCGAAGCTCGAGTCCTCCGAGTTCCCCATCGTGACGACGGCCAACAACGAGATCGTCGCCTACGCCCTCAAGCCCGTGAAGTGGGCGAGCGGCGAGACCGCCGACGACCTCGTCTTCTACGCCGACGTGGCCACCCCCCGGAAGGCCAACCCCTCCAAGGACGCCAAGGAAAGCAAGATCACCATCACCGGCGTCGACCTCTGCGACAAAGGCTGCAACAGCCCGCCCTACACGCTGTACCGCTACACCCTCACCGACGCCGGTACGCCGGACGCCGGGACGCCGGTCGCGGAGAACATCCGCGAAGTCCGCTATCGCTACTACAGCACCACCAGCGCGGCGGCGGCCGACGAGATCACCACCCTGCCCAACGGCGACGGCCAGTACGACGGCGCGAACCCCGACGCCACCCTTGCCGGCCGCGACGCCCGCTCGTCCATCCGCTCGGTCGAGCTCACCCTGGTGGGCATGAACCCGCAGCCGGACTACCAGTACACCAACCCGACCGACACGATCGCGAAGAACTACCGCACCCTCGAGCTCAAGTCGCTCATCACGCCGCGCAACGCCGGGCGGCGGGGCATGAAGGAGTACAACACCGACGCGCCCGGAGAGCCGGAGATCAAGTCCGTCTGCGCCGGCGCGTGCAACGCCATCTTCCTGACCTGGTCGCCGCCCTCCGTCGGCGGCGACATCGAGTCCTACGCCATCCTCTACGACACCGACAAATGCACGGGCGACGAGATGCCCGCCGGCGGCTACCAGTACTCCGAGGAGGTGGGCCTGAACCTGTCCGGCAGCGTGGGCCGGTTCATCCAGCCGAACCAGGAGTACTACTTTGCCGTCCAGGCCATCAGCAAGTGGGGCGCGAAGCCGTCCAAGTGCATCGGCCCGGTCAAGGCCATCAACAAGACCAAGCCCGAGGCGCTCAAGGAGCTCATCGCCACGAACGACCTGCTGGCGGCGCCGTACAACGCGGTGGCCAACCAGATCGACGTCTACTTCCCGCCCGCCGTGTCCAACCTCAATGGGCAGGACCAGCTGTCGTGCACCGGCGGCGGGAACCTCAAGCAGGACCAGATGCCGCCCGCCGAGAAGCGCTACTACGAGCTCTGGCGCGGCAAGACGATCAACTTCCAGCTGGGCGACCCCGGCGCCGTGCGCATCCTCGAGGCCGGGTCCACGATCCAGCCGACGGCCGTCGGCGACTACATGAAGTTCAGCGACCTGACCGCCGCGAGCTGCACCGAGTATTACTACCGCATCCGCGTGGTCGACTACTGCCAACGCAACCCGACGTGGAACGAGTCCGGAAGCGTGGCCCAGGGTGAGAGCGAGTGGTACCCGCTCCTCACCGACAACGCCGTGCTGGGCAAGGCCACGGCCAACGCCAAGCCGAAGAAGCCCGTGATCACCCTCGCGAAAGCGGACTGCTCCGGCGCGAGCGGCAATTGCAAGCTCACCTTCACCTGGGGCGCCGTCAACCAGAACGAGAAGGACGAGCCGATCTACGTCGACAAGTACATCCTCCGGGTCTACAAGTCCGCGGACGGCACGACGTTCCCGGCGACGGCCACCGACACCAAGAACATCACCGGCGGCCTGCTCACCACCGAGTACGAGGTGAAGTCGACCGACCTGACGCAGTTCAGGCTCGTGGCGGTCGACTGCCAGGAGAGCGAGGCGTCCGATCCGATCGTCTACCCGTGCGTCTTCAACGCCGGCACGCTGGTCGCGGGGGTCTCCGGCGGCGCGTACGGCGGCAGCGGCGCCTCGGGCGATCCGTTCATCATCGAGAACGCCACGCTCACCGCGGACACCACCAGCAACGTGAGCGAGTTCCGCATGACCATCTTCGACGCCACGGACGGCTCGACGTTCGCGACCGCGACCGCGGCCGGAACGGCGAAGACCGCGTCGTTCGCGATCCCCAACACCCCCGACGGGCGCCTGATGCGCGTCCAGGTGACGGCGGTCGACGACAAGGGCTGCACGAAGAACACGGAGGTGTACGTGATCGACACCGCCGCGCCGGCATGCAGCATCACCGACAGCGGCAGCGACGCCACGATCGTCACCATCAACAAGGACAACGTCGTCTTCAGGCTGAAGAACACGTCGACGAACGACCTGATCCTCAAGAAGGTCGTGGTCAAGTTCAACGCGGCCACCGGCGACCAGTTGCTGTCCGTCGGCTTCAACGGCACGACCGTCAACACCGGCTGCACGAAGACCACCGTGGTGGTCACGGCGCCGGCGAATACGAAGATCCTCAAGAGCTCGACGAGCTTCCTGTTGCAGCTCAACTACAAGGACAACAACCTGCAGGGTGCCAACCCGACGACGTCGCTGTGTCTCATCTACCAGACGCCGAACGGCGACATCCTCAGTTGCCAGATGCATCCGGGAGCCGCGACCTGTACGGAACCGGCAGCCACGTGCCAGTGATGAGGTGGAGCATGAAATCGTTCAGACGCAAAACCGCACGCGTTGACCAGAAGGGCTCGGCCCTTCTGGTCAGCCTCATGGTCATGGCCGGACTGTCGCTCCTCGGCCTGGCCTTCGTCGCGATCTCCGAGACGGAGAGCGCCATCTCGGTCAACGAGCGCAACTACGTCCAGGCCCAGGCGGCCGCGGAAGCGGGGGCGAAGATCGCCGTGGAGTGGTTCCAGGACGCCGAGTGGGCGTTCGACCGCGGCCTCCTCCCGGAGAACAAGACGGCCCTCAAGACCAAGCGCAGCACCGACGTCACGGCGTCCCAGTACTACAAGGGCGTCGCCGGCGAGCTGCTGTTCGACGTCCCCTTCAAGATCGTCGACAACAACAAGTTCTTCGGCAACGTCGACACGGCGGACGTGACCATCACCTACGGCGCGAACACCACCGCGACGAACTACCTCAAGAAGCTCAACGCGGTGCTCTTCCCCAACAACACCGCCGGCGACGAGCTGCGCATCTCGGACATCCGCGTCTACGCGCCGCCCATCCCGGGCGCGGAGCTCGTGGACGGCACGGGCGACGGCGGGTGGTGGAAGGGCGGCCAGGCGCGCTACGGCGTGGCCACGATCCGCGTGACGGCACAGAAGCTCTCCAACGACAAGGTGGTAGCCCAGCGCACCGTGAAGCTGGTCGTCGCGGAGACGCCGTTCCCCACCGTCGACGGCGCGATCGAGACCTCCGGCTCGCTGGTCGGACAGGGCAACTTCCACGTGTACTGGGGCAAGATCCTGTCGGAGAAGGAGACCCAGGTGAACCGCCCCGCCGTGGGCATGCCGTGGTTCGACGCCAACGAGGTCATGAACTTCGAGTACGGCTACGACAGCACGCGCGAATGGACGGCCAGCACGGTCTATCCGCCGAACGCCCTGATCCATCCACCCAACACGGCCGTCGCGCTGGACCCGGAGCTGGAGAAGTTCGCCTACCGCACCACGGCCGGCGGCACGTCGCACAGCGCGGCACCCCCGATCACCGATTGGAAAAAGGCCATCGGCGGCACGTTCACCGAGACCTCGGGAATCCAATGGAAGGCGGAAGCCAGCCGGCCGTTCCGCATCGACGCCACCGATCCGTTCTACTCCGAGAACCCCTGGCTCTATTCGCTCCTCGGGCAGACCATCGCGGACCCGTGGCTCCACGCCCGCGCCCGCGGCGAGATCGTGGTCAACAACAACAAGACCGTGCCCTGCGGCAGCACGGTCCTGCCTCACCCCTGCGACTTCGCGACGGTCAACGAAGTCGTTGCCGGCCGCATGTCCAACCTCTTCCAGAACCAGACCTTCACGGATACGGCCACGATCCATCCCGAGCGCGTGGAAGTCTTCTTCCCGACCATGGACTACGAGTTCTGGAAGAACGTGGCCATGTCGGGCGACAACCAGCCGGGCAACGACCTCTATTACTTCAAGTACGACCAGGCCACGAACCAGTTCATCGGACCGGCGGGGGTCAAGAAGCCGATCGAGCAGTGGCTCAACGCGGAGAAGAACGGCCTCGGCGCCGGCTTCTACTTCTTCGACTCCAAGAACGGCAAGAACCCGCAGTACGGCAAGGGCGGCACGCTCACGCCGGGCGTGAAGATCAACGCGGCGGTCGGCAAGCCGTGGCAGATGCAGGGCTACATCTATCTCAACGCCGAGAACTTCGGTACGACCGGCCAGGGCAACCTCGTCGACGACGACGTCTACCCGATGCCCGGAGAGCCGTACCGCGACGTCGGCTACCGCGAAGTGGACACCGCCACCAACGACTACACGCTCGTCGGCGGCGCGCTCCCGGCCGGGAACTTCAAGACCATCGGCCAGGGCAACAAGGTCTGGGACTTCCAGGACGTCAACGAGAACGGCGTGTTCGACTGGCACGTCGCGCTGAACACCGTCCCCCTCACCCGCCCCAACGGCGCGGTGATCCCGGTGGGCACGGTGTGGCTGCCCGTGCCGTGGACCCCGGGCTGCAAAGTCCCGGACATGGCGGACATGAGCAAGGCGGTGGCGGGCACGTGCTCCGAGCCGCACGAGCCGTACATCAACATCATCTACCCGAACCAGGGCGGCGCGCACGACGCCGTGCAGTTCGGCTGGCACGACCCCACGAACGTGACGATGCGCAAGCCGAAGAAGCGTCTGTCGAAGAACAGCGTCGAAGCGTGCAAGAGCACGACCGCGCTGAAGGACTGCACGTCGAACGGCTACGACCTCGACGGCGCCTACGTCACGCTCGCCCCGCTCCTCCACGGCGCGCTGTACAACGAAGGCGGCTACGACGGCTCCGGCAACGCGGTCTACTACGGCGCGGTGCTCATGCGCGGCAACTTCAGCGCGAGCGGTACCCCGGAGGTGTTCTTCAACGAATGCCTCGCGCGCGGCTGCCTCGAGTCCCAGCTCGAGATGCAGCGCGTCATGGTCACCTCCTACGAGACCGACCAGTAGGCCCCCTCGGAGTGCGGAGGCGTCGTCGCCTCCGCACTCCCCCCTCCGTCCCACGGAGGGGATCATGGACGAGCCCGGCACTCAGCGGCTATGCTGCTGCCTCCGCTGAGGAGGACTCGATGGAAATCGTCTGGCGCTTCGATCCGAACTACAACGCCGCCAAGCAGATCGCCAACGCCCGCTTCGATTACCTGCACCCGGCGGTGATCTGCTTCTGCGAGAGCGACGACGACGTGCGCGAGGCCATGCGCATGGCGAAGAAAGAGGGGCTCTACGTACGCATCCGGTCGGGCGGCCATCACCATGAGGGGATGTGCTCCGGCCCGAACGTCCTGATGATCGACGTCTCGCGGATCAACACCATCCGCGTCGAGGGCGACACCGTCCGCCTCGGCCCGGGCGCGCGGCTCGGCAAGGTCTACCCGGCGCTGTGGAAGGCCGGCCAGCTCTTCCCCGGCGGCGGCTGCGGGGACGTGTGCGTCGGAGGGCTCGTGCAGGGCGGCGGCTGGGGGCCCTACGGCCGCTCCCTCGGCTTCACGTGCGACCGCCTGATCTGGTTCCGCATCGTCAAGGCGGACGGCTCGATCCTCGAAGTCTCGAACAGCCCCACCGATCCGAACCGCGAGCTCTTCTGGGCCGTCTGCGGCGGGGGCGGCGGCAACTTCGGCGTCATCACCGAGTTCCTGTTCCGGCCGGGGACCCTGACCACGCCGATCTGGAGCTTCACCGCCAAGTGGCAGGATCCGGGTCTCGTCGAGGCCGTGATCGACGACTGGCGCGGCCACTTCCCCGGCAAGGCGGATCCCCGCCTCACCTCCTTTGCACGCCTGAGCGCCGTCCAGGGCGACAGCCCCGATCCTCCCGCGATCGTGGCCGGCTTCTTCGTCGGCGAGAGGTCGGATCTCGAACGGATCGCGCCGCTGCTCCTGCCGAAGACGCACGCCGCGGCCAAGTTCTGCTACGACCAGGTCGACAAGACCACGGAGTCGGCAGACCCGCGCGCCTTCCAGCATCCCGAATACCAGCCCGGCCCGCCGGCCGCCGCCGTGCGCGCCCTGGCCGCGTTCACGGACGTGCCTCCCGACGTCGACCTGAACTCCACGTGCGCCGGCATCCCCTACCCGCACAAGATCTCGTCCTGCTTCCCGCAGGCCGGTTTCGGAGCCGACGCGATCAAAGCCATCGCCACCTATCTCGACCGGTCCTCGGCCTCCTCCACCGTCCGCCGCTACCTCAGCCTGCACTCCCTCGGCGGCGCCATGGAGCGGACGAACGACCAGAGCTGCTTCCCCTACCGCGACAAGCCCTTCATGCTCCAGTACCAGGCCTGGTGGGCGGACAGCAACGACATGCAGCTCCAGATGGAATGCCTGGCGTGGATCGCCGGCTTCCGCGAGACGCTGCAGCCCTGGACCGAAGGCGCGTTCATCAACTTCCCCGACCGCGACCTCGTCCAGTTCCCGAACGACGACACCCGGCGCAAGGAGCTCCTCCGGTACTACTACGCCGGGAACCTCGAACGGCTGATCACGGTCAAGGCGACCTACGACCCGGACAACTTCTTCAACTTCGAGATGGGAATCCCGACGAGCTGACCCCATCGACGTTCCAGTATTGATGCCTTCGAGGCAAAGTCTTGCCTCCGCGAGGCAAAGTCTTGCCCTTCCGAGGCAAAGTCTTGCCTCCGCGAGGCAAAGTCTTGTCCTTCCGAGGCAAAGTCTTGCCTCCGCGAGGCTACGTTTTGTTCGTTCGAGGCAAAGTGTTGCCTCCGCGAGGCTAGGTTTTGTTCATTCGGAGTGCGGAGGCAATCGAAGGCTGTCTCAAATGTAGGGCGTGGCTTCAGCCCGCCCCCCGGACGGGGAGGGGGAACGCCCATACGCACCAACTTATGACGTTAGCTCCGGCGTTCTAGGAGTGCGGTGGCGCGGGTGGCGGATGGGGTGGGAGCCGCCGCTCTGGTACATCCATGGCGATACCCTGCCCACCCCTACCAGAGCGGTGGCTCCCGCCCATCCACCGCTCGCGCCACCGCACCTAGAACGAAGCAAAGTTAGCGCGTATGGGGAACACCCCCGCCCACGAGGGAGGCGGGCTGAAGCCACGCCCTACATGGAGTGCGGAGGCCCTCCAATCGCCTGCGCTTTCCGGTTCGGTTCCCTCAGCGCGACAGGCGCGCGAATACGAAAGCGGAGGCGGCTGCCTCCGCAGCCCAAACGGCAGGGCCGGAACCACGCGCGGAGCATTGCCGCTGCGCCCTCAATCTGGCGGAGTCAGCTACGATACGGCGCATGGAGGGTGCTGCTTGGCTGCGGCTCGCGAAAGCCGTCCCCGCGAAGCTGGGGGGCGACGCGCTGCTGATGCTCGACCTCGGCCCGTCGCACGCGCTGCTCTCGGGGCGGTGCAGCTACGCGCCGGGAACGGAGCACGAGGTTGCGTTCGCCGAGATCGGCATTCGCGTCCGCGTGCGCTGCCGGATCACGGCCGTCGAGCGCCATCAACTGGCGCCCGAGAGCGACGTGCTGGTGCGCTTCCTCGAGCGCAGCGAGGCGCTCGAGGAGCTCATCGCCCGGTACCAGGAGCAGATCCACCTCGCCGAGGCGGCGAACGCGGAGGGCGACTCCGCCAGGAACGTGATCCACGGCGACCGCATGCTCTCCGACCTCGGCTCGGCCGCGCGGTCGAGGCAGACGTTCCTGCGATGTCAGCTCGGCGGCGACGGATGGAGCCGGGAGGCCACCGCGGTCCGCGACCAGCCGCGGGACGGCTTCACGATCTCCGCATCCGAGACCGCGGACCAGATCCAGTTGCTGCAGCTCGCCTACGAGGAATCGGACGAGCCGGAGCGCCAGCTCCTGCGCGAATTCGCGGCGGCGAGCCTTCCGCCGGAACGCTGACGCAGAGGCCGGCGCCGAACGCGACCTCGCGGTCGACGGGGCTCGGGTCGCGGACGAAGCGGTAGCGCGACGCTCCGCTGACGGACCGCTCACCCACACTTCACGCGCACACGGACGCTCTCCTGACGCATCCGCAGCGACGTCCTAACGCCTCCCCATTTAGCCTCCCCTCCGTCTCTTTCTCCATCCCTCCGTCGCGTTCGCACCGAGGAGTCTCATGCATCGAAGAGCTCACGAGGCAGGCCTTACCCTGGCCGAGGTCCTCGTCGCCGTAGCCCTGCTGGCGGTCATTCTCCTGGCCCTGATGGGCCTCATCTCCAGCGGCGTCAATCGCGCCTACAGCGGCAAGAAGATGACCCAGGCCACGATGCTGGCCCAGGCGGCGATGGAGCGCGCCAACGTCTACGCCGCGCACAAGCTCCTCGGCGCCGCCGACACCGCTTCCAGCGCGACGCAGACCTGGACCCGCAAAGGCACGACCACCACCCCGGCCGCCGTGACCGGCACCACGGCCGAGGCCATCGAGCGCACGGCGTGGCACAACCTGCTCGCCGGCGCCGACCTCCCCGCCGACGCAAAGTTCCCCGCGACCCTGCAGGTCTCCATGACCGCCGTGCCGTCCGGGACCACCTTCGCGACCGCGTCCATGGTGCGCGTCGTCGTCGACGTGAACTGGACCGAGTGGGGCACCCGCAAACGGCAGGTCCGCCTGCAGGCCCTCAACCTCCGCACCACGCCATGACCATCTCAGGAGCCGACATGACCACCGCACCTGTCCGTCCGCCGCAGTCCGCCCGGCGCAAGCGCGAGGGCGGGTTCTCCCTGATCGAGGCATTGGTCGCGATCACGGTCTTCTCGGTCGTCTTCATCGTGGCCCTGCTGCTCTACCAACTGGCCACCGGCTCCTACCTGCGCACCGACTCCGCCGTCCGGCAGCAGCAGGACGTCCGCTACGGCATGGACCGGATGTCCGAGACGCTGCGGGACGCCGGGGCCGGCCACAACACGCTCGGATCGCGCAGGGTCGCCGACGAGCAGATCGAGGGAGCGTGGGAGTCGGCGGTCTTCGTGCGCGGGGACTTCGACGGCGAGCGCGAGACGGGGCTGGAGAACGCGACCTTCCCCATCGTCACCACCGGCAACGACGAGATCGTCGGCTACGTCCTGCGCAAGCCGAACGCGAACCCGTACACCATCACCGTCAAGGCCGACCTGACCGGCACGGGCCGCGACGCGGTGTTCACCAGCAACGCATCCATCACCAATGAAGAGACGAAGACGATCTCCGTGGCCGCGCGGACGGTCGCGGAGCAGACGTCGCCGCCCTATCAACTGACCCGGGTCACGTTCGACGCCTCCGGCAATCCGCAGTACGCGGTGATCGCGGACAACGTGCGCACGCTGCAGTTCCAGTACTTCCCGGCCAGCGGCACGACGGCGGTGGCGGTGGGGAACAGCGGAGCGGACTCGGAGCGCGACGAGCGCGCCACCATCCGCAAGATCCAGACGAAGCTGGTGGGCATGACCGACCGGCCGGACCTGCAGACGAAGAAGGACTACCGCAACTTCACCCTCGAGCAGACCATCCTGGCCGTCAACCTCGGCGTCACCGGCAGCAAGCACAATCCGCAGCCGCCGATCTCGCTGCCGGTGCCGGAGTCCATCACGGCGTGCAACGGGCATTGCCGCAACCACCTCATCCGCTGGGCGGAAGCGGACGGCGTGTCGGTGTACCGGCTGCAGATCACGGCGCCGGCGACCGGCCCGGTCGGCGCGTACACGAACACCATCGACGTCGAGGCGCTGCAGTACGAGTTCCGCGAGCCCGACGAGGACATCCAGAACGGCGTGACGCGCGCCTTCACCTTCAAGGTGGCGTCGACCAGCGGCGCGACCATCGGCTCGTACACCAGCAGCGTCTCCCGGACCTCCGACGACGACGCCCAGAGCGTCCCCTCGGCTCCGGAGAACGTCGCCGGCACCGGCGCCTCGGACGAGTACGCGATGGACGTGACGTGGAACGCGGTCACGCAGAACACCGGCGCGATCACGGACACGACCCAGTGCGTCAGCGCGGGGTCGGGGTCGGGCGGCGCGCCGCCGATGCCGTGGGCGCAGCAGGCGGTGGACCTCACGAACTCGAAAGTGTTCCGCGTCCGCTCGACGGGCAGCAACATCGGCACGGACGCGGTCGTGGACGTGAGCACCGAGAAGATCGGCGCGCTCGAGAACGCGATCTCCAACACCGCCTTCCGCGACCGCACGGCCGCTCCGTGCTCGGCGTACTTCTACCGCGTCAAGGCCTGTGACCTCTGCGCCAAGACGTCGGAGTACTCGGCGGCGATGGTGACGCCGTCCGCCTTCACGGTGCCCAACGGCGTGATCCCCGCGAAGCCGCCGTCCGCGCCGTCGGTGGTCGGCAGCGTCACGTCGAACGGGACGAATTACTCGGTGAAGCTGCAGTGGAGCCATCTCACCACCGCGTCCGACGGCAAGCCCGCCGCGACGGCGCACTACGTCCTGGAGCGCTGGCGGAAGCTCGGCGCGGCGGGCTCGTACTCGCTGGAGACCTCGTACGACTTCTACGAGACGACGGTCAGCCACACCGACACGCCGCCGGAGTCGGTGAGCGGCCAGAACGCCTACTACCGCTATTACGTGAAGGGCGTCTACGACTGCGCCAGCCCGCGCGTGGGCACGCTGTCGGACCCGTACGACCTCGCCTGCACGCCGCCGGCGACGAACACCGCCGCCATCACCGCGCCGGCTCCCAACGACATGTTCACCCGGCCGACGGAGACGTCGGTGCCGCTGCAGCTCACGGTGACGGGCACGGGCTGGACGGGCGCGCAGCTCTCGGTGCGGGACCTGAACGGCAACGAGGTCTACACGCCGGCCGCCCTGTCCGGCGGGCCGTCGGGCGGGGTGTACACCTTCGCCTCCTGGAACATCGCCCCCACGTCCATCCCCGACGGCACGTACACCGTCACCGCGTCGGCCACGATCGGCTCCTGCCGGGCCATGGCCGCGTCGACGGTGTTCACGATCGAGACGACCGCGTGCGGCCAGCGCATCGTGCAGGCCGCCTATCAGGGCAGCGGAAACAACTTCGCCAAGTCGATGACCTTCAAGATCGAGAACACCTGCCCGAACGCCGTGACGTTCAACCGGCTCACGCCGGCGTGGCAGGGCGTCCCGGCCAGCGTCCGGCTGAACAAGATCCTCTCGGGCGCGACCACGATCTACACGAACGCCACTGGCATCGCCTCGGGCGGCAACGCGAACCTCAGCGCGAACCAGACCATCGCGGCGGGATCGGTGCTGGTGCCGACGGTCTCGGGCACGTACACGTTCGAGTTCACCGGGAACTTCACCAGCGACGCGTCGAAGAACGGCACGCCCGGGAAGTTCAACTCGGTCGTCGCGAACGTCATCAGCCCCACGCTCACCCCCGAACAGCTCGTCGACGGAGTGCCGATCCCATGACGCAACAGAGCAGGAGTCGAGAGATGACCAGGACCCGCCACGCGCGGCAGCGCGGAGCAGCGCTCATCCTCACGGTGGTCGTGATCATGGTGCTGACCACGCTGGCGCTGACCATGGCCACGTTCACGGTGACCGAGGAGCGGACGGCGGTCACGTATCGCGATTCGCTGCAGACGCGCATGCTGGCCGAGGCGGGCGTGCGCGTGGTCCAGGAGATGTTCCGCACCCCGAACAGCCGCAACCTGGTCCCGCTCTACGGCAACGGCGCCACCGCCGACGGCGCGGGCTGGGACTACTGGGGCGCCGACGAGGACGAGATCGAAACACAGCTCAACGAGATCGGCATCTGGCGCGCGAACCGGACCGGCGCCACGCCCGCCAAATACGCGGGCAACGACAACCGCTTCTTCCAGGGCTCCTTCAAGGACACCTGGGAGCAGGTCTTCGGCGGGACGTACAGTCAGACCGCGGCGAACGACCGCTACGACCTGAAGTTCAACTGCACGGACCCGTCGACCGGCACGAAGATCGCGAACGCGGACACGGCCTGCTGGCTCGATACGAAGATCAACGCGCTCCTGCTGGACGGCGGCAGCGACTACTCGCTCGACAACGGCAGGATCACGGACATCTCGTTCTACGCGCCGCCGTCGGCGGGCGGCGACTCGTACGGCCTGGCCACGGTGCGCGTGACGGCGACGAAGTACGACTCGGACGGGACGGTGGCCTCGCGGGAGACCATGGAGGCCCTGATCATCGACACCACGCCGCGGCCCGCGGTCCTCGGCAACGGCGACATCCTCTTCAAGACCAAGGCGGGCGTGATGTGCGGCGACGGGTGCGAGCAGATCCACGCCAACGGCAACGCGACCATCGGCACGATCAGCGGCGGCGCGGACCCGATGGTGACGGCGACCGGCACGATCAGCGGCGGCAGCGGCAGCAACAAGGCCGGCGCGAGCGTCGTGACCGCGCCCGAGATCAACCCGTGGGACCTCGAGTACAAGCCGAAGATCGCGTCGCAGCTCAACATGTACTACCTCGCCGCGGCGCGGCCGCTCGACGGCATCTGGACCGACGCCGATCCCACGACCGGCATCGAGCCGCGGCCGTGCGGCGTGAACAACCTCGCGCGCTGCCAGGACTACAACCTCGAGTTCACGCCCGCGCCCGCGAACGCGCCCAAGCTCCGCACGGCGGCGAGCGTCCCGCACCTGTACCGGTGGGACTCGGCCAAGCAGGGATGGACGCTCTGCTCGAGCGGCACGGCGCTGGCGGGAGGCGTGGCCTGCCCGGGCGCGCCGACGTTCAGCGTCACGCGCCAGGCCGATCTCCCGGTCGACGGCAGCGCGGACACGTCGCACCTGCCCTTCAACGTGAACGTCGTGCCGCGGACCACGTTCGCGATCACCAGCGCGCAGGTCGGGGCGACCGTGCTGATCGACGGGAACTTCCGGAAGCACGGCAACATGAATACGACCATGACCATCATCGCGGCGGGCTCGCTCGACTTCCAGTCGCAGACGGAGTGGGCGCCGGCGCTGTCGAACAAGGTGATGTGGATCGCGGGCCGCGACATCCACATGCACTCGAACTGCTGCGCGCCGTCGAACACCTGCGCCACGAACCTCGGCCAGCCGGCGTTCGCCGGGGTCATCGCCGCGCACGAGCAGGTGGAGAGCGGATCGCAGAACGCGCTGCTGGGCATCCTCATCGCCGAGAACCGCGTGCAGCTCGACCCTCTGGTCAGCGGATCGCTGGCCATCAACTCGGACAACGGCGATCACGGGTCGCTCTGCGGGAACCCGTCCTGGCCGTGGGCCTTGCCGGTCACGCCGGGGATCGCGTCGATGAAGAGCGCGGCCCGCTGAGGAGATCGCATGCGCAACGGACGGGGATACAGTCTGGTCGAGCTGCTGGTCGTGGTGGCGATGATCGGCATCGTGGCACTGGTGACCCTGCCGGCGCTGATGCAGTTGATGCCGCAGTACCGGATCCGCGGCGCGGCCAGCGAGGCCGCGGGCGCGATCCGCATGGTCCGCCAGCGGGCGATCACGACGCGGACGCCGTGGCGCATCTCGTTCGACGCCACCAACGACCGCTACCGCTTCTGGACGCTGACTTCGCCGTACGCCGACATGTCCGTGGCCACGAACTGGCGGGCCATCCGCCGCGACGGCCGCACGCCCGACCCGCTCGGCGAAGACTGGTTCCGGAGCCCGCCGGTCGATCTCAACGCCGCAACGGACACGTTCAATGACGTCGCCTGCCCCGCCGACGGCGCCCTCGACCTGATCTTCCTTCGCGACGGATCGGTGGCCCCCAACGCGCCGTGCACCGGCCCATCCTCGGACGTGCTGACGTTCTCGCCCAATCCGGGCGTGGTGTTCGCGGTGGACAGTAGCGTGGTGCGGTTCAACCGGTACTACGTGTCGGTGTCGCAGACGGGCCTGGTCGAGGTGCGCGCGGCGAAGGAGTAGCGGTTTGGAGTGCGGAGGCGATTGGAGGCTGTCTCAAATGTAGGGCGTGGCTTCAGCCCGCCCCTCTCGTGGGCGGGGGCATTCCCCCTCCCCGTCCGAGAGGCGGGCTGAAGCCGCGCCCTACATTTGAGACAGCCTTCGGTTGCCTCCGCGCTCCAAATGGTCGGGCCCATCCCGTGCAACGGGAGGCCCGTCCCTATGACCATGTCCACCACGATCTGGCTCGGCGGCCTGATGGCCGCGATCGCGATCGTGAACGCCGGTCTCATGGCGTGGTTGTGGCGGTTTCCGATGCAGCCGGACCCGACGGGCCGCGATCCGCATGGGGTGTCGACGGCGCCGCGCTTCTGGACGAACGTGCATCGCGCGCTGGGATACGGGTTCGTGCTGATCTACATCGCGCTGCTGTTCGAGATGGTGCCGCGGACGTGGGGCTTTCGCGAGACAACGGCGGTCAGCGTCGTACACGGAGGGCTGGGAATTGCGGTGGGGGTGCTGCTGATCGTGAAGATCGCGATCATCCGGCGCTTCCAGCGCTTCGGGCACCGTCTGCCGTGGATCGGCGGGGCGCTGGCCGTGTCGACGGTGATCACGGCCGGGCTCGGGATCGCTCCGGCGTGGATGGTCCTGCGGCCGCTCACGCCTCTTTCCGGCGAGCTCGCGCGAGGCCGCGACGTGGTGTCGCGCAAGTGCAACCAGTGCCACGGCGCCTCGGTCATCGCATCCGAGCGCGAGGATGCGCGGAAATGGGAGCGCATCACGCGCGAGATGCAGCGCTTTTCGCGCACCATTCCGGGCAAGGAGCCGATCGCCGAGGACGAGCGTGTCCTCGCCACCGCCTATCTGGCTCACACGCTCGGAGAGGAAGAGCGCGAGGACCGCGACGACGGCGAAGCGGAGGACGACGAGCGGGAGACCCGAAGAAGCGGTCGCGGCCGCGGCCGCAACCGCGGCCGAGGTTGACGGATCCGCCCGCCAGAATTGCGTCAGTCTTTCGTTGGTTTCCCGTCGTACAAGGCACATGTCGAGCCGGACGGGAGCGTTCGCCGCACGTCAGCTCCGCATCGCCGTCGCACACCGCGCCGGCCGGATCTGACGTCCCCATGACGACCCCGCCCGGGCCGCGTTGCGCCGCCTGAGTAATCTCTGCGCAATCCGCCTCAGAGAGACTGGTTTCCCCGTTGGAGAGAACGATGATCCGCAGAGCCTTCGCCCTCGCAGTACTGTTCGTTTGCGCGACGTTGCACGTCGACGCGCAGGCCACGTTCGACGCGCAGTCCTCGAGCATCGAGGTCTTCACCAGCGCCGCGGCCACGCAGTCGTTCGCGCACACCACGGGCGCGGGGACCAACCGCCTGCTGCTCGTGTCCGTGCACCTGAACATCACCGGCCAGCCCGGCGCGACGGTCTCGGACGTCGAGTACAACAACGTCGACCTCACCCTGCTGAACGCGATCGGCGACACCAGCGACGATACGCGCACCGAGGTGTGGTACATGCTCAACCCGCCGGCGGGCACGTTCAACGTGGACATCACGGTGGGCGGGCTCGGCCCGGGTGACACGGTCCAGGGCGTGGGCGGCGCGACGACCTTCAGCAACGCCGACCAGGCCGTCCCGTCCAGCACGGCGAACGCCGGGCAGAACACCCCGGTCAGCACGACCCTCAACGGCACGGCGGCCACGGACCTCGTGCTGGACTTCGTCACCGTCCGCGAGAGCGTCACGTCCGCGGCCAACGTCGCGCAGACGGCGGGCTACGCGCAGACCACCGGGACGGGCAACGATGACATCGACGCGCGCTCCAGCGGCAGGACGGCGGCGACGCCGAACACGCCCATGTCGTGGACGATCAGCAACAACCGCTTCTGGTCGCACATCGTCGTGGCCGTCGCACGCGCGGAGGCGGACGTCGAAGTCACGCAGAGCGCTCTCCCCGATCCGGTGGACCCGGGCGGCATCCTCACCTACACGTTCCACATCCAGAACAACGGCCCGGCGACGGCGACGGGCGTGACGCTGACGGACACGATCCCGGGCACGACGACGTTCATCAGCTCGAACACGACGCTCGGTTCGTGCAGCGGCACGACGACGGTGACGTGCAACCTCGGCACGATGACGTCCGGCCAGACGGCCACGGTGACGATCCAGGTGCAGGCGCCGCTGACGAACGGCCCGATCGCGACGAACACCGGCACGGTCACGACCACCACGTTCGATCCGGTCACGCCGAACACGGCCAGCGCGACGTCGCACGTGCTCGTGCAGGCCGTCGTGTGCGGCACGCAGCCGGGCAAGGACGGCGCGGGCGGCACGCTCGCGGGGATCGTGAACTCCTACTGGCCGGGCACGGCCAACGCGGCCGCGGGCGCGACGTCGGTCACGGTAGGCGCGCGCCGCGGAGCGGCGGTGAGCATCACCGCCGGCGACCTGGTGCTGATCATCCAGATGCAGGACGCGGCGATCGACAGCAACAACGACGACCGCTACGGCAACGGCCTCGGCATCCCCGGCGGCGTGAGCGGCATCGGCGCTGGGTATACGAACGCGAACAACGTCGGACGCTACGAGTACGTGGTGGCGACGAACACGGTCGGCGTGGGCGGCGGAACGCTGAACTTCACGGCAGTGGGCACGGGCAACGGCCTGGTCTACGCGTACACGAACGCGGCGGCGACGGCCACGATGGGCCAGCGCCGCTTCCAGGTCGTGCGCGTGCCGCAGTACACGACGGCGACGATGGGCGCGACGCTCACGGCGGCGACGTGGAACGGCACGACGGGCGGCATCCTCGCCGTCGACGTCGCGGGCGATCTGGCCCTCGGCTCGACGACGGTCGCCGTCAACGGCGTCGGCTTCCGCGGCGGCGCGGGCCTGCAGCGCGCGGGCGGCGGCGCGGCCGCGACTGACGACTACCGCAACGTGGTCGGCACGAACGTGCACGGCGTAAAGGGCGAGGGCATCGCCGGCACGCCGGAGTGGGTGCTGGACGGCGGCGTGAACACGGACGTGGGCCCCCAGGGATACCCGAACGGCGACTTCGCGCGCGGCGCGCCGGGCACTGCCGGCGGCGGCGGCTCGGACGGCGAGCCGGCGGCCAACCAGGACAACTCCGGCGGCGGCGGCGGCGCGAACTGGGGCCGCGGCGGCGGCGGGGGCAACACGTGGGCCTCGAACCTCGCCCGCGGAGGCTTCGGCGGCGCGCCTTTCTACGACTCCCCCGGCCGCGTGGTCCTCGGCGGCGGCGGTGGCGCGGGCGCGCGCAACAACTCCAGCGGCATCGCGTCGTCAGGCGCGGCGGGCGGCGGCATCGTGCTGATCCGCGCGGGGCGTCTCACGGGCACGGGCACGATCACGGCGAACGGCGCCGCGGCGTTCAACGACACGCTGAACGACGGCGGCGGCGGCGGCGGCGCGGGCGGCTCGATCGTCATCCTCGCCCGCGGCGGCGGCTTCGCCGGCCTGACGGTGCGCGCGAACGGCGGCCGCGGCGGCGACGCCTGGCGCACGCAGGCGCCGGGCGCGTTCCCGGGCGAGCGCCACGGACCCGGCGGCGGCGGCGGCGGCGGCTACATTGCGCTCAATGGCACGCCCGCGGTCTCCAGCGTCACCGGCGGCGCGGCGGGCATCACCACGACGGCGAACGACACTTTCGGCGCGCAGGCAGGCGCCACGGGCAACGTCGTCCTCACGGCGAACTTCGATCAGGTCACCGGCATCAAGTCGGGCTGCACCGATATTTCGGTCGCCAGCTCGGCCTCGCCCAGCCCGGTGATCGCGGGCAATCAGCTCACATTCACGCAGAGCGTCACGAACAACTCCACGGTCGTCCCGGCGCAGACCGTCGTCCTCACGCAGACCACGCCTCCGGGCACGACGTTCGTCTCGATGACGCCACCCGCCGGGTGGTCCTGCACCACGCCGAGCGTCGGCGGCACGGGCACGGTCACGTGCACGAAGACCGACCCTCTGGCGCCGAGCGCCAACTCCGGCAACTTCATTTTCGTGGTGGCCACGAGCCCGACGCTCGCGGACGGCGCGACCATCACGCAGCCGGTGTCGACGTCGACGACCAGCCCCGAGCCGAACACGGCCAACAACAGCACCTCCACGAACACGCCGGTGATCCGCCGCGTGGACATCGCGGTGACGAAGGTGCCGAACAGCCCTGGCCCGGACGGCGCGTTCGCGCAGGGTGAGACGGTCACGTACACCATCGTCGTCACGAACAACGGGCCGTCGCGCGCCACCAACGTGGTCATGACGGACGCGCTGCCCGCGGGACTCTCGTTCAGCAGCGTCACGCCGGGCGGACCGACCTGCACGCAGGCCGGCGGCACGGTCACGTGCACGTACGCGACGATGGACCCGGCCGCCACGAACAACATCAGCATCTCGGCGACGATCACCGTCAGCCAGACGCAGGTCACCAACACCGCGAGCACGACGCGCACGGAGACGGACACCAACGCCGCCAACGACAGCGCCAGCGCGACCATCAACATCCTCGCCCCGACGGCCGTGGAGATGCTGGAGATGTCGGCGGTGCAGGACGGGAAGGGCAAGGTGCTGGTGAGCTGGACGACCAGCTTCGAGGCGGACAACCTCGGCTTCAACGTCTACCGCCAGAGCGGCACCGGCCGCGAGAAGGTCAACAAGCATCTCCTCGCCGGCTCCGCGCTGTTCTCGCGCCGGCAGGAGCTCACGTCCGGCCGCGGGTACCGCTACAAGGACCGGCTGAAGGACGGCGCGTTCGCGCAGTACTACATCGAAGACGTCGATCTCGACGGCACGCGCACGCTGCACGGACCGGTCACGCCGGTATTCGTCGCGGACGTGCCCGAGGCCGCGAACACGGACACGATCGCGGACCTGGGGTCGAACGGCGGCATCTTCGTCTCTCCCGCCGGCATCGGCGCCGCGAAGCAGACCCCGCAGCCGGCGCGGCAGCTCGCGCAGCAGTGGGACCTCGCCGCGCAGCCCGCGGTGAAGCTCATGGTCGCGGACGAAGGGTGGTACCGGGTCACCAAGCGCGACATCGTCGCGGCCGGGTTCGATCCGGGCATCGACGCGCGGCAGATGTCGCTGTACACGGGCGGCATCGAGCAGCCGCTGCTCGTGGACGACGGCGGCGACGGCGTCTTCGGCGATGACGACGCGCTGGAGTTCTACGGCTTCGGCAACGACACGCCGTGGAGCGGCGCGCGCGCCTACTGGCTGGTGCGCGACAAGGGCCGCAACCACCGCGTGAAGTCGGACAAGTCGAAGGATCGCGGCGCCGTGACGAGCACACCGCATACGTTCCGGCGCGTGGAGCGCACGGTGTTCTTCACCGCGCTGACGAACAACGGCGACCGCGAGAACTTCTTCGGCGCGATCGTCTCACCGGGCGGCGCGACGCAGGAGCTGACGGTGCGCAACCTCGACGCCTCCGGCGCGGACGCGACGCTGCAGCTCGTCCTGCAGGGCGGCACGCTGGGCGCGCACCGGGTGAGCCTCTCGCTCAACGGCCACGACCTCGGCACGCTCCAGATCACCGATCAGCAGCGGTTGTCGAAGAAGCTCACCGTACCGCTGGCATGGCTGACCGAAGGCGCGAACACGCTGGCGCTCACCGCGCTCGAAGGCGAGGAGGACATCTCCGTCGTCGAGTCCGTGGAGCTGACGTATCCGCACCTGCTGCGCGCGGACGACGACGCGCTGCGCGTCATCGCAAAGGCCGGTGAGCGCGCCGCGGTGCGCGGCTTCACGACGAACCGCATCCGCGCGTTCGACGTGACCGACCCGGCCAACCCGATCGCCGTGGGCGTGGACGTGACGGCGGACGGCGCGCAGTGGCAGGCGTCGCTGGTCGCGCCGGGCTCCGGCTCGCGCTCGATCCTCGTCCTCGGCGCGACGCGCATTCACGCGCCGGCGCAGGTCGTCGCCAGCCGCGCGTCGTCCTGGAACGACCGGAAGAATGCCGCGGACCTGGTGATCGTCACCGCGCGCGCCTTCTCCTCGGCCGCCGAGCCACTCGCGGCGAAGCGCAGCGCGGAAGGCGTCGTCACGAAGATCATCGACGTGCAGGACCTCTACGACGAGTTCGGCTACGGCGAGCGCGGCCCGGACGCGATCCGCGCGTTCCTCGACCGCACGCGGGAGTGGAAGCGCGCACCGCGCTACGCGCTCCTCCTCGGCGACGCCAGCTTCGATCCCCGCAACTACCTCGGCCTCGGCGCGTTCGACTACGTGCCGACGCGTCTCATCGCCACGCAGTATCTGAAGACCGCGTCCGACGACTGGCTCGCGGACTTCGACGACGACGGCGTTCCCTCGATCGCCGTCGGCCGCCTGCCCGCGCGGACACTCGCGGATGCCGAGGGGATGATTGCGAAGATCGTGGCGCACGACGGCTCGTCCACGAACGTGGCCGCCGTCGCCGACACCGACTTCGCCGCGGACGCGGGCGCGCTCAACGCGCTCGTGCCGGCGAGCTTCACGAAGAAGATCGCCCCCGCGGGCGACGAGGCTTTCGACTCGCTGCTCCTGGCGTACGTCGGCCACGGCTCGACGAGCCTGTGGAACGCGGGCGGCTTCACGCATGACGCCGCGCTGGCGCTGGACAACGCGAAGCGGCCGTTCGTCGCGGCGATGACGTGCCTCAACGGCTACTACCACGACCTCTTCACCACCAGCATGGCCGAGGCGCTGATGCTGAATGCGAACGGCGGGGCGGTGGGCGTGTGGGCGTCGTCCGCGCTCACGGAGCCGGGACCGCAGATGCAGGTCGCGTCCGAGCTCTATCGCCGCCTCTTCGCCGGCGCGCGCATCGGCGACGCCGTGCGCGAGGCGAAACGCGCGACCGAGGACGGGGACGTGCGGCGCACGTGGATCCTGTTCGGCGATCCGTCGATGAAACTGAAGTAGCAATGAGAAGGGCGGGCTTCGCAGCCCGCCCTTTCCTCTACTTCTTGTCCTTCTTCGGCTTCTTCGTTTCTTTCTTCCGGGCGTTGTTGCCTTTGGCCATGGGAGAACCTCCTGGCGCTATGGTAACGCGGCAAAGCGCGTCTTGAGCCGCAGGAACGGCCGCTCGACCACGAAGTAGCAGGCCGCCGCCGCGAGGACCGTGAGCGTCATGGAGGCCGGATAGAGCACCGCGTCGGATGTCCAGCCGAGGTGAATCACGAGCTGGATCGCGAGCTCGTGGAGCATGTAGATGCTGAACGAGATGTCGCCCAGAAACTCGAAGACGCGGCCTGGGAGCTTGATCAGCGAGCGCGGGTTCGCGGAGACGTTCAGGATCAGGATGCCGAAGCAGACGGCGTAGACGCCGTAGTGGAAGATCGGCTTGAACGAGCTGGTGAACAGCAGCCACGCGGTGAGCGCGTAGGTCGCGAGCTGTACGAAGCCGCTCTGCAGGAAGCTCAGCAGGGCGCGCTTCTTCGCGAAGACCAGCCACGCGAAAAGGCCGCCGATGGCCATGCACTCGATGCGGGTGAAGTAGAGATAGCTGATGGCCGCGTTCCAGAAGCGCAGCGCGGCCTCGTCGGCGCGGCTCGCCTGCGCGATCCACAGCGCCCCCTGCCGCGCGCCGATCACCGTGACGATGACGATCAGCGCGAGCCGCGGGAAGTTCTTCGTGCGCCGCAGCAGGAACGGCCACAGGAGATAGAACTGTTCCTCCACCCCGATCGACCACGCCGGCTCCGCGAAGGGCACGGGATCGTAGAGGCTCAGCGCGAGCTGCGGGAGGAAGAGGACGAACAGCGCGAAGGCGATGCCGAAGTGCGCGCCCATGGCGTCGGTGAAACGCGGCACCTGGAAGGCGTCGAGATGCGGCAGGACGAGGAACGCCAGGAGCACGACCAGGAAGTAGAGAGGCCAGATGCGCAGCACGCGGCGCATGTAGAAGCGGCGGACGTCGATGCCTCCCGTGCGCTGCTTCTCGACCAGCAGAAGCCAGGTGATCAGGTAGCCGCTGAGGACGAAGAAGAGCGTCACGGCCAGGCGTCCGAGCTCGTAGACCGCGGGCTGGTCGTATGCGTTCGGCAGGCCGTGGTACTGCTTCAGCAGCTCCACGTGGCTGAACGCCACGGCCATCGCCGCGAAGAAGCGGAGACCGTTGAGTCCCGGGAACCAGCCACCCTTCACGTCCGCACCAGCGCTCTCAGCTCCGAGCCGATCCCGGCGAAGGTCTGGTGGTTCAGCGGGAACTCCAGCAGGACGTGCAGGACGCTGAGGACGTACAGCACCGACAGCCCGATGGTGTAGTCGACGGCGTAGAGCCCGACCGCGGCCGTCCAGGCGACGAGGATCGCCGCGGCGCGCGGTTTGGGAACGCGATGCCAGCCGATGACGGATGTCTTCGAGAACCAGTTCAGGTAGTGGTACGTGTACGCGAAGGCGATCAGGCGCATGACGGCCGTGGCCTCGTACACGCCGCTGCCGATGCCGAACAGCGCGATGAGCTGCTCGTTCAGCGGCGCGAAGAAGTCGTACATCTCGCGCACGCGCGGCGACGTCGCCAGGAGCGGCTGGGCGGAGACCAGGAAGAAGCTGGCCACGCATGCGGCGAAGACGCCGAGGGAAAGGAGCGCGTCGCCGCTTCTCCGCTTGAGCGCGCCGTAGAGCACGAAGGCCGCGGTGAAGACCAGCACGTGGACGATGGTGACGATGAAGTACGCCAGCAGCGCGTACGCCCGCGCGTTGCTGAAGAGCGCCAGCCCCGCCGCGACGGCGACCGTCAGCGCCACCGCGTTTACCGCGTGGCGAACGAAAAGGAGAAACGCCGCGGTGGCGAAGACCAGATACACCATCGCGATCTCCAGCGTCGGCTTCACCGGCTTCTGGAGCAGGTCGTTGGAGACGTAGCCGTACAGCAGCACGGCCATGGCCGCCCCGACCAGCACCAGCCACCATCGCCGCGCCGCCGGACGCGGCGCGAAGTACTGGCGATCGTGCATCCACGAGATCTGGGTCAGGTAATGCAGCGGCCCGAGGATGGCGTATGCGGCGAGGAAGAGATGGAAGGGCGCGACAAATGCCGCGGCACACGCCGCGACCATGAGCGCGCAGTTCACGCGCTCGACTGCGTGCGAGTTGTTCATGTTCACTCCGATCTGACGGAGTGAATCTTAAAGACAGTCGCGGTTTCGTGCTGTGACCAGGCTCGCGGGTGAGGGCTCGCCGCCCTGGAGCGCGGAGGCAAGCAAGCGCCTCCGCACTCCAAGAGGAGACGTACGCCTGGTGGGGAAACGCTAGTTCGCGACGAGGGGGACGACGACGACTTCGCCGTTCGGCTTGGTCATCAGGCGCCAGATGGCGGTGTCGCTCACGTCGGCGAGCTTGGAGTCCGAGCCGCAGTTCTTGCACGGGCCGGTGGCCGGCGCCGCGCCGATGGGCACGAAGTGGAAACGCTCCTTGCGGCAGTGATCGCACAGCTCGCGAAGAAGGTCGTAATGGATCAGCGAAACGCGATTCGTAGACATAACTCTCCCGGAAACCCGCGCGGATTCTACGGGCGATCGTCGCGTTCGCTTGTGAGCGGGATCACGCGGAGGCCGGGTGCAGCCAGAGAGACCCAAGGGGGAAGTCGGCCGCGTCGAAGGGCTCGGGGCGGATGATCTCATCGCCTGCATACGTCGCGGTGAGCACCCACTGCCCCCGTTCGAGGCGGAAGATCTCCAGCGACTGCAGGGATGGATCGACCAGCCATGCCCACGAGACATTGTGTCGCGCGTACTTGGGCAGCTTACGGATGCGATCGAATCGCGCCGTCGAAGGCGACAGGACTTCACAAACCCAGTCGGGGGCCACGTCCCACGCGGCACCACTCATGTACTCGGAAACGCGTTCGCGCCTCCACCCTGCCAGGTCCGGCACCAGAATGTCGCCACTGAGGTGCATTTCGGGCTCCATGGCGATCCACCATCCGCCGGGACCATTGATGCCATCATCGAATGCCGGACCGATGCGCTTGACGACGGCAGTCATCGCGCGCTCGTGCGCTCCCGATGGCCGAGGCGACGTATGCAGCTCCCCTTCGACGATCTCCGCGATGAGATGGTCCGGGACCTTCAGCAGGTCCTCATACGTCGCGGGCCGCGTCACGACCTTCCCCATGCAGCAATGATACGCGCGTCGCCACCCACGCCGTGACCAGCCCCAGCGTCATCGACGCGCACACGTCCGAGGCCCAGTGGCGGAAGGCGAGGATGCGCGACATGCCCACCGCGAATGCGAGCAGGAACGCAATCACGCGCAGGGGGATGTTCCGCGACGCGAAGACGAGCACGCCGGCGAGGGCGAATGCGCCGACGGTGTGGCCGCTGGGGAAGGACGTCGACGAGCCGGGCGCGTAATGCGTCGGGCCGAGCCAGAGCTCGGGGCGGGCGCGGCCGACGAGGTATTTGACGACCTGGGCGAGGAGGCCGGCAGCCAGGCCGGAGAGGCCCATGGCGACGGCGTACGACACCCAGCGGCGCTGCCGGTAGGCGACACCGGCGATGAGGAAGAAGGCGACGATGAGGACGGGGTTCATGCCGCCGCCGAAGCGGTTCACGATCCGGATCACGTCTTCCGTGAAGTCCGACTGCACACCCTCGGCCCACGCCAGCATCCTCCGGTCGACGGCGAGCCACACGCCGAGCGTGAGCACGGCACCGGCGGCGAACCGGGCGAGCGCGGGAGCGAGCAGCGTGCGCTCGAACCGCAAGGCGCGCACCTGCGCCAGCGCCGAGCGGTAATCGTGCGACTCCGCGCTCTGCAGGATCGTCAACAGCAGCAGCCCCGCGAAGAACCAGAACACGACGTCCCAGGCCGGGGCTTCGCGGCCGAGGAAGGAGAGCTCGTCGACGTCGATCGAGCCGTGGATCCACAGCCGGTTCATCGACACGACCGGCGAAGGCCAGAAGACCGAGAGGATCAGGAGCGTGACGAACGCCGCCGAAGCGTAACGGCGCTTTTGATCAGGGGACAGGGCGCGGGGCGCAGGGCGCAGGAGATCCGCCTGCCGGCCGCCGCTCAGGCTCCTGCCTCCTGCCCCCTGCGCCCTGCCCCCTTCATCTCCGATAGACATCGAACCATTTCCCGATCATGCGCAGCTCGCCGACTTTGCGGTAGCCGCGGAGGTCCAGATCGCCGGCGTCCCTGCGGCGCGTCACGAGCACGCGCGGCGCGGCGGCGCGGACTTCATCGGCCTCGAGGAGCCGCACGCGGGCGAGCTCTGGCGGCATGTCGCGCACCCACAGATGCGGGCAGACGTAGCACCCGATCTCCTCGGGCGGCACGTTCTGCGCGGCAAGCGCGCGCACGAGCGGACGCGTCGAGGCCTGCTCGTTTGCGAGCGGCATGAGCGCGACCATGACGTACGACAGCGCGAGCACGGGGACCAGTCCGACGGCGAGCACCCCGTACAACAACCGTCCGCGCAGCGCGACGACGAGACCGGCCAGCCCGGCGACGATGAGCACGACGAAGAGTCCGCGGACCGCGGGCAGTGTCAGCAGCGCGGCGTCTTCCCCCTTCAACTGCACGAAAAACCCCGCCACGCCGATCAGCGCGAACAGCGCCAGCGTGACGGCGCACGCGCGGCGGCCCCAGGCGTCATCGGAGGGAACGAACTGGCCGATCAGCACGGCCACCGCGGGCAGCAGCGTGATCATGTACACGTCGAGCTTCGACGACAGCAGCGTGTACGGCACGAGCACGGCCAGGATCCACGAGATCGCAAAGCGCGCCTTCTCGTCATTCCTGAAGATCGACGGCCGCAGCGCGGCCAGCGTCACGAAGAACCACGGCGCGAGCGTCGCCGGCGACCGCACGAGGTAGAACCACGGCGGCGACTTGTGCACCCAGGCATTCACCGCGCGTCCGACGGTCTGCTTGTAGAAGATCTCCCGCCAGTACGCTTCCCCGCCGATGACGATCGCCGGCACGAGCCACAGCAGCGGCAGGAGCAGCATCGGGAGGACGCCGAGGGCATCGCGGCCGACCGGGCGACGTTTGCGGCGGATCGCTTCGAACGCGAACAACACCAGCACGATCACCGGCGCCATCGGGCCCTTGATGAGAAACGCCACGCCCGCCGCGGCGCCCGCGCCGATCGTCAGCGCGCCCCTCGCGCGATAGATCAGATAGGCCGCGAGCGCGAGCAGGCCGGCGAAGGTCACGTCCATCCGCGCCGCCTGGGCCGAGCCCCAGATCAGCACGAACGTTCCGCACACGAACGCCGCCATGGGACTCCACGCGCGGTCCATGAGCCAGAGCAGCAGCGCGAAGGCGATCAGCGACGGCAGCACGAAGGGCCAGATCGAGTAGACGCCGAACGGGTACGTCAGCGACGCCATCATCCAGAAGTGCAGGGGAGGCTTGTGCGTGAACGGCGTGCCGTTCAGCGTCGGCAGGACGAACGAGCCCGCGCGCATCTCCCGCACCACCTGGCTGTACTTGGTCTCGTCGCCCACGAACAGCTCGCGCCCGAGGGGCGAGAGGAGCACCGAGAGGAGGACGACGGCAAGGCCCATGACGACGGCACGGGCGGGCGCGCGCTGCATGGCGCCGGATTGTAATGCACTGAGCAGGCGTTACTTATGCAGGGATTCGAAACACCCGCCGGCAGGCACGGCCGGTGCTAGAATTCTCTCGCGAAGAAGGTACTTCGAAGGAGGACAATCGATGTCGAATCGTACCGCGGACATTCAACGCATTCTCAGTGACCAGGATCCCGAGTTTCGCCAGTGGGCCGAAGAGCACCACACCTGCGAGGCGCGACTCAACGAGCTCACCACCAAGTCCGATATCAGTTCCGAGGAAGAGTTCGAAGAGAAGACGTTGAAGAAGCGGAAGCTCCACCTGAAGGACCAGATGGCCGAGAGGATTCGCTCCTACGAGTCCCAGCACGCGGTCGCCTGAGCCGGCCCCCCGACAATTCGACCGAAGGCAACGGGGTTCCCAACGGAACCCCGTTTGCATAACATCGCTTCATCGATGACGGTGCGATGCTGACGCTGCGATGGAGATGAAACGCGTGCGCCCGAACTTCCGCCGCGGCGTGTACGTCATTCCGACGTCGCTCACGATTCTCAACCTTTTCTTCGGGTTCCGCGCGATCGTCTACGCCACGCGCGCCATCGAGAGCATCGCCGTCGGGCGCAGCGAGGCGGCCATCGACTTCTTCGAGACGGCCTGCCTCTCGCTCCTCTTCGCCGCGGTCTTCGACACCTTCGACGGCATGATCGCGCGGCAGCTCAACGCCACGAGCGAGTTCGGGAAGGAGTACGACTCCCTCGCCGACGTCGTGACGTTCGGCTGCGCGCCCGCGGTGCTCGTCTACGCCTGGGGCCTGCACAGCTTCGAGAAGCTCGGCGGAGGCATCGCCTTCCTCTTCCTCGCGGCGGTCTCCCTGCGGCTGGCGCGCTTCAACGTGATGACGGGGAAGACCGACTACCGCTACTTCGTCGGGCTGCCCAGCCCCGCCGGCGCCCTCACGATCGCGTCGATGATTTTTTATGCCCCGGCGCCGGTCACCGACCGCCGCTTCGCGTTCATCGTGATGCTCGTGACGGTGGCCACGGCCTTCTCGATGATCTCCCCGATCCGCTACCGCAGCCAGAAAGGCCTGGCCCTGCAGAAAGAGCGGTCGCTGATCTACTTCCTGATCCTCGCGCTGATCCTCGCGCTGGCATTCAAGTGGCCGCGGGAGTTCTGGTTCATCGGCGCGATCGGGTATCTGGTCTCCGGCCCGCTCGTGAAGCTGTGGTCGATCGCGTTCCCGAGTCCGAGTCTCCCGCCGAGTCTGCCAGTCGACGAGTCTTCGAGTCGTCCAGTCGGCGAGTCGTCGAGTCGTCCAGTCGACGAGGCGTCGAGTCTTCGAGAGGAACCGGCCGTTCCCTCGACGCCTCCTGCTCCTTGACGACTCGACGACCCGACGACTCGACGCCCCGGACTCCGTGATACAACGCGCCGCCATGGCGCACCCCAAGAATCCTGCCGGCTACCGGCTCGGCATCATCAACCCGCTGACCCTCGTCGGCACCGAGATCCAGACCATCCTCCGCGAGCGGGCGTTTCCGTACGCGAAGATCGCCCTCCTCGACGCGACCGGCAAGACCGCCGGCGCGCTGACCGAAGTCGACGCGGAGCCCGCCGTGGTCGCGTCCGTCGAACAGGAAGGGCTCGACGACCTCGACCTGGTGTTCTTCTGTGGGCCCGCGGGGCCCAACGAGCCGTGGATCGCCCGTCACACGGAGGACGACTTCATCGCCGTGGACCTCTCGCAGCCGAGCACGGCGGAAGACGGCAAGCTCGCCGTCGCGGGCGTGAACCTGGAGAGCATCGACGCCGGAGACGACGTGCTGATCTCGCCGCATCCGGTGGCCATCCCCATCGCGTTGATCCTCCACCAGATCGCCACCCTCAGCCCGATCGAGATCTGCACCGCCACGGCCGTCCAGCCCGCCTCGGAGTTCGAGCAGGAAGGCGTCGAGGAGCTCGCGCAGCAGACCATCAGCGTGCTGAACATCAACTCCGTCCCGAAGACGGTGTTCGACCGCCAGCTCGCCTTCAACCTCTACCCCGCGCTCGAGCACAACGAGGAATTCATCGTCACGCAGGTGCGCTCCCTCACCGACGCGCGCGCGCAGATCGCGCTGCTGGTCACGCAGGGGACGATCTTCCACGGCCACACGTTCTCCCTGTTCATCAAGACGCGCGAGGAGCTCTCCCGCGACGCGATCACCGACGCGCTGCGGGCGAACCCCGCGCTGGTGTTCCCCGAGGGGGACCAGCAGTTCGGGACCATCGACGCGGCGGGCAAGGACGAGGTGCTGATCGCAGAGGTGCGTCCCGATCCCACGATCCGCGGCGGGTTCTGGGTGTGGGCCGTTTGCGATAATCTCCGCCGCAGTTCGGCCCTCAACGCGGTACTGGTGGCCGAGAAAGTTCTCTTTGGAACGGGAGTGCACTGAATGCAGGATTTCTTCGAGCCCCGAGTCGGCGACGTCGCCCCCGACTTCCGCCTTCCCTCGACCCGCGGCAAGGAAGTGTCGCTGAAGGACTTCAAGGGGAAGGACGTGATTCTCTACTTCTACCCGAAAGACGACACGCCCGGCTGCACGGCGGAAGCATGCTCGTTCCGCGACCACGAGGCGGACCTGACCAAGGAGCACGCGGTGGTCCTCGGCGTGTCGACGGACTCGCTGGAGTCCCACGAGAAGTTCACGGAGAAGCACCACCTGAACTTCCCCCTGCTGTCGGACCAGACGGCGGACGTGGCGAAGATGTACGGCGTGTGGAAGGAGAAGAACCTCTACGGCCGCCGTACCTGGGGCGTCGCCCGCACGACCTACTGGATCGGCCCGGACGGGCGGGTGAAGAAGGTGTGGAAGAAGGTGGATACCGCGAAGCACGCGGAGGACGTGCTGGGGGAGTTGCGGGGGTCGAGGAAGAAGTAGGGGGCTGTTGGACGGATAGGACCGATAGGACATAGGACTATAGGACGTATAGGACGAATAGGACGAATAGGACGACCGGGAGCCCTCTAAGGTCCTATTCGTCCTATTGGTCCTATTCGTCCTATAGGTCCTATACGTCCTATGTCCTATCGCGCGATCGTCAAAGCCCCCAGCCTCCGGCATGCCTCCTCGAGCGCCCCGAAGTCCTTCGCAAAGCAGAACCGCAACAACCGGTCCCCCCGCCCGCTCGCGTAGAACGACGGCCCGGGCACGGACGCCACGCCCGCCTCTTCGATCAGCGTCATCGCCGCCTCGGAAGCATTCCCGAACTCGCGGGGGATCTCGGCGAGCATGTAGTACGCCCCCTGCGGCACGAACGGCGTGAAGCCGCCTTCGCGCAGCGCCTCGGCCAGCATGTCGCGCTTCTTCTGGTAGTCCGCGGCGAGGTTGGCGTAGTACTCCTCGCCGATGTCGAGGGCGCGGGCGATGCCCCACTGCAGCGGGGTGGGCGCGCAGACGTAGAACAGGTCGTTCACCAGCCCGATCGACTGCGCGACGCGCTTCGGCGCGGCGACGTAGCCGATGCGCCAGCCGGTCACGGAGAACGTCTTCGAGAAGCCGCTGATCGTCACCGCGACGTCGCGGTCGACCGCGGCCATCGAGAGGTGCCGGCGCCCGTCGTAGACGATGTACTCGTAGATCTCGTCGGTGAAGCAGTACGCGTCGAACTCGTGGCACAGCGCGGCGATCTTCTCCAGCTCCTCGCGGGTGAACACCTTCCCGCAGGGATTCGACGGCGTGCACACGACGATGCCGCGGGTCTTCGGGCCGAACGCGGCGCGCAGCGCGTCGAAGTCGATCGACCAGTCGGGAAGCTGCAGCGGGACGAACTTCGTCTCGATGCCGAGGACCTTCAGCGTGTTGAGGTGGTAGCCGTAGTAAGGCTCGAAGAGGATCACCTCGTCGCCCGCGTTCAACGTCGCCATCGCCGCGGCCGCGAAGCCGCCGGTCGAGCCGACGGTCACGACGACCTCCGTCGCCGGATCGACGGTGAAGCCGTTGAAGCGCTCGCACTTCAGGGCGATCTTCTCGCGCAGCGGGTCGATGCCCTCGAACTTCGAGTACGTCGCCTTCGACGACCGGATGGCGTCGCACGCGCCCTCGACGAGCTCGGGGATGGTCGGCAGGTCGCAGATGCCCTGGCCGAGGTTGATGCCCCCGACGCGCTCGCACTCGCGGGACATGCGGCGGATGTCGGATTGCACCAGGCCGCGGAGACGGTCGCTGATCTGATTCATGGACGGTAGTGTAGCGTGACGGGGGCGGTCGGCGGCTGGCCGCCGGCGAACGGCGACCGTAAGTCCTTTGTTTCCAGCGAGGAATACTCGGCACCGGGAGTGCAGTCAGCCTCGTCCGGCTGAAGCGTATTTCGAAAGGAAATCAGGTCCGTGAGAACCTCCAAACTGCTCCTCGCACTCCTCCTCTGCATCGCGTCCGTTCCGGCGCTCGGGCAGATCACCGACACGTACGTGGTCACCGCCGCGGCGAACGCACCGGGCCAGAACAACACCCGCTGGCTGACGCAGCTCAGCATCTTCAACCCGCACCTCGACTATCCGCTCACCGTCAGCGTGACGCTGCTGCGCACCGGCGGCGCGCCAGGCGTGGAGAAGCTGATCGAGATCCCGGCGAACGCGACGTTCATCACGGACAACGTGATGGCCGACGTCTTCAACAGCGCCGGCACGGGCTCGATGCTCCTGGCGACGTTCACGGAAGACAACCCGGACCTGCCGGACGATCAGGTGATCTCGCGCGCGTTCCTGGTCACGAGCAACACGTACAACAACGCCGAGGGCACGTACGGGCAGACCATCCCCGGCGTGTGGACCGGGCTGCTGGACTTCGAGTACGACAACATCACGTCCATCGCCCATGGCATTGACAACAGCTCCCGCCTCGGCTTCCGCACGAACGTCGGCGCCGTGAACCTCGGCCGCTGCGCGATCAACATTCTCGTCTCCGCGTACGACGCGGACGGCATTACGGTGCTCGACAACGTGCAGTTCGGCGTGCCGCCGCTCGCGCACTTTCAGCAGCCCCTGCCGGTGACGCTCGAAGGCGGCTCCATCGAGTTCCTGGTCCAGGATCCCTGCACGGCGGACGACGAGCGGTACGCGGTGGTGTTCCCGTACACGTCGACCATCGACAACGTCTCCGGCGACCCGCGCTATCAGACCCCGACGCTGCTCGCGTCGCCGGGACTGATCTTCGCGAAGACGGGCAAGGCGAAGGTCAGCGCCGCGCTGATGGCGGACCCGACGAAGGTCGGCAAGAAGATCGACGCGGCGTACGCGCGGAAGGTGCGCGCGAGCGTGTCGCGCGAGGGCAAGCTGGATCTGGTCCGCGGCGAGCGCGGCTGGATGGTGGCGAAGTAAGTTCCTCGGAGTGCCTCGGTTCCTCGGAGTTCCTCGGGGTGGGCTTTGGCTCCTCCGAGGAACCCGAGGAGCTCCGAGGAACCCGAGGAACTATAGAATCGCGCGCATGAGCGCAGCGATCTCTCAAACGAGCCTCCCCTTTCCGCTTGCCCGCCGCGGCAAGGTTCGCGACGTCTACGATCTCGGCGACCGCTACCTGTTCGTGGCCACGGACCGCATCTCGGCGTTCGACGTCGTGCTCTCGCCGGGCATCCCGGACAAGGGCACGATCCTCACGCAGATCTCGAACTTCTGGTTCCGGCGGTTCACGCAGCTCGAGAACCACCTGCTGGAGACGGACTTCGCGCAGTTCCCCGCGGAGATCCGCGCCTACGACGAGCTGCGGGGACGCAGCGTGCTGGTGAAGAAGTGCGAGGTCGTGCCGGTGGAGTGCGTCGCGCGCGGCTATCTCGTGGGCTCCGGCCTCAAGGAGTATCAGCAGACCGGCATGGTGTGCGGCATCCGCCTGCCCGAGGGGCTGACCACGGCGAGCAAACTGCCGGAGCCGATCTTCACTCCGGCCACGAAGGAAGAGACCGGCCACGACATCAACATCTCCTTCGAACGGATGGCGGAGATCGTCGGCCACGACCTGGCCTCGCAATTGCGGGACCTGACGCTGTCGCTCTACGCGGAAGCGGCGGAGTACGCGCTCACGCGCGGGATCATCATCGCCGACACGAAGTTCGAGTTCGGGCTCAAGGACGGCCGCATCGTCTGGATCGACGAGGCGCTCACGCCCGATTCGTCGCGCTTCTGGCCCGCGCATCAGTACGCGGTCGGGAAGAACCCGCCGTCGTACGACAAGCAGTTCGTGCGCGACTGGCTGGAGACGACGGGGTGGGACAAGAACCCGCCGGCGCCGGAGCTGCCCGCGGACGTCGTCGACCAGACGCGCGAGAAGTACCTGGAGGCATACCGGGAGCTGACGGGGGAAGAGCTGAGGGTTTGAGTGGGGCGACGCCGGAGGGTCCGTGAACTGGTGGGCCGCTTGGACGCTTCCTTGAACCTTACCGGGAGGGGCGTAGCCTAGCACAAGTATTGGTGGAAGCGCCACTACTGGTAACAACAAAATGCAACGCCGTACCGTTTACCTGATCCTGGGGGCCCTGCTGGTCGCGGGGGCGGTCGCCGTCACGGCGGTCGTTTTCGTGTGGCGGATGGCCCGGAAAACCGTGGTCGAGACGGTCCTGAAACCCCAGGAAAAGCAGGTCGACATCGCCACGCTGGTGACGCAGGTGCGGGAGCTGAACCGCCTGGAAACGGCGTCCATGCGGGTGATGCACGTCGGCACGATCACCCAGACCTACAAGCTCGTCCCGAACGCCCTGGGCGGGGACGAGATCACCTTCCTGGCGACGGGGGACGTCATCGCGGGCATCGACCTCGCCCAGTTGCGGCCCGAGGACGTGTGGCGATCGCCGGACGGGACCATCAACATGCGCCTGCCGGCGCCGCAGATCCTCGTGTCGCGCGTCGACAACGAGCAGTCGCGCGTGCTCACCCGCAAGACCGGCGTGCTGCGGCGCGCCGACATCGACCTGGAGACGCGCGCGCGTCAGCACGCCGAGGAGAACATCCGCAGCGAAGCCCTGAAGCGCGGGCTCCTGAAGATGGCCTCCGACAACGGCGAGAAGAAGATGGCGGAGCTGCTGCGGACGCTGGGCTTCATGCGGATCCGCTTCGTGGCATCGAGGCAATCGCCGCCCGCGCAACGCTGATCGCGCGCCGCAGCGCCATGGACTTGTTCTCCGTCTCGACGTACTCCGTGGCGGGGTCGGAGTCGTAGACGATCCCCGCGCCGGCCTGCACGTACGCGCGGTCGTTGGCCAGCGTCACCGTGCGGATGGTGATGCAGGAGTCGAGGTTGCCGTTGAAGCTGAAGTAGGCGACGGCGCCGGCGTACGGCCCGCGGCGGGTGGTCTCGAAGCGGTCGATCAGCTCCATGGCCCGGATCTTCGGGGCGCCGCTGACCGTGCCCGCCGGGAAGCAGGAGAGGAACGCGTCGACGGGCGTGCAGCCCTCGCGGAGCCGTCCGTGCACGTCCGTGACGATGTGCATGACGTGGCTGTAGCGCTCGATGTGCTTGAAGTCCTCGACCACGACCGAGCCGCTCGCGCAGACGCGGCCGAGGTCGTTCCGGCCGAGGTCGACGAGCATCAGGTGCTCGGCGTTCTCTTTCGGGTCGGCGAGCAGCGCGGCCTCGAGCTCGCGGTCTTCGTCATGGGTCTTGCCCCGCGGACGCGTGCCCGCGATCGGACGCGTTTCGACCTTACCGTCGGTGACGCGCACCAGCATCTCCGGCGACGCGCCGACGAGCGTGCACTCGTTCGTGCGCAGCAGGAACATGTACGGCGACGGGTTGATGGACCGCAGCGCGCGGTACAGGGTCAGCGCCTCGCTGGTGGGATAGTCGGTCTCCCAGCGCTGGGAGAGGACGATCTGGAAGATCTCGCCGGCGACGATCTCCTCCTTCGCGTCGCGGACCATCTGCTCGAACGATTCGCGGGTGTGGTTGGCGGTGAAGCCGACCGTCGCGCCGGCGTCGAAGGCGATCGGCTCCACACTGGCCTTGCGGAGTCTGGCGATGGCGCGGTCGAGGCGTGCGTTCGCGTCTTCGACAGTCCCGCCGCGAAAGACGTTGGCGACGACGTGCATCCGCTGCAGGACGTGGTCGAACACGACCACGTTGTCGAAGAAGAGCAGTTTCGCGTCGGGGATGCCGGTCTCGTTCGGATGGGTGTCCGGGATGCGCTCGCTCCAGCCGCTGACGCCGTAGCCGAAGTAGCCGACCGCGCCGCCGAAGAAAGGCGGGAGGGCATGCCCGTCCTCGACGCGCAGCGGCACGAGCTCGTCGTTGAGGACGCGTACGGGATCGCTCACGGTGGCGTCGAAGCGCAGGCTCCGCCTCGGCTCGAAGCCGACGAAGGAGTAGCGGCCGAGGTTCTCGCCGCGCTCGACGCTCTCGAACAGGAACGCCTCGGTGCCGGGATCGGAGAGCGCCGCGAACGCGACCAGCGGCGTGAGGGTGTCGGCGCTCAGCGTGCGCACGACCGGAATGACGTCATGGTCCATCGAATACCTTCATGAAGAGCTCGTGCTGCCGGACGGCCTGCGCGTGCAGAAGATCGAGTCCGCCGAAACGCCGTTCGGCATCGACCTCCCGCGGAGTGCCAGTGTACGCGGCTTCGATGTACGTGCGGCAAGCCGGAATGGCGACGTCGGCGTCGCCCGGGAGTGTATTGACGATCAGGTCGCCGCCGAAGTCCCGCAACGTATGCATGTTGTCGCGGTGATAGACGGTGGCGGGAATGCCCGCGTCTTGGAGGGCGACGAGGGCGGAGCGGGCGGTGGGACCGCGGCCGAGGACCGCGGCTCCAATGTAGGGCGTGGCGATCAGCGCGGCGAAGCCGTCGACGTCGGTGTTGTCGGCGATGATCTTGCCGTTGACGTTCACGAGCGTGTTCACCGCCCGCGCGCGTCTCGCGTTGGGCGCCGGGTCGGGAGCGAACCGGAACGCATCCTCCTTGAACGGAGTGGTTACGCTCAGGCCGCACGGCTCGCCGCGCAGAAAGGCGCCGGTGATCTCGTCGAAACGCTCGATCGAGGCGATGGTGTACGCGGCCGGCACGTTCTTCTGCCGAAAGAGGCGGTTGTGGATCACGGGGGAGAGGCTGTGCCCCGCGGGATCGCCGGCGATGGCGAACACTTTCTCGACGCGGTTGCCAATCACGCCGGGGCCGTAAATCTCCAGCGCGCGCTCGTGCGTGAGCATCCCCGGCGCGGCGATGTGGCTCGCGGCGACGAACGTCAGCTCCGAGCCGCGGAACGGCGCCAGGATGCGCGAGTACAGTCCCCGCTCCCCCATCCCGATGACCGTCCCGGGCAGCAGTTTCAGAAGTCGCTCGTTGTCGGCGAAGCTCCGCGGCGTCGCGGCGAGCTTCGTGTACGCGCAGTTCATCGCACGCATCTTCGCCATGATCGTTTCGACGTCGGTCATGCCGTCGTAGTCGTGGTGGGAGACGACGGTGCGCGCGGGCTCGTCGATCGCGACGCCGTCGTGCCACTCCACGTCGATCAGCCCGCGCCACTCCGGTACGTTGCGCCGGGGCGCGTTGCGGAACGTGAGGATCATCGGCCGGGTCGTTGCCGCCTGGAGCGCGTCGCAGTCCAGTGTCGCGAACCGCTCCGCCCGCACCTCCACCATGTCGTGCGGCAACGCGATCGCGCGGATGGCGCGCACGGCCGCGTCGCACGATTCCTCCAGCACCGTCACCACCAGCTTCATTGCGACAGCAGCTCCATCCGCTCCTTCGCCGTCGCCACGCGGCGCGAGTCGCCCGCGCGGTTCCACATGTTCATCAGGTTCGCCAGTACGCGCTGCAGCGTCTCGCGGCCTGTCCATGCGCGGAGGTGCTCGCTCATCAGATGCTGCGAGCCGCGGCTGACGTGGCGCAGCAGCACACCGATCTCCGGAATGGTCAGCGTCGACCCGCCGTCGAACGGGTCGACGTAGACCTCGTTCAACTCGAACTGCACCTTCACCAGGTAATGTCCGGGCAGGCCGACGCCGGACGCGGACAGGCCGATCTTCGTCGCCACGTGCAGGAACACGATCGCCAGGGTGATGGGGATGCCCAGCTTCCGGTCGATGACGTCGTTCAGGTACGCGTTGCGCGGGTCGTAGTAATTCTGCGTGTCTCCGCGGTAGCCGTCGACGTCGAACATCTCCGCGTGCAGATGGCCGAGGCGGAAGACGGGCGGCTCGCCGGCCGTGCAGCGGCGCTGGACGCGCGCCGCCAGACCGTCCAGCTCGTCGAGATAGCCGTTCACGTCGATACGGGGAGAGTCTTCCAGCGCGATCAGCAACGCGCCGCGGGCGAGGTTTTCGTTCGTGATCTCGCCCGCCGCGAGCTCACGGAATTGACGGCGGGCCTCGGCGGGATGAATGAGCATGGCAGCGTCCGCAGTGTACCCTTCACGGCGTGCGAATCGCCCGCACCGAAGCCATCATCCTGCACACCTTCCCCGTCCGGGAACGGGACAAGCTGGTCGTGTTTCTGACACCCGACCACGGCAAGCGCAAGGCATGGGCGTACGGCGCGCGCGCGATCCGCAGCCGCTTCGGCGCGGCCCTCGAGCCGCTGGCGAAAGTGCGCATCGGCTACAGCGAACGGGAGTCGGAGGAGGTGCTGCGCATCGAGTCCGTGGACCTCGTGCGGTCGCTGTTCCCCGCGCAACAGAACCTGGCCAGCAGCGTGGCCGCGACGTACATCGCCGAGCTCGTCGATACGTTTGCGCAGGCCGACGACCCCGCCGAGCTGATCTACCGATTGCTCGACCGGGCGTGCGAGGCACTGCTCGCGGGTGCGTCGCCGCTGGCGGTGGTCACCTACGCCGAGATCTGGATGCTCCGCCTCGCCGGCATCTTCCCCGCGGTGCGCACGTGCATCGAGTGCGGCGGGATGGTCGAGCGTCCGCTGCGCTTCGACGAGAAGCTGCAGGGGTTCGTCTGTTCGTCGTGCGCGGGGCGGGACGCGTATGTGCTCGCGAACGAAGTGGCGGATGCCCTGGACGGGCTGCGCTTGCCGGTCGAACAGTTCGGCGCGGCGACGAGCGTGTTGCTGGAGATCCGCTCACTCGCCGGAACCGTCCGCCGCAACTTCCTCGGATATGAGCTCAAGTCGTTCGAGGTGCTCGCGAGCGTGCTGGGGAGCACGTGATGCGGAGTGCGGCCATAATGCAGCCATGCGCAAGGTTCTCGCTCTCACCGCCCTGCTCCTGTGCGCGTGCGCCTCGTTGGGCGATTCGCGCAGCGACATCAACACCATGCTCGACGACTGGCACGACGCGGCCGCGGACGCCGACGAAGCGCGCTACTTCGGCGCGATGGCGCCGGAGTTCGTCTTTCTCGGCACCGACGCCACGGAGCGGTGGGACGTCGCCGCGTTCCGGGAGTTCGCGCACCCGTACTTTGCAAAGGGCAAGGCCTGGACGTTCACACCGCGGGACCGCCACGTCATCCTCTCCCCCGCCGGCGACGTGGCCTGGTTCGACGAAAAGCTGGACAGCGCGTCGTATGGCGAGTGCCGCGGCACGGGCGTGGTGCGCAAGGTGGGCAGCACATGGAAGATCGCCCACTACAACCTGACCATCCCGATTCCGAACGACCTGGCGAAGAGCGTCGTGGAGATGATCCGCGGCAAGAAGTAACCGCCGAGTCAGAGCAATGCTCTGAACTCGTCCGGCGTCAAACCCGCGTCGCGCGCGATTCCGCCCATCGTGATGGCGTTGACTGGATTGTGGCGCGGGATCGTGAGAATGCGAGCCCCGTCGCTCATGACGATGTGCTTTCCTTGACGGATGATCGTGAAGCCGGCCTTCTTCAGCGCGCGCACCGCGTCGAGGTGATTGATCCCGGCGATCTTCGGCACCGCTACACCGCAACTTCGACTTCGCGCACGAGCTTCGGATCAACACTCTCGGCTGCAGCGGTCAGATAGTCCTCGATCGCATCGCGAATGTTCGCAAGCGCTTCTTCCTCGGTCGAGCCCTGAGACCAGCAACCCGGCAAGCCGGGGCACGATACTGCGAACCCCTCCTCCGACGGATGCAGCACGACTCGATATCTCATCGTCATGGAACAACGTTACCTCGGATGGTGCGCTTCCATCCACCCTGCGATGAGCCCGGCCAGCTCTTCCTCCCGTCCCCCGAAACCGTGGTCCGCCTCGGCCATTACCGCGATCTCGGCGTTCGGACGGGGGCCGAGGGCTTCGGCGAGGATGGAGACGCAGCGGGAGACGTCGCCGTAGAGGTATTCGTCGTTCTCGCCGTAGAGGAACAGCGCGGGCTTGCGGATGCCGCGGACGTGGCGGAAGCGCGGGCGGCGGGAGAGGCGAATGCCCCGCATGACTTCGAGGAACGGGAAGACGTTGTAGTCGCCGTTCGGGTTGGCCATGTCGTAGAACGAGCGCCAGCTCATGGGCAGGGACGACAGCGCGCGCGGCACGAGCTCGGCGCCGCGACGGTCGCGGATCATGGCCCGTGACTTCACGAGCGCGGCGTCGAAGCGTCGCGCGCCGAGTTGGTCGTACAGAATGCCGGTGTCGTCGCCCCCGGCGAGGAGCACGTAGCGCTTCACGCGGTTGCGCCGCTTCACGGAGTCGTACACCGCGACTTTGTTCGCGCCGGTGGAGTGGCCGGCGAGCGTGAGGTCGCGGTAGCCGCGCGCCCACAGCTCGCGCACGGCACCGTCGATGTCGAAGACGCAGTCGCGGATCTTCTCGAACGCCATGCCGCCGAGGTCGCGGCCGAGGCGGCGGACGAGATGGGCGCCGCGGTTGTTGAACGTGAAGTACGCGATGCCCGAACGCGTGAATGCGGCCGCGAGGGCGTTCGTCCGCTTCGATTCGAACACCGAGGCGCCTCCGGTGCCGTGGAGGAAAATCACCGCGCGAGTGGTGCGCCGGCGCGGCTCGAACAGCAGGCCCGCGAGCGGTGCGCCGTCAGTGGCGTCGAACCTCAGGAGGCGGCCGAGCGGCTCAGCCGCGCGCCGTCCCAGCGCCATACGTTCTCCTTCGTCAGATGCACCCCGCCCAGCCAGAAGTCGGGATCGTTCACCGCCAGGTTGTCCACCTCGCCACGCAGCACGTTCTCGCCCGCGGGCGTGATGGTCACGATCGCTTTCGGCACGTCGCCGCTGATGTTCAACAGCGGCACGGCGCACGTCGCGATCCCACGCAGCGTCTCGAAGACCTGGGAGTCGCCGAAGCCGAATCGCGGCACGCGGGAGTTGAGCTGATCGAAGAGCGACAACCAGTCCGACGTGCCCGCGGCGACGAGCTCCAGCGCCTGTTGCTCGATCGCGCCGAGGCCGGAGCGCGTCGAGGGGAAGCGCGAGGCGTGCAGGGTGAGGCCCTCGCGCAGGAACGGGAAGTCCGGCGTGTCGCGGACGAGCCAGGCATTGAGCGACGCGGCATCCGGCGAGGTGTACGCGCTCCACGCATCGCGCGCGAGCGCGATCATCGAAGGCGTCGCCGCCGCGCGCGATTCGAAGAGGAGATCCAGGCCGCGCTCGTCGTTGTTCGAGAGCGGCTCGGGACACCAGATCACCGACACCCGCGCATCGGCGAAGCGCTGCAGCAGATGCAGGAGGTGGATCAGGCAATACAGATCGTGCTCGAACCACAGCACGATCTCCCCCTGCGACGGCGCGGCGTCGAGGAGCTGCTCCTGTTCGAGCAGGTCGGTGCGCACGCGCAGGAGGTCTTCGTGAAAGCGCTGCGCGAGCGCGTGGGCGCGGTTCTCGATCCAGTCGTCACCCGGAACCACCGGTCCCATGACCAATGACTCGCGATACGAGACGTGCTCGCCCGGAATCCCGCTGCGCCGCGCGAATGCCGCGACGACGTCGCCGTTGTGAATGTGCATCATGGACGCCACCGCATACCCAGCCACCATTTCGTCTCGTTCTCCAGAGGCGTGTCGAAGATGCGTGCCACGCCGAGGGTGACGTCGATGCCGGGGAGCTTCAGGATGGGAAAAGGATCGGAATTCAACTCCACCTCCGCGCCCGCGAGCGAGAGGCGCGTGGCGCCGAGCTCGTGGCGTTGATAGAACACTGTGAAAGGCATCCCGGGCACGGTCGATTCGATCCGCCAGCCATCGTACTCATCGCCCGCGAGGATTGCGACCGGCAATGCGGGGTCGAGGACGCGCAGCGCATACGCGGACCGGGGCAGGACCGACGAGGCCAGGCCGCCGAGGGTCACGGTCGCGCCGCCGTCGTGCTGATAGCGGGCGGTGATGCGCGTGGACCCGAGACGGGCGTTCGCGACGACGATCGCGCGATAGTGCTCGTCGTCGACTTCGACGCGCGCGCCTTCGTCGAAGCGCATCGATCCGACGATCTGGCGCGTGGAGAACGCGGCGCTGCCGAAGACGAGATCGTCGGACGCACCGCCTTCGAGCATGAGCCAGGAGCGGGGAAAGCGGCGGTCCCAGATCGCGCGGAGCTCGCCGCCGCTTTCGTCCTCGGCGTGGTATGCGTGTGCGTGGACCTCGACGGGCCAGCCGCGCCAGGCGGTGGCCAGGCCGACGCCGTCGAAGTCGCCGAGGGAGCCGATGAGGAGGGTGTCCAGACGGCCGACGACGTCGCCGAGGCGCACGCCGAATTCGGAGAACTGCTGGTTGGGGGCGTAGTTCGAGGAGGCGAGCCAGGACCATTCCTGTTTGCCGATGCCGTAGGGGCGGGGCGGTTTCTCGAGTTCCTCGGGTTCCTCGGAGTTCCTCGGAGTTCCTCGGGGTGCCTGGGGGGAACTGTCCAGCCCCTCCGAGGAACCCGAGGAACTCCGAGGAACCCGAGGAACCGCCCCATCGAGTACGCGGACGACAAAGCCGTCCGGCTCGAGGCTCATGAAGAAGATGCGCCCGTCCTTCGCGGGCGCCGGCTGAAACGCTCCGCCGCTCGTGCGCGTGATCGCCTCGGCTGTGCCATCGCGTACGCGGTGCAGCTCCGCGTAGCCGCCGGCGAGCACAGTCACGACCAGCTCGTCGTTCGAGATCCATTCCGGCGACGCCGGATCGCCGGGCAACACGACCGGGGCGTCGTCGACGTACAGCGTCCACCGTCCGCCGCGATGCGCCACCTGCGCGATGCGCCTGCCGTCGGGACTGACGCGCGGATGGGTGATCACCTGGTCGATGGACGCCTCACCGCGCGGCGTGACGGTGCCCGTGTTCAGATCGACGCTGACGAGCTGCGACGCGCCGTAGCGGCTGCGCACCGCGATGGCGGTGCGGCCGTCGACCGTATCGGCCTCGCGTACGTCGGCCAGGCGCGTGATGCGCGTGACCCGCTCGAAATCCCAACGGTACAGGTCGAAGTGCAGCATCCCCTCCCCGTCCGGCACCCGATGCGCGAAAAGCACGGACTTTCCGTCGCGCGCCCACCGGGGCATGGAGATGTCGCCGCCGTCCGGCATCGTCAGCGAATGCACGGCCATGCGGGGCAGCGGTTTCGTGCGTACCGGCGCGACGTCCTCCGGGTCACGCGCGAGGATCTCCTCCAGCCGCTCCCGGTACTTCTTCTCCTCCTCGGCCGCCTCCGCGGTCGACCAGATCACCAGCCGTTCCGGCTCGTCCCGCGGACGCAGGACCACGGCGATCTGCGTCCCGTCCGGCGAGACCGCCGGATCGCCGCTCGCGCGCGTCGTCTCCTGGAACAGCGCGCCTTCCTGCAGCTCCATCGGCGCCAGCGAAGACGCCGTGAGCTCCGCGACAAACCTGCCATAGAGGCGATCGGGACTCTCGCCGAAGACGCCGATGAACGCCTCGTCGAACGAGCGTCGACGGCGCGCGGTCATGCGGGACCAGAGATTGCGCAGCGAGCCGGGGCCCGCGCGGCGCTCCAGCCACTCGAGATACGCGGAGCCCATCAGATACGCCATGGACATGCCGAGGAAGCGGCTGTCGGAGTTGAGCTGCCCGTAGGACGGCAGGCGTCCGTTCTCCGCCCAGCGGCGAAGGATCAGCGCGCGCTGCGTGCTGGTCGGGCGTCCCGCGCCGGTAATGCGTCCTTCGATCACCGTCGCGTAGCCTTCCAGCACCCAACGCGGCGCGCGCAGGGTGATGGGGTTGTACGGGAGCACGAACTTCTCGAGCGCGCGCTCCCATGGATTGCGCGACGGCCGGAGCATGTGCACGAGGTGCGCGGTCTCGTGCACGGAAAGCAGGTCGATCCAGTGGCCGAACGCGCCGAGCTGCTCGTCCGGGCCCGGGGGCTCCGCGTAGAAGACCATGCGCGGCGAGTCCAGCAGCGGCCACGCGCTGCCGTTCGGCTCCGCGATGGGATTGATCACGATCACGTCGATGATCTGTGACGGCGTGAAGCCGACCTCCTGCGACACGAGCTCGCGCGTCGACTCCAGCCGCTCCGCCGCGCGCATCGCCCACGCCTCGTACTCGGCCGGATAGTGCACGCGGAAATGCGGCAGCTCGATGGTCCGCCAGTCTGCCGAAGGACCCTGCGCGAACAGGGCCGGAGCGAGGACGAAGGCGAGCAGAAGACGCTTCATGCGGCGTGGTAGTGTACGGATCATGCGGAAACCGATCCTGCTGATTGCAACTTTCGTGTTCGCCTTTTCGCTGAGCGCGCAGAAAGCAATGCTCGTGATCCACGGCGGCGCCGGGACGATCACCCGCGCAAGCATGACCGCCGAGGCGGAGGCGCAGTACCGCGCGGGACTGGAGGAGGCGCTGCACAAAGGCCACGCGGTCCTCGCCAAAGGCGGCTCCAGCCTCGACGCCGTCGAAGCCGCGATCCGGGTCCTGGAAGACAACCCGCTCTTCAACGCCGGCAAGGGCGCGGTCTTCACCCACGAAGGCCGCAACGAGCTCGATGCCTCGATCATGGACGGGCGGACCAAGGGCGCGGGCTCCGTCGCGGGCGTGACCATCATCCGCAATCCCATCACCGCCGCGCGCGCGGTGATGGAGAAGTCGCCGCACGTGATGATGGTCGGCCGCGGCGCGGAGCTGTTCGCGACGAAGATGGGCCTGGAGATCGTCGACCCGTCGTACTTCTGGACCGAGCGGCGGTGGAAATCGCTCCAGCAGGAGCTGCTCAAAGAGCAGGCGAGCGCGAACCCGGACAAGAAATTCGGCACCGTCGGGGCCGTGGCCGTCGACAGCAAGGGCAACCTCGCCGCCGGAACGTCGACCGGAGGGATGACCAACAAGCAGTTCGGCCGCGTCGGCGACGCGCCCATCATCGGCGCCGGCACCTACGCCGAGAACGAGTCCTGCGCCGTCTCCGCCACCGGCCACGGGGAGTACTTCATCCGCTGGACCGTCGCGCACGACATCGCGGCCCTCGTCAAATACCGCGGGATGAGCGTGGCCGAGGCGTCGAATGAGGTGATCCACAAGAAACTCGCGCCCGTGAAGGGCGAGGGCGGCGTGATCGTGCTGGACGCCAAGGGGAACTTCGCCATGACGTTCAACAGCGAGGGGATGTACCGCGGGTGGATCGGCGCGGACGGGGTGGCGCGGGTGGAGATTTACAAGTAGGGCACGAGGGCAATAGGACGAATAGGACCCATAGGACGAATAGGACAAGCGAGCTCCACCACCCGGCCGGTCCTATTCGTCCTATAGGTCCTATTCGTCCTATCCTCTTGACTAAAACGAACGTTCGTACTATTTTAATCGTCGGAGGCACCCGATGCTCAACGACTTCATCAACCCCAAGTTCCTCTACTTCTCCCCCGTGCGTTCCACCACCGACCTCTCCGAGCACGTCGATCACGCCATCATCGCCCTCGACGGGCGCGCTCCCCTGGGCGGCGGGTGTGTCATCGAGAAACTGGAGGCGCTCTCTCCCGATACTGCTACCCTGCGCGTGGAGCTCTGGGTGAACGACCTCGACGACTACACTTGCACGTACGGCTTCCTCATCTCCAGCGAGAACGGCCGCACCCCGTACGCGCGCGGCGAGCGGACGGTCGTGAGCGTCGATCCGGCCTCCCACCGTCCCCAGAAATGGAGCAGCGACTTCCGGCACGCTCACCAGGAGCTGCTGAAGGACCTCCCCGCCTACGCATGAAGGGTGAGCGCACGCGGCAGAGCATCCTCGAGCGCGCCGTGGACGTGGCCTCGCTCGAGGGGCTCGAAGGGCTGACGATCGGCCGGCTGGCCGACGAGCTGAAGATGTCGAAGAGCGGCCTGTTCGCGCACTTCGGCTCCAAGGAAGACCTGCAGCTCGCGACCATCCAGGCCGCGTCCGAGCGCTATATCCGCGAGATCTTCACCCCCGCGCTGCTGCAGCCGCGCGGCTTCCCGCGCCTGATGGCCATCTGCGAGTCGTGGCTGTCGTACATCCGCCGGGGGGTTTTCCCGGGCGGCTGCTTCTTCGCCGCCGCGTCGTTCGAGTTCGACAGCCGCCCCGGCCCCGTGCAGGAGCGCATCCGCGGGCTCATGGACGACTGGATCGGCGCACTCGAACGGGCCATCCGCATGGCCAAGGACGAAGGGCACCTCCGTCCGGACGTCGACCCTTCGCAGCTCGCGTTCGAGCTCAACGCCCTTTTCTTCGGCGCGAACTTCGCGTTCTACCTGCGCCACGACGAACAGGCCATCGCGCGGGCCCGGCGCGCCGTCGAGGCCCGTCTGGAGTCGCTCCGTGTTCCAGCCGAAGCCACGGCCCGCTGAACGTTACCTCTCCGTAACTGCCGAAATCCCCGTTCGTACGTTCAATCAGCGTACGCAAAGGAGGATTCATGGAGGAGAGCTCAGGTCTCACCCGCCGTACGGTGCTCGGGGCGGGCGCCGCGGCGCTGGCATCGGTCGCAATGTCGGATCTCTTCAGCACTTCGTCGCTGCTCGCTGAAACGGGCCCGGTTCCGGGGGTCGGCTACTTCGCGCGCTTCGGCGTGACGGACAAACTGATCCGCGACACCATCGGCGCGGCGCTGTCGAAGGGCGGCGATTACGCGGACGTCTTCTTTCAGCATCGGGTCACGAACAACCTGAACCTCGAAGACGGCGCCGTGAACCGCGCCTCCGCGAACGTCGGCCTCGGCGTCGGCGTCCGCGTGCTGAAAGGCGACCAGACCGGCTACGGCTTCACGGAGGACCTGACGGCCGAGGGGCTGCGGCGCGCGGCATTGACCGCCGCGGCGATCGCGGACGGCCCGGCGAAAGCGGCGCCGGTGCGCTTCCGGGTCATGGAGCAGAAGCCCAACCGCTACCCGGTCAAGATCCGGTGGGACGACATCCGGCCGCAGCAGAAGCTGTCCATGCTGAACGGTCTGAACGAGAAGACCTTCAAAACCGACTCGCGCGTGAAGAAGGTCAGCCTCGGCTTCATGGATCAGGGCAGCGTGATCCTCATCGCCGACTCGACCGGCCGCATCGTCGAAGACGCGCAGCCGATGACCACGATGTACCTCTCGGTCGTCGCCGAGCAGGACGGCCGCCGCGAGAACAACTCCATCAACCGCGCGGCGCGCTCCGACTTCAGCTACTACACCGCGGACCGCCTGGACCGGATGGCGAAGGAAGTCGTCGACAAGACCGTCGTCCTCTTCGACGCCGTACAGCCGCCCGCCGGGGAGATGCCGGTGGTCATGGCCGCCGGCGCCGCGGGCATCCTCCTCCACGAGGCCATCGGCCACGGCATGGAGGCGGATTTCAACCGCAAGAACGCATCGATCTTCTCCGACAAGATCGGCAAGGCCGTGGCGAAGCCGTTCGTCAGCATCGTGGACGAGGGAACGCAGGAAGCCGCGCGCGGCGCGATCAACGTCGACGACGAGGGCAACCCGGTCGGCCGCACGATGCTGGTCGAGAACGGCACGCTCACCAGCTACCTGCACGACTCGATCTCCGCGAAGCACTACGGCGTGAAGCCCACCGGCAACGGACGCCGCCAGGGCTACGAGTACGCGCCGATGCCGCGCATGCGCTCGACGTACATGCTCCCCGGCCCGCACAAGCGCGACGAGATCGTGGCCTCGGTCAAGAAGGGCGTTTTCTGCGAGCTCTTCTCGAACGGCCAGGTGAACATCGGCGCGGGCGACTTCACCTTCTACGTGAAGAACGGCTACCTCATCGAGGACGGGAAGCTCACCAAGCCGATCAAGGACGTGAACATCATCGGCAACGGACCGAAGGTGCTCGAGCTGATCGACATGGTCGCGGACGACCTCAAGATCGACGAAGGCGGCTGGACGTGCGGCAAGGACGGGCAGTTCGTGCCGGTGTCGCAGGGACTGCCGACGGTACGCGTCTCGTCCATCACGGTCGGCGGCCGCGCGGAAAAGAAAGGCTGAGCCATGGCGACGAATCACGATCAGAACATGCTCGCCATCGCCCAGACCTGCATCTCGCTGGCAAAGAGCGCCGGCGCGAAGGAAGCCTCGGCGCGCGCCTACCGCGTACGCGACGTCTCGCTCGACTACCGCGACGGCGCGGTCGAGAAGATCTCCGAGGCCACCACGCGCGGCGTGGCCCTCCAGCTCTTCGTCGACGGGCGCTACTCCACCGCGTCCACCAGCGACCTGCGCCCCGAGGCGCTGAAGACGTTCATCGGCGACTCCATCGCGCTCGCGAAATCCATCCAGCCCGATCCCTTCCGCGCCCTGCCCGATCCCGCGCTGTACAAGGGGCAGACCGCCGCGGACCTGCAGCTCGAAGACCCGAAGTACGCCGCGGTGAACGCGGAGGAAGCGCGGCGCATCGCCAAGGCGATCCACGACGCCGGACGCGCCGTGAAAGGCGCGGAGGCGATCACCAGCATGACCTCGTCCTTCTCCAGCAATCTCGTGGAGAACTGGATGGTGACGTCGAACGGCTTCTCCGGCTCGAACCGCTCGACGTCGTTCTTCGTCTCCGCGAACGTGAGCGCGAAGGACGCCGACGGCCGGCGCCCCGAAGACTCCGACTACGCCAGCTCGCGCTTCTACGGCGGCCTCGGGGACGCGACCGCGGTCGGCACGCGTGCCGCGGAGCGCACGCTCCGCCGTCTCGGCTCGAAGAAGGGCGAGACCTCGGCGATGAACGTAGTCATCGACAACCGCGCGGCCGGGCGGCTGGTGAACATGCTCGTCGGCCCGATGTCCGCCGCGGCGCTGCAGCAGAAGCGGTCGTTCCTCGACGGCAAGCTCGGCCAGCAGATCGTCAGCCCGCTGATGACCATCACCGACGACCCACACGTGCCGAAGGGCTTCGGCTCGCGCAAGTTCGACATGGAAGGCATCGCCGCGAAGCCGCGCGTGATCCTCGACGCCGGCACGCTGAAGACGTACTACGTGGATACATACTACGGCCGGAAACTGAAGATGGAGCCGAACGGCGGGCAGCCGTCGAACTTCATCTGGAAGCTCGGCGCGAAGTCGCAGAAGGAGCTGCTGAGCGACATCAAAAACGGCCTCCTCATCACCAGCTTCCTCGGTGGCAACTCCAACGGCGGCACCGGCGACTTCTCCATCGGCGTGACGGGCTTCCTCGTCCGCAACGGCGCCATCGCGGAGCCGGTGGCGGAGATGAACCTCTCCGGAAATCACCTCGAGTTCTGGAAGAAGCTCGTGGCCGTGGGGAACGACCCGTTTGCGTACTCCTCGCAGAGGACGCCGACGCTGGTGTTCGAGAATGTTTCCGTAGCCGGGGTATAGGACGGATAGGACGGATAGGACGTATAGGTCCTATTCGTCCTATGAGTCCTATTCGTCCTAGGCCGTCTCACGCGATCGTCTCGCAGCTCTCGACACGTACGTCGGGAAACGCTTCCGCCGCGCGATCGCGCGTGGCCGCGTCCGGGAAAGCCCCGACGATCGTCGAGCCGCTGCCGCTCATCCCTGCCCAGTTTGCGCCCGCGAGGAGCATCCGCTCCTTCAACTGCCGCAGGCGCGGGAGCAGCGCGAACACCGGCTCCTCGAAGTCGTTGGTGAAGTTGGTGAAGTCGCGGTACGCGTCGATCCCCAGGGCCGGCGAGTAGCGCGCGACTCGCGCGAACGCGTCCTTCGTCAGCACCCGCTCCTCCGGCAACGCAAGCAGCAGCGGGATGCCGGACATCGGCGGCATCGGCGTCAGCACTTCCCCCCGTCCCGTTGCGTAAGCCGTACCGCCGAGGAGGAAGAAAGGGACGTCCGAGCCGAGACTCAGCGCGATCGCGGAGAGATCGGCCGCGCCGCCCAGCTCCAGCAGCGTCGTGGCGGCATTCGACGAGCCGCCGCCGAGGCCTCCGCCCGCGGGGATGCGCTTGCGCAACTGAATCTCCACCGGCGGTGAGCCCATCGCACGCGCCGCGCGCATCACCAGGTTCGTCTCGTCGACGGGGATCGAAGGATCGTCGCACGTGAGCGACAGGGAGTCCGACAGCAGGAACGTCAGCTCGTCGTGCAGCGAGATCGTCTGGAAGACCGTCTCGAGATCGTGAAAACCATCCGCGCGCCTGCCGGTGATGCGCAGCGCCCAGTTAATTTTGGCGTACGACCTCTTCATCTGATCCGCACAACTTCGTCGTGAAAGATCTCGATGCGGTCCGCGCCGCGCGTCACGACCACGCTCCGCGCCGGGAACGCGGGAGGATCGTACACGACACTGATGCCGCCCGCGCTCGCGGACGCGAGGCCCGCCGGCGTCGCCTGCACCTGTACGTCGTCCCGCGGCGGCAGCCCGAGGAGCAGCATGGCCGTTTCCGCAGGCGTGAGTCCGGCCGAGCGCAGGAAGTCGAACGAGGCCGGCGCGACCTCCGGATCGGTCGTGATGCGATCGCCCTCCGCCGTCATCTTCAGCGCCGTCGTGCCCACAGGCGTATACGCCGTCAGCTCCATCCGCCGCGAGTCGTGCACCGCGAGCTGCGCGCGGAACGACTGCGTCTTCCCGTTCGCCGTCGCACGGACACGCATCAGCGAGCGCATTCCCCCGAACTGTGCCCGCCTCTCCCGCAGTTGCACGAGCGCCTCGTCGGCCGATGCCGCCGTCAGAGGCGCAACCGGCGCCCCCGAAGGACGCCCAGTTCTGCAGGCAAGAACCAACCCGCAGGCGACCACCGCCAACCGCCAACCGCCAACCGCCAACTTCATCGCCGCGCCGCGGGGTCTTTCTTCTCGATCTCCGCGATCTTCGAGCGGATCTTGTCCCCTTCCTTCGCGTCCGGATCGAGGCTCAGGGCCGTGCGGTAGCTGCGCAGAGCGCGCTCCTTCTCGCCCCGCTTCGCCAGCACGTCGCCGAGGTGCTCGTGCACCGTGGCGTCGCTCGGGATGAGCCGCGTCGCGTCGGTCAGGTACTTCTCCGCCAGATCCAGGTCGCCGAGACGGAAGTAGACCCAGCCCAGCGAGTCGACGTAGGCGCCGTTGTCCGGGTCATGCCCCACCGCGCGCACGAGCATCTCGTGCGCCTGATCGAGGTTCTTCCCCGCCTCGGCCCACATGTAGCCGAGGTAGTTCAGCGTCGGCGCGTGCTCCGGGTCCTTCTTCAGCAACGTGAGGAAAGTGTCTTCCGCCGACTTCGCATCGCCCGCGCGCTCGTGGAGCGACCCGAGCTGGAAGTGCAGGTCGAGATCGTCCGGCTTCGCGCCCGCGGCGGCCTTCATCAGCGCCACCGCGGCGGCCTGATCGCCCGCCTGCACGTACGCCTCGGACGCCGCGATCGTGTTGCGCGTCCCGAGCTTCGTCTGCGCCGCCGCATGCTGCGCGGCCTTGCCCTTCTGGCCCGAGCGCGTGAGCGCCTCGACGTAGCGTGCGTTCACGAACGGGTCAGACTCGAACTTCTGCACGAGCGGCTCGAGCAGCGCCACCATGTCCGCGTACTTCTTCTGCTTCCTGAACGCCTCGAGGGCGATGTTGATGGCCTGCGTGTTCGGCTTGTCGCGGAAGACGAAGATCGACTTCGCGGTCTCGACCGCCGAGGCGTAGTTCTCCTTCTGCAGGTCGATGTACGCGAGCTGCGTGCGCGCGAGGGCGCCGAGGTGCTCGGGCAGATCGCCGACGGTGAGGAGCTTCTGGAACGTCTGCGTGGCCTCGTCGAACTTCTTCTGGCCGGACAGGCTCAGCGCGAAGCTCGCCAGGACGTCCGTGTCGTTCGGATCCGCCTGCAGGAGCTGGCGGAAGATCTTCTCCGCCTCGGCGTACTCCTCGAGGTCGTTCAGCGACTCCGCCAGGTAGAAGAGCGACCGGGCGTCCTTCGGATCCGCCTGCGCGAGCGCCCGGAACCGGTCGCGCGCGTTCCGCGCGTCGCCCGCGCGCAGGTAGAAGTACGCCTGCTGGCGTTGCATCTCCAGGTTCAGCGGATCTTCCTCGATCAGCGGCTGCAGGAGCGCGGCGCCCTTGGCCCACTCGCTCTCCTGCTGGTACATGTCCAGGAGCTGCATGATCGCCGGGCCGAACGTCGGATCGACCGCGACGGCGCGCTCGAGGTACTGCTTCGACTCCGAGCCGCGGCCGAGCTTTGTCAGCACCTGCGCATACTGGTAATTGAGGGCACGCTGATCGGGCGCCCGTTCCACCATCGCCGCCAGCACGCGCTCCGCTTCAGGTGTCCGCTCGAGCTGGTTGAGGATGTGGGCCACGGCCATGCCGGTGGACAGGTCGTCGGGATACGACTTGAACGCGGCCTGCAGATACCGCAGCGCTTCCTCGACCCGCGCGCGGTCCGTGGTGCCGCGGTCCAGCAGGATGCGGCCCAGGACGCGGTTGGCGTCGTAGAAGTCGGGGTTCTTCTGCAGCACGGCGCGGAGCTCGCTCTCCGCCTTGTCGACCTTGCCGGCGTCGATGAGCATCATCGCGCGCTCGTAGCGCAGGGTCGGATCCTCGGGCGACTTCGCGATGACCCGGTCGATCCGGTTCAGGGCCTCGTCGTAGCGGCCATCGTCCGCGGCGAGCTTGGCCATGAGGAATTCGTAGGACTCGTTCGGGATCTCCTGCGCTCCCGCCGCCGCGGTGAACGAGAGGACCGTCAGCAGAACCAGCGCGTACTTCATCATTGATTTCATCGTAGCACTCGGTATGTATCTAACTCGGGTTTGAGCCCAAAACATGCCAGCTTCAGGGCGCACTTTGTGCTAAAAGCCGATTGGAAAACGCATAACTGAGCGAGCGCGTGTGAGTCTGGAGCGGATTGAGATCACGCCCTTCGTGGTGATTGCGGGCGAGATCCTGCAACAGCGGAGGACCGGCTACCTGACCATCCTCAGGCCGCCGATGCGGAAGACCCTCTACTTTTCGCAGGGCGAGCTGATCCTGTCCGTGTCCGAAACGGCGGCCGACTCCCTCGCCGATTTCCTCGTCAGCCGCGGCGCCATGAGCGCCGAAGCGGCGCTGCAACATTTCGGTAATGATCCCAGCGACGCGGTCGACAAGCTCCATCAGGCCGGTCTGCTCGACCTCTCCGCACGCCAGACCCTGCTGCGCGAGTGGCTCATGTCCCAGGTCATCCCGCTCTTCTCGCTCGACGAGGGCACGGCCGCGTTCACCGAGGATGAGGCTCTCCCGCCCGAGAAGCGCGTCTTCCTGCAATCCATGGCGACGCTGATGATCGACGGCGTCCGCTCGATCACGAACGGCCTGGTCCTGCGGCGCTCGCTGGGCGACCTCAAGCGGATGATCCACCTCGCCCGCGAGAGCCGTTACACGGTCGAGACCCTGCCGCTGACCGAACAGGAGCGGCGGATCGTGGACGCTCTCACCGAGCCCGTGCCGATCGAGGTGTTCCTGCGCCGGTTCGCGTCGCAGTCGGTGATGGTGGCCAAGGTCGTCATCTCCATGCTCGCCCTCGGCGTCTTCGTTCCGTACGAAGAGCGCGCGTCGTCGCAGGGGATGGTCGACGCGGCGGACATGCAGCGCGACCTCGAGCTGCTGGCCGCGATCGGGTCCAGCGACGAGCGGTCGCTGCGCGCGGTCGCGTTCTCCCGCCAGATGGCCACCCTCGATCACTACCAGGTGCTCGACGTCCCTCGCGCGGCGACCCGCGCGCAGGTCGTCACCGCGCACGAGGTGGTGAAGAAGAAGTACGACATCGCCACCTACCCGCCGGTCGTCCGCGAGTCGCTCACGGCCATCCATCGCCGGCTGGACGAGGCGCTGGACGTCCTCAAGGACGCCGCCCAGCGCGCCGCGTACGACAAGCTCATTCACTCCCGCCGCGGCGAAGGCGCCGCGTCCATCCAGCAGCGCCTCACCCAGCGCTCCATCGCCGAGCAGAACTTCCAGAAGGCGCAGGAGCTCACCAACCAGGGCGACTATTACGGGGCGATCGTGCTCCTCAAGCAGGCCGTCCACTTCGTCCCCGACCACGCCGACGCCTGGGCCCTCCTCGGCGCCTGCCAGGAGCGCAATCCCCGCTGGCGCCGCGACGCCGCGGAGTCGTTCCAGATGGCGCTGTCGATCGATCCCAACAACGTCGAAGCAATGATCTCGCTGGGAGACCTCTATCGCGCGCAGGGGATGATCAGCCGCGCGCAGACGTGCTACGAGGACGTGCTGAAGATCTCCGCGGAGAACCAGCAGGCCAAGACGCGGCTCGCGCAGTTGAAGGGAAAGTGAGGCGTCCCGATTTGGAGTGCGGAGGCCGGCTGGGAAGCCGGCGCTCCGCGGCGTGGAACCGGGTTTACGGGACGCTGACCGTGGCCGTGCTGGTGGAATTGCTCTTACAGGGCAGATCGCACGGCGGATAGAGGTAGCGGGTCAGCACGGCGTAGGAAGTCATGCTGGCGGAGAAATAGTTGGGGTTCACGTGCGTCCAGACCGCGGGCGTGCAGTTCCCGTCGGCGTTGTAGAAATAGCAGGTCTTGCTCTGGTTCCAGTACGAGAAGTTCGAGCTGTTGTTCACGACGACCTTCGTGTCCCAGTCGCCGGCCGCGGAGAACACCCATCCGTACGCGGTGTACTGCACCCACCCGCCGCCACCGCCCTGGTTGTAGATGATCTTGCGCACGGCGTGGTAGCTGCCGTCCCAGAAGTAGTAGTAGTAGGTCTGGTCGAAGTTGTCGATGTTCGCCGCGACCCTTCCGCCGGGGCGCGCCACTCCCGGACGCATCCCGACGGCGCTCCGCTCTCCGGCGAGAACCATCTCCGCCGAAGGCTGCGGGGACTTCGCCTCGGCTTCGGCGATCCGCCGGCGCGCTTCCACGAACCTCTCCGGGGCGGCGTACGCGTAAACCCAATGCCGCGGCGCCGCGCCTTCTCCTCCGGCGGCCTTCAGCGCGAGCATCTCCGGGTCGGCGTCGGAGGTGAAGCTGAACTCGATCCCCATCGGGACGGCAGTCCCCTCCGGGATCAGCAGCAGATCACGCTCTTCATCGACCAGCACCACGAAGGGCTCCGCCGCGTGCGCGGACACGGCGAGACACACGACGACCAACAGGGACAGAACCAGTTTTCTCATCAAATTGAACCTCTCTCCTTTTCTTTGGAGAGCGGAGTGTACGTGGGAGAACGCGCGCCAGAAGGGGAACGCACACTCTGAGAAATATTACCGGCAGGTGCTTCGCCGCCCCGAAGAAGAGCAGACAAAGGATGAAGACAGCGGCGTATGCCAGATGGAACTAACTCCTTCCATATTGTAATCTTCGCACGTCCGAGGAGGTAGCATCCATGGCACAAACGGCGCGATGGCCGCTGAACAGCGGCTGGCTGGCTCTCCGCGCGGGCGAGACCCCGTTCGACGGCGCGAAGATCTCCGATCCTGCCACGGGGTTGACGGGATGGCTCGAGGCCATCGTGCCCGGCACGGTGCTGACGACGCTCTGCGCGGCCCTCCCGGACCGGTACCCCGATCCGTACTACGGCATGCAGTCGGCGAATATCCCCGACGTCAGTGATGCCGGGGTGGCTGAGTACACCTTCTGGTTCGCCGCGGACGTGACGCTGCCGGAGCTCGCGAGCGGGCAGCGCGCGTGGATCCGCTTCCGCGGGATCAACGAGTCGGCCGAGGTCTTCTTCAACGGTGTGCAGTTGAACGCGGCGACGCTGCGGGGGATGTTCCTCCGCCACGCGTTCGACGTCACGGAGCTCGTGCAGGCGCGGAACCGCGTCGCGGTACGCGTGACGCCGCCCGACCCTCCCGGCGTGCCGGGCGGCAACGGCGGCGGCGACCCGAACATCGCCAACAGCGTGACCATGCGCTATGGCGTCGGCTGGGACTGGGTGATCCCGATCCCCGACCGCAGCACCGGGATCTGGGACGAAGTCACGGTCGCCATCACCGGCCCGGTCGTCCTCGGCCACCCTCATGTCGTCACGACGGTGCTCGACGCGCAGGGCGCGCTGCGCGATTTCGCGAGCGTCGCGATCGCGACGGACGTTACGAACGCGAGCGACGGCGCGGTGACGTGCACCGTCGCGTACGAGATCGACGGGCAGACGGCATCGCTCGAGATGCCGCTCGCGGCGGGCGAGACCCGGAGCGTGACGTTCGACGAGCTGCGCATCGACAACCCCCGTCTGTGGTGGCCGAACGGGTACGCCGCGGACACCGCTGTCCCGCAGCCGCTCTATCCGCTCGTCCTGCGCGCCGCGGTCGACGGAGCGGTCTCGGACGAACGGACCGTCAACGTCGGCATCCGGCAGATCACCGTCCAGGCGGTGCCGGTGGCGGGCAACCGCACCAGCCGCGCGTTCCACGTCAACGGCGAGCGCATCTTCCTCCGCGGCGGCAACTGGATCGGCACGGACGCCATGCTCCGCCTCTCCACGCAGCGCTATCAGGACGAAGTGCGGCTGCAGGCGATGACCGGATTGAGCTTTCTCCGCGTCTGGGGCGGCGGCATCGCCGAGCGCCCCGAGTTCTACGACGCGTGCGACCGCTACGGCATGCTCGTCATGCAGGACTTCTGGATCTCGGGCGAGTACAACTACGGCTATCCGCCCGGCTACGACGACATCTTCCTGGCCTGCGCCGCCGACACCATCCGCCTGCTGCGCAACCATCCCAGCCTGCTGTTCTGGTGCGGCGCGAACGAAACGTGGCCCATCGGAAAGCTCGCCGATGGGCTGCCCGCGCTCGTGGAGAGCCTCGACGGCACGCGGCTTTACGTCGACATATCGACGAACGTATCCGGCTCGGCGACGTCCCAGTATCTCGACGGCCCCTACGGCATCTGCGAGCCGGAGACGTTCTTCGACCGCACCCTCGGCGATCCGCTGCGCAACACGGCGTTCAATCCCGAGCTCGGATCGGTCGGCACGCCGGTCGCCGAGAGCGTGCTGGCGATGATGCCCGAATCCGACGCGCGCAAGATCCCGCAGACCGACGACGCCCCCGGCCTGAGCTGCAACGACAAGGAGGTGAATGCGGACTGGACGCATCACACCTACATCCCCTACTGCAAAGACGGCGCGGACTTCATGACGCCGTACCGCAAGCCCGCCAGTCTCGAAGAGTTCTGCACCCTCGCCCAGGTCCTCAACTACGTGCAGTACAAGTCCCTCGTCGAGGGCTATACGCAGCAGATGTGGAGCGACGCCCCGGACGTGCTGCCGATCGCCACGGGCTTCGTGATCTGGAAGACCCAGAACCCCTGGCCCGGCCTGCGCGGGTCGCTGTACGACTGGTGGCTCGACCAGAACGGCGGGTACTTCGGCGTGAAGCAGGCCACCGCGCCGGTGCACGCGCAGCTCGACCTCGCCACGAACGAGATCGTCCTCGTGAACACCTCGCGGCAGGCACGCACCATCGACTTCACCGCCACGGTATGCGATCTGAAGGGCAACACCGGCCCCGTGATCAGCGGATCGGCGAACGTCTCGCCGATGACCTATCACCGCGCGGGCGCCGCGCCGAGTCCCGGCACGGCACCGGTCTGGTTCCTCCGCCTCGACATCGACGGGCACCCGTCGAACTTCTACTGGCTGCACGCGCCCGGCGGCAACTACCAGGCACTCACGGCCCTGGCCGAGGCGCCGGTCGGCGCACGCGGAACGGCGCGCATCGCGGACGGCCGCTGCACGGCGTCCATCCAGCTCGTGAACGGCGGACAGCCGGTGGCGTTCTTCCTCCGGTTGCAGGTCCGCGACGCGAGCGGCGCGAACCGCGTGCTCCCGGTGTTCTACAGCGACAACTACTTCTCCCTCCTCCGCGGCGAGCGGAGGACCATCGCGCTCGACTTCGCGTTCGCGGGGGACGGAAGACCGCAGTTCTGGCTCGAGGGGTGGAACGCCCTGCGGCAGCAGATTGAGGTCACGTTCGCCGAGTGAAACACGCGATTGCGCACGCCAAATGGCGCAACGACGTGTTTGATGTAGGGCGGGCGGAAGCCCGCCCTACATCAGGTCGCGCATGATCTTCTCGAGCTTCTCTTTCGGCGGACGCGTACGCTCGAGCGGGAGCTGGCCGAGGGGCTCGTCGACGACGTTGAGCAGGGAGATGAAGTTCTTCTTCTCGGGGCGCAGGTGGACGATGCCGGTGAGCATCTGTCCCGCGTCGTGCGCGCGGTGGAGCCGCTGCAGCGCCTCGATGGGCACGCTCGGGTCGTAGTCTTCTTCCAGCTTCTTGAGGACGATGCGCGAGCCGTCGTGCATCGTCACTTCGCGCACGGTGCCGGGCTCGTAGTCGACGGTGATCTCCTCGTACTCCGGCACGAAGCCGATCTGGTGCAGCAGCTCCTGGTGCTCCTTCGAGTACGTGTAGCCCTTCGTCGAGCCCTCGTGGTTGTTGAAGGTCACGCAGGGCGAGATCACGTCGATGACGGACGTGCCGTCGTGGGCGATGGCGGCCTTGAGGATGTTCACCATCTGCTTCGGATCGCCGGCAAAGCCGCGGGCGACGAAGCCGCAGCCGAGCTGCACGGCCAGCGCGCAGAGGTCCATCGGCGGCATGTCGTTGATCACGCCCGTCTTCAGCTTCGAGCCTTCGTCCGCGGTCGCCGAGAACTGCCCCTTGGTGAGGCCGTACACGCCGTTGTTCTCGATGATGTAGATGATCGGGATGTTGCGCCGGACCATGTGCATGAACTGGCCGAGGCCGATCGAGGCGGTGTCGCCGTCGCCGGAGACGCCGATGGCCTTGAGGTGGTGATTGGCCAGAATCGCGCCGGTGGCCACCGCGGGCATGCGTCCATGCACGGAGTTGAAGCCGTGCGAGCGCTGCAGAAAATACGCGGGCGTCTTCGACGAGCAGCCGATGCCGGAGAACTTGGCCACGCTCTCCGCTTTCACGCTCATCTCGAAGAACGCTCGGACGATCTGATTCGAGACCGCGTCGTGGCCGCAGGCCGCGCAGAGCGTCGACTTGCCGCCCTGGTAATCCGCGGCCTTGAGGCCGAGGCGGTTTTCCTTGATTGCTTCGCCGGTGCCGAGTTTCAGGGTGCTTTCAGCCATGATCAGTCCTCCGCTCGCACTTCGCGCTGCGGCGTGGCCGCGGGATTCATCGGGATCGTGCCGGCGGTGAGTCTCGCCTCCGCGCGCACGAGCAGGAGCGGCTCGGGCAGCTCGGCGGTCGACTCCATCTGCAGGACGGCATCGGTGATCGTGCGGGCGTCGCACGGCAGCCCGGTGTAGTGCAGGATCTTGCGGACCTTGCGCTGATCCTCGCCGAGCTCGAGCCGCATCATGTCGGCCATCTGCCCGTCGCGGTTCTGCTCGACGACGTACACCCGGTCGTGGGCAGCCACGAACTGCTTCAGCTCCTCGGTGAACGGCAGCGCGCGCAGACGGAAGTAGCTCGTCTCGACGCCGCGCTCGGTGCGCAACTGGTGGCGGGCCTCTTCGAGCGCCCAGGTCGTGGTGCCGTAGGCGATGAAGCCGATCTTCGCCTCTTCCCGCTGGTCGACCACCGGCTTCGGCACGAACAGTTTCGCCGTCTCGTACTTCTTCGCCAGACGGTCGACCGTGTCCTTGTAGTCCTGCGGCTTCTCGGAGTAGCGGGCCATGGCGTCGTGACCCGAGCCGCGGGTGAAGTACGAGGCGAACGGGTGATCGGTGCCGGGCAGGGTGCGCCAGGCGATGCCGTCGCCGTCGATGTCGTCGTACCGCCCCCACTTGCCCTGCAGCTCGGTGAGCCGCTCGGCGCTGAGGACCTTGCCGCGCTTGATCGGCTTGGTGGGGTACTCGAACGGATCGGACATCCAGTTGTTCATGCCGAGGTCGAGATCGCTCATGACGAACACCGGCGTCTGAAACTCCTCCGCCAGGTCGAGGGCCTCGATGGCGAAATCGAAGCACTCGGCGACGCTCGAGGGGATCAGCACGATGTGCTGCGTGTCGCCGTGGGAGAGATAGGCGAGCTGGTTGACGTCGCCCTGCGCGGTGCGCGTGGGGAGGCCGGTGGACGGGCCGACGCGCTGGATGTCCCAGATCACGCCCGGGAGCTCGGCGAAGTAGCCGAGACCGACGAATTCGGCCATGAGCGAGATGCCGGGGCCGGCGGTAGAGGTCATGGAGCGCGCACCGGCCCAGCCGGCGCCGAGGACCATGCCCACCGCGGCCAGCTCGTCCTCGGCCTGCACGACCGCGAACGTGGCCTTGCCGTCTTCCTCGATGCGCGTCTGCTTGGCGTACTCGATGATCGACTCGCACAGCGACGACGACGGGGTGATCGGGTACCAGGTGACCACCGTGACGCCGCCGAAGATCGAGCCGATCGCGGCGGCGGCGTTGCCGTCGATGATGATCTTGCCCTGCGTGGCGTTCATGCGCTCGACCCGCCAGCGGTTCTGCTTCGGCAGGTTGGCCTTCGCGTACTCGAGGCCTTTGTCGACCGCGGCGACGTTGGGGTCGATCGCTTTCTTCTTGCCCTTGAACTGCTTGCTGATCGCCGCCAGGATCTCGTCGCGCTCGATGCCGATGAGCTCCGCGACGATGCCGACGTAGATCATGTTCGTCAGCAGCTTGCGGAGCTTGGAGTCTTCGGAAAGGTCGGCAGCGAGCTTCGCGAACGGCACTTCGAAGAAGTGCACGTCATTGCGCATGGCCTTGCAGTTGAGGGGCGCGTCGTAGATGCACAGCGCGCCAGGCTGGAGTCCCTCGACATCCTCGCGTGCGGTCTGCACGTTCATGCAGACCATGAGGTCGACTTCCTTCTTGCGCCCGATCCAGCCGTCCTTGTTCGCGCGGATGGTGAACCAGGTCGGCAGTCCGGCGATGTTGGACGGGAACATGTTCTTCCCGCTGACCGGCACGCCCATCTGGAAGATGGAGCGCATGAGGACGTTGTTCGACGACTGCGAGCCCGAGCCGTTGACCGTGGCGACGTGAATGGTCAGGTCGTTCACACTCGGCTGGGAGCCCGCGCCCACTTCTTCCGCAACTGCGCTCTCCTGGGGAGGCGCGATCAGGGTCTCGGACACAACGGTCTCCTTATCAAATGCATGGAGTTGGACAGACGGGGCGGGAAGGGATATTCCATTATGGTTGAGCCGCGGAATTGTACACCGGGGAGTTAAGGAGAGTTTCCGGGTCTGACCCTGCTCAACAACTCGATCAGCGTGTCGATGGGCGGTTGGGTGGCGGACGTTTTCAGCGTCGCGGCGCCCCATTTCCGCAGCAACCCCTTCTTCGTGAACGGCAGCGCCACGAGATCTCCCCCGCGGAGCTCGCGGGCGATCACCCAGCGCGGCAGGGCGGACACGCCCACTCCCGCGCGCACCAGCTCCACGATGGCCTCGGTCAGCATGACCGCGGTGTGTTTGCGCGGGCGCACGCCTTCGCGGGCGAGGGTCCGGGCGAACAGGCTGTCCTCGGCGGGCGAGGGCATGAAGAGGTGCTCGCCTTCGAGGTCGGAGGGCTGGGCGTACGCCTTCTTCGCGAGGCGGTGCTCGCGCGGGACGATCACCACCATCTCGTCCTCGAACACCGGCACGATGCGCAGGCGGGGGTCGCGGCGCGTGGAGTAGACGAGGGCGAGGTCGATCTTGCGCTCGTTCAACGCTTCGAGCGTGCGCCGGGTGAAGTCGGGCACGATCTCGACGTCGACGCGCGGGAAGCGCTTGTGGAACGGCGCGAGCAGCGGCGGGAGCCACTGGTAGCAGGTGTAGCACTCGGTGCTGACGCGGATGACGCCGTCCTGGTGCGCGGCGAGGCGGCCGATGTCTTCTTCGGCCAGACGCAGCTCGTCGAGGACGCGCGTCGCGGACCGCAGGAGGCGCTCCCCTGCCGGCGCGAGCGTCAGTCTGCGATTGACGCGCAGGAAAAGCGGCGTGCCGAGGCGGTCTTCGATCTCGCGGAGCTGATGGCTGAGCGCGGACTGGGTCACGTTCAGCCGGTCTGCCGCGCGCGTCACGCTCCCCTCGGACGTAATGGCCTGGACGAGCTGCAGGTGCCGGATCTCGAGTCTCATGAGCGCTCCTCATGAAGTCTACGACGATGATGAGCTGGATTCCAGCGAAGGATTCGCGACAGAATGCAGGTCATGGAAAAGCTGCGCGCGTTTCACTCCCGCCTCCTGCTCGCGATCCACGGGGTCCCCGAAGCCGATCTCGTGCGGCCGGAGCGCGAGGGGAAGTGGTCGGTCGCGGACGTCATCGCACACCTCGGCGACCTGGAGATGGTCTACGCCGTGCGCATCCGGACCATCCTCTCGCAAGCCGGCGGCGACGCGCCCCTGCCCTCGCTCGCCCAGGATGAATGGGTCGAGCGCGTGCATCGCCGCGAGCCGCTCGCGGAGCTCCTCGAACAGTTCTGGTTCCATCGCCGCATGAACCTGGCGCTGCGGGACCGCCTGTCCGAGGAGGAGCGCGCCCGCACCGGTGTCCATCCGCAGTACGGCGCGATCAGCATCGACGACGCTTTCGGACGCATCGAGCGCCACGACGAGAAGCACCTCGCCCAGATCGAGCGCATCAAAACCACTCTTGGCCTGAAAGCGAGCGACGATCCGGACCTGTCCGGCGTCGTTCCGGGCTCGGAGATCTCCGTCACCTCTCCCGGTGACGGCGTGCGCGTGCGAACGCTCTGGAAAGACGGCGTGAAGCGCGCGCTCGAAGTGGAATTCGATCCCGGCGCGCAGTGGCCCGGCATCGACTACCACGTCCCCGGCCCCGAGGAGGTGTACGTGCTGTCGGGCGACTTCGACGACGGCGCGAACGTCTACCGCGCGGGCTCGTTCCTCCACCATCCCGCCGGGAGCTCGCACTCGCCGAAGTCCGTCGAGGGCTGCAAGCTGTTCGTGTTCTATCCGGAAGGGTGACTCCGTATCATGTGCGCCGCATGTGGCGCACCGTCTGGCTCGCGATCGTGGCGTTCTTCACCACGGTCCCGCTCGCGTCGTTGACCATCGCCATCGCCGTCGTGAAATCGACGTCGCCGTGGATCGATCGGATCATCCGTCTCTGGGCGCGCACACTCGTGCATGCAGCGGGGATCGAGCTGCACACCGAGCACCTCCATCGTCTCGATCCTGCAAAGCGCTACATCCTGGTCTGCAACCACTACAGCTACCTCGACATCCCGTGCATCCTCACGGCGATCACGTCGCAGCCGATCCGGTTCATGGCCAAGATCAGCCTCTTCAAGATCCCGATCTTCGGCTGGGCCCTCGGCCGCGCGGGCTTCATCCCCGTCGACCGCAAGAACCGGCGCACGGCGGTAAAGTCCTTCGATCTGGCGGCGAGCCGCATCCGCAAGGGCAACACGATCGTGGTCTTCCCCGAGGAAGGGCGGTCGAAGTTCCGGGAGATGAAGCCGTTCCAGCGCGGAGCGTTCCTGCTGGCCATCAGGTCGCAGAAGCCCATCGTGCCGATCGCGCTCGACAGCACATTCGACATCTGGCCCGTCGGCGCGTTCTGGAAGATCCGGCCGGGCAAGGTGACGCTGCGGGTCGGCATGCCGATCGAGACGGACACGCTGAGCGTCCGTGACAAAGACCGTCTGCTCACCGAGGCGCGGGAGCAGGTACAGGGGATGCTGTCGCCGGTGGGTTCCTCGGTTCCTCGGAGTTCCTCGGAGTTCCTCGGGTAAGGAGGACGGGTTCCCTCCGAGGAACCCGAGGAACTCCGAGGAACCCGAGGAACTGCCTCACGGCGCCAGCGCCGCGGCCACCTGCGTCAGATCGCTCTCCTGCAGCGTGCGGACATCGATCGTAAAGCGGTCGTTCTGGACGCGGCCGGCGATCGGCGGATCGTTGCGGAGGAAGCGGGTCTGGAGCTCGCTGGCGTTGCCGGGGACCTCGATGCCGATGGAGGGGATGGTCTCGGTCGGCGTGGTGCCGCCGCCGAGGGCGCAGCGGGTCTCGACGACGGCGGCGTTGCGGCCGGCGGCGAGCATCTCCGCGCGGGAGCGGAGGACCTCCATCGGGGTGGAGAGCATGCGGTAGACGGGGACGCACTCCTCCTGCTTCTTCGTCGCGAAGGCCCGCAGCGTCGCGGCCACGATGGCGTAGGTCTCCTTCCCCACCCGCAGCGCGCGCATCAGCGGATGGCGGCGGCATTTCGCGATGAGCTCTTCGCGGCCGAGGAGCAGGCCGCCCTGCGTCGCGCCGATCAGCTTGTCGGTGGAACAGGTGATGACGTCCACGCCCTGGGCGATGGATTCGGCGATCGTCGCCTCGGGCGTGAAGCCGTACCGGTGCAGCTCGGTCACGCGGCCGGAGCCCTCGTCGTACAGCAGCGGCACCTTCTTCTGCCGCGCGACGTCCACGAGCTCCGCGACGGTGGGCGTCTCGGTGAAGCCGACGATGTCGAAGTTGGAGCGGTGCACGCGCAGGATCGCGGCGGTCTTGCGCGAGACGGCGTCCGCATAGTCGCGAGCGCGCGTGCGGTTGGTCGTCCCCACCTCGCGCAGCTTCGCGCCGCCCTGCTGGATGACGTCCGGGACGCGGAACGCGCCGCCGATCTCGACCAGCTCTCCCCGCGACACGATCACTTCCTTGCCCGCCGCCAGCGCGGCGAGGAGGAGCATGGTGCCGGAGGCGTTGTTGTTGGCGAGGATGGCGGCCTCGCAGCCGAAGAGCGTGCGGCAGATCGCGGTCAGGTGCTCGTCCCGCTTGCCGCGCTCGCCCTTGTCCAGGTCGAACTCGAGGTTCGAGTACCCGCTCACGATCTCCTGCGCCTCGGACCAGACCGAAGGGTGGATGGGCGAGCGGCCCAGGTTCGTATGAATGATGACGCCCGTGCCGTTGATCACCCGGCGGAGCGTCGACCGCGTGGCCGCGGCCAGCGCGGCGCCGACGGCGGTCATGGCCTCGCCCTCGTCATACGCGGATCGCGTGGCCCGGACCCCCGCCAGATGGTCGACGACGGCCTCCTTCACCCGCTCCCGGCCGAACTCCCGGACCAGCGGAGCAAAAGGATCGGCGGACAGGATTCGCTCGACCGACGGGATGGCGCGCAGCGAGGAATGGACTACCGGAGCGGGCGCTTTAGCCATATCGTTGGCTCAGTGTAATCGTGATCAAACAGGACGATGAGCTCGACAAGCTCGAGGAAGACATCCGGATCCTGAAGAACAAGTACGACCAGTTCTTCGCCGGGATCGCCAAGGTGCCGCCTCACTTCGACCGGCACGCGCTGGAGCGCTACATCCACGAGCTGAACAAGCTGAAGATCCGGGACAACAGCCGGCGCTTCCGTCTGAGCACGCTCGTCTCCCGCTACAACCAGTACCGCGAGATGTGGGCCCGCCGGATGCGGGAGCGGGAGGAAGGTCCTCTGGACTACCGCCGGCGGCAGGCGGCGCTGGAGGGACCGGCGCCGGCACAGGCGCCGCCACGGCCTCCCGTAACGTCGGCCCCGGCCGATCCGTATGTAAAGATGACGCCGGGGGCGAACGGCGAACAGATCCGCCGGCTGCACGCGGACATCGAGCGCGCGAATGCCGCCATGGGAAAGAGCAACAGCGTCACCGTCGAGCAACTGGCGGCGATGGTGCAGAAGCAGACCGAGCTCGTACGCTCGAAATACAACGTGAACACCGTGGCCTTCCGGGTCGAGACCGTCGACGGGAAGGTCAAGCTCAAAGCGAAACCACTTCAGGACTGAACTGCGAATGAAACGTACCCTTCTCCTCGTCGCCACGCTGGCGTCCCTCGGCTGCGCGCAGCTCCGCGATCTGCGAAAGCCCGATGAGCCGCCGTACCAGAACCCGTTCTACGCGAAGTACCTCACCTCCGGCACCGCCCTCGACGCGCAGATCCAGCGCACGCTGGAAAGGCTGCGGGAGGATGAGACCAACGCGCAGCTCCACAACGAGCTGGGCGCGCTGCTCGTGCCTAAGGGCTTCCCGAACGACGCCGAGCGCGAATTCGAGCGCGCCATCAACATCGACGGCGGTTACTACCCCGCCTGGTACAACCTCGGCCTGGTCCGCGCGGCACGCGGCGACGAGGGCGGGGCGCGGCGGGCTTTCGAGCGCACCGTACGCCACAAGCCGGGCCACGCCATGGCCCTGTTCCAGCTCGGCCTGATCGAGGAGAAGCTCAAGCACACGGACAAAGCCATCGAGCTGTACGCGAAGGCCCTCCGCATCAACCCGGCCCTGATCGAGCCGGACGTGAATCCGCGAGTGCTCGACACGCACCTGATCCACCGCGTCCTGATCGCGAACTACACCAAGGAGCACGCGCGCGACACGATGCAGTTCCAGGGTGTGAGCGTCCCGGGGTCGCGGAAAGCGGCCGCCCCGCAGGGCGCCCCGTCCCCCGAGGCCCCGCCCGCGCAGATCGTGCCCCCGACGGCGCCGGCCACGGACCCGTCGCGGCAGTCACCGCGGCCCAAGGGGCAGTAGGCGGTTCCTCGGTTCCTCGGAGTTCCTCGGGGGGGGGAGCCGTCCCCCCAGTACCCGAGGAACTCCGAGGCACTCCGAGGAACCCGAGGAACCGCTGTCCCTTACAATGCGCGCGCTTTGAACGTCTCTGAACGCGCGTCGCTCCTCGGCTTTTCCGACATCGTCAAGATCCGCAACCGCGTGCTGGACATGCGGGCGCGGGGGCAGCGCGTGCTGCAGCTCGAGGGCGGGGAGCCGTTCATGGCCACGCCGGACTTCGTCAAGGACGCGATGAAGGCCGCGCTGGACGCGAACCACACGCGCTACGCGCCGTCCTCCGGAGTGCCGCAGCTCCTGGAAGCGCTGAAGGCGAAGCTGGCGGCGAAGAACGAGCTCGAGGTCGCGACGGGAGACATCATCGTCACGTCGGGAGGCGCGCACGGCCTCTTCTGCGCGTTCCAGGCGAGCGTCAATCCGGGCGACGAGGTGATGTTCTTCGCGCCGTACTGGACGCCCATCCACGACCAGGTGCGCTTCGCCGGCGGCGTCGAGGTGCGCATCCCGTGGGACGACGTCCGCGACAGCCGGGACATCCGCGAGGCGCTGGAGATGCGCGTCACGCCGCGCGTGCGGGTCATCTACGTGAACACGCCCGCGAACCCGACCGGGGACGTGCTCACGCGCGAGCAGCTCGGCCACATCGCGGACTTCGCCAAGGCGCACGACCTCACGGTCATCGCGGACGAGGCGTACGAGGACCTGTCGTACGACGGCGACCACACCTCGATCGCCTCGCTGCCGGACATGCGCGAGCGGACGATCTCGGTGTACACGTTCTCGAAGAGCTTCTCCATGACCGGTTGGCGCATCGGCTACGTGGTGGCGCCGGAGCCGTTCATGGGCTTCATCCGGAAGCTGGTGCTGAACAGCGTGAACGGCGTCTCGACGCCGACGCAGTACGCCGCGCACGCGGCCATCACGCACGACCCGCACTTCTTCGACCGCATCCGCGAGGAGTACCGCCGCCGCCGCGACCTGCTGGTCGGCGCGCTGAACCGGGCCGGCTTCCGCTGTCTCACGCCTCCGGGCGCCTTCTACACCTTCCCCGACGTCCGCGAGCGCCTCGGCGGCGAGTCGTGGAAGGCGATGGAAACGCTGCTGGAGCGGACGTCCATCGCCTCAGTGCCGGGCGCGGTGTTCGGCCCGGAGGGAGAGGGGCACCTGCGGATGTCGTACTCGCTGGCCATGGAGACGCTGGAAGAGGCGGTGGAGGCCTTGCAGAAGCTATAGTCTTCGAGCCTTCGAGTCGTCGAGTCTTCAAGAGGATCTCGACGACTTGACGACTCGAAGACTCGAAGACTCATGTCCATCGAATCCCGGATCGCGAGACGCTACCTCTGGGCCGCCCGCAAGCAGGCCCACACCGCGTTTCTCTCGCTGATCTCCATGCTCGGCCTGGCGGTCGGCGTGGCCACGCTGCTGATCTCGATCGCGCTGCTCTCGGGGATGCAGGGACAGATCACGGGGCGGCTGATCCAGTCCAGTCCGCAGCTCCTCGTGGAGCCGGCGGGGCGGAACACGGTGGAAGGCGCCGACGCGATCGTGGCGCAGGCGAAGGCCCTCGGCATGCGCGATGTGCGCCCGTTCGTCAGCGGCATCGCCTGGGGCGCGAACGAGTCCGCGGAGCTGGGCCGGCCGATGCGCGTGCGGTCGTTCATCGCGGGACACGAGCCGGAGACGGACCGCGCGGCGATGGGACGCCCGCGGGAGTGGAGCGCCGACGAGGCTCAGATCTACCTCACGGCCGGCTACGCGCGGTCGCTGTCGCTCGACACGGGCGACATGATCCGCGTCGTCGCGCCGCGCACGCGCCTGACGCCCTTCGGCCCGGTGCCGGTGATGCAGGTCTATCGCATCACGCGCATCGTCCTGCCGGCCGGCGAGGAGAATTCTCCCGACGCGTGGCTGGCGCTGGACGAGGCCACGGCGCTCTTCGGCACCGGCGGGCTCCCGACGGCGATCGAGATGTACGGCCCGGAGGAGCGCGCGGAGGAAGTGCAGACCGCGCTGGCCGGGAAGTTCCCGGGCGCGCAGTTCAAGACCTGGAAGGAGATCAACCGGCCGCTGTTCCTGGCGCTGCGGCTGGAGAAGATCGTGATGTTCGCGACCATCTCGCTGATCATCTTCGTCGCGGCGCTGAACCTGGTGTCGTCGCTCTCGATGCTGATCCTGGAGAAACGTCCCTCGGTGGGCGTGCTGCGGACACTGGGCGCGACGGAGCGGAACATCCTCAAGGTGTTCCTGCAACTCGGTCTTCTGATCGGCCTCACCGGCACCCTCCTGGGCAACGTCTTCGGCCTCGGCGTGTCGTGGGCGGCGAACAAGTGGCACCTCGTGCCGCTGCCCCCGGACATGTACTTCATCAGTTACCTTCCGTTCACGCTGGACGTCCAAGACGTCGTCGGCGTGAACGCCGTGGCGATCGTGCTGTCGGTGATCGCCACGTGGTATCCGGCGCGCATCGCATCGCGCCTCGATCCGATCGCCGCCATCAAAGAGGAATGACCAGACGACTGAGGTGGTGCCTCGCCCTCCTGCTGACCGCCGCGTGCGCGCGGATTCCGGTGACCGAGGAGCTGACGATCGAGCCGGACGAGGGCGGGGATACCGTGGTAGTCACGGCGTCGACGAAGCTCATGACCGATCCTCCGAACGAGCATCTGCGGGCACGGGCGGAGGCGGCGCGCGCGGCGGCGCTGTCGGGCTCGGACCCGTGGTCGATCCGCTTCGCGCGGCTGTCGACGCCGGAGCAGGAGCGGGTGACGTATCAGAAGAGCCGCGGCACGCTCGAGCAGGTCGTCCGCTCCGCCCGCATCCCCTCGGACGACCTGCAGCATCTGCTCGCGGATACGAACATCACCGTGAACGTAGTGCGGGGCGAAGGGTGGCGGGAGATCGCGTTCTACCCCGGCTCGGGCGGCCGCGCGACGCGCGAGCAGCAGCGGGAATTCGACGCGACGCTGGGCACCTGGTCGGAGTCGGTAGCGCGCTACTTCACGGCCGTGCATCACCTGTACGCGTACCTCCGCCAGGCGCCGGGACGCGACGTGTACGTGTTCCAGGCGCTGATGGCGGACAACGTGGACGAGGCGCTGGTGACGGAGGAAGAGGCGCCGCTGATCGCGGCGGTGGTCGACGCCATGGGCGCCATCGCCACGCAGATGGACGAGCACGAAGGGCGCGCCGCGACGCTGGCCGAAGAGGCGGACCTCGTGTTCAACCCCTTCCCGGCCCGGATGGTGGTGCGGGTGCCGGGGGACGTCCTCTCCAGCAAGGGCTTCGGGAAGGAGCTGACCATCGAGCCGGTGGACCTGTTCGCCGCGATCGGAAAGCTGGAAGGACGCTGGATCTCCCCCGACCCGCTGGCCGCGCTGCTGCGCGACGAGCAGCCGACGGCGGAACGGCTTGCGGAGGCGCCGCGGAAGTCGGAGGCGGTAGTGAGCAGCGCGGAGATCGCACGGGCCATCCGGGAGCAGTTGGCAAGGCCGCGGGAGTATTCAGTGCGGTGGAGGGAATGACGCGATAGGACGAATAGGACGAATAGGACCGATAGGACAAGCGCACTCCCCCGCCCTGCCGGTCCTATGGGTCCTATCCGTCCTATAACCGCCGCATCATCACCACCGCCGCTTCCCCATCCGGGTAATACCGCGGCCGCAGGTACGCCGCCTCGAACTCCAGGTGCCGGTAGAACGCCTGGGCGCCCTCATTCGACTGCCGCACCTCGAGCGAGATGCTCTCCACGCCGTGCTCCCGGGCGAACTCGAAGCAGCGCGCCATGAGCGCGTCGGCGATGCCGCGGCGGCGCACGTTGGGGTCCACGGCGATCTTGTTCACGTGCATCTCGTCGAAGATCCACATCGCGAACAGATACCCCACCAGCAGGCCGTCCAGCTTCGCGACGATGTTGAAGCGGCCGTCGGCGCGCAGCTCGCTGAGGAAGAACTCGCGGCGCCAGGGCGCGGGGAACGAGCCTTCTTCGAGCCGATGGATGGCGTCGACGTCGGCGCGCTTCGCCGCTTTGATCGCCAGCCCGCCGTCACGCATTCTTCGGCGCGGGGATGCCCAGGTCGACCAGCTCGATCCCGATCTTCGTGGCGGTCTCGCGCGAGCGCTCGTCGCGATAGAACTCGCCGTAGTAGATCGTCCGGATGCCGGCGTTGGCGATCAGCTTGAAGCAGTTCCAGCACGGGGAGGCGGTGGTGTAGAGCTCTCCCCCGTCGAGCGAGACGCCGTTCTTGGCCGCCTGCAGGATGGCGTTCGCCTCGGCGTGCACGGTGGTGACGCAGTGGCCCTCCTCCATCACGCAGCCGACGTCCTCGCAGTGCGGGAGGCCGCGGATCGAGCCGTTGTAGCCGGTGGAGAGGACCGTCCGGTCGCGGACGATCACGGCGCCGACGTGCTTGCGCGGGCAGGTCGCCCGGGTCGCCGCCTGGTGGGCGATTCCCATGAAGTAGGTGTGCCAGTCAGCCCGCATGAGGGCGGGGATTCTACACCGGCCTGTGTGAGCAGGATCACACACAGGGCGGACGGGCAGGAGAAGTTATTCGGAGCGGGCGACGAAGATATCACGCTTACCCGCGACTAATATGCGGTTGGGGCATATTTCGTGGCTCGAAGTCCTTGATTCATGAGGGTTTACCGTTATTCACGTATCTTCCGAAAGTGGTCGAAAACAGGCGAGGTTTTCGTTGACTCTGCGGAGGCATATCCCCACAATACGCGCTTCGAACGGCCCAGGTTCACAATATTTTCACCGGGAGCACGCATGAATAAACGCTATTCAACGATCATCTTTGTCCCGCACGCGCGGGCCAAGTTCCGAAAGTTGAAGGTGTCGCACCGCCTGCTCTTCTCCATCATCTCCCTGGTCAGTACGTCTCTCTGCCTCTCGACGTTCTTCTCCGTCCAGTACTTCACCTCTCTCTCGCAGACGCACGAGCTCTCGAAGCTCCGCCGCGAGAACAAGGAGCTCCAGACCGCGAACGAGCAGTTCGGCAAATCGGTGGAGAACCTCCGCACGCAGCTTCGCACGGTGGAAGACCGGACGCGGAAGCTGGCGATCATCGCCGGGATCACCACGCTCGATGAAGCGAGCCAGGGTGGTTCGGGCGGTCTTCGCAACGACGAGCTGGCGGCGAACCCGTACCGGGACGACGTGGACAAGATGAGCTTCCGCTCGCACAGCCTGAACAAGGACCTGAACGTCCTGGAGCAGAAGTTCACGGCCCAGTCGCACCTCCTCTCCTCGACCCCCTCCATCGCGCCCGTGCGCGGCATCCTCACGGACGGATTCGGCGGACGCTCGGATCCCTTCACCGGCGAGCGCGGGCAGCACGGCGCGATCGACATCTCCTCGGCGGTCGGCCAGCCGATCCGCTCCCCGGCCGACGGCATCGTGGTCAAGGCCGAGTGGGCCAACGGCTACGGCAACGTGATCTACGTCTCCCACGGCTACGGCTACTCGACGCGCTACGGTCACCTGTCGAGCTTCGCCACCCGGCCGGGCCAGCGCGTCAAGCGCGGCGACGTCATCGGCTACGTCGGCTCCACCGGCCGCTCGACCGGCCCGCACCTGCACTACGAGGTGCGCGTGAACAACAACCCGGTCAACCCGCTCGAGTACATCCTGAACGCCTTCTGATCGAAAATCGCTTCACGCAAGGAGCGAGGCCGCCCGCGAGGGCGGCCTTTTTTCGTTTCAGCGGCTTACTCGACGCGCTCTTCTTCGCCCTTCGGGAGGTCCCACCGTTCGGTAATGCGCTCGTGCGTCAGCCAGCGCTCGCAGTCGAGGGCGGCCTGGCAGCCGCTGCCCGCGGCGGTGATGGCCTGGCGGTAGATGTGGTCGACGACGTCCCCGCACGCGAACACGCCCTGGATGTTGGTCAGGGTCGAGTTGCGGTGCGGCAGGCAGATGTACCCGGCCTGGTCGAGGTCGAGCTGGCCGGCGTACGGCTGCGTGTTGGGCGTGTGCCCGATGGCCACGAACAGCCCCTGGGTCGCGAAGTCGCGGGTCTCGCCGGTGACCAGGTTGCGCAGCTTCAGCGACGTGACGCCGTTCTCCTTCGAGCCGACGACCTCGTCGACGGTGGTGTCGAAGATGAACTCGATCTTCGGGTTGGCCATGGCCCGGTCCTGCATGATCTTCGACGCGCGCAGCTCGCCGCGGCGATGGACGACCGTCACTTTCTTCGCGAACTTGGTGAGGAAGTTCGCCTCCTCCATGGCCGAGTCGCCGCCGCCGACGACGACGATCTCCTTCTCCTTGAAGAAGAAGCCGTCGCAGGTAGCGCAGTACGAGACGCCGAAGCCCTGCAGCGCGACCTCGCTGGGCAGGCCGATCTGCTTCGCGGACGCGCCGGACGCCACGATCACCGCCGGCGAGATGAACGTCGCGCTCTCGGTCTTGACCTCGAACGGGTGCTTGCGGAAGTTGACGCTCTCGACCGGCTCGAGGGCCTTGAACGTCGCCCCGAACCGCTCGGCCTGCTGCCGCATCAGGTCCATCAGCTTCGGCCCCAGGATCCCCTCGGGGAAGCCAGGGTAGTTCTCGACGTCCGTGGTGATCGTGAGCTGCCCGCCCGGCTGCATCCCCTCGAGGACGACGCATTTGATGTTCGCGCGAGAAAGGTACAGAGCGGCCGTGCATCCGGCCGGGCCGGAGCCGATGATGACGACCTGGTAATCGGTGATTGGTTCCATGTCGACGCGGATTTTATCGCGTATGAAGGACGCAAACGGCGGCGTCACGGCTTTTGCAGCGAGCGCAAGGCGTGCAACATCAGCCGCTGCTCCTTACCTCCCCCGCCGCCCCGTACGAGCCCGGCCGCGGCAGCATCTTCTTCGTCGGTACGGCTACGGTGATCCTGCGCTACGCGGGCTTCACCATCCTCACCGATCCCAACTTCCTCCACAAAGGCGATCACGTCCACCTCGGCTATGGCCTGCACTCCGAGCGCCTTACCGAGCCGGCCATCGCGCTGGAGCAGCTCCCGCCGGTCGACTTCGTGCTGCTGTCGCACATGCACGGCGATCATTTCGACCACGTCGTCAGCGACCGGCTGGACAAGACCCTGCCCATCCTGACCACGAAGCACGCCGCGGCCTCGCTGAAGGGCCTCGGCTTCCAGCGCCCGATTGCGTTCGACACTTGGGACTCGATCGACGTGGTCCGCGGCGAGAATCGCCTGCGGGTGACGGCGATGCCCGGCAAGCACGCACCCGGTCTGCTGCGCCTGATGATTCCTCCGACGATGGGCAGCATGCTCGAATTCGCCGGCCTGCGGATCTACATCACCGGCGACACGCTCATCCACGAACACCTGCATGAGATCCCACGCCGCTATCCCGACATTGACATCGCCCTGCTCCACCTCGGCGGCACGCGCATCGCCGGCGTGCTCCTGACGATGGACGCCAGGCAGGGCGTGGAGGCCATCCGCATCACCAATCCGCGGACTGCCATCCCGATCCACTACAACGACTACGGCGTGTTCAAGTCGCCGCTCGACGACTTCAAGGCCGCCGTGCGCACGGCGGGACTGGAGAACCGTGTCCACTACCTCGCCCATGGCGAGACGTTCGACATCGAGGTGCCGGCCAGCCGGATGTGAGCACTCCTGGTGTCGTGTCCTGCTGGAACGAGTACGGTGCACCGGCGAGCCGCCGGTGCGGACCGAAACCCCTGCTTCCAGCGCACCGCTCTAGAACAGCTTCGGCTCCGGCTCCAGCACCTTCAGCAGCTCCGCCCCCATCACCTGCTTCTGCCACTCGCGCATCGCCGGGACGTCGAGCGAGCCTGTCGTGGCGATCGCGGCAAGGATGTGTCGCGCGCCGAGGACCGACCCGTCGATCTTCAGCTCGCGGGCGAAGCGGTCGCGCACGGCCTTGAGGCGGTTGATCCGGGCCTCGAGGGCCTTGTCGCGGATCCACGGCTTCGGCTCGTTCCGTTCCGGCAGCTCGGCCTCGGGGATCTCCAGGGCCCGGCGCACGATCGCGACCAGGTCCCGGCCGTAGCGCTCGGCGTGGTAGCGGGAGACGCTCTTGAGCTGGGTGAGGTCGCGGTAGGTGGCCGGCTTCTCTTTCGAGATCTCGACGATCGTGTCGTTGCCGAGGACCTTGAACGGCGGGCGGTCGGCCTTGCGCGCGAGGTTGTCGCGCCACTCGTGCAGCCCCCGCACGATCGCCAGCGACCGGCGCTCCAGGCCGCCGATGTTCTTCACTTTCCGCCACGGCTCGGGATCGTCTTCCGTGATCTCCCGGTAACGGACGTTCTCCAGCCGCGAGAACTCCTCGAGCGCCCACTCCCAGCGTCCGAGGGCGATCAGCTCCTCTTTCAGCTTCGCGGCGAGGGCGACCAGGTAATGCGTGTCCATCGACGCGTAGTCGAGCATGTCCTGCGGCAGCGGCCGCATGGACCAGTCCGCCCGCTGGTGGGTCTTGTTCAGCTTGACCTCGAAATGCCGGTCCAGCAGCGCCGCCAGTCCGAGGCCCTCGTAGCCGAGGAGCTGGGCGCAGATGGACGTGTCGATGAGGTTGCGGACCGTGAAACCGAAGTCGCGGTGCAGGATGCGCAGGTCGTAGTCGCCGCCGTGGAAGACCTTGGTGATCGCGGGATCGGCGAGGATCTCGCCGAAGCGCGTGAGGTCGACGCGCACGAGCGGGTCGACGATGAGGTCTTCGTCCGGCAGAGAGATCTGGATCAGGCAGACCTTGTCGAAATACGAATGCAGCGAGTCCGCCTCGGTGTCCACGGCGATCTGCGCGTGGGCCCCGACGCGCTCCAGCGCGCGGTCGAGGGTGTCCTGCCGGTCGATCCAGGTCATGCGAGACCCGCCCACTGGCCGAGGCCGATCGAGACCAGGCGCTCCTGGAAGGCGGCGCGATCGAACTCCGGCAGGACCGCGAGCGACTTCACCGTCGTCTCGTCCTCCGCGAACAGCAGCAGCAGCGCCAGATCCTCGGCCCGCGGGACGCGGACCTCGCGATCGTCGATCGTCGCCGCCACGCCGGCCGGGACCATCCGCCCATAGAGCGCATTACTCGCGAGCAGTACGTGCACCCGCACCTCGCCTTCCTCGTCGATGAAGTTGAGCGGGACCAGGTCCAGCTCCTCGCTCTGCTCCAGTTCCTCGCGGTCGACGCGGAAACCGCGGTTCGACGCCATCATGGCGAGCTGGCCCCGCTGCGGGGCGTTCATGAGCGCCAGGACGTCGATGGCGCCGCTCTCGATGCCGCCGCCGAGCCAGGCCGCGCGCGCGACGTTCCCGACGAACATCGCCTCGATGCGCAGCTTTCCGAGGAGCTCGGCCGTGGCGTGAATGGCCCGGTTGTATCGCGCGGCCGCGCGAATGGAGTGCATGCGGCGGCGATCAATAGCACAGATGCGATAATCCGTTCCAGTGACCGTCCCCTCCCTCGACCCCGCCCAGGGCCTGTCCTTCGGCTCCACCAGGGGCAAGCTCCTCGAGCTCATTCAGAAACATTGGGGCTATTCGTCGCTCCGTCCGCTGCAGGAAGAAGCGATGCTCGCGGCCCTGTCCTCGCGCGACTCGCTGGTGGTCATGCCCACCGGCGGCGGGAAGTCGCTCTGCTACCAGGCGCCTGCGCTCCTGGGCGACTCCGTGACCGTCGTCGTCTCGCCTCTCATCTCGCTGATGAAGGACCAGGTGGACGGGCTGCGCGAATGCGGGGTCGACGCGGCCCAGGTGAACAGCTCCCGGACGCCGGAGGAGAACCGCGCCATCGAGCGCGAGCTGTTCGCGCGGCGCCTGAAGCTGCTGTTCGTCTCCCCGGAGCGCCTGGCGCTGCAGAACTTCCGGGACATGCTCCGCCGCGCCGGCGTGAAGACGTTCGCCATCGACGAGGCGCACTGCATCAGCCACTGGGGGCACGACTTCCGTCCGGAGTACCGCCAGTTGCGCGCGCTGCGGGACGAGTTCCCCGAGGCGTCGATCCATGCGTACACCGCCACCGCCACCCCGGAAGTCCGGCGCGACATCGCCGTGCAGCTCGGCCTGCGCGAGCCACTGGTGCTGGTCGGCGACTTCGACCGGCCGAACCTCACCTATCGCGTGCTGCCGCGTCAGGACGAGGCCAAGCAGGTCGTCGACGTCCTGGAGCGGCACCGCGGCGAGGCAGGGATCATCTACTGCACGCGGCGCAAGGACGTGGACTCGCTCGCAGAGAAGCTCCGGCGCCGCGGACATGACGCCGTCGCGTACCACGCCGGACTCACCCAGGACGAGCGGCGCGAGGCGCAGGAGAAGTTCTCCTCGGAAAAATGCGACCTGGTCGTGGCCACGGTGGCGTTCGGGATGGGCATCGACCGCTCCAACGTGCGCTTCGTCCTGCACACGGCCATGCCGAAATCAGTCGAGCACTACCAGCAGGAATCGGGGCGCGCCGGCCGCGACGGGCTGGAGGCGGAGTGCGTCCTGCTCTACTCCGGCGCCGACCCGATGCTCTGGCGGTCCATGCTGCTGCAGGAGACCAGCGACCAGGCGCACGCCGACTCGCTGCTCAAGCACCTCAACGACATGGACCGCTACTGCTCCGGCGCGAAGTGCCGCCATCGCGCGCTGGTGGAGTACTTCGGGCAGACGTTCGAAGGCGAGAGCTGCCGCGCCTGCGACATCTGCCTGGGTGAGACCGAGGAGGTCCAGGACGCGCTGATCGTCGCGCAGAAGATCGTGTCGTGCGTGGTGCGCGTGCGGGAGTCGTGGGGCGTCTCGCACGTCGTCGGCGTGCTGCGCGGCGAGGACACCGAGAAGATCCGCGAGCGGCAGCACGACCAGCTCTCCACCTACGGCCTGCTCAAAGGCCACTCCCGGCACGACGTGCGGGAGTGGGTGTACCAGCTCATCGCCCAGGGGTTCCTCGAACAGTCCAACGGCGAATACCCCATCCTGCGCTGCGGCCCGCGGGCACGCGAAGTCCTGCGCGGCTTCGCCGAGGTCAAGCTCCGCCAGCCCGCGGTGCGCAAAAAGGATCCCGGCGAGCGCCGCGAGCGCGCCGCCGCCGCGCCGGTCGTCGACGGCCCGTACGACCGCCACCTGTTCGAAGCCCTGCGCGTCTGGCGCCGCGCCGAAGCCCAGGAGCGCGGCGTCCCGCCCTACGTCATCTTCAGCGACAAGACCCTGCGCGAGCTCGCCCGAGTGCGGCCCACGACGCGATACGAGCTACGGGGGATCTACGGCATCGGCGACGCGAAGCTGGAAGCGTTCGGCGACGCGGTGCTGCGCGTCGTCGAGTCGACGAGTCTTCCGGTCGACTAGAAGGGTTTGGACGACTCGACGACGTGCTTACCCTGCTTCCGTTCCGAATCTCGATCGGCTAGCTTTGGCTCGTGCTTCCAACGGTGTACATCGAAACGAGTGTGCTCAGCTATCTGGTCGCGCGGCCGAGCAAGAACCCTCGCGTCGCGTCCAACCAGGAGCTGACGCACAACTGGTGGCAGACGCGTCGCCAGGACTTTGAGCTCTACGTGTCGGCTGTCGTACTGGCCGAAGCGCAACGTGGTGATGCGATCGCCGCCGCCGCACGTCTCGACATCGCGCGAGAGCTCAGGCTCGCCCAGGCCACGCGCGAAGCTATCGAGCTGGCCGCTGCTCTCGTATCGGGTGCGGGTGTCCCGAGGAAAGCGAACGAAGATGCGCTGCACATCGCAACGGCTGCGACAAACGGACTCGACTATCTATTGACTTGGAACTGCACCCACATTGCGAATGCGGTCACCATTCCGCGCGTTAATGCCATTTGCCGGAGTCATGGGTTCGAACCACCTCTGATCTATACTCCACAGGAGTTCATGGACGGTTGAAGCATGGAAGACCCCATCGTTGAAGAAACACGTGAAGCCAGGCGACAGCTCGATGCAGAGTTTGGGGGAGACCTCGATGCTCTCTTCGTATACCTGCAGGAAATCGAACGGCAACATTCCGACAGAGTCGTAAAGGGCGAGCCCAAATCGCCCGTGGTCGTTCAGCGCAAGATCTCGTGAATTGCCAGCGCCTCGCGCGCAAGCTCAACCGCTCCTCTCCCACCCTCCCGGCTCCATCACTCAACCGCCAAGCGCCTGGACTTCCCGCGCCTCGGAGGTATCGTCCGAGATGCCGTGCGAGATGATGTCGTTCGTGACGCGCTCCAGATGGGCGGACAGCGCCTGATTCATCTCTTCGAACTCGGGCATGAGCGTCTGTTCGACGAACGACCGCGGAACCCTGGCCATGACCGTGTTCCGCCGCTGGCGGCTGTAGCGGTACGGCTCGATCCCGTATCTCCGCAGGAGCGCGACGAAGATCTTCCGGGACCAGGGATTGTCCATCGAGAAGCGGTACTCCTGGCTGCGCTCCTGCTGGGCGACGCTCTGCAGCCTGGCCCGGATCCGCTCCCGGGCACTGGCCGCCGCGTCGCGCTCCCCAGGCGTAGCGGCACCGGCGTACAGCGCCTCGATCTTGCGAAGCGTTTCGAGGAGCCTGTCGCGATCTTCCATCCCGCGAATCCTATCCTCGCGAGCCCGCGCTCGATTTCGAAGAGGTCGTGCTGAGGCTCAGGCGCAGTGGCACCGGGACCCCGTGATTCAGGTCCCGGAGGGACAAAAGAAAGTAGCCGGTGGCAAGCCGCGAAGCGAAGAGGGACGAGAGCTCATAGAAACTGGAGGATGCGCGCCACGTGCTCCCACTCCGTTGCCCCGTTGCCGATGGCCACGCGGATGACGTAGTGGTCGCGGAGGCGGGTGTGGGAGACGAAGAGGGTGCCGCTGGTGTTCATGCGCTCTAACGCCGCCAGGGTCTCTTCGTCGGTGCGGAGGCGGAAAACGACGACGCTGAGGGACTGGGAGAGGACTTCGACGCCGTCGCGCTGGCGGAGCTCGTTGGCGAGGCGCTCGGCGAAGCCGACGTGGTCGCGGATGACGGCGCGCAGGCGCTCGAGGCCGTAGTGCTCGAGGACGAGCCAGAGCTTGAGGGCGCGGAAGCGGCGGCCGAGCTGGATGCCGTAGTCCATGTAATTGATCTCGGCGGTGTCGGTGGTCTTGAGGTACTCGGGGACGAGGGAGAAGGTCTGGCGCAGGACGTCCGGGCGGCGGGTGTAGAGGACGCTGCAGTCGATGGGCGTGAAGAGCCACTTGTGGGGGTTGGTGACGATGGAGTCGGCGTACTCGATGCCGTCCCAGAGCCAGCGGTATTCGGGGACGATGGTCGCGGAGCCGGCGTAGGCGGCGTCGACGTGCAGCCAGCAGTTCTCGCGCTTGGCGATCTCGCCGATGGCGCGCACGGGGTCGACGGCGGCGGTGGCGGTGGTGCCGGTGGTGGCCACGATGACGCAGGGCAGCATCTCGGCGGCACGGTCGCGGGCGATGGCCTCCTCCAGCGCTTCGGGACGCATGGCGAACCGTTCGTCGGCCGGGATCTTGACGATGTTCTTCACGCCGAAGCCCAGCGCCAGCGCTCCTTTGTCGACGGAGGAGTGCGCGTGCTCGGAGCAGTAGAGCCGGAGCGGCGGGAGGTCGCGCCCGGTCATGCCTTCGCCGCGGATGTTCAGCCCCGTGGCCTCGCGCGCGGCGGCGAGGGCCAGGAAGACGTTCACGGACGCGGTGTCGTTGATGATGCCGAAGAGGTTGGACGGCAGGCCGAGGGCGTCGCGAAGCCAGCGGAGGGCGAGGGTCTCCAACTCCGTGAGCGACGGGGACGTCTTCCAGAGCATGCCGTTGACGTTCAGCGCCGCGCTGAGGATCTCGCCGAGGATGCCGGCCTGGGAGCCCGTCACGCTGAAGTAGGCGAAGAAGGAGGGGTGGTTCCAGTGAGTGACGCCGGGGAGGATCTTCTCGCGGAACTCGGCCAGGAGGGCGTCGTAGTCCTTGCCCCCCTCGGGGGCCGTGCGGGCGAACTGCTTCTCGATGTCGCCGGGCTGCGCGCGAGAGAGGACAGGATAGGAGTCGATGTTGTCGAAGTAATCGGCGATCCAGTCGACGGCTTGGTGGGCGGCTTCACGGAACTCGCGCGTGTTCGGATCCAGCTTCATGGCCGAGGACGTTACCACTTTGGAGTGCGGAGGCAATCGATCGCCTCGGCACTCCAGAGAGCTACGACGCGCCTTTGCCCGACAGCACGGCCGGGATGGTCCGCAGCAGGATCTTCAGGTCGAGAGACGGGGACCAGTTGTCGATGTACTGCAGGTCGAGCTTCATCCAGTGGTCGAAGTCCTGGATCTGGTTGCGGCCGCTGACCTGCCAGAGGCAGGTCAGGCCCGGCTTCATCGACAGCCGGCGGCGGTGCCAGCGGTGGTAGGACGCCACCTCCTCCGGGATGGGAGGACGGGGGCCGACGAGGCTCATGTCGCCCTTGAGCACATTCCAGAACTGCGGGATCTCGTCCAGCGAGAAGCGCCGCAGCCAGCGGCCCACGGGCGTGACCCGCGGGTCGTCCTTGGCCTTGAACGCGGGGCCGTTCATCTCGTTCAGGTGCGCCACTTCCTCGCGGCGCGCGTGCGCGTCCTCGATCATCGAGCGGAACTTGTACAGCGTGAACATGCGGCCGTTGAGGCCCATGCGCGTCTGCTTGAAGAAGACCGAGCCGGGCGACGTCAGCTTGATGGCTACGGCCGCGATGGCGATGATCGGCAGGCCGAGGCCGAGGATGATCAGGGAGATGGCGACGTCGAGGGCGCGCTTGAAGGCCAGGTGGGCCTCGTTCGACGGCGTGGTCGTGAACGTGAGGAACGGCACGCCCTCGAGCTCCTCGATCTCCAGCCGGGCCACGCGGTTCTGGATGAAGTTCATCGCCACGCGCGTGCGGATGCCGAGCTCCTCGCACATGAGGAAGATCTGCTTCATCTCGTCGAGCTTCTTGCGGGTGACGGCGAAGACGATCTCGTCGATCGGCTCGGCGATCTCGCGGTTCTCGAGGATGCGCTTGAGGTCGGGGACCTCGCCGAAGACGCGGTAGCGCGCCCAGCCGTTCGAGAGGCGGTGGCCGTCGCTGACGAAGCCGAGGATCTTGTAGCCCCAGTACTGGTGGCCGGCGATCATCCGGGCGATGTCCGTGGCCCGGCGGCCGGTGCCGACGATGAGCAGGGTCCGGTAGTTGAGTCCCTTGGACCGCACCCAGCGCGCCATGATGCGCACGAGGATCTTCTCCGCGACCAGCAGCACCGCCGACAGCGCCGCGAAGAGCATGAACCACGTGCGCGAGAGCTGGCGGAGCGGGAGGAGGAACGCGAGCGTGGCCAGGATGACCGTGCCCACGACGACCACGCGGATGGTCGTCAGCGCCTCGCGGGTCAGGGGGATGGTGCGGTGGGAGTGGTAGCTGTCGTAGGTGAAGAGCAGGACCGACCAGATGATCAGGACCAGCGGGTAGATCTTCAGGTAGTCCGCGAGGGGAAAGAGGCCGGTCGGAAAATGCTCGGGGTCGAGCGCCGGCAGGACGAGATCGCGCAGGAAGAACGCCGTGAAGAAAGCGATGGACGTCAACGCGAGGTCGACTCCGTAGACGATCCTCGCAATCACGGTCGCTTTCTGCTTCAGCATACGGAGCTATCTTTTACCGAACGTATTACGGGGCGCGCAAGCCGAACGTCTAGAGGAAGTTGCGAAAAAGATCCTCGTACGCGTCAGCCACCCGCTCCCAGGAGTACCGCTCCGCGGCGCGTTTCCGCGCCCGCGCCCGGAAGTCCTCTCGCAGCAACGGGTTAGAGAGCCATTCCCGAAGCGTGCCGGAAAGCGTCTCCGCCGGTCTCAGGGCGAAATAACCTACGGCGTCGCCGCCGACTTCCCGGTTCTCCGGCGTGTCGTGGGCCAGGACGGCCCCGCCGGACGCCATGGCCTCGATCATGGCCGGGTGGGTCCCCCCGACCTCCGTGGCCTGGATGTAGAGGAGCGCGTTGCGCTGGAGGGTGCGGTAGTCGAGGCCGTAGAGGGCGCCGGGGAGGAGGATGTTGCCGCGCTGCCGTTCGTGCATCCGGGCGACGAGGTCCTTCGCATACAGCCCCTTTCCCACCATGACCAGGGGGATGTCGAGATCGTACGCCTGCATCACCTCCAGCGGATTGTTCTCCGGCTCGAAGCGGCTCACGTAGAGGACATAGCTCCGCGGCTCGAGACCAAGCCGCTGCAGGACGTCCGAGTCTTCTTCGACGGGGAACTCCGACCCGTACGGGATGACCACCGGCCCGAACGCATAGTTCGTTCGGTAGTACTCCGCGATCACCTCGGCGTCCGCGACGACGCGGTTCGCGAACCCGACGGAGAACGTCTCCCCGATCGAGTACACCGCGCGGCCGAAGACGTTCCACTTGCGGCGCTTGCGCTCGATCCCGTCGACGTTGATCGCGACGGGGATGCGCGCGGCCCGCAGCAGCGGCAGGACGAACGCGTTCGCGGCGTTGCAGACCAGCACCGCGTCGAAGTCGCGGCGCATCGCATCGAGCGCGGAGAGGAAAGCGTGGGAGACGGTCTCGAAGTACTTGTGCTTCGCGGCGGGGAGGACGATGCGGTGAACGCCACGCCAGTCGTCGAGTCGTCGAGTCGTCGAGCCGCCGAGAGGCTTCTCCTCGTCGACTCGAAGACTCGAAGACTCGTCGACTTCCCTGCAATACACACTCACCTCATGCCCCCGCCCCACCAGCCGCACGGACAATTCCGCCGCGAACGTCTCGAAGCCGCCGTAGTTCGGGGGGACGCCGCGGGTGCCGAGGATGGCGATCTTCATCGGAACCATTTTGCGAGCTCGCGGTCGGGGACCGTGCGCCGCGACTGGATCGCGCGACGCCTGGCCAGCACGCGCCCGCGGTTCCGCCACAGCCATCCGAACGCCGGCAGCGACGAGCGCTCGACCGTCAGCGCCGCGAGGATCACGACCAGGTCGCGCGCCAGCTCGAACGGCGCGTTGCGCAGGGCGAGATACGCGCCTTCGTTCTTGAGGCGCAGCAGGAAGCGGTTCTTCACCGAGTGCAGGTTCACGTCCGCCGGCAGCTTCCGCCGCGCCTCCGGCGTCACCCGCCGCACGTGATACGCGACCGCGCGCGGCTCGCAGACCGCGCGCCAGCCGCGCAACTGGCCGCGCCACGCGAGATCGGCGTCCTCGCGGTAGGCGAAGAAGTCCTCGTCGAGCGCCTCGCCGTCGATGGCGACGTCGCGCAGGAACGCCACGCGGTACATCGCCGCCGCGCCGCTCACGCCGAAAACCTCGAAGCGGCTGGCGGTTGCCGGCTGGCGGTTGGCGGGAGTGCCCTGGTGCAGATCGAGGTGCCTCCCCGTACGGGTCATGCGGATGCCCATCGAGTCGATCACGTTCGTCGGCTCGATATCCCAGCCGCGCGCGCGGATCAGCAGGCCGGTCGCGGAGCCGATCCGAGTCGAGTCGTCGAGTCGTCGAGTCGCCGAGTCGTCGAGTGGTCCGGTCGTCGAGTCGTCGAGTGGTCCGGTCGTCGAGTCGTCCTCGGCGACTTGTCGACTCGAAGACTCGAAGACTTCCACCAGCCGCTCCGCGTACTCCGGCTCGAGGTAGCAGTCCGGATTGACGACGAGCAGGAAGTCTCCGCTCGCCACCTCCAGGGCCTGGTTCACCGCCGCGCTGAAGCCGCGGTTGCTCTCGTTGCGGATCACCCGCGCCGCGTGCGGCTCGGCGATGGCCGCGGACGGATCGGTCGAGGCGTTGTCGACGACGATCAGCTCGCGATCGCGGTACGTCTGCTGGAGGATCCCTTCGAGACAGCGGCCCAGGTACGGCGCGCTGTTCCAGGTCACGAGGACGATCGTGATTCTCTTCGGCACGCTCAGGACGGGCTGTCCCATCGATTGAACGCTCGCTTCATCACCCGCGCGTACGCCTGGATGGCTTCCCGCCGCCCGATGCCGCGCGGGCAGAGGCCGAAGAAGCACGACCCCACGCGCAGCATCATCCCGAACACGATCCCCCACCGCAGCGCCTCGGCCTGCCCGGGCCGCATCCACTTGCGCGCGTAGCGCCACATGTTGCGGTTCCAGACGTCGACGAAGCCGGCGAAGCGGATGTGCTCGAGGCTCGCGCCGCCGAAGTGCACGACCTCCGCGCCCGGGACGACCCACATCTCCTTCCTGTGCTCGGCCAGGCGGCGGCAATAGTCGACGTCCTCGAACCAGGCCGGCGCGAACTGCTCGTCCATGGGGCCGATCTCCTCGACCACCTCCCGGCGCAGCAGCAGGGCCGCGGCCGCGGGCTGCTCGATCTTGCGCGGCTCGGTCAGATCGAGATCGTGGTAGCGATAGCTGGCCGTGGCCGGGTTGCGGGGGAAGAGGCGGTTCAGCAGCAGGAGCTCGGCCGCGAACGTGCCGAGGGTGGGGAGACGGCGGAGCTGGAACTCGCGCTGGGAGTCGCCGCTGTGATCGATCAGCAGCGGCACCGCGGCGGCGATGTGCGGATGGGCCTCGAGGAACTCGAAGAGCCGCGTGAGGGTGCGCGGCGCGAGCTCGCAGTCGGGGTTCAGCAGGAAGACGTAGCGGCCCGTCGACGCGGCGAACGCGCGGTTGGTCCCGGCGGCGAAGCCCTCGTTCCTGGTCGAGCGGAGCACGCTGGCCTGGCCGAGGTGGTCGAGGGTGTGGTCGGTGGAGGCGTTGTCGTGGACGACGACCTCGTAGTCGAGGCCCTCGCACGCGGCGGGGATCGAGCGCAGGCAGCGGTCGATCCAGCGCTCGCTGTTCCAGGTGACGATGAGGATGGAGAGGTCGAGCGCGCGGGCGCGGGTGTGCACTACCGGGGCGTGCTCGACGTCGTACATTAGGTCTGCCATTGCATGATTGCGCCGACCAGCGGGCGTGTCACGACTTCCCACGCGAAACGCGGCCGGATCCGCTCGAGATTCTCTACGCAAGTGGAATAGGTTTCGTCGTCCATCAGCAGCCTGCGGATGGCCTCGGCCACCGCAGCGACATCCCCGGGCGAAACGACGATGCCGAGTCCTTCCTGCTCGACCAGCTCCGCCGCGAAGCCTCCTCTCGTGGCCACGACGGGGATACCGGCAGCAATGGCGTCAAAGAGGCGCGTACGGATCGAGTAGTCGGCTTCCGCCGTACGACGATGGAGCATGATAGCGATTTTCCCGGAGCGCAGCCACGAGAGCCGCTCGTCGTAGGGAATCCACTGGTCGTTGGCGGCCACATCCGGACCGCCGCGTTTCAGCAGGGCATCGAAGCGGTCGTCGCGGCGGCGGTCGACGAGATCGACGTTCGGGCGGGCCCGGCCGAGGAAGAGGAGCTTGGCGCGGACGCCGTCGCGGTTGAGCCGCACGATCGCGTCGACGGCCGTCGCGGGATCGAGCCACTCCCACACGCCGCCGCCCCAGACGACGATGTTGTCCTGTGGCTTGGGGCACGACTTCGCGTCCGCGGGGTCGATCCCGAAGGGGACTTCGATCCAGGGCGCGCTGCCGCTCTGGAGGCTCTCGTAGAAGTGGCGCTGCCGGGGCGCCGCGCACACGAGCAGGTCCGCCCGCATCAGCGCCTCGGACAGCCGCCACCATTCGGCGGCGAGATGGACGCGCTGGCGCAGCGAGGGCAGGTTGCCGTACAGCTCGCGGAGCTCGAGGACGGTGGGGTCGAAGAGGTCGTAGACGATGCGCTGCCCCGGGCGGCGCTTGCGGAACGCGCGGGCGGGCTGTCCGATGAGGACCTTCGCATCGCGCATCGCGGCCCGGGCGGCGTCGGTGCCGTGCTCGATGAAGGTGACTCCACCGCGGGCGACGCCCTCGGCCTTGGCGATCAGGGTCGTGTCGAAATGCTTCGCCAGCTCGCGGGCGATGTGCCACGCGCGAATCCCCGGACCGGCCATGCGATCGCCAACGACGTCGGGCGTGTGGACGACCACGGAGAAGGACGGCGGATGAAGGATGAAGGATGAATCGCGCATGCCGCGGGAGCGATCATATTCATCCTTCATCCTTCGGTGAGCCCCTGCACGATCCCGCGGACCGACGACCGTCCCTTCAGGAGGAGCTTCGCGTCTTCCCACAGGAGGGACAGGATGCGGCCGGTGCCGGGGTGCATGCGCGCGACGAGGTATCGGTTGCGGGTACGGAGCCTCAGCGCGTCTCCCCGCAAAACATGCGCGGACGCCGACCCGCGATGGGTGGCCTTCACTACCGGCAGCACGGCGACGCGCCAGCCGTCCTTGCGCAGGCGCGCGCAGAGCTCGACGTCCTCGTAATACGCGAAGAGGCGTTCTTCGAACATGCGGCCGCCGAGGGCGGTGCGGCGATAAAGAGTGGCCGTGGCAGAGACGCCCCAGGCCACCGACAGCGGCGCGCCAACGGCCTTGCCGTGGCCGATTTGCCGGAAAGTACCGTTGCCGATGTCGATGCCGGCGCCGTCGATCGTGCCGTCCGGGCGGCGGATGATGGTCTGGACGGCAGCGAGCTGCGGGTCGCGATCGAGTGCGTCGCGGACCCAGGCCAGCCAGTCGGGATCGAGGACGACGTCGTTGTTGACAAGGGCGACGTACGGGGCCGTCGACAGGCGCAGCGCGGCGTTGGCGCCTCCGGCGAAACCGAGGTTGGTCTCGCTGCGCGCGGTGGCATTCTTCGTGGGCGTCTTCGAGCCGTTGTCGAAGACGATCACGCGGGAAGGCTCGACGGTCTGCGCGCGGATCGAGGCGAGGCACTCGTCGAGCATCGGGCCGCCGTCGAGGTCCAGGACGATGACGTCGATCATCGCGCCTCCAGGCGGTCGACGTTGATGGCGCCGCTGAGCACCCTGAACGTGGTGGGGCCGGTCTGCGGAATCCGGACCGCGATGGTCTGATAGCGCTCGCCGGCCGGGACGGAGTAGGCGTTGCCCGCGAGCTCGAACGTGGCGCCGAGGCCGGTGATGAAGTGGAGGGTGTGCGTGCCCTGCCTGGCCAGAAACGTCGCGGAGTGGCTTGCTTCGAGGACCCAGCCGCCCGTGTAGGCCGTGCGCATGACGGTGAAGGGCTCGGGGTACAACCTGCCGCCATCATGAGTAACGTGAGCGTCTTCGAAGTGGACGATGCGGCCGGGCTGCCGGGCGACGTGGAACGCGACCGCCAGCCCCAGCGCGCTGGCCACGATGACCTCGCGTTTTGCGCGAATGACGAACAGCAGCAGCGCGAGCAGCCCCCACCACGCCGCGTCGTTCAGGCGGATGAAGCTGGGGAAGAGCCGCGAGAAATCGGTGTGGTAGTGGCTGGAGAGCCACTCGCCGGCGGCGTTCTCGCCCGTGAATTCGTGGAACAGGCGCCACGGGTACGCGAGGCCGTGAGTCACCAGCCCGGCGGTCCAGGCAGCGGCCATCGCCAGCGTCCCGCGCGGCACCTTCTCCCAGACCGCGGCGATGCCGAGGGCGAGGACGGGCATCAAAAAGACCAGGTAGCGCAGCGGCGGGGCCCAGCCGCCGAACCACTCTCCCCGCGGGATCAGATAGAAGACATACAGCAGCGACGCGAGGATGCCCGTGCGAAAGCCGCGCGGCGCGGTCTTCCAATTCAGCAGCGCGACGATTGCGAACAGATAGAACGGCGCCTGGAACAGCAGACCGCTCATCCCGTCGACGAGCAGGCCGCAGAGGCCGACGAGATAGTTCATCGGATTCATCGGGACCAGCTCGCGCCAGGTGTGGACGTTCAACGGATCGCCAGTGGCGAACCAGACGACGAGCAGCGGCACGGCGAGGATCGCCAGGGCGCGCTTCTTCCTCGCCGCCGCGACCACGCCTGCCGCAACCAGCACGAACCGCAGCTTGAGCAGCACCATGCCGAGGAGGGCGGGCATCCAGCGCTTGGCGCGCTGCTCGCGCACGCCTCGCAGCGCCTCCACGAAGAAGAACGCGGCCGGCACCTCGGGCCAGATCCGCGTCGCGTAGAAGAGCATCGGCGGCGCGAGGGCGAAGAACGGGAAGACGCCGCGGATGGCCGTCTCGCCGATCCCTTCGTCCTCCATCCAGCGCACGGTCGAGCGCACCAGGAGCACGCCGAAGAGCGCGATCGTGGCGATGGCGCCGTGCAGCCCGGCAAGCGTGTAGCCGGGGATCATCAGCAGCGAGAGGAACGGCTCGTGCCGCGAGTACTGCTCGCCGCGCTTCCCGACCGGATCGCCGAACTGGGGGACGACGTCGCCGCGCTCCCACTGCGCCGCGACGCGCGCGCGGTACTGGTTCGCGAGGTCGAGGTCGAAGTCGCGGGTCACGGAGTCCGTCACCAGCAGATAGAACGGCTCGTCGCCGTCGATCGGCCGGCCGAGCATGGCCGGGATGGCGAGCGCATAGACGATCGCCGCGACGAGCGCGGCGCGGTTCGCGGACCAGCGCACCTGCGCGCCCGCCGCAAGGAACAGGGCGAACGTCGCGAGCTTGAGCACCGCGAGGGCGGCGAAGGCCAGTCTCGGGTCGAAGCCGGGCAGCCGCCGCCAGAGGATCCAGGCAAAGAGCCAGGTCGCGGCGTCCACGCCGCAGTAGCGGAGCAGCGTCCGGCCGCGCAGCACCAGGAGCGGCAGCACGAGCAGGGCGAGGACGGTTGCGGCGATCACTCGAACCCTTCGACCTGCAGCGACACGTGCGGGGGGAGCGCGCCGTCGGCGGTGACGCGGATCAGGCGCGCGCCGCGGGGCAGCGGAATGCGTCCGGCACCGTCGATCCAGGCTTCGTAACCGTAGTCGCGGACCTCTCCGGCCGCGTCGCGCGGCAGCGGGTTGTGCGCCTTGTGCCACGCCTCCCGCCGCGCGTAGCCCCAGTCGGCGACATCACCGATGCGGATGTCGACCGCGCCCGGCTCCATGCGGCCGAGAATTGCGCCGCGGCGGAGGTGCGCGACGTTGGCGCCCGAGACGATGAGATGCGTCGCCCCTTCCGGCACCCAATAGGTCTCGCCCTGCCGCGGCGCAAGCGCCTGCCGGACGAGCGTGCGCGGCTTCTCCGGCGCCGCCCGCTGCAGGAAGTAGGGAAACGCGCGGGCGACGATGCCGCTCCAGGGGAAAAACAGCATCACGAACGCGAGGACGACCGTCGACGGCCAGACCAGCCGCAGCGCGGGCATCCCGAACGTGCGCGCGGCCGCGGCGATGAGGAGCACGGCCAGCGGAAACGCGAGCGTGCGCAGAGGGACGGCCGTCGTGACGAGCGACACGACCACGGCGACGGTGACGGCAAACGGGGTACGTCCGAGGACGAAGACGATGGCGGCGGCGATGGCGAGGAGCAGGAGCTCGCGGCCGTACCGGACGTGCCCAAGGGGGATCCAGCGGAGGAGCAGGAGGGCGATGAGCGCGACGATCGGAGCGCCGTCCAATGTAGGGCGTGGCTTCAGCCCGCCCTCCCCCGGGGGGGGCGGGCTGAAGCCACGCCCGACATTGACGGCGATGGCCACGCCGGTGGCCCCCACCGCCCCGAACACCAGCAACCGCAGACGCTCGTCCGGCACCGCGATCTCCGCCACCACCAGCACCGGCACGCCCAGCAGGACCTCGGAGTACGAAAGCCACGCGAGCAGCGTCACGGCGATGGCGAGGAACGGCAGGGCGAGGTCGATCGGCGTCGTGTGATGGACGGCGAGAGAGCAGGCGTACGCCGAGAGCGCCGCGGCGGCAATCCAGCGAAGGTTCTCCAATTCAGGCGACCGTGACGCCCGCGGCAGGATCCCGGACGAACTCCGGATCGAACCCTTCGAGCGTCTCGGGGGTGATGGTAGCGCGATAAATCAGCCGCGCGTCACCCTTGAGCCGGACGTCGTCCGCGTAGCCGTCCCGGATGGTGAACGACACCTCCAGGGTGATGCCGCTCCGCGTCAGCACCGAGACCGGCGACGTCACCTTGCCGAACATCGCGCTCGTCACGGCCGAGGCCACGACGCCCGAGCCGCAGGCGTAGGTCTCGTTCTCGACGCCCCGCTCGTAGGTCCGCACCTCGATGGCGTGCTCGTCGCGCACGACCACGAAGTTCGCGTTCGCGCCGCCGTCCGGCACCAGGTCGGGATGCCGCCGGATCGCGGTGCCGAGGCGCGTGATGTCCTGGGCCCACAGATTCTCGCGGAGGAACACGACGTAATGCGGCACGCCGACCATGATCGAGCTGCCCCGCACCGTCTGCTCGCCGATGGCCAGCGGCCGCTGGGCGCGGAACGAATGCGGCGCCGGCAGCGCCAGCGTGACCTGCCCGCCCTCCCCGATCTCCGCCCCCACGATCCCCGCGTCCGTCTCGATGGTCATCTTCCGGCCGGCGATGACGTTCAGGAACGCGAACCGGGCCGCACAGCGCGTCCCGTTGCCGCAGAACGTCGCCAGGCCGCCGTCGGAGTTGTAGTAGCGCATCCGGAAGGTGGCCCGGGCCGAGTGCTCGATGAGGATGAGCCCGTCGGCGCCGACCGAGAGCCCGCGGGTACAGATCCGGCGCGTCAGCTCGCCCGCGTCGGCGATCTTCGTGACCCGGTTGTCGATGACCACGAAGTCATTCCCGCCCCCGGCCATCTTGGAAAAGCTCAACGGTTCCTGCTTCAAATCCCCTCCGGAAGTTTTCCCCCGGCAGCCCGGTTTGCCTCCGACGGTCCTGTATTCTCGCACGGCGCGGGCCATGCCCTGGCGCGCGTAACGTCCGATCGGGCCGATTCGTCTGAAAGACGGAGTCGTCGAGCCGCCGAGTCTTCCAGCCTTGAAGACTCGACGACCCGGCGACTTGAAGACTCTCCGGAGGTCAAAGGTTGAAACGCACCCTCGCACTCATCATGGCAGCGGCCCTGGCCCTGCCCCTGTCCGCGCAGAACAGGAACCAGGAACCTGAGAACCAGAGGCTGGTCGAGAGCATCGACGTCCGCATCATCAACGTCGACGTGATCGTCACGGACAAGAAGGGCAACCCCATCCCCAACCTCACCGCGGACGACTTCACCATCTTCGAGAACGGCGTTCAGAAGCCGATCACGAACTTCTACGAGGTCCAGGGCAGCGTCGCCAAGAACGTCATCGGCGAAGCGCCCGTCCCCGAGCCGGCGGCGGCCGAGCCGGCCAAGAAAGAGATCCCCGAGGCCATGAAGCGGCGGATCCTCTTCTACGTCGATAACCTCTCCCTCTCCCCCTTCAACCGCAACCGCGTCTTCCAGCAGATGAAGGACTTCGTGACCGAGGTCATGCGTCCCGGCGACGAGGCCATGATCGCCACGTACAACCGGAGCATGAAGGTCCGCGTGCCGTTCACGCGGGACAGCGGTCAGATCCTCTCCATGCTGGACTCACTGCAGAAGGAGTCCGGCCTCGGCATCGCCAACCGCAGCGAGCGCAAGTCGACCGAGGACCGCATCCGCGAGGCGTCGTCGTACAACGACGCCGTCGCCACCGCCCGCTCCTACGCCTCCTCCATCGAGCACGACCTGCGGCAGAGCGTCGCCTCGATCAACGCGCTCATGTCCACGCTGGCCGGCGTCGAAGGGAAGAAGATCCTGGTCCTGACCAGCGAAGGCTTCCCGATGCAGCCCGGCCGCGAGATGTTCTACTTCATCGAGGACGTGGGCCGCGAGAAGGGGTGGTCGAACGTCGGCTCGACGATGCTCGAGGGCATGACCTTCGACGGCACGAACCTGATCCAGTCGGTCGCCAAGACCGCGAACGCGAACGGCATCACCATGTACACCGTGCACGCGGCCGGTCTGACGGGCGGCACGGAGATGTCCGCCGAGCACGCGGCGCCGATCTCGGCGTCGGTGTCGCAGGCCGCGGCCTCGAACACCACCGAGTCGATGCAGCTCATGGCCGACATGACCGGCGGCGTGGCCTCGGTACAGACGAACAACTTCAAGCTGGCCTTCGACCGCATTCAGTCGGACCTCGACTCCTATTACTCCCTCGGCTATCGCGCCGGCACGGAGCGCGTCGACCGGCAGCGCTATCTGACGGTGAAGGTGAAGAACCGCGACTACCGCGTCCGCAACCGGCAGACGTTCGTCGAGAAGTCGATGTACGCGGAGATGAACGACAAGGTCGTCGCCAACCTGCTCTATCGCATGAAGGACAACGACCTCGGCATCCTGACCCGCGTCGGGACGCCGCTGCCGACCGAGGACGGGTACTACCACGTGCCGGTCGACATCCAGATCCCCATGCACTCGCTCGAGCTGATCCCGCAGGGAGAGGCGGAGTACGTGGGCGGCTTCGACGTCTACGTCGTCGTGGCGGACAAGAACAACGACATGTCCGAGGTCGCGCGGAAGTCGCATCAGGTGCGCGTGCCCGCGGCGCAGTTCAAGCAGTTGAGCGGCAAGTTCTACACGTACACGCTGGAGCTGCTGATGGAGCGCGGCCTGAACCGGATCTCGGTCGGAGTGGTCGACCAGGTGGACAACACCAGCGGCTTCGCCCGCGACCAGGTGATCGCGCAGGACATGCGGTAACGTAGGGCGGGCCTCGGCCCGCCTCACGTGGAAAATGTAGGGCGTGGCTTCAGCCCCCCCGCCCCCGGGGGAGGCGGGCTGAAGCCACGCCCGGCATATGCGCTTTCTCCTCACCATCCAGTACCTCGGCACGCGCTACGGCGGCTGGCAGGCGCAGGCCAACGCCGTAGCGGTTCAAACCGTCCTCGAGGAAGCCCTGGCCAGGATCTTCGCGCAGCCGGTGCGCATCCATGGCGCGGGACGGACGGACGCGGGGGTGCATGCCGCCGCGCAGCAGGCGCACTTCGACGCGCCGTTCGACATCCCGCCGCGCGGCCTGGTCCTGGGCGTCAATCAGCTCCTGCCGGCGGACGTCCGCGTGACGCGGGCCGAGGCGGTGGCGGACGACTTCCACGCGCGGTTCTCGGCGAAGGCGAAGACCTACGAATACCGCATCTGGAACGCGGAGGTCGCGGACGTCTTCGCGGCCGAGACGCACGCGCACGTGGCGAAGAAGCTCGACGAACGGGCCATGCACGAGGCCGCGCAGCAGCTCGTGGGCACGCATGACTTCGCCGTCTTCACCGTAGCAGACCCCGAGGTGGCGTCGACGGTGCGGACGATCGAGGCGATCGCGGTGAGGCGCGAGGGCCCAGCGATCCACATCCCGGTCACGGCCGACGGCTTCCTCCGCTACATGGTCCGGCGCATCGCCGGGTCGCTGATCGAGATCGGACGCGGGAAGCTGCCGCCCGAGGCCATGTGGCACGAGGCGCGCTGGACGGCTCCGGCCAGGGGGCTGGTGTTGCGGGAGATCCGGTACTAACATCCCGTCCCGCGCAAAATGATCGACGTTCGCAAGCTCTGCGAGCCCGGCTCGATCGAGGAAACGCTCCTCGACAAGATCGACCTCAAACGGCTCCCGCGGCACATCGCCGTGATCATGGACGGCAACGGCCGCTGGGCCCGGGCGCGCAGTCTGCCGCGCGTCGAAGGCCACCGCGCCGGCATCGCCTCCGTCCGCGAGATCGTCGAGACCGCCGCCCGGCTGGAGCTGGGGGTGATCACGCTGTACGCGTTCTCGGTCGAGAACTGGAAGCGCCCGCGCTATGAAGTGGCGACGCTGATGATGCTCCTCAAGGAGTACCTCCGGAAGGAGCTGCAGACGCTGATGGAGAACAACATCCGCTTCACGCCCATCGGCCGGGTGGACGGGCTCGATCCGAGCGTCCAGCGGGAGCTCCGCTACGCGCAGGACAAGACGGCGCAGAACACCGGGCTGCTCTTCCAGATCGCGCTGAACTACGGCGGGCGGGCGGAGATCGTGGACACGGTCAACCGCATCGTGACCACCCTGCGCGAGAAGGAGATGACGGACGCCGTCATCGACGAGGCGTTCTTCGCGGACCACCTCTACACGGCCAACGTGGACGATCCCGACCTGCTGATCCGCACGAGCGGCGAGCTGCGGGTGTCGAACTTCCTGCTCTGGCAGATCGCCTACGCGGAGATCCACGTGACCAAGGTGCTGTGGCCGGACTTCCGCCGCCGGCACCTGTTCGAAGCGATCGTCGACTTCCAGTCGCGCGAAAGACGGTATGGAGGAGTCGAGCCGCCGGACTCGGAGATGTTCGTCGAGGCGGACGACTCGGCGGCCTCGTCCTGATGCGCTTCGCTCGCGAGATCACCGCCTTCGCGCTCGCGCCGTTCGTGATCTGGATCATCGGCTGGAGCCACGAGTACGTCTTCAACGGCGTGATCGCGGCGGTGGCCGTGCTGGCCATGCTCGAGTTCATCAACCTCGGCAAGGCCAAGGGCTACCACATCGCGCCCGTGCTCTGCATCGTGGTGATGCTGATCATCATGGCCGGGTTCGTGTTCGAGGACATCTCGGTCGAGCTGGGGATGTTCGCGGCGCTGCTGGTGATCCCGGCGACGTACGTGTTCACCAGCCCGCGGACGATCGAGGACTCGCTGCCGTCGAGCGCGGTGGCCGTGCTGGCCACGACGTACGTCGGACTCCTCAGCGGCTCGCTGATCCGCCTGCGCCACGACTTCCCCGAAGGGTGGAAGCTGATCTTTTTCCTGCTGCTGGTGGTCTGGCTCGGCGACTCGGGCGCCTACTACTTCGGCAAGGCCCTCGGGAAGCACAAGCTCTCGCCGGTGATCAGCCCGAAGAAGACGGTGGAAGGGATGCTCGGCGGCACCCTGGTCTCGATCATCACGGCGATCGTCATCCATTTCACGTTCTTTCCGAAGTTCCCGCTGCTCCACGCGATCATCGCCGGGGTGATCCTCTCATTCGCCGGCGTCGTCGGCGACCTGGCGGAGTCGATGTGGAAGCGCTCCGCGGCGGTGAAGGACTCCGGCACGCTCCTCCCCGGCCACGGCGGCTTCCTGGACCGCTTCGACTCGATCCTCTTCACGGCGCCGATCCTGTACTGCTACTGGAGCCTGATCGTGCACGGATTCCGCAGTCTGAACATCATGTCGGGATAAAGTCCTGAGTGCTCAGTCCTGAGTCCTGAGTCCCCCCGATCGCTCAGGACTGAGGACCCAGGACCCAGGACTCAATGACACGTCACATTTCGATCCTCGGCAGTACCGGCTCCGTCGGCCGCAGCACGCTGGCGGTCGTCGACTCTTTCCCTGAAGAACTGCGCGTCGTGGGCCTCGCGGCCGGCGGCAACGTGGAGCTGCTCGCGGAGCAGATCGAGCGCTACCGCCCGGAGCTGGTCTCGGTGCGCAGCGAGACCGACGCGGCGCATCTGCGGTCGCTTTTCCCCGGCGTCAAGGTGATCCCGGGGATCGAGGGTGCGTGCGCGGTGGCGACGATGCCCTCGTGCGACGCGGTCATCGCGGCGATCGTCGGCGCGGCCGGGATCCCCGCGGTCTACGCGGCGCTGCGGCAAGGGAAGCGCGTCGGGATCGCCAACAAGGAAGTGCTGGTCGCGGCGGGCGACGTCATGACCCGCGCCGCGGCCGAGCATGGCGGCGAGATCCTTCCCGTCGACTCCGAGCACAACGCCGTGCACCAGGCCATCCGCTGCGGGACGCACCCGGAAGTGCAGCGGATCATCCTCACGGCCTCCGGCGGCCCGTTCCTGCACCGCGACCTGGCGACGTTCGACGACATCACCATCGAGGCGGCCCTCGCCCACCCCACGTGGCGGATGGGCAACAAGATCTCCATCGACTCCGCGACGATGATGAACAAGGGGCTGGAGGTCATCGAGGCCCATCACCTGTTCGCGATGCCGGTGGACCAGATCGACATCGTCATCCACCCGCAGTCGATCGTGCACTCGATGGTCGAGTACGTGGACGGGTCGATCATCGCCCAGCTCTCGACGACGGACATGAAGTTCCCGATCCAGTACGCGCTGCTCTACCCCGAGCGCGTTGCGGCCCCGTTCGCCAGGCTCGATCTGGCGCGGATCCGCACCCTGGATTTCTTCCCGGTCGACGTGCACCGGTTCCCCGCCGTCGAGCTCGCCTATGAAGCCTGCCGGCAGGGCGCCTCGATGCCCGCCGTGCTGAACGCGGCGAACGAGATCGCCGTGGAGCGCTTCCTGGCCGGAGAACTTCCGTTCACGGCAATCGTAGACATCGTCAGACGCGTGCTCGACCGGCACTCGGCGGACGTCAGCGCAATCTCCTCCGTCGAGGACGCACTGCACTGGGACGCCTGGGCCCGGAACGAAGCGCGGGGAATCGATGTTGCAGTCAGGCGCTGATTTCTCATGAACGATATCGCCACCAATCTCTTCGCCGTCATCATCGTCCTCGGCTTCCTCGTCTTCGCCCACGAGGCGGGGCACTTCATGTTCGCGAAGCTGTTTCGCGTCAAGGTGCTGGTCTTCTCGTTCGGGTTCGGGAATCGGCTCTTCGGCTTCCGGAAGGGCGACACCGACTATCGCGTCTCGCTGATCCCCCTGGGCGGCTACGTGCGCATGGCGGGGGACAACCCGGAGGAGAACACGGCCGGGAATCCCGAGGAGTTCCTGTCCAAGCCGAAGTGGCAGCGGTTCCTGATCCTGGTGGCGGGACCGGCCATGAACGTGCTCATCGCCATCGCGTTCATCGCGATCCTGGCGATGGTCGGCCGCGAAGAGATCATCACCAAGCCGGTCATCAGCGAAGTCCTGCCGAACAAGCCGGCGGCGAAAGCGGGCCTGCAGACCGGCGACCGCATCCTGCGCATCAACAACGAGGTCATCGACGACTTCGACGAGATCCGGCTGCTGGTGTCGATGAACGCGGGCACGCCGCTGCGCGTGGTGTACGAGCGCGACGGAGCGCAGCGCACGACGACGCTCACGCCGGAGCGTGAAGACGGCGACTTCGGGCCGATCGGCCGCGCCGGCATCCAGTACGGCCTCGAGCCGATCGTCGGGCGCGTCGAGCCCAACTCCCCCGCCGCCGTCGCCGGCATCCGCGCGGGCGACCGCATCGTCAGCGTCGACGGCCAGCCGGTGCGCGCGCTGGAGACCTACGCGCAAGCCGCGGACAAGGTGAAGACCAAACCGATCGCCGTGACGGTCCTGCGCGGTACCGAGCAGGTGTCCGTGCGCGTCGCGCCTTCCACCGATCCGGAGCTCAGCACCTGGCGCGGCGTCATCCCGCAGACGAAGATGTTCAAGCTCTCGTTCTTCCCGGCGCTGCGCTACAGCGTCCAGGAGAACTGGCGCATGCTCAAGCTCACCTTCGCCGCCGTCGGCCGCCTGTTCCGGTCCGAAGGCAGCGTCAAGGAGCTCAGCGGCCCGATCAACATCGCCCGCATCTCCGGCGAGATGCTCCGCCGCGGCTTCCTCGAGTTCCTCAGCCTCATGGCCATGATCTCCCTGCAGCTCGGGATCATGAACCTGCTCCCGATTCCCGTCCTCGACGGCGGCCACATCATGATCCTCCTCATCGAAGGCATCGCCCGCCGCGAGCTGTCCATCCGGGTCAAGGAGCGCATCCAGCAGGCCGGATTCGCCGTGCTGGCGACGCTGATGCTGGTGGTGCTGTACAACGACGTGATCTCGAACGTGCTGCGGCTCAAGAACGGGTAATCCAACCGGACGACCTTGGGACCGACTCCGTCTCTGTGCTACTGCCCTTGGATTTCTCACGCAGAGGGATCGAAGCACACCCTGTCATCCCGAGCGTCTAGCGAGGGACCTGGGCGGGGGGAGAGACCGGCACGAGCTTCATGCCCCACCCACCCAGGTCCCTCGCTAGACGCTCGGGATGACAGGAACGTGGGCGACAACATTGATGGAGCCGGCCCTCAATTGCCGCCGCGGAGTGGCAACACTGATGGACCCGGCCCTCACATTTGCCGCCGCGGAACGGCAACACTGATGGACCCCACCCTCACAATCGCCGCCGCCGAGCGGCAACACTGACGGAGCCGACCCTCACATTTGCCGCCGTCGAGCGGCAACACTGATGGACCCGGCCCTCACATTTGCCGGCGCCGAGCGGCAACACTGATGGGGCCGACCCTCACATTTGCCGCCGCCGAGCGGTAACACTGATGGGACCCGGCCCTCACATTTGCCGGCGCCGAGCGGCAACACTGATGGACCCGGCCCTCGCATTTACCGGCGCCGAGCGGCAACACTGATGGGCCCGGCCTTCACATTTGCCGGCGCCGAGCGGCAACACTGATGGACCCGGCCCTCGCATTTACCGGCGCGGAGCGGCAATACTGATGGGCCCGGCCCTCACATTTACCGGCGCGGAGCGGCAACACTGATGGGCCCGGCCCTCACATTTGCCGGCACCGAGCGCCGGGCTTCCTGCCGCGAACGGACTGCGGGCGGGTGATCGGTTCGTGCGCGCGCTACAACGCGCGAACAAGCCCGGCGTAGCCCGCCTCGTTTTAGACCGAATCGCCCGACGGGCCGTAGATCGACGGCACCTTGCCGCCCATCGGCCGCAGGTACGTCGTGAGCTGGCCGCGGTGATGGACCGCGTCGAGGAAGAAATCCAGGATGGTCTCACCGAGCGGCGCCGTCTTGAACAGCCTGTCGCCGATGTACATCCGCGCGTCGCCGCCCCATTGCTCTTCGGTGAGCGTCGTGAGCGCGCCCTCCATCTCTGCCGCGGAGCGGTCATACTCCTCCGCGATGGCCGCCGGGGACTCCGGAGCGGGAGGCTGCGTCCAGTGGCTCTCTCCAGTCCTGACCATGTCCACGAGCGCGCGCAGCTCCAGCACGAGGAACCAGGCGATCATCCCCGCCGTGCTGTTTCCCTCATGCGGTCTGTATCCGAGTTTCCCCTCGGGCATCGCGCGCAGGACGGCGAGGAACTTCGGACGCTCGCTCCGGAACTGGCGCCTGAAGAATTCGAGTGTGGTCATCCCGTCATTCTGTCACCGCCGGGGCCCGGACAGCAGATCGAGGGCTGCCTCCGCCTGCTAACCTTTCTCAAAGCTCGACGGTCAAACGGTCATGTGCCTGGGCGACGATTGCGATCTGGAAAGTCCTGAACGGCGGGCAGTGCTTGCCGGAACCGGCGCGGCGATTGTTTCGTTAGCGTTTGGCGTCCCGGTGGTCGGGCAGGAGCCGCCACCGCCCACGCGCGTTCTCGACGATCCGAAGATCACGCACGGCGCGGTTACGTTCTCCAGTGGCCGGAACACGATCGACGGCTACTTCGCACGACCCAAAAGGAAAGGCACCTATCGATCCGTACTCGTGATCGCCGGGAACCGCATCACCGAGGAGTACATCCCGAATACCTGCGCGGCGCTCGCCCTCGCCGGGTTCACGGCGCTGGCTCCGAACATCTTCCACGTGGTCCCCGACAGCGCCCGTACGCCGGAAGAGATGGCCAAAGCGCTCGAGACCCGCACCGAGGACGACTATCTGCGCGACATCCGTGCCGGCGCTGAGTACCTGCTGGCGCGTTCCGATGTAAAGCGCGGCGCGATGGGCATCATCGGCTTCTGCTCCGGAGGCCGAAGGGCGATGCTCTACGCGGCGCGCCATCCCGACATCAAGGCGGTCGTGCCGTATCACCCGGCGCGAATGCAGGCTGATGAAATCGCGTCCGTCCGAGCGCCCGTGCAGATTCACTCCGGGACCGCCGATCGTCACGTCAAAGTGGAGTGGATCCGCGAGCTGGAGTCCTGGTTTCGCAAGCAAGGGACCCCCGTGGAAGTCTTTCTGTACGAAGGCGCCGACCACGGATTTCTGGCGTACACGCGTTCTTACTATCGGCCGGATGACGCCATCTTGTCCTGGCGCCGGACGACCGCATTTCTTCGCCGTAATCTGGGGTGATCTCATCCGACCGCGCGCTCGAGAACGGTTAGAAAAGCCGTAGCGGCGCCACTTGGGCGATGTGGGTAAAGTCCCGGTCTCGCGTGAGGATCGGCACGTCGTACGCCATCGCGCAGACCGCAATGAGGCAGTCGACACCCGATCGCAGTTGAAATCCCGTCTGGGCGCAGCGTCGGTATAACTGAGCTGCCTCCTCGAACCGTGCGAGTGGCATCGGGTCATCCAGCATGAGCGTCGCCTTCAGCGTCATCTCATTGAGCCGGTAGCGCGACTCCGTGTCCGAGCCCTGCAGGACTTCCTGTACGATCGGCGGGCACGTCGCGATCTCCCGATATGGCACCCGCGCGCCGAGGTCGTATCCTTCACGCTCGATCTGCAGCCAGATGCTGGAGTCAACGAGCACCACGGCGAGCACTCTTCTTTCGCGGCGCACGAACTTCGTTCGCCGCAACCTGTTGGGATGTGCGGTACGCGTTCGGCCGGATGTGCTTCAGGTAGCCTGGAACCATCCCCTCGCCTCGCAATTCGCGCATCTCAGCGATACCGCGGCGCAGGGTGTCCACTCGAACGTACTCTGCGAGAACCTTATTGATCGCCCCTGAATACGTTCTCTCGCCGGTATACCTTCGCGCATCCTCCAGAAGATCTTCATCGACGATGATGTTCATGCGCTTCATACACACAATATGGGTCAAGTATGCGTATCGGTCAACATCGTCCGCCGGAGCAGATCCAGCGCCGCCTGCGTGGAAAACCACTTCACCATCGTGCGTGGCGCAGGCCAGAAGAGTTTGCGGTGGTGCTCGCCATTCGGGCCGGAGACGGCGATGTGGACGGTGCCGACGGGCTTCTCCGGTGTGCCGCCGGTGGGGCCGGCGATGCCGGTGATGCCGGCGCCCCAGGTCGTGTGGAAACGCGCCCGGGCGCCGCGCGCCAGCGCGAGCGCCACGGGCTCGGACACTTCGCCGTGCTCGCGGATGAGCGCGGGATCGACGCCGGCGAGGTCGATCTTCGCCGCGGCGGTGTAGCAGACGGCGCCGCCCAGGTACCAGGCGGAGCTGCCGGGGACGTCGGTGATGCGGGAGCCGAGGAGACCGCCGGTGCAGGACTCGGCGGTGGAGACGGTCTCGCCGCGCGCGAGGAGCAGCGCGCCGATGACGCTCTCCATCGTGTCGTCGTCCGCGCCGAAGAGGCGCAGGCCGAACAGCTCGCGCAGCTCCGCTTCGCGTGACTCGATGAAGTCGCGGGCCTCCGAGGTGAGGTGGACCTCGATCTGCCCGCCCGAGGCGAGGATCGTCACGAGCTCGCCGGGATGGCGCTCGTAGTACGGCTTGAGCTTCTCCTCGACTGCGGACTCGGTCATCCCGGCGATTTTCAGGACGCGGCGGATGCGCGGGCGGCCTCCCGTGGTCTCCGCGAGCCAGGGGGTGAAATACGTCGCGAGCATCCACTCCAGCTCGTGCGGCACGCCGGGGAACACCCACACGTGCTTCCCGCCCGTCTCGATGTGAAAACCCGGCGCGGTGCCGCGCTGGTTGCGCAGCGTGGTCTGGCCGGTGAAGACGTTCCCCTGGCGGCGGTTCACTTCCGGCATCGTCCAGCCGCGCTCCGCGAACCGCTTCTCGATCCAGTCGACGATGGACTGGTCCATCTCCATGGTCAGCCCGAACGCCTCCGCCAGCGCCTCCCGCGTCAAATCATCCTCGGTCGGCCCGAGGCCGCCGGTGATCACGAGCAGCCCGGCGCGGTCGAACGCGTACCGGATCTCCGCCACCAGGTCCGCGAGCAGGTCGCCCACGACGGACTTGCGCGCGACGGAGACGCCGTACGTCTCCAGCGCGCTGGTGATCTTCAGCGAGTTCGTGTCGACCCGCGTCGGCCCGAGCATCTCGGAGCCGATGGCGATGATGGCAGCGCTATCCATGCGCGCATCGTCGCACATCCTCCGTCCCACTCTGTGTCTCTGTGTCTCCGTGGTGAATACGCCCAGGTTTCGAGCGATGCACGTGGGGATTCACCACAGAGACACAGAGGCACAGAGTGGGACGGAGATCAGGATCACCGTTTGGGCACGATCTTCCAGAGCTCCCCGTCGTCTTCGTCCGTGACGACGTACAGCAGCCCGTCGAACCCCTGGCGCACGTCGCGGATGCGCTGGCCGCGGTCGGCGAGGAGGTGCTCCTCCCCCGTCACGCGGTCGTTCTCGATCTTCAGGCGCACCAGCCGCTGCTCCTTCAGCGCTCCGACGAACAGGCTGCCGCGCCAGGCCGGGAACGCGTCGCCGGTGTAGAACTGCGCGCCCGAGGGGGCGATGACCGGATCCCAGTAATAGACCGGATCGACGAAGCCTGCGCGCGTCGTGACCGAATTCGGGATCGGCGAGCCGGAGTACTCCTCGCCGAACGTCACCACCGGCCAGCCGTAGTTCTTCCCCTTCTCGACCCGGTTCACCTCGTCGCCGCCCTTCGCGCCGTGATCGACGACCCAGAAGCGTCCCTGCGCGTCGAACGCCGACGCCTGCACGTTGCGGTGGCCGGCGCTCCAGATCTCCGGCCGCGCGCCGCTCTGGCCCACGAACGGATTGTCGGGCGGCACCGTGCCGTCGGGACGGATGCGCACGACCTTGCCGATGTGATTGGCGAGGTTCTGCGCCTCGTCCTTCTGGCTGTAGTGGTCGCCCATGGTGAGGAACAGGTTGCCGTCGCCGGCCTGGACGATGCGGCAGCCGTAGTGGTTGCCGCTCGACAGCGGACCGTCCTGGCGGAAGATCACCTTGACGGCCTCGAGCCGCGACGCGTCGTCGGCGAGCCGCGCGCTCGCCAT
>DASUSN010000199.1:0-125851 GCA_036375075.1 Thermoanaerobaculia bacterium | reverse complement strand
CGGCCCGCGCAGGCGTGCATAATCCACGGCATGGGGTCTGGTGGAGGACCTGCGCGACGAGCTTGCGCGGGGTGAGGTGCTGGTCGTCGTCGGCACGGGTGTGTCGATTCAGGCGACGGGTGGGGCGGAAGCGAATTGCATCCGGAGCCTCGGCGACATCGCATTCGCCGAGGGGAGGCAGGACGAGGCCATGTCGAGGTATCACGCCGCGTTGGCTCTCTACGAACGAATCCGGAAGCCCTTCTCCATCGGGCATACGCACCGCCGGTTGGTGCGCCTCGCGACCGATGAAGACTCGCGAACCGCTCACGTTACAGCCGCGCGTGAGGCGTGGCGGAGCATCAAGCGCGACGATCTCGTGACCCAATTGGACGCCGAGTTCGGCGGCGACAAGGCGTAGCGACCGAAGCGGCGCGCCCGTAACGACAAGTACCGGCTATGGAGTGCGGAGGCAATCGGTGATGCCTCCGCACTCCAAATGGAGACGCGGCGAAGGAACCGCCATGGTCAGAACAGTCCCAGGAAGCGCTGCAGTGCCGAGGGAGGTGAGGGGCTCGCGGGAATGTCGAACGTCACGGGGTGCGACCGTTCGTCGGGACGGGGTCCGAGGATCAGGTCGCGGATGGCGTCCATCGCGCCGCCCACTCCTTTGCGCACGAGGCGGGCGCTGACAATGACCTCCGCGGTGACCTGGCCGGTCGCCGGGAGGGTCAGCGTGAGCACCTGTTCGCGTCCGATGCCGTCGCGGCGATCGGGGTTCTCGCGGAAGTCCCAGCGCGCCAGGCGCGTGCCTTCTCCCGCGCCCTGGACCATGCAGTGATAGCGGACGTACTTCTTGCTCGACTGCATCTCCGCGCTCGGCTCGACGACCAGGTTCTTCAGCGCGAGCTGTCCTTTGCGGCTGACCGTCACCTCGGCCGGCTTGTCGTCATCGACGACGCGCGGCTGGAGGTCGAGGATGCGGATCCCTTCCGGCGTCAGGAGCCGGAGCCGGAACTGCGCGGACGCGAACCGCGCGCCGTCGGCCGGCTGAAACGTACAGGCGATTTGCACGATCCCCGCGGGCGTGCCGTCGGCGTCGATCGTCTCCACCGCGCGGCGCACGAGCAGCAGGCGGCTCCCGCGAACGTCGTCGTCCGCGATGGCCTCGACGTCGCCGGCGCCCATCTCCTCCTCGGCGTCGCGATCCGGCTCCAGTGCGGCGTCGATCAGCGGAACATCGATCTCGTCCATGTCGCTCCTCCTCGCGTCAGCGCCACGCACCGTGCAATACGAACGGCGCCCAATGGTAAGGCGTGCTGAACCCGGAATCGCGCAGCTCCAGGACCGATGCCTGGAGGATGCGCGCCTTGTCCGCCGACGGGCCGGCGGAACGGGCATCGTAGAACAGCCGCATCAGGTGCGCGGCGGACCGCTGATGCACCTTCCAGAGCGTGGCCAGGACCGACGCCGCTCCGGCATAGAGGAATGCGGGGATGAGGCCCAGCGGCTCGTCGCCCGCGGCGATCGCCATGGACGCGCTCTCGCACGCGGCGAGGGTGACCAGATCGGCGCGGAGGCCCTCCAGCGCGAAGACGTCGCGCGCGGTGAATCTGCCGTCCGACAGCGCGAGGTACGACTGGAGCGGCTCCGCGGGGTCGTGGGTGGCGTGCCCCTGAAAGTGCACGAGCCGGCGCCCGGCGACCTCCTGGCAGAACGCCGCGCGGGTGATCACGGAGCCGAGGAGCGCCTTCGTCGCGAAGCGCTCTTCGAGATAGGCCACGAGCTCCGCCGCGTCCGCGCGGTCGCCCGTCGGGTCGCCGAACAGCGCCGCCGATGGCCCGGCGACGGACTCGATTGCACGGGAGAGGCAGTGACGCAGAACGGTGAGGCTGGGCGTGTACACGATGGGATTCCGGGCGATGAGCGCGTCGCCATCGACGTGCAGCGCGTGCAGCGGGAGCGCGTGCAGCGGGCCGGTCGGAGAGAAGATCAGCAGTTCCCCTCGGCTGGTGAGGTCGCGCAGGGGCGCCACCAGCGGATCGAGCTCGTCGAGGACCTCCGGCGTGCGATGGAGGTTGACGCGAAACGCGTCCGCGCGCAGGTTCGTCTGTACGAACGCCTGCACGGCGCGGAGGCCGGCCGCGAGGAGCGTCTGTTGCGGCGCCTCTCCCGCGCGCCGGGTCAGCAGGAACAACTGGTCGCCCGCGGCCACCCAGTCGACGCAGACGCACCGCTCGTCGCCAAACATCCGCGGAACGTCCGCCTCGTCGACCGCGTCGCCGGTGCGCAGCTCTAGGTATTCGGCGAAACGCGGATCGCCGGCCATCTGCTCTCGCGTGCGCCGAAGCTCCTCCCGGATCTCCGGACGCTGGTCCGGCGGTGCCTGATGCACGCGTCCGGCGAGCTCGCGCTCGTGCGCCAGCAGTTGCTTCGCGTCGGCGTGCGACTCGATCTCCGCGACGATGCGCACCGGCGGCACAGCGCTCATGCCGAGGAGATCGACGAGCGCGCGTGCCTTCATCCGTTGCGCGTGCCGCCATGCTTCGGCAGCGTCGGGCCGGATGCGGCAGAGGATCTCCATCGCCAGTCCGCCGGCGCGGCGCGTCCTGGCGGCGAGGGCGTACTTCACCGCCTGGGTGCCGACGGCCGAGCCGCCGGCGTCGAACTCGCGGCGGATGGCGTCCGCGTCGGTCTCGGCATCGCGGAGGTGGCCGAGGGCAGCGTCGAGCATCTGCGCGCCGAGGTCCGGCGGCACGCGGGGAGCGGTGTTCCTGTACAGGAGCGCGAACATGTACCGCGTGTCGGCGGCCTGCCCGCGCATCCCGGCCGCGTCATAGTAGGCGAGTGCAGTGCGGAGCTGCTCCTCGGCCACGCCGAAGTTGGCGAGGAGGTCGACCAGCGAGCGATTGAGGTGGAAGACGCCGATCAGGTAGTGGCAGTTGGCCGACTCCATGGCGAAACCACCGCGGTCGTAATGCGCGATCGCCGCCTGCAGCGCGGCGATGCTCCCGTCCTCGTCGCCGCGGGTCTGGAGCACCTGCGACCGCATCTGCTGGAGGCTGCCCAGCCGCTGCGCGCCCTCGCGCGGCGAAAGTTGTGGCGCCAGCGCTTCCGCTTCCAGGAGCGCCGCGTCCGCGCGATCGAGCAGCGCGGGGTCGCCGCGACGCGCGGCCGAGTTGCGGTAGCGGAGCAGGTCGAGCTGCGCGCGCATCTCCCGCTTGGCCATGCTGCCGGCGGCATTCTTCCGCCGGTCGTCGTAGGCCGTCCATTGGGCGAGCAGCGACTCCGCTTCATCGAAGGCAGCATCGGTGCCGCGCGAGGACAGGTCGCTGGCGAGCTTCTGCACGCCGTCCGACGCGGAGTCCGAATCGCCGACGGAGTCGTACAGCTCCAGCGCGCGGCGCCCGTGGACAGACGCGCTTTGCACGTCGTCGAGGAAGGAGTAGATGCTCCCCAGGAGCAGCTCGTATCCCGCATGCATCCAGCGGGGCAGGTCGCTCGCGAGCGCCGCCTCGGCCAGCTCCTTGGCCTCGCCGTAGCGCTGCGAGCGCATGAGCAGGTCGATCTGGCCCATGCGGAACGTGTCGCGGGAGAGCTCCATGCCCACGGCTTCCGCGAGCTCCATGGCCTCACGGCGGTAGATCGCGGCCGCGGCGGTGTTGCCGCGGACATGGGCCAGGGGCGAGAGGTCCATGAGCGTGACCATCACCCCGCGGTGGAGCCCGACCCGGCGGTATGCATCGACGCACGCTTCCAATCCGTCCAGCCCGGCCAGCTCGCGGTCGACGGCGAGCCTGGCCCGTACGCGCGCGACGTCGATCGGGCCGTGCCGGTGACCGGCGCGCGCATAAAGCTCCTCCGCGGATGCGAGGAGCGCGCGGATCTCGCCGCTCGCTCCGCCGCTGCCGAGGAGCATGTCGGCGCGCAGCGTGTGCGCTTCGGCGGCGAGAGCGGGACGTCCGGCGTCGATCGCCGTCACGGCGAAGCGCTCCAGCGCCGCGATGCGTCCCTGCACGTCGTCCTGCCGCTCGGCGTGCGTGAAGCGCGCGGCGAGCGCTTCGTCGATCCGTCCGGCCCGATCCAGCTCCTGCGCGACGTGCAGCAGACGGGCCTGGGCCGCGGCCGCCACATCGCCGGGAACCTCGCGGTACGTCGCCGCGGTGAGGAGAATGCGGATGTGGACGCGCTCCGCTTCCGCGCGATCGGCCGCGTCGATGGACGCCGTTTCCGCCGCGGCCAGCGCGGCGCTTGCGCGATCGAGTGCATCGCGGATGGCGACCGTGCGGTAGACGCGCAGCGATGCCGCTTCCATGGCCAGGATCAGGCGCTCGCCCGTGGTTGCGTCGTCGAGCACCGCGGCGGCCAGTGCCTGTTCGGCGTGAATGGGATGTCCCTGCCGGAGGAAATTGCGGGCGATCTGCAGTGCGACGGCAGGCCGCGACCGGATCTCCGGCGCGAGCGTGGCGGCATACTGCGCCGCCTCGGCGTACGCCCCTTTGCTGCCGAGGGAACGGATCTCGGCGAGGGCTTCGGCTTCGGTCGGCATTGCGCCCTACGTTCTACGCCGCCACCTGCTCCGGCGCGGCCGCGAGCGGCTCCCGCCGCATCGGCAGCGGGCCCTTGTACGTCAGCCGCCGCCATAGCCACTCCACCGGACCGAAGCGGTAGCGCGCCACCCACCACGCGCTCGCGTAGAGCTGGGCGGCGAAGATCACCACTGTCATCGGCAGCAGCAGCGCGGGGCCGATGCCGAAGAGGCCGAGACCGTAGCTGTAGAAGATCAGCGTGCCGATGACCGACTGCAGCAGGTAGTTCGTCAGCGCCGTGCGTCCCACCGCGCCGAAGCGTTGCAGGCGCGCGCGCCAGACCGGATCGTGGCAGAGGAGGATCACGGCGCAGATGATTCCGAGGCTCAGCGCGGGGACGGCGATCATGCGGATGGGGACGAGCGAGAACCCGAGCCACGTCTTCGGCATGGCGTTGGGCCCCAGGATGCGCATCGCCACGGTCATGGTCACGTTCCCGGCCACGCCGATGGCCAGTCCCCACCACATCCATTTTCGATAGCGCGGCAGCGACTCGGGCGACGGCTGGAAGAAGCGCTTGCGCCACGCCAGGACGCCGAGGAGGAAGAGGCCCTGGACCTGGAAGAAGAGGATGGGGATGAAGGCCCAGTTGTAGCGCACCGCGTCCTTCTGCCGGTACTGCTGGATGTCGAGCCAACTGCCGTTCTCGTACACGGCCGCCGCCTTCGCCACCGCGGCGGGGTCGGTCTTCGGCGGGTTGGGCGGCCGCGCGCCGAACCGCGTTCCGACGAAGAACGCGGTCCCCAGCAGGGGGATGATCGAGAGGAAGATCACTGCCCAGATGGCGAGCGTCTTGTTTTTCCGCTTGCGGAACAGGAGCAGGCAGAAGCCGGAGAGGGCGTAGGCGAGGAGGATGTCGCCGAACCAGATCAGCAGGCCGTGGATCAGTCCGAACAGCAGGAGCACGAACTGTCGCCGGGCGAACGTCCAGCCGAATTTCCCGGTGCGCGCGGTCGCGCGATCGAACTGCACCGCGAAGCCGACGCCGAAGAGGAACGCGAAGATGGTGATGAACTTCCCCTGCACGAACGTGTCGATGAACGCCTGCGCGATGCGGTCTTGCATCGCCGTCCAGAACATGTCCGGCCGGAAGTACGTGATCGGCGGCCCCGAGAAGCCGCGGATGTTCGCGGCGAGGATGCCGAACAGCGCCAGCCCGCGGAGGATGTCGATCGTCTCCACGCGCTCGGACGTGGAGACGGGGCGCAGCGGCTCCGGCGGAGGTGCCGGAGGGGGCTCCGCTGTGAGCTCCGGTGCGGACTCCTGCGCCGGGTCCTGGATCGGCTGAGGCTCCGGTTCCGGCTCCGGAGCCGGAACGCCAGGTGCTTCGATTGTCATGATGGAAGGAATGATACGCCGCTCAGCTCTTGCCCAGGTACTCTCCTGCCGTCGCGATGCAGTAGCTCATCACCACGTAGCCCAGCGGGTCATTGCCGGAGGCGGGATCGAGCGTGTTCGCGCGCAGGTCCGGGAGCGCGAACGTCCCCTGCGCGCTGTTGCCGCCGTACGCGTTCTCGATGACGCTGAAGAGCGCCGTGTTGGACTCGATCTGCAGGATGCTGCCGTCGCACAGGGCCCAGTTGCGAGGGATCGCGCCGAAGGCGAACGTGCGGATTTCACCGACGAACGGCAGGTCGGTCGACGGTGTGGTGGTGGCGATGAGGTAGAGCAGCGGCGCGGGCTGGGGATTCGTGCTGAGCGGGCCGCTGCCGCTCTTGCCGAGCGGAATCACGCTGCTGCGGTGGAGCGGCGCGTTGGTGCCGAGGTCGGGCAGGCGGAAGGTGGTGCGCCCGTCGCCCCCGTACGTGCTGCCGAGCACGGACGCGAGCTGCTCGTAGCTCGCGATCTCGAGCAGGCTGCCGTCGCATTGCGCCCAGCCGCCCTGGGGAACGTAGCTGCCCGCGAACAGGCGGATCTCTCCGGGATAAGCCATGGGCGAAGTCTCTCCTCTCACTCGGACGGCGGCACGGGATACAGGCCGATGGTGTTGATGGCGAAGCACACGGTCTGGTACGCCGCCTCGGGGCCGGGGACGTAGACGGCCACGCCGAGCGCTCCGGCGTTTCCGCCCTGGCTCACGGCGACGGCGTTCTGCAGGTTCGGCAGCGTGAACGTGCTGCCGCCGGCGTCGCCGCCGTAGGTGTTGCCGATGACTTTGTAGAGCACCGGGTAACGGTCCGTCGGGACCACCGTGCCGTCACAGGCCAGCCAGCCGTCGGGGATCTGCTGATAGGGGAACCGGCGAATCTCGCCGACATACGCCTCGGACATCAGTTACGTCTCCTCTTCTCGTTGCTTCTCTTCTACTCCGTGAACGGGTAAGGAAACCAATTCCCGCCGTCATGCCCTTCTACCGGACGTGTCTTTTCCCAGGGGAGCTTGCTCTGAAATGCCGGGTCCAGGAACTGGGTGCGGCGCATGATGCGCCTGACGCCGGATACCAGGGCGCCCTTCTTGTGCATGGTGGTGTTGTTGTTCCAGAGGATCGCATCGCCGTCACGCCACTTGTGGGTATAGACGAACTCGGGGCGGCAGGCTCTCTCGAACAGCATCTTCAGCATGGCGTAGCTCTCCGGCCGCGTCATCCCCTCGATCCGCTCCATCGTAAAGAAGTTGAGAAAGAGGCTCTTGCGGCCCGTGATGGCGTGAGTTTTCACGAGCGGCTGACTGACCGGTGGCGTGCCTTCGCGGTAGGTGAAATAGTGGATGGCCCGGAGAGTATCCAGCCGCGTTCTGGTCGCTTCGTCGAATGACTCGTACACGGCAGCCGTGTCGCACCAGGACGTCGTCCCTCCGCTCGTCGCCGCGACCTCGGCGTACAGGATGCTCAAGACCTCGTAGTCGTACTTCTCCGTGTCTCCGGTGTGCCAGGACGAGGATCCCAAGCCCTTGTCGTGCCGGTCCTCCTGGTCCCAGAGTGCATAGGTGTCGGTGTCTTTGTCGCACAGCTCCGGGCCATTGGGGAAGTAGATCACTTCTCCTTTGTTGATCAGGGGCAGTCTGCCGTAACGCTCCCCCCAGCGGATGAAGCTTCCGGGCTTCGCGTTCAAATCGACGGGTGGCGCCCACACGTGCTCGTGCACCGGTGCGGACGGACCGAATCGCCGGTTCACGAGGATGTGCTCCTCCTCGGTCCAGTGCAGATCCCGCATCAGGACCACGGAGTGCTCCGCAAGGATCTGCTTGAGCGCTTCGAACGTCGAAGCAGGCGCGGAGGAGTCGAGTTGCGCCCCGCGCACCTCCACTCCGAAGGTGGCGGTCAAAGGGACCAGTTCCAGTTGGGTCTCGATCATGAGGTTCTCTCCTTATCGTACGAGGCCGAGCGGCCGATGAACGCAAAGCACTTCTGGACGTGAGCGGCGTCGACGCGCGGGAACGGCAACCCTCTCCCGGACAACCAGGCCATCGTGCGCGACGAGTCGATGGGGGAGACGAAGTCAGTGTTGAGGAAGTTCGCAGCCTTTTCCGCATTTCCGCCGGTGCGTCCCCCTCCCGGGACAGGTGCGCTGGCGAACTTCAGGCGGATCTCTTCTTCGTATAGATCGAGGAACTGCCGCATCAGCGCCGACTGTCCGCCGGCGAACGCGCGTGCCTTCTCGACGAACGTATCGACGTCCACCAGTTCGATCCGGCCACCCCCTTCGTTGTAGAGGGTGACCATCCGGTTGAAGCAGAGCGGGTGGGGGTTGGAAAGGTGGAAGGTCCGTCCGGTCTCGCCCGATCGCCCGATCTCGAGGATGGCCGAGGCGGCAAAGTCCACGGGAGTCAGGGCCATGTTGAGCCGGTCGTGGTCGTGGTAGGCGACGCCGAGGAGCTGACAGACCTGCACGAGCTTGTAGAACCACTGGCTCGACTCGCTTCGCCCCTGCTCGGTGTCACCGATGATCAGACCGAGGCGGATGAGATTGCACGGAATCCCCCGCTCCATGGCGATCTGGGCCATCTTGTCCGCGACCCACTTGGTCGAGGTGTAGCCAAAGTCGCTGCTCTGCGCCTGATCGTCGATGCTGGTGCTTTCGTCGATCAGGTGCCGCGCGTGCGGGGTCGAGAACACGTTGATCGTGGAGATGTACTCGACCCGCTTCTGCCGCCCGCTGCAGGCCAGGCGGAAGATCCGGTTCATTCCCTCCACGTTGACCGCATGCATGTTCTCGTAATCGAGGTAGTGGTTCATGAACGTGGCGAGGTGGTAGATCGCGTCGATCCCCTCGCTGAGCAGCCGGTACCTTCCGGCCTCGATCCCGAGGTTCTCCTTCGCCAGGTCGCCCGGTACGGCCGTCAGACGTCCGGCAAATTCGGATCGCCAGAGGCCATATCGCTCGAGCGTCCCGAAAAGGCTCCGGTCGGCTTCTTCCTGCGAGGCCGCCAGGACCAGGACCGTCACGTCGTACTGCGTCTCGGACAGCATCTTCCAGACGAGAAAGCGGCCTACGAAGCCGGCCCCGCCGGTCACCAGAACCTTCCGGACGCCGCCTGGCGCTACAGCCGCCCCGATCGGCTGGATCGAGGGATCGAGCCGCGCTTCAGCACGGAGGTCGAGATGGCGCCCATGTCTTCGCTGGCCGTCCGCAACCCGAAGCAGTTGCCGAACCGTCGGCGCCGAGTAGAAGTCGTTGACCTGAAACAGCACGCCGAGCCGTTGCTGGATGGTCGCGACGAGGCCGATCAGGAGCAGCGAGTGTGCTCCGTGCTCGAAAAGGTCGTCGTCGGGACCCAGTTCGTCGAGCCCGAGCGCGTCGGTGAATACTTTGCACAGGGCGATCTGCCGAGGGTCCGGGCCGGAGTCCGTGAGGTCGGCCGTCGTGTGCGGCGTACCGATCAGCGCTGCCCGATCGAGTTTTCCGTTGACCGTGAGCGGCAGGCGGGCGACCACCCTGACCGGCGTGGGCACCAGGTGGGCGGGAGCGCGGGTTGCGATCGATTGCCGTACCCGCGCGGGGAGCGTTGCGGTTTCAGCACCGGCGCGGGGGACCACGAACCCGACGAGGCGCAATCCGTGGGGGCCATCCTCCTCGCTCAACGCCACCGCCTCCGCGACGTCGGGACTCTCACGGAGCAGACTCGACACCTCGTCCATCTCCACGCGGTATCCGCGGATCTTCACTTGCCGATCCCGTCTGCCGAGCGACTCGAGCGTGCCGTCCGGGAGCCAGCGCGCCATGTCTCCGCTCCGGTAGAGCGTTCCGCCGGACACGAAGGGGTCAGGCAGGAAACGTTCGGCCGTGAGCGCGGCTCTTCCGATGTATCCCCGGGTGACGCCCGGTCCACCGACGTAGATCTCCCCGACCGCGCCCATCGGAACCAGTTCCCGGGCCTCGTTCAGCAGGTACACCCCGAGGTCCCTGAGCGGCCGGCCGATGCGGCTGATCCCCGGTCGTTCGCACGCCTCCGCGGCGCGTACGCGATGCCAGGTCGAGTGAACGGTGGTCTCGGTGATTCCGTAGAGATTCACGATCTCCGGGCGATTCTCGCCGTGCCGGTCGAACCATGGGGCAAGGGCGGCCGGCGAGAGACGCTCGCCGCCCAGAGTGATCAACCGGAGGGCGAGAGGACGAGGCACAAGCCCGTCTGCTGCGATGAACTGGTAGAACGCAGAAGGCGTCTGGTTCAGGACAGTCACGCCCTCGCGACTCACGAGCTCGTGGAATGCATCAGCGGCCCTGACCACCGACTCCCGAGGCACGACGAGACGGCAGCCATGGAGAAGGGCGCCGAACACTTCCCAGACCGACATGTCGAACGCGCAGGAATGGGCGAGAATCCAGGTATCGGCGGGACCGAAGCGGCACTGTTCCTCCGTCGTCCGGAACAGGCGCGTCACGTTGCGATGCGTGACCATCACCCCTTTCGGCTGGCCGGTCGTGCCTGATGTGTAGATCACATAGGCCAGATCCTCCGGGGAGCGCCGGGGATCGACGGATCGATGAGCGTCCTCCTCTTTCACCCCCACGTGGTCGTCGCAAACGAGAATCATCTTCATTTCGCCGGAAGCGATGTTTCGTGCACGCTCCACCATCGCCGGCGAGCAAACGAGCAGGCCCGCACCGGCGTCGCGCAGGATGTACTCGAGGCGCTCGTCGGGGTGCGCGGGATCCAGTGGCAGATAAGCGGCCCCGGACAAGAGCACTCCCAGGATTCCCACGACGAGATCGGCAGACGGCTCGACCAGCACGCCGACGAGCCGGTTGGGTCCACTGCCCGCCGCCTCGAGCTCGGACGCAAGCCGGCCGGCCGCGGACGCGAGTGCCGCATACGTGAGCTGCACGGCGTCGCTGGTGAGGGCCACGGCCTGCGGAGTCCGGCGCGCCTGCTCCAGGAAGCAGCGGTCGATGAGGCGCTCGTCCGCAGAAGTCTCAGCGGGCCGGGACCAGGCCAGGATGCGCTCGCGCTCCTCATCCGGAAGGACAGGGAGCTGTCCGATGGGAGACCGCGGGGCCGCGGCAATTCCATCCAAAAGAGCGAGCAGGCGCGCCGCCAGCGCCCGGGCGTCCTCGACATGGACGCGGCTCACGTCGTACTTGAGGTTGAGCCGGAACGCCGCGTCCTCCTCGTAGACCTCGAGGTCGACAGCGCTTTCGCCGGATTGATGCACCGCTTCGAGAGCTGTGAGGAAAGATGGGGGATCGAGGGTGGGCGAACCCGCTCCGATCACGACGCCGGCGTCCCGGAAGTTCTGGAAGGCAAATACGGTCTGGACGACCGGGAGCCCGTCTCTTCCGGCAGCCAGCCGAAGGTTGCGGACCATCGCCGGCAACGGGTAGGCAGCGTTATCGAGATGCTCGAGCAGCAGTTGCCAGAGTGACGCGACATGGTCATCGAACGGCTGATCCGGATCGAGTGTCACCCGCGTCGGAAGCAGGTTGACGAAATGCCCGACACTCTCCGCGAATGCTTCGGGACGAGCGTTGACCACGAGTCCCACGAGAACATCGCGCTCGCCGGTGGAGCGGAACAGCAGGACCTGCCAGGCCGCGAGGAAGACCGTCGCGAGACTCACCTGCCGGTCGGCCGCGAAGCGGCGCAGGAGGGGCGTGCTTTCCACGAGCCGGACTTGCACCACCCCCGTGGCCTGATGCGGATCGTCATCGGCGAGGGGCTGCCGCAACGGCAGGTCGAGGCGGGGGAGGGGTGGCACCAGGTGCTCGCTCCAGTATCGCCTCATCCGGCTTCCCTGCGGTCCGTCGAGCAGTGTCTGCTCCGCGGAAACGAAGTCGCGGAACGGCGGGCCGGCAGGACCAAGCGCGGACACGGCGCCATTTCCCAGGGCAGCATAGGTCGCCATCAGGGAACGGATCAGGTTCGCGGCCGACACACCGTCGAATACCAGATGATGGACGGTGATCTGAAAGACTTCGCTCGACGAATCCCTCGTCCAGAGTGCGCGGATCAGCGGGCCATTCTGCAGGTCGAACGGCCGCAGGGCGTCGGCGCGCAAAGCGTCCAGCAGCGATCCTTTCTGAGGAGCCTCCGTCCATTCGATCGCCGCGTGGCGGGCTCCTTCCAGACGCGGCTCATCTCCGGTGATGCGTGCGCCGAGCAGCGGAAAGCGCTGGAGTTGGAGCGTGAGCGCACGACGGAGCCGGTCCGGGTCGGTCCCACGCCGGACACGAAATGCCAACGGGACGTTGTAAGCCCTGGAGGCAGGATTCAGGGCCAGTGCCGCCCAGATCCCGCGTTGTCCTTCGGACAAAGGCGAGCTCCACGGGCTGGCCTGGAGGCGTTCGGCGAGGCTCTGCACGCTTCCCGCCTCGAATACGAGCCTGGCGCTGACGTCCGGATAGACCCCTTGCAGTGCGTTTGCTAACTGCAACACCAGCAGGGAGTCCATCCCGTACCGATCGAAGCCGGCGGCCGGGTCGATCGCGGCGGCGGGAACGCGCAGGGTCTGCGCGACCAGTCCACGCAATCGCTCGATCAGCGAACACTCGTCGTCGTACGGTACCGCGGCCGCAATGGGTTCCGCTGGCGGTGCGCTGGACGGTTTCGAGTCCGTCTTCGGCTCGATCGAAGCCGCACGGAGCGCGCGAATCCAACCGTCGCTTTCCGCCAGCACGAGCTGTTGTCCGACGTCGTGCGCCGCCTCCAGCGGAAACGAGACGCGGCCGAAGCCCTCGTCCGACAGGATCCGCCGCCAGGTCCCGGGCAGGAGGGCAGGCGAGCCAGGAATCCGCAGCGGCAGGTCTTCCGCGAGCCACCAGCCGTCGAGGAGTCCGAAAGTCAGGTGGCTGAAGAGGTCCCAGGCGCTGAGCTCATTGAGGATGAGCGCGCCCCCGCGGCGTAACAGCGCCTTCGCATGCCGGAGGGCCCTGCGTACATCCGAGGTCGCGTGCAGGACGTTGCTCGCGACGACGAGATCGAAAGCTCCGGGCTCCAGACCCTGTGCCTCCGGCGGTGCCTCCACGTCGTAACGCGCAAAGGTGAGGCTCACGTTCCGGGTGTTCCCGAAAGCCTCCCTTCCGTGCTGTTGAAACGCGGGAGAGACATCGGTGTACACATAGTCGACATGGTGGTGCGATGCGAGACCGGCGAGCATCGCCGTGGTAGCGCCGCCCGTGCCGGCGCCGATCTCGAGGATCCGCAAGGGCCGGTCCTTCGGGAGCACGGCGGCGACTGCCGTGATCCCCCGGTTGAACAATGCAGCCACCGGATCGTCGCGATACACCGCCGCCGCCAGATCGAGGGAGCCTTTGGGGAAGAGCACATCGGTGGCCCGCAGCTGTCCGCGCAGGATCTCCGGAAGCGCCTCGAGTGCCGCCTCGACCAGCGCGACCTGGGGCCGTGCTTGCGGCACCGCTGCAATCGCTCGAAGGGCTTCGCGCCACTCCGAAGGCGCACCTTCGAGCTCCTCGAGAGCGGTCCGGCTCCGCTCGAGCCAGCGGCCGTAGCGCGGCGCGATGTCGCGGGAGTCGATTGGCGCGAGGCGGGCCTTCAGGCCGCCGAGGAGGGCCTGCTTCCAGGTGTCGCCCCTCCAGTTCAAAGCCTGACGCGCGTCCTCGATGGATGCGCGGAGCTCCACCGGAGAAGTCTCGGCCAGCAGCGGCACCGCGGCCCCTTCCACCCGCCGGATCTCGATGCTCGTGTTGATGTCCCCGAGCGCGCCGGGCGCCGAGGTTCGCAGAAAAGCAAGTTGTGGCTGAGGGCCTGCCACGAGCCCGTCGAGCAGGGACATCGCCGCTGCCTCGTCGAGGCCGCGCATGCCCCCTCGCTCCATCCTCTCCTGATAGAACCGGGACGACACGACGCCGCGCTCGGACCAATACCCCCAGTTCACCACGCGGGCCGGGGCGGAGCGCGCCAGCGAGAGCGCCAGAGCGTCCTGGAGGGCGCTTGCCGCGGCGTAATTGGCCTGCCCCTGAACCCGGGCGAAGGATTGGATCGAAGAGAAGAACAGAACGAAATCAGGGGCTCCCTCGAGCGCGACCGCCGCGAGATTCGCACTGGTATCCGCCTTGGCGCGGAGGGCGTTCCGGAGCGCTGTCTCGTCCATTCGCGCGAGCACCCCGTCGCGTAAGACGACCGCGGCGTTCACCACGCCGTGAATGGCTGGGTAACGCTTCCTGATTCGGGCGAATGCGTCACGAAGGGCAGACAGGTCCGCCGCGTCGGCCTGCAGGTAGGAAACGTCGCCGAGCGGCCGAAGCGCCAGCAATGCGGAATCGATGGCCGCGTCGAGAGGCCGCCGCCCGAGCCAGAAAACTGCAGCGGCGCCCTTCCGAAGAGCCTGTTCGGTCCACCACCGGCCGATGCCTCCCGCGCCGCCGACGACCACGTACACCCCGTCCCGCCGGATGTGGGAGGACTCACTGTCCGGAGTTACTCGCACGAGGCGGCGCCGGTGCCACCGACCTTCCCGCCACGCCCAGGCGTCGCCGCGATCATCCGCCGGGAGGGAAAAGACCCGCTCGTCGGGCGCTTCGCCGGGCGCGAGGTCTACGACCCGGAGGCGCCACCGGGGAACCTCTTTGGCCACGGCGCCGACCAGTCCATGCAGGGCAGCCGCGATCGGATCGACCGGATCCGATGGATGAATTGCCTGCGCTCCGGACGTGAGCACCGTCACCTCGCGCGCATGGGCGTCATCACCCCGCTCGAGAGCCGCTTTGATGAACCAGAAGAACGGCAGCAGATCCCGCTCCACGCCGTTGCTGATCGCGCCAGAGTCGACCGGTGGGATCGTCGCGGACGTTGCGTCCCACAGCAGATGGGTTGCGCCGGCCAGCGACGCCACGCTGGCCGCGGCTTCCGCGGGGGAACGCGGGGGCGCGATCGGCGTGGGCATCCGCATCGGCCCGAAAGACGGCGATGCCGGCTCCCACACGGGAGCGAGTACCTGGTCGTCGAAGAGCACCCGGCTGCGAAGGTCGCGGATGAATACGCACAGGGCACCGTCGAGGGTGCAGAGATAGATGTCGAACCCGCTCCCGCGGCGCCGCAGCAGGACCTGCATCTCGGGCTCGCAGGCCCGCACCTCCACGACTTCAGCCGCGGAGAACGGCACGGCCGTCCCGGGTGGCAAAGCTCCCTGTTCATCGAATTGCAGACAGGCGGTGGCCTGGATCGCGGCATCCAACAGAGACGGGTGCAACCGGATCGCTCCCGCGGGAGGCGCCGTCGCCGGAAGGCGCAGCAGGGCGGTAGCAGAGTGGCCGTACCGGCGGACCTCCGCCAGCGCGCTCATGGAGGGACCGTGGTGGATGCCGGCGTCGGAGATGCGCCGGTAGATTTCTGCAGCGCTGAAGAGCAGGGGAGCGTCCCCTTGGGGAATCCCGGGAAACCCGACATCGGCGTCCGCCTCTGCACTCTCAAAGCTACCCGCCACGCTGATCGGCCCACCGGCGACGCGGACTTTGAAGTGCCGCTCCTGAATTTCGATCTCGATGCCGACCGGTTGCGCGACCGTGATCCGCCCACCCCATACGACGTCCCGCAGCCTGACCCTCGCACGCTGCGCGGCACCTCCCAGGACGCGGCTGGCGGCGGCCCGCGCCAGCTCAAGGCTGGCCACGGCGGGCAGAACGCGCGCTTCCCCGACCACGTGATCGGCGAGGAAGAATTCCGTTCCCGTGAGGACGGTAGTGAAGCAGCTCCCCGACGCCGACGCGACCTCGGTGAGAAGGAAGATCCCGGTGTCGTCGGCCGGGGCTTCCAGGAGCGGCGCGCCGTGCCAATGGCGCTCCCGATCGAGAGGAGTCGTGGGGAGCGGTACCCTCCTGCACCGCAATCCCTCGAACAGCGTTGGCCAGGGGAGGGGATACCCCTTCACGAACAGCTCGGCGAACGTTGCCAGGTCGTCTCGTACCGCCGCGGGGGTCTCCGTCGTCCGGAAGCGCCTGAACGCGTCCTCGCCGAGCCGTCGCAAGGCGGGGCTCAACTCACCTCCCGCGATGCCGAGAAAGCGTTGTTCGCTCGATTCGCCGCGGAGCGCCGCCCGGAGGTGCTCGCGAAGCTCGACGAGCGTTGCCGCGACCGCGGCGAAGCGATGGGGCAGAAGCCGCCGCCCCACGGTGAGGGTGAATGCGACATCCGCACAGGACAGCAGAGGATTGTCGGCCAGGTGTCGTTCGAGCAGGCCGAGCTGCTTGGAGAGCTGCTCCGCTGTCCGGCCGGACAGCATGAAGAGCTGCGGCCCGTGATTGCGATCCCCGTCGCTGACGGGCCGGGGCGCCTCCTCGATCACGACGTGCGCATTCGTGCCGCTCGCACCGAAGGCGCTCACCGCGCCGATCCGCGGGCGATTTCCGGGGATCCATGGCATCGTCCGGGTCGGGACGAAGAACGGACTGCCTTCGAGATCGATGCGTGGATTCGGGCGGTCGAAATGGACGCTCGGGGGGATCCGTCCGTGGCGCATGGCCAGGAGAACCTTCAACAGGCCGGCGATGCCGGCGGCGTACTGGGTGTGGCCCAGGTTGCCTTTCACTGAGCCCAGCGCGCACGCAGCTCCCGGGCTCGAGGGCTGGAAAACGCGGCTGAGAGCTTCGAATTCGATCGGGTCCCCCAGGCTGGTTCCCGTCCCGTGCGCCTCGACGAGCTGAATGCTTGCCGGGCTGACCCCGGCCCGTTCGTACACTCCCTCCATGAGGCGTTGCTGGGCAGCGGCGCTCGGCGCCGTGAGTCCGTTGGTGGCTCCGTCCTGATTGACACCGCTGCCGCGGATGACTCCATGGATGTGGTCTCCGTCCGCCAGGGCGCGGTCGAGACGCTTCAGGACGACGACTCCGCAACCTTCGCCGGGGACGAAGCCATCTGCGGCGGCGTCGAAAGGCCGGCAGCGGCCGGATGGGGACAGCATGCCCGCCTGGCCCGCGAGGTGGAAGAGGCGCGGAGTGCACTGGACATAGACCCCGCCCGCGAGCGCGAGATCCACCTTTCCCTTCTGGACCGCGTCCGCTGCCATGTCCACCGCCACGAGGGAGCTCGAGCAGGCGGTATCCACCGCAATCGCCGGTCCCTGGAGGTCCATGAGATAAGCGACGCGAGCCGGGATGACCGAAGCCATGTTTCCCCAGAGGGCCTGCCCGCTGGCCGCCGGTCCCGCCCCCTCTGCGTAGTCGCCGGACCAGCAGCCGGCATAGACGCCCCACTGCTGCCCGCGCTCGCCGGCGTACCCGGCGTCCTCGAGCGCTTTCCACGCCTCTTCGAGGAAGATCCGCTGCTGCGGATCCATGGCGTCAGCCTCGACACCGGAAATCTGGAAATAGAGGGGATCGAAGCAATCGATGTCGTCGAGGAAGCTCCCATGCCGGCAACCGCCCGCCGGCAGCGGCCAGCGGCGGACCGGCTGCACGAGCTCCCGGCCGCTCTCCAGATTTTTCCAGAGAGCGGCGAGATCGGGGCTCCCGGCAAAGCGTCCGCTCATCCCGATGATGGCGACAGCGTCCTGAGACGCTGCCTCGAAGCGAACGGCGGGTGCCGCAGCGGGGACCGTTCCGAGGGTGCTCAGGTGTTCCGCGAGACGGGTCACGGTGGGGTGGTCGTAAAGGAGCGAGACGGGCAGCTCACGCCCCAGTTGCCCGGTGAGACGGTGAACCAGCCGCGTTCCCAGGATGGAATCCAGGCCGTACGCGACGAAAGCCGCCGTGTCGTCGATGCGATTCTCGGGAATCCCGAGTGTTTGCGCAGCGGCGGTGCGGATCAGAGAAACGATGTCCGACCGCCGGGGCACGGCCGGCAGGACCGGCGCGGGCTCCGGGCGCACGGAAGCGGCAACCATGTCCGGCAACCACAAAGGCTCGCCTTCGAAAGGATAGGTGGGAAGGGAGATCCGCCGCCGCTGGAGGCCGGAGTGAAAGACATTCCAGTCCACCTCGAGTCCTCGGACCCACAAGGCTGCCAGGCGTTCCAGAGACTCCCTGCCCGGCTCCGTTTCCCGCAGGGCGTGCGGCTCCCGGCCGTCCGTCCCGGCGATCGCGATCGAGCCGGCGTTGGCTCGCCCGGCGAAGACGTCATCCGCGATCGTCCCCGCGAGAAACGCGGCCAATCCGCGGTCCAACTCGGCGAGGTCTCCCGCGAGGACCGCAAGACGCTCGACCATCGCATCGCGCCCGGTCTGCAGAGTGAAGGCGACGTCGCCCAGATCCGCGGTCTTCCCGTTGGTCCAACGGCGGAGGCGCTCGGCCATGGCCCTGAGCGCGGACGGAGTGCGCGCCGAGAGCGCCACGATCCATCGGGACGGTTGTGCAGGCGTGCGCTCGGGTGCCTCCCACTCCTCGACCACGACGTGCGCATTGACGCCGCCCGCCCCGAAGGAAGAGACGCCCGCGGCCCGCGGCCACTCCTGTCCGTCCAGGACTGGGCGAGGCCACGCGCTCCTCTCCGTTTGGATCGCCACACACGTTCCTTCGAGGCGGAGGTCGGGGTTCAGTGTCCCCGCGTGGAGCGTGGGCGCCAACTCCCGGTGGCGGAGCTGGAGCACCACACGGGTCAGTCCCGCGATTCCCGCTGCGGCTTCGAGATGGCCGATGTTGGATTTCACGCTTCCGACGGCGCATCGGTGAGTGCCGCGGGGCGGCTGCGCGCTGGACAGGGCCGCGACGAGCCCTTCGATCTCCACCGGGTCCCCGAGAGCCGTCCCGGAACCGTGTGCCTCGACGTAGCCGATGCGTCCGGGGTCGAGTCCCGCACGTTCGAGTGCGTTGGCGATCAGCTCCGCCTGGGCCGCAGGCCGCGGCATGGTGTAGCCGTTCGCCCTCCCTCCGTGGTTCACGTGGCTACCGCGGATGAGACCGTGGACCACATCCCCGGCGGCGAGGGCGGCCGACAATGGCTTGAGCAGCACCGCCCCGACACCTTCGCCGGGAACGAAACCATCGGCGCCCGATCCGAAGCTCCGGCACCGGCCGGCAGCGGACAACATCTGGCTCTGGCAGAGCCGGACGTAGTCATCGGGATGGAGGAGCAGATTGACGCCGCCGGCGATGGCCGCCTCGCACTCACCGGCGCGGATCGCCTCACAGGCCGCGTGCACCGCCACCAGGGACGACGAGCACATCGTGTCGATCGCGAGGCTCGGCCCTTCCAGATCGAGGACGAACGAGACTCTGTTCGCAATCGAGGCGAAATTCGTTTCGGGGAAGAGGAGCTCGTGATCGGAAAGGCGAACCGGGGCATGACGGGCGTGGCCGGCCCGAGTCACTCCGGCGAACACCCCGATGCGGCGGTTGTGCGCACGAGACAGGGCGGCGCGGGAGTACCCCGCATCCTCGATGAGCGCCCAGCACGTCTCGAGAAAGATTCGTTCCTGGGGGTCGATGCGCAACGCGTCCTTGCGGGCAATGTTGAAGAGCTCGTAGTCGAAGCGCGAAAAATCGGAAAGAAACCCGCCGGTACGGCAGTAGCTGCGACCTCTGTCGACCGCGCGGCCGCGGTCGGGCTCGTAGAAGCCCTCGAGGGGCCAGCGGGGAATCGTCTCGATGCTGTCGACGCCATTCGAGACGTTGCTCCACAACTCGTCCAGATCTCGCGCGCCCGGATAGCGCCCTGCGATCCCGACGATGGCGATCGGTTCGGTGGCGGTGCCGGCGTCCGCGCGAGACCGGCTCGACGGCGACGAACGCTCTGGTTGGGCAACAAGGTTGGGAGTCTCCGTCCTGCCACGCGTCCCGTAGGACGCCGTTGTCGCGCCGCTGACCCACCGGGCACTGGCTTCGGGGTGCTCCTCGGCGAGATAGGCCGCCACGTCGGCCAGCGTTCTGGCGCTGAAGAACAATGTCGCCGGGAGGCGGCCATAGGTCGCGAAGAGCGCGTGGTTGAGCTGGACGATGACGATCGAGTCCAGCGCAAGATTCTCGAGCGGCTCGTGAGCATCGACATTCGGCCTGCCGACGACTTGCGCGAAGAGCTCCTGGAGCCGGCTCGTGATCTCGTCGCGAAGGTCTCGAGGATTCCGAGGGGTCTGCACGACCACCCGGGGAGGTGCGGATTCGCTCCGGAGCTCCCCGTGCGTGCGCACCCACACAGAGGCGCTATCCCCGCAGAGGGCCATTTCCAGAGCCGCGAGCCCCGCTTCGCTTTCGAGCGGCGTCATGCCGTATTCGTCGCGAAGCATCGCGGCTCTCGCGGAGCTCACGGTCATTCCGGCATCGCGCCACAACGGCCAGGCGACGCTGACGACTTTGCGGGAAGGGTCGGCGCCCGCGGTCGCCTCGGCCCATGTATCCAGGAAGGCGTTGGCCGTGGCGTAGGCCGCCTGTCCGGCACTCCCGGCCACGCCGGCCGTCGAGGATAAGGCGATCAAGGCTCGGACGCCGCGCCCGCGAGTCTCCTCTTCGAGGTTGAGCCATCCCGCGACCTTCGGCGCCAGGGTCGCAGACCAATCGGCTTCGTCGAGGCTGCGGAGGAAACCGTCGCGAAGGAGGCCGGCGGCGTGAATGACGCCATCGAGTTTCCCGTGCTCCTCCTCGATGGAGCGCAACAGGTGGCGTACTTCCTCGCGGCGGGACACGTCGCACGGCCGGTAAACGACTGTCGCTCCGAGCGATTGCAAGGCAGAGATCCACTCACCGGCCGCGGAGGCGGCGCTGCGGGCGACGAGGATGATCGTCACCGATCCGCCGGTCTGCCGGACGAGATGCCCGGCGAGAATCCTGGCGAGACCTCCGTTTCCTCCGGTCATGAGCCAGACATCGCCTGGCCGTGCCATGCCGCCCCCGCCGTCTCGGCCCCCGACGGGCCTCCAGTCTCGTGCCTCCAGCACACCGTCCACGCAGCGGAGGAGCGACTCGGAACCGCCGCGGGCAGTGGCCAGAATCCCTGCGGAGGGATCCGAGGACGAAGGGACGAGGACCAGCTGCGTCGACAGCCGGGGGATCTCCAGCGCGGCCGTTCTGAGCAGACCATGACAGGCGGCGCCCCACGGCTCGGCGGTCACGACCTGCACGAGGGTCGGCGCCGCAAGTCCATCCGCAACCAGAGAGCGGAGACTCTGCGCGAGCGCCCAGGAGAGCCGGTCGAAGCGAAGATCCTCGCGGACTTCGGGCGCGTCCAGGCGGGTCCAGGTCACGCCGTCCGCGCTGCCCGGGGGCTCGATCCGGCCGAGGAGGATTCCGATGGTCCGCGCGCCGGAGGAGCGCACGGCCTGGCATGGTCGCCAGACCGGCGCCAGAACGCTCACCCGTCCGTCCGCTTCAGGATCGTTTGCACGTGACGGCAGGGGAGAGCCCAGCTCCTGCGGCCAGTGCTGATCTCCTTCCAGGCGCCGGGGCGGCAAATTCACGCGACCCGGAAATGCAGAACCATGGAGCGCCCGCCAGTCGACGTCCTGGCCGCTTTCCCACAGAGCCGCAAGCTCGTCGAGCCGGCGCTCCCGCCACAGCCTGGCGTGGCTCTCGATCGCGCCCACGGCCCGGTCGCGGGAGAACCGCAGGGCTTTTCCCGGCGTCGCGGAAGAAGCGGGCCGGTTCCATTCGCGTGTTTCCCCGACCGACCCGAGCCAGGACAACAGCTCGTCCGTCGAGGCCACGACAGCCGCGACGCGCACCGCGAGCGCAACCCTCCCGGTCTGGAGGGTCGCCGCCAACCGGCCGAGCGGAATCGAGCCTGCCGCGCGAAGATAGCCGGCGAGCTCGCGTGCCTGACTTCTGAGTGCAGGCAATGTGGTCGCGGACAGGGGCACGATCACGGGCGCAGGCTCGTCGTCCGGAGCCTCAGGCGGGGGCGCCTCGAGCACCACATGAGCGTTCACGCCGCCGAAGCCGAAGCTGCTCACAGCGCCACGCTTCGGGCCTTCGTGCATCACGGGCCACGGGACGGGCTCGCGGTTCACGAAGAAGGGGGTGTCCTCCAGTTCCAGCAGGGGATTGAGAGGACCCGTCAGCAGCGTAGGGGGCAACGTCTCGTGGCGCATCCCCAGGACTACGGCGAGCAGTCCAGTGACGCCGGCTCCCGCTTCGAGGTGCCCCAGGTTCCCCTTGATCGAGCCGAGACCACAGCGCGGGCGGCCGTGAGCGGCTCGCCCGTAAACATGGGTGAGCCCTCGGACCTCGACCGGGTCGCCGAGACGGGTGCCGGTGCCATGGGCCTGGACGAAGCCGACGGTGCCGGGATCGATCCCAGCCAGCGCGCGGGCGATGACTTCCGCCTGGGCCTGCGGATTGGGCGCCGTAATGGCGCCTGCGCGCCCGCCGTGGTTCTCCGCGCTGCCGCGGATCACGGCCAGGATCGCGTCGCCGTCCCGGTGAGCGTCCGCGAGCCGCTTGAGCACGACGATGCCGACACCTTCACTGCGAACATAGCCGTCGGCATCGTCCGAGAATGGCCGGCAACGCCCCGTGGGACTCAACATCCCGGCGCGGTGGGCGCTGACGAACGTGTCCGGTGCGAGCAGGGCGTTGACCCCGCCGGCAAGGGCCATGTCACAGCGACCTGCCCGCAGAGACTCGGCGGCACGATGCACTGCCACGAGAGAGCTCGAGCACGCGGTATCGATCGCCTCACTGGGGCCACGAACGTCGAGCACGAAGGAGATCCGGTTTGCCAGCATCGCATGGACGTTCCCGCTCGAGGTGTATGCACCTGCGGTTACATCTGCGCGGGTGAGGAGGGTGGAGTAGTCGTGGCCGGTGACACCCACGAACACGCCTGTGTCGATGGGGATCTCCGAAGGTGTATATCCGGCGTGCTCCATGGCCGCCCACGCGGCTTCCAGGGCCCATCGGTGCTGCGGGTCCATGGATTGGGCCTCACGCGGCGAGATCCCGAAGAACTCCGCGTCGAATCGGCCCGGGTCGTCGAGCGTCCCGGCGTGATGCGGAAAGTCCGCGGCAACGACCTGCGCCCTCCAAGCGGCGGAGAGACGCGCCGGGGGATAGGGTCTGATGAGATCTTCACCGGCGACGAGACGCTTCCACAGCGTTTCCAGATCGTCCGCTCCCGGCCAGCGTCCGGCCGCCCCGATGATGGCAATCCCCTCCCCCGTGCCTGCTTCCCCCGCAAGGGGCCGGGCGGCCCGGGCTCTCGGTGCCTTTGCCGCGCCGGTCGATGCGGTTGTGACGGACGGGCGTTTCGCCGCTTGCGGCCAGCGCTGGCTGACGTACCGGGAGAGCGCGGCGACGGTTGGCGCTTCGAACAAGACCGGCGGATCGAGCGGCACGTCCAGGCTTCGTGCAGCCTTGGTCGCCAAGGCCGTCAAACCGATCGAATCCAGCCCGAGATCCTGGAACGTGGCCTCGGGATCGAGCTCCTCCTCAGCGAACCCGGATACGTCGGAGAGCGCGCGGAGCAGCGTGGACCGGACGTCCTCGCTGGCGACGTGCGTTCGCAACTCCACCGGCGCGAACACCAGGCCGTCCATCTGCAGCCGGCCGGATCCCAGGCGGTCGGTGGCCGTGATGTCAGCGCGGAAGCTGTGACCTTCAGCCGACAGGGAGAGCTGAACGATCCGGATCTCCTCTGCATCTCCCGCCACGCGGATGCGCTCGAGCTGCCTGGGCTCGAGATGCACGCCAATGCCGGCTTCCAGTGCCTGGAACCGGATCGCCTGCTCGATCGCCGCCAGCAGGTAGGGGGGGAATACAACGTTCTGAGGAGACGAATCGAGACGCAGACCGGGGCGCTCGACCCGGAGCAGCATCCGGCCTTCCCGCCGGCCGAAGGAGGCGATTCCGCGGAGGGCGGGACCATAGTGGAGACCGGCCCGATCGAGGCGCGCATACAGTTCCTCGCCCGCATCCCAGATCACGGAGTGGTCGTCTACGCGCACCGCGTCCGGCAGCCGCGCGGATCTGACCGACTGCATCGCAGCTACCGCGACGTCACCCTCTTCTCCGCGTTCACCTTCCACGTCCACGGTCGCGCTGTCCCCGTTCACCGTCAGCCGTGTATGAAGGGACTCCAGGCCGTCGAGCGACGCGTTCCATACGAGCTCCCGGAGCTCTCTTGGCCCCGGAAGGCCCGCGACCTTTCCCAGCGCGAGACCGGCGTCGAGCAACGCCAGCGACAACAGAGCCGGCTTCCCGGCTTTTTTCCAGGTGTATGCAGGCAGGTCGGCGTGCCGGAGCGTCCTGCGATAGTGGAGTCCGGCGGCGTCGGATACGTTCTCGCCCAGGATCGGGTGGACCCCTCGCGCGCCGAGCCGGTCGAATAACGACGGTGCATCGGGCTCCATCTCCACCCAGCAACGCACCCCGCGAAAAGGATAGGTCGGCAGGAGGGGGACTCGTCGCGGTGAGCGGCGCCGAGGCAGGGTGTCCCAATCGACGGTCCCACCCGCCATCCACGTTGCCGCGAGCTCTTCGAGCGTCTGCCGCTCCGCGTCGCCCGATCGGACATCTGCCGTGCCCGAGGCGAGCCAGTTGAACAGGCCGTGCTCGAGCTCGGGCACACTCGCCGCGACGAACGCCGCGCGCTCCGGCAGCTCGTTTCGACCCACCTGGAGTGTGAAAGCAAGGTCGTTGAGCTGCACATCCCGATGGTCGGCGAGGTACGCGACGATGCGCCGGACCAGCTCGCGCAGCTCCGTTGCCGCCAGAGCCGAGAGCACGAAGAGATGCGGGCCTTTTTCCGGAGGCCGCGGCGCTGGAGGCGGGGCCTCTTCCACAACGATGTGGGCGTTCACGCCGCCCGCGCCGATCGAAGTCAGCCCCGCGCGGCGCGGAAACTCGCGCAGGCCTTCCGCGGTGATCACCGCGGGTCGTTTCCATGCGTCCAGGGCTCGTTGCACCATGAACGCGGTTTCTTCGAACGGGATCTCGGGGCTCAGCGTCTCGGCATGGAGCGACGGGACGAGCTCCTGGTGGTGAAGTTGCAGGAGAATCTTCGTCAGACCGGCGAGCCCCGCAGCTCCGAGCAGGTGGCCGAGGTTCGACTTCACCGAGCCGATCGCACAAAAAGCGCGCTCCGCGGTGTCCGAGGCGAAAGCGGCCTGCAGGCCGCGGATCTCGATCGGGTCGCCGAGGCTGGTCCCTGAGCCATGTCCCTCCACATAGCTCACGGTCCGCGCGTCGATGCCGGCGTCGTCGAGGGCCCGGCGCACGGCCCGCGCCTGCATGTGCGGCGTCGGCACCGTGAAGCCGTTGCGATCGCCTGCGTTCGTGATCGCCGAGCCGCGGATGACGGCGTATACGTGGTCGCCGTCCGCCACCGCGTCGGAGAGCCGCTTGAGCACGACCGCGCCGACGCCTTCGCCGAGCAAGGTACCGTCCGCGCCCAGGCCGTAGCTGCGGATGACGTCGGACTTCGTCGACGTGAAGTGCTCCTGCGAAGAAGTCACGAGGTTGTACGGATGGAGGAGCAGGTTCACCCCGCCGGCCAGAACCATCCGGCACTCCCCGGCCCGAAGCATCGTCACCGCGAGATGCACGCACGTCGCGGCGCCCGAGCACATGGTGTCCACGAACAGGGATGGCCCGGTGAGTCCGTAGAAATAGGACACCATGTTCGGCAGCGTGCCGGTGTAGCTGCCGGTGGCGGGCGCTCCGCGAGCCAGGTTGTTCGCGAAGCCGTACAGCCCGTAGTGATTGCTCATCGTGCCGACCACGACGCCGACGTCGCCCTCGCAGCGCCGCTGCAGAGTCTCCCGGGAGTACCCCGCGTCCTCGAACGCGTGAACGCTGGCCTGGAGGAAGAGCCGGACCTCGGGAGACATCAGCTCCGCCTCCCGCTGAGGGATGCGGAAGTACCTGGGATCGAAGTGGTCGATGTTGGTAAGGAAGGTGCCGGAACGAATCACGCTCCTGCCGATCTCCTCGCGATCCGGCCAGTAGAGCGCGTCCTGGGGCCAACGATCCTCGGGCACCGCGGTGAACGCGTGCCGGCCGTTCCGGAGGAGACTCCACAGCTCTTCCAGCGTGGGGGCGGCGGGATAGCGTCCCGAGAGGCCGACGATGGCGATGTCGCGGTCTGCGCCGGAGGCGCCGATCGACGCTGGTCTGGCGTCTTCTTGTCCCTGCTCGGCACGATCCGGGCTCGGCGCGGGTGGCTCTGCCGGCGGCCGCTCCGCGCCCATGGCGTGCGCCAGCGCCGGACCGTACGTCGCAACCAGATGTGCGGCGACGCCGTCGAGATTCAGATGTTCGAAGAACAGCGTCCGCGGTACGGACCCGACCACCGGCTGCAGGCGATCGGTCATTTCGATCGCCACCATCGAATCGAGACCGTAAGACTCGAGCCGCTCGTCGCCGCGAATCGACCGCGGATCCATGCGCGTCACTTCGCCGAGGGTGCGTGCCAGCCACCGGATCGTCCACTCACGCACGGACTGGGGCGCGGGAACAGCCGTGTGAACAGCCGCCTTAGCGCCGGGCTCAGTCGCCGAAGGTCTCTCCTGGTCTCGTGGCGGATCGAGCGGCGGCAGCCGGTTTTCCGATCCGCAGACGACGATGACGTTCGCGGAGCTGCCGGCGCAGATCCGGTCGAAGGCCTCGAGCGCCGATGCGGTCGGCAGACTCTTCCAACCTCGCTCCCGGGTCATTCGTGCGCGCGCGGCTTCCGTCATCGTCATCCCGCCGTCCGCCCACAATCCCCAGGCAACGGCAACGGATCGGCCACGCCGCTCGCCGCGGCGTACCTTCGCGGCCCGGTCGGCGGCAAAATGGTCGAGGAACGCGTTCGCGGCCGCATACCCGGCCTGTCCCATCTGTCCCCACACCCCCGCCACCGATCCGAAGAGCGCGAACAGGTCGAGATCGAGACCTGCAGTAGCAGCGTCGAGGTGGACCGCGCCGCGCACTTTCGGCGCGAGGATGGCCTCGATGCTTTCGGTCGTCTGTTGAAGGAGCCAGGCGTCGTGCAGCGCGCCCGCGCCGTGGATGACTCCGTCGAGGCGTCCGTAGCTCGCCAGGATCGAGGCGACCGTCTCGTTCACCGACGCCGGATCCGTGACGTCACCGGTGAGCACATCGACAACGCCGCCCCGCCTCCGCAGTTCCCGGATTGCCGCCCCGGCCGCGGCTGAAGGCCGCGTTCGGCCGCTGAGCACCACTCGGACTCCGTGGTGCTCCGCGAGGTGGCGCGCGAGGTGAAGGCCGATCCTTCCCAGCCCTCCGGCGATCCAGTAGACGCCTTCCGGACGGGCGCGCCATGGGGCCTCGGGTCCCTGCGCCGCGGCTGCCGCAATCGTGCGGACTTGCCGTACGCCTTCGTCGTCGAACCGGACTTCTGTGGCCCATCCGGCCTCAGACACCTCTGCGAGCAGCAGGGAAGCCAGCGCCGCGGGCGAGCGACCCTCGAGGTTTGCGAGCGTGATGAGCTTCCCCTGGAACGAAGGATTCTCCAGGGTGGCCGTCCGGAGCAGCGCCGCGAGGGGCTCGCGGGAGAGCGACCAGCCGGCATGAGCAAGCACCACGAGCCTGCGGGGCCCCGCGTGACTCGCCGCGACCATGTCGCGCACGCGCGCGAACGTGCGGAGCATCGCCTCGCGGTAAGAGTCCGCGGGCGAATCGGAGGGGCGGTCGAGCGGCAGCACGACGGCACCCGTGGCGACGGCCAGGCTTTCACACGCCTCACCCGGCAGGTCGGCAAGGACGATCGCCGCCTGCGCAGCGGCGGCGACTGCTGGTTGTGACGCCCATCGAGTCTCACCCAATACGAGAGTCGGTTCCCCCTGCCAGAGGGTGCTTGTCCGGTCGGCAGAGCGAAACCGCAGACCGGTCATGACCGCGCGCTTCCGACCTGAGTCGTCGACCATTTCCACGTCGACCGTTCCGTCCTCACCGGAACGGAGGAAGATCTCCGCGCTGAGGGGGAGGCTCCCATACGTGTCCAGCGCCGCCATGGAGAACGGGAGAGGCAGTGCGGTCCCTCCGTCATCCGCGAGACTCACGGCGGCTTGCACGGCGCCGTCGAGGAGCGCCGGAGGAAGCGCGAGGTCTCCGGCGGCGCTCAGAACGCGACCGGAGCATTCGCCACCGTCCCGCCGGAGCGCGCGCAGGACGCGAAACGCCGGACCGTACTCCATGCCGAGCGAAGACAGCCGGCGCTGCCAGCTCCCTGGCGCGCCGTCCGTGTTCTCGCCTCGCACTTCCGTGCGTGGCCCGTCAGACGGTGGTGTGTCTTCTCCGATCCATGCCCGGCCCGACCAGCAGACTGTCGCCTCCTCCGCAACATTCAGTTGCCGGACCTCGAACTCGGCGGCACCACCGGCTACTGGCCGCACCGACAATTCAATGGAGACTTCTTCACCGCCGCGGGAGCGAATCGGCCGGCCCCAGACCAACTCTCGCAGATGAAGCGACGTCCCGCTTGAAATCGGCCACCCCGCTGCCGCCATTGCCGCCCGGACCAGCTCGGGGCAGACCATCGCCGGGAGAACGCGCCATCCGAAAACACGATGCTCTTCGAGGAACCACTCATCGCCCGAGAATGTGCTCCGGAAGCGGATTCCGTCACGCCCGGAGATGTTCTGGTGAACCAGGGGGTGAACCAGGCTGACCGTCTCACGGACCTGGCCGGACGGAGGGGTATACCAATGGCGAGCCCGCTCGAAAGGATAGGCCGGCAGGTGCGCGCGTCTGGGCCTCGGCCCCGACTGCCGCGCAAACCAATCCGGCCAGGCGACGTTTCCACCACGGACCCACGCCTTTGCCAGCTCTGCCGGCGTCTCCCCGCGGGGGGAGTCGGGATCCTGGTCCGCGGTCGCCACCCGGCCCTGGAACCAGCGGCCCTGGTCAGCTTCTCCCGCAACGAAGGCCAGGATGCACCGCTGGAGATCCTGCTTCCCCTGAACCACGAACGCCACACGCTCCGCGAGCTCAGCGCGGCCCACTGCCAGGGTGTACGCCACATCGCGCAGGCGGAGCCGGTCGGTGAGACTCTCGCCGAGGCGTGTCGTCATGCGGCGGAGCTGCTCGGGGGTGCGTGCTGAGAGCGGAATGACCCAGGTCCGCGTTTCGTCTTCGCCGCCCTCGTCAGCCGTCTGGGAAACAGGAGCCTCCTCGAGGAGCGCGTGAGCATTACTGCCACCGAATCCATGCGAGCTGACCCCGGCCCGCAAGGGAGCCGGCCCCTCCCAGTTGCGGTTCTCGGCCACGATGTAAAAGGGGCTGCCTTCCAGATCGATGAGCGGATTCAGGGTGCGGAAGTTCACCACTCCCGGCAGCCGGCGATGCTGGAGCGCCGCGAGAACCTTGATCACCCCGGCAATCCCGGCGGCACCCTCCAGATGTCCCAGGTTGCTCTTGATCGAGCCCAGACCGCACGTCTGTGGGGCCAACTGCCCGCCTGTCCTCTGGGCCAGGGCCCGGAACGCGGTTTGGAGTCCCCGCACCTCGATGGGGTCACCGACCGGTGTTCCCGTACCGTGCGCCTCGATGTAGCTGACGGACGCAGGCGCGACATCGAGGCGCTGGTACAGGTCCTGGACGAGGCGCGCCAGCGCGCCGGGGTTGGTGACCGTGAGGGAGCTCGTGCGCCCTCCGTGATTCGAGGCAACCCCGCGAATCACGCCATAGATCGCGTCCCCGTCTCGCACGGCATCATCCAGCCGCTTGAGCAGCAGGACGGCCGCGCCCTCTCCGCGGAGATAGCCGTCTGCGTCCTTGTCGAAAATTCTGCCCACACCGCTTCGCGACAGCATCCGGCTCTGACTGAAGGCGACGAAGTGGCGGGGAGACCAGCAAAGATTGACGCCGCCCGCCAGGGCATGGTCGCACTCCCCGTCGAGGAGCGCCCGCACGGCATACTGGAGCGCGACCATCGAGCTCGAACAGGCGGTGTCGAGGGTCAGGCTGGGACCGCCGAGATCGAGATGGTGCGACACCCGATTCGCGATGATCGACCACGCGACGCCGGTCGCGAACCAGGCGTCCGCCGGGACGCGATGCTGCTCCATCAGCTCGGCGTAGTCCCAGTGACAGACCCCCATGAAGACTCCCGTCTTCGGCCCGCGGATGGCTGCCGGCGAGTAGCCGGCGTCCTCCAGTGCCGCCCACGAGAGCTCCAGGACCAGGCGCTGCTGGGGGTCCATCGTCGCAGCCTCTCGGGCGGAGATCCCGAAGAACGCCGCGTCGAAGCAGTCCGCGTCGGTGAGAAAGGCGCCGCGGGTGGAGTACGTCTTTCCCGGCTCCCCCGGAGCGCCGAAGAAGCGGTCGCGCGCCCACCGCTCCGCCGGGATGTCGCTCAACAGGCAATGCCCGGCCTCCAGATGAGCCCAGAGCTCGGCGAGGGACTCGGCACCCGGGAATCTGAGGGCGAGGCCGACTACCGCGACGCCGGTCATACCGCGGCCTCCATGCCCCTGACGAAGAAGCGATGGAGCAGAACCGTCGATAGCAGCAGGCAGAACGCCTGCTCTTCCTGGGTCGATATCTGTTCGATGGGGGAAGACAGGACCTTCCGGGCCAGTCGACCCGCGAACCGCGCGTCCAGGACATCGACGCGGGAGAGCTCTGCTTCCGAGAGAACGATCTCCAGATACTCCGGACGGTGCCGCTGGAACGCCGCGACTCCGGGGGCGCGGTAGGGATGCTTCCGGCGGCCGAGGATGGCGGGAGGAAGGCTGTCGGCGAACGCGGCGCGGACGGTTGCCTTCTCGGTGTCTCTCTCGTCCCCGCGCTCGAGATCGATCGCACGCCCGAGCGCCACTACCTCAGGATCGAGGAAGGGACAGCGGTTCTCCACGCCGTGGGCGAGGCTCATTCGATCGCCTTGCGTGGAAAGCAGGTACCCGGCGAGGAGAGTCTCGAACTCGAGCCATTGTGCGCGGCGCGGGGCATCCAGCCGCCAGAAGTCCGGCCTCTCGGCGATGTACGCCAGCAGCCCGGCGGCCGGGTCGGCCTCGCTTGCCAGGAGCCGAGTCGCGAAGCGACCGTTCTGAAGCCGCATCTCATGGGACAACAACCCGGGCAGCCGCTCGACGGAGTACTGCTGGAACAGCCCCATGAGCTGGGAGGAGTGGGCGGCGCCAAAGTGGGCGAGCTCGGGGTAGAGGCGGCCCAGGCGCTCGCGTCTCTCCTCCAACCCGAGATCGGCCCACACCGCGCGAAGGATGGTGTCGCGGAAGATCGAGTACCCGAAGAACACCTCGTCGGCACCTTCGCCGGTGAGGACCGCATACACGCCGTGGGCGCGCGCGTGGCGCGAGAGCAGGTACATCGGGACGAACGCCGTCCTGAAGCTCGGGACCTCGGCATGAAACACAGCCGCCGGAAACGCATCGACGAGGTCGCGGTCCGAGATCGTGAGCGCGGAGTGGCGGGTCCCGAGGTGGGAAACGGCAGCGCGTTGCGGCGCCGACTCGTCGTAGATGGCGTCCGTGAATTCGACGGAGAAGGTCTGGATGCCGGGGGACAACCGTGACGCGATGCTCGCAATCGCGGAGGAATCGATGCCGCCGCTCAAATAGACGCCCACCTCCACGTCCGCATCCAGGCGGAGAGCCACCGCCCGCTCGAGCTGCTCCCGAATCCGTTGCGGGAGATCCTCGGGACTGGGGTCGGAGGACGGCGACAGATCGAGCGTGGCGTAGCGGCGGAGCTCAGCGCCTCCGGTGCCCCATTCGAGATAAGTCCCGGGAGGAACCTGCCGGACGTCTTTGAAGCAGCTTTGGCCGGGGAGCGGCGTCCAGGTCCCGAAGATGGTCGCCAGCGCCTCGGGATCGAACGACGGGCGTTGCGCAAGCGCCGGGAGGAGGCCCTTGATCTCCGATGCGAACAATAGCCCGCCTCTCTGCGGTGTCCAGAAGAGCGGCCGTTTCCCGAACCGGTCGCGAGCCAGGAACAGACGCTGATCCAGCGCGTCCCACAGCGCGAGCGCGAACGGTCCATTCAACCGGGGCAGACACGCGGGACCCCAGCGCGCCCACGCATGCAGCACCACCTCGGTGTCGCCATCACCTCGGAACGTACATCCTTGCGCAGAGAGCTCGCTCCGGAGTGCACGGTGGTTGTAGGCCTCACCGTTGAACGCAAGAAGATAGCGGCCCGACGGGTCACGCATGGGTTGCGCCCCTCCGGCGGGGTCGACAATCGCCAGGCGGCAGGCGCCGAACGCCACCTGCCGGTCGACCACGGTGCGACACCCGTCCGGACCGCGGTGCGCGATCGCGTTCAACATGCGGGAGAGCGTTCGCTCGGCATCGACCGGGACGCTCTCCCGAAGGAATCCGGCGACACCACACATCAGCCGGGACCTCGGTAGCCGCGCTGGGCGTAAGCCACGACCTCGTTCAAGGTCACCAGCATGTGGTCCAGCATGTCGCTGTCCACGATGGGCACCTGCAATTCGTTTTTCAGGAATGCGATGAGCTGCACGTAACCGAAAGAGTCCAGGCATCCGAGCTCGAAGAGGTTGGCATCCGCCCCGACGTCGCTGAACTCCACCAGGAACTGGTGCTCCATGAAACGCTGAATTTGCGACCTTACGGTTTCATCGGCCGAGTCCATCCGCCCTCCCTCACGCGGATCGCCGTGCTGCACGATCGAAGCTCCATCCGCCAATCGCCGCGAAGCTCACGCTGCTGTCGACACGGAGATCGACAGTACAGCTCGCGGACCAGCGGTGGCATTGGCGACATACCCGCGCGTCGCGCGGGTATGTCGCCCGTCCAGTCGTTCAGCTAGTGCAGCGCAAGCTGCGCGGCCGCACCGATCTCGAGGCCGATGACGTCCGACATGCTGTTGGGAACGAACGTGCCGCTCCCCTGGGCCTGCTCGATGATGCTGCGGTACTTCTCGTCGCCGGCGATATCCGCCTGCCACTTCTCGAAGTGGGCGAGATCCTCAAAATCGATGTGCCAGTGGAGGCGCCGTCCCCCAGCCGCAAAGCGATCGGCGAACACCTGGATGGACTTCTGGGAGTGCTTCCCCTTGAAATGGTCGACGACTTGCGAGGCGACGTTCATGGCGGCCTGGACGTCGTTCGTATGGACGGTTCTCACGAGACGGATCATAAATTTCTCTCCTTTGATCGTTAAAAAACAACCGGGGTTTCCTACGTACGTTGTGAGTTTGTGTGCTGAAGCGGGGCGACTGCTATCAGGAGGAGTGTCGCGGCGGACGGTTTCCCTACCTCCCCATCATGAAAGAAGTAAGAGGCAGACGAAGAACCGTCATCGGAACGCTCGCCGGAGCCCGAATCTCGCCGGCATACACCTCGGACATCGGTTACGTCTCCTCTTCTGCTTCCTTCTTCTTCTTCTTGCTCCCCGTCGTCGCGTTGCGGCGGCCGAGGTGGGGTCGGATGATGGCGATGTGGGCGGCGAGATCCGTCTGGCGCGGGTCTTTCGCCAGATCCACGGCGAGGGCGTACGCCCTCATGGCCTGATGGACGACCTCCGCCCAGCGCTCCTCGAGCGTGTACTTCACCTGGGTCTGGAGCATCTCCAGGCGCTCGGCGAGCCTGCGGTAGTCGTCCTTCGACTGGAGGACTTCGTGGGCTTTCGCGATGTCGAGCAAATGGACGGACTGCAGGGTCGGGGAGGCTTCGACCATGGCGATGATCGAAGCGACGGCTTCGCGCGAGACCGTGCGCGCGCCGCGGACTTTCTTCGCCGTGGCGGGATGCGGCTTGCGGAGGTCGGGGATGATGGCCGCGATGACGTCGAGCGCGGCGACGACTTTGGTGGCCAGTTCGTCCACGCCGACCGGCGCGAGCGCGTTCATGCCTTCGGCGAGCGTGATGCCGTTCTGCGTCGGGACGAGCCGAGTCTCTTCGTCCATCCGTCCTCCGGGCGATGAGGTGTGGGTTGTTCCGTTTTTGGAGCCTGCAGGACAAGGATACCCGCGTTCCTCTGAAATGCAGAGGGGCGGGGCGTCGGAAGCATGCGTGTGCGTGCGGATGGTTGCCACGCGAGTCTGGACCGCAGATGCGCGCTCGGGTTTCGCGCTGGTGCGCGAGCGAATTTGGAGTGCGCGGCTCTGAGCGTCAGAGCCGGATGGCTCTTTCGGGCTAGTGAGTGAGTGAAATGGGAGTGCGCGGCTCTGAGCGTCAGAGCTGGGTGGCTCTTTCGGACTGGTGAATGAGTGAAATGGGAGTGCGCGGCTCTGGGCGTCAGAGCCGGGTGGCTCTTTCGGACTAGTGAGTGAGTGAAATGGGAGTGCGCGGCTCTGAGCGTCAGAGCCGGGTGGCTCTTTCGGACTGGTGAGTGAGTGAAATGGGAGTGCGCGGCTCTGAGCGTCAGAGCCGGGTGGCAGTTTCGGGCTGGCGAATGAGAGAAATTGGATCGTCAGGCTCTGAGCGTCAGACCCGGGGGGCAGTTTCGGGCTGGCGAACATCGTCAATTTGCAAGACCGGATAAGATAGGGTCGAGGCGAATGCGATGACGATCGACGTCGATGCGGTCTACGAGAACGGCGTCCTGAAGCTCAAACAGCCGGTGGACCTTCCGGAAAACGCCGAGGTCCATGTAACGATTCAAACCGCCCTCGAAGCCAGGACTCCGCTCGGGCGTCGTCTGCGCGAACTGCGGGCGGAGATCGCCAAATCGGGGATGGCTCCTCTCGGCTGGGACGAGATTGAAACGGAAGTAGCCGTTCGTCGCGGCGGGTGGCGAGAAGGATCGTGACGCTGACGTTTGTGGATGCGGGTGTCCTCATTGCCGCAGCTCTGCATGTGGGAGGTCGCGCAGTTTGTGACCGACAGCTATCGCAACGTCGCGCCGAAGGGGTTGGCGGCCGCGATGGCGAAGTGACTCCGCACCGGCGGCTCGCCGGTGCGGGTCGCTTTTTGTGGAGTGCGGCAACGCAGCGAAGCGGAGTTGCCGCTGTTCTTGCGGCAGCGTCGAACTGCCGCGGGTGGGGGCGGTGGTTCGAGAGATGCGCTTCCACCCGCCCAAGGCAGGAGCTCGACGCTCCCGCAAGGAGAGCGGCAACTCCGCTTCGCTGCGTTGCCGCACTCCACATCTCCAGTCCCGCAGTGAGGCGCGCCTTCGCGCGCGTGTCGCTCACTCCTCTTCCGGACTCCGCGTCACCACGACGAAGGCGATCAGGCAGAAGGCGAGAATTCCGATGGCTTCCATGGGTCGTTGCGTCTCCTCATCACTACGTCGAATGAGGAGACGCGGTTTCGACAGCCATGGACAGGTTTTCTAAACCCCGGACAACTCCGCCGGCTGGGCCAACTGCACCGTGGTCGGCGTATATCGGACAGCGCGGCTGGGTGGGGCTGCACCTCGACACCGGGAAGGTGGATTGGAGTGGGGCGCGGTTGTGATCGACAGCTATCGCAATGTCGCGCCGAAGAGGTTAGCCGCTACGATGACGAAGCCGGGCGCATAATTACGTCCATGGGTCAGGAGAGGTTGGTGGAAGATCTGCGCGAGGATCTTGCGCGGGGAGAGGTGCTTGTCGTCGTCGGGACGGGCGTATCCATTCAGGCGACTGGAAATGCCGCGTGTGCGGAGTGGAACGGGTTGATCCTCGATGGCATTGAGCATGCGGCCGGGACGGGCCTGCTGACGAAGTCCGCCGCGAATGCGCTTCGCAGTCGCTTGAAAAAGAAGAGTGTCGAGGAGCGCCTCGGCGTCGCGCAGAAAGTCTCGGAGGCCCTCGGCGCACCCAACGGAGAGTTCCGGCGATGGGTGCGCGAGAGCGTGGGCGAGTTGGAGGTGAAGGACGCCGCGATCCTCGACGCCGTCCACGCTCTCGGCGCGCCGATCGCGACCACCAATTACGACGGCCTGCTCACCCGCCGACGCGGAATCCAACACGTCCCGTGGACGGATGTCCCAGCGGCGCAGGAGATTCTCCGTCGGCGTCGCGAAGCGGTCCTCCATCTCCACGGCTGCTTCGATCATCCAGACTCCGTGATCCTCGGGACGCGGTCGTACCAGACGTTGCTCGCAAGCCACGGTGCGCAGGCGGTCCAGCAGGCGATCACCGCCAGCCGCACGCTTCTGTTCATCGGCTGCGGCGACGGTCTCTCCGATCCGAACTTTGGCGCCTTGCTCGAATGGAGCGCCGCTGCCTTTGGTACGGCGATCTTTCGCCACTATTGCCTCTGTCTGAAAAAGGAGCGGAAGGCGTTGCAGAAGCGGCGTCCAGCAGGGGAACGGCTTTTCTATGTCGAGTATGGCGACAAGTACGAGGATCTCGCGCCGTTCCTCCACAAGCTTGCCCCTCACAAACCGACGACTGCGCTGCCGAGCCCCGGTTACTGCTTCGGCCGCGAGCACGAAGTCGAAGAAGTAGTGACCGCACTGCTTGCCAAGAATCCACAACCGTTGCCGATCCTCGGCGGCCCCGGAATGGGGAAGACGACCATCGCGCTGAAGGCGCTTCATGACAAGCGTGTGGCAGCGCGATTTCGCGAGCGCCGCTGGTTTGTCCGCTGCGACGGCGTAAAGACGCGCGTGGAACTCGCGGCCGCGATTGCGCGGGCTCTCGATCTTCCGATCACGGCGAACGTTGAGCTGGCCATGCTCGTGGCGCTGGCGAACGCGCCCGCGGCGCTGGTGCTCGATAACGCAGAGACACCACTCGACGCGGATAACGCGCAGGTGGAAGAACTTCTCTCGATTCTCGTGACGATCGAATCGCTTGCGTTGGTCGTGACAATCCGTGGTCTGAAAAGACCGCGCGGCGTTCCGTGGATGCCGGATACTGAGGCGGAGCGGCTCACCGACAGTGCGGCTGCTGAAGTGTTCGTGGCTGTTTCGGGAAAACGTCAATTCGCGACCGACCCTGACCTCTCACGACTTCTCGTCGCTCTCGATGGTGTACCGCTCGCGATAACGTTAATGGGACGGTACGCGGAGTTGTTCGATTCGCTCGAGCCCGTGTGGTCGCGGTGGAAAACGAAGCGCACGGCTATGCTCAAGGACGGCGAGGAGCCGGATCGGCTCAGGAACATCGCCGTCTCGTATGAACTGTCCATCGGCGTTCTCAGTGCCGCAGCCCGACGCATGCTCTCGGTGCTGGCCATGCTTCCCGACGGGGTTGCGGGCCGCGATCTCGAACGAGTCTTCACCAATCCAGACGATGCGACGGATGAGTTGCGTCGGCGCGCGCTGGTCTTCGACGAAGGGCAGCGTCTGCGTATGCGCGCGCCACTGCGCGAATATGTGGCTACGGAGCATCCGCCCGATCCAGCCGACGAAAGAAGGGGGGTGGACCACTACCTGGCCCTCGCAAGTAGCGAGGGAAGAAAGATCGGCTCCGTGGGGGGAGCGGAAGCGGTGGCGCGCTTAGCACCCGAGGTGGCAAACGTAGAGTCCATGCTCGCGAAGAGTGTCTCGGCGTCCGATGACGCACTTGCAGGCGGCATCTATGGGTGGGCAGAACTGATGCGATTCACGGGCCTCGGCTCGACCGGACCGATCCAGCAAATTGCCGCGAATGCGGTTGCCGCCATGCGGCTGAAGGTTGCCGCGCGCTCATTCCAGAGCCTCGGCGTCATCACCCTTGTGCGCTCGGACTATGACACGGGACGCACAAGCTATGAGCAAGCGCTGACGCTGTTTCAGAAGATTGGCGACGTGTTAGGCGAGGCGAGTTGCATCAAGGGCCTCGGTGATATTGCGCTGGAACGTTCGGGTCATGACATCGCTCGCACAAGCTATGAGCAAGCGCTGACACTGTTTCAAAAGATTGGTGACGTGCTGAGCGAGGCGAGTTGTATCAAAGGCCTCGGCGACATTGCGCTCAGGCGCTCGGAGCACGCGTCGGCGCGGGCGCGCTACGAGCAGGCGCTGCCGCTGTATCAGCACGTTGGGTACGTGCTGGGTGAGGCGAGTTGCATCCGGAATCTCGGCGACATTGCGCTGAGGTGCTCGGACCACGATACAGCACGTGCAAGCTACGAGCAGGCGTTGCCGCTGTATCGGCAGGTTGGGGATGTGCTGGGCGAGGCAAATTGCATCTGGAGCCTAGGCGAAATTGCGCTGAGTCGCGCGGAGCAGGACTCGGCACGGGCGCGCTACGAGCAGGCTCTGTCGCTGTATCAGCAGGTTGGATCCGTGTTGGGTGAGGCGAATTGCATCCTGAACCTCGGTGACATTGCATCTGCCGAAGGAGCGCGTGACGATGCCGAGTCAAAACATCGCGCAGCGCTCGCGCTATACGAACGGATCGCCGATCCTTACTCCATCGGATTCACGCATCATCGCTTAGCACGCTTGGCTATGGACGATACTTCGCGAACCACTCACGTCACCGCGGCACGCGATGCGTGGCGCAGCATCAAGCGTGACGATCTCGTGGCTCAATTCCTTGACGCGGAGTTCGGCAGTGAACAGAGAGTCGAGGTTTGAAGGCGGCCCGTACACCCTAATTCGACTTCGTCAGATTGTCGAAAATCGCTTCCGGTGAGAAGCCGTCCCCTGTTTTCGTACACGCGGCTGGGGTACATGGCCTCCCGTTCAAGAGGACATATGGAGTCCCTTGCCGCTACACGGCCTCCACTGCCATGGCTGGAGACGACGGCTGGGTTCACCAGTGGCCCAGCGGTTGGGAAAATTCGCCCACCGGTTGGGCGAATTTGCCGACCGCCGTCACCAGTGTCGCCCACCGGGATGGATCTGACAAAATCGAGCTCAGGCAGCCGCCCTTGTTTGATCTGACAAAGTCGAACTAAGTTGTAACCTCCGCCGGTTGCGCCATCTGCACCGTGGTCTTGTTCGCCGACTTGTGCGCCCGCGCTGCGGCGACGAAGGACCGGAACAGCGGGTGGGGGGCGGACGGACGGGACTTGTACTCGGGGTGGAACTGGCAGCCGAGGAACCACGGGTGACCCTCGAGCTCCACGATCTCAACGAACTTGCCGTCGGGGGAGACGCCGGTCACGCGGAAGCCGCGGTCTTCGAGCTGGGGGATGTACTCGGGGTTGGCCTCGTAACGGTGGCGGTGGCGCTCTTCGACGAAGTCGACGCCGTAGGCCTCGCGGGCCAGGGAGCCTTCCTTGAGGTTGCAGGGGTATTTGCCGAGGCGCATGGTGCCGCCGAGGGCGTCGACGCCGATGAGGTCGCGGAGCTTGTAGATGACCTTGTACGGCGCCTCGTCGTCGAACTCGGTGGAGTTCGCGCCGACCATGCCGGCCATGTTGCGGGCGAACTCGATGGTCGCGCACTGCATGCCGAGGCAGATGCCGAAGAAGGGGATGCGCTTCTCGCGCGCGTAGCGGATCGCGCGCAGCTTGCCTTCCACGCCGCGGGAGCCGAAGCCGGGGCCGACGAGGATGCCGTCGACGCTGGCAAGCTCGCCGTGGTAGCCCTCTTCCTCGAGCGACTCGGAGTCGATGTAGATGATGCGGGCCTTGACGTTGTTGGCGATGCCGCCGTGCACGAGGGCTTCGTTGAGCGACTTGTACGAGTCGCCGAAGTCGACGTACTTGCCGACGAACCCGATCCGCACCTCGTCCTCCGGGTGCCGCATCTTGCGCACGATCTCTTCCCACTTCGTGAGCGACCCGATCTCCTCGTGCGGGAGGTGGAGCTTGTCGAGCAGGATCTCGTCGAGCCCCTCGCGCGCGAACGCGAGCGGCACCTGATAGATGTAGTCGACGTCGTACGCCGGCACGACGGACTCCTCTTCGACGTTGCAGAAGAGGCCGATCTTCTTCTTCATGTCGTCCGGGATCGTCCGCTCGGAGCGGCAGAGGAGGATGTCCGGCTGGATGCCGATCTGCCGCAGGGTCTGGACGGAGTGCTGGGTGGGCTTGGTCTTCAGTTCATCCGACGCCTTGATGTACGGGATGAGCGTGACGTGGACGTTGAGCGCGTTGCCGCGGCCGGCTTCGAGACGGAACTGGCGGATGGCTTCGAGGAAGGGCAGCGACTCGATGTCGCCGACCGTCCCGCCGATCTCCACGATCACCACATCCACGCCCTCGGACACGTCCTTGATGCACTTCTTGATCTCGTCGGTGATGTGCGGGATGACCTGCACGGTCTTGCCGAGGTAGTCGCCGCGGCGCTCTTTTTCGATGACGCGGAGGTAGATGCGGCCGGTCGTGTAGTTGTTCCGCCGCGTCCCGCGCATGGACGTGAAGCGCTCGTAGTGGCCCATGTCCAGGTCCGTCTCGGCGCCGTCGTCGGTGACGAAGACCTCGCCGTGCTGGAACGGCGACATGGTGCCGGGGTCGACGTTGATGTAGGGATCGAACTTCTGCAGCGTGACCTTGAAGCCGCGGGCCTCGAGCAGCGCCCCGATGGATGCCGCGGCGATGCCTTTGCCCAGGCCGGAAACCACACCACCGGTAATGAAGATGTACTTCGTGCTCATGGCGCCTCCTACGATGCCGTGCTCAAGTCTGCTGTTTCGGGGAGAGAGAGGGGGAGCGTGGGGAGATGGTTGTGCGTTTGAGCCTTGCGGCTCACTCACATTCTCCGAGGTCACGCGTGCAGTTTCGCAAGTTCACTCTCGACTCGCGCCACGTCCTCGGGTCGATCGACGCCGAGGTGCGGCTTACTGGTTTGCAGCACCGCAATTCTAAAGCCGTGCTGGAGCGCCCGCAACTGTTCGAGTGATTCCGCCCGTTCCAAGGGGGACGGCTCGAGGGCCATGAAGCGCTCCAGGGCGGCGCGGCGGTAGGCGTAGACGCCGATGTGGCGCAGGGCGGCCTCGCGGGAGCCGATGGCGGCGCGGGAGAAGTAGAGGGCATTGCCGATCGAGTCGCGAACGACCTTGACCACGTCCCGGGCGTGGAACTCGTCGTCGGTCTCCAGAGGGCAGGCGAGCGTGGCCATGCCGCTGGGGGTCGCCTCCAGCCGTGCGATGAGGCCGTCGACCGAGGAGATGTCGATGAGGGGCTCGTCGCCCTGGACGTTGACGATGACGTCGAACGGCTCCTTCTCGATGGCTTCGATGATGGGCAGTGCAGCGGCGATGCGGTCCGTGCCCGTCGCAAAGTCGCCCTCGGGGCGCACGGCCTTGCCGCCGAACTCCGCCACGTGGCCGAAGATCCGCTCGTCGTCGGTGGCGACGTAGACGGCGTTGGCGCGCGCGGAGTGCTTCGCGCGCTCGTAGACGCGCTGGATCAGCGAGACGCCGGCGATCGGCGCGAGCGGTTTGCCGGGAAAACGCGTGGACGCCCAGCGCGCGGGGATGACGATCACACTCCGCATGACGCGCGGGATTCTAAACGAGCCACCCCGCGCGTCACGCGCGACTATTTGCCGCGCGCCACCATGCACTGCATCTCCTCGACCGAGCGCGCGAGGCGCTCGCGGAACTCGCCGAGGCCGATGCGGACGCCTTCGTACTGCAGTTTGTCGAGGGTGTCCTCGTCCAGCTTCATGCCGCGCTCCTGTCTCTCCGCCGCGGCCTTCATCTCGTCCGCGATGGGGAATGTCGCGCGGACCAGGCCGCCGAGGGCTGCGATCTCCAGCAGCTCGAACGGCGGGGCGGTGAGCAGAGGATCGCCCGGTCCCGGCCAGCCCTTCTTCCAGAACAGCTTGTCCTTCAGATACGCCCAGAAGTCGTCGTCGACGAGCTGCACGAGGTCGAACAGCCAGCGCGACACCCAGCACGGGCCGAGGCGGCGCGACAGGTAGACGTGCAGCGGGCGCCCCAGCTCGAACACGTTCGCGTTGCGGCGGTACTCCTGGAAGCCGAGGTACGTGAAGTGCGACGCGAGGACGTCGAGCACCAGGCACCAGTCGAGGATCTTCGGAGGCGCGAGCCAGTTCGCCACGTTGAGGAAGTAGCGGCTGATCATGTCCCAGTTCACGCCGCCGGCCGCCTCGAGGCCGAAGATGTTCAGGTCCATCCAGTGATGCCAGGTCGAGTCCGTGACCACGCGGCCGACTCCCGCGGGATGACCGTCGTAGACGTTGACCAGGCCGAAACGCTTCTTCGGCGACTCGCCCTTCTCGAGGTTGAACGGCGGATTGGGCGTGGTCGTGCCGTACGCGATCATCCTCGGCCCGTGCGGGTTGCCGCTTACGGTCGGATATTCGGGGCCCGTGAGCGCGCCGAACGTGTACGTCGCGTCGAGGTCGATCTCGTCGTCCTCGAAGCACCAGCCCTCGTGCGGGTGATCGGGGAAGACGTCGATGGGCCCGTGAACGGGATGGCAGAGGATGGGGTGGGGCCGCTCGATGACGCGAAAGACCGTCACCTGCTGCGCGATCCACGGAACCCACTCGATCTTCTGCGGGACGGCGTCTTCCTGATTCTCGAACGGGATCAGCGCACCGCCGGTCGTCTGCGCCGGCGTCGCGGGGCGGTTCGTGTCGTGACGCAGCGCCGTGTCGGGATCGCCGAGGCCGCCGATGGGCGGCACGCCCTGCGCGTTCGTCCAGCGCCGCATGGAGCGGACGCGCGGGATGCGATGGCACATCGAGGCGCCGAGGTAGTCGTGGTCGCCCATGGCCAGGACGCCGCCGCGGCGCTCGTTCATCCACGTCGTCAGCACCTGCAGCTCGCTGTCGCTGGCCGGCATGGCGGAAGGCTGGGTGATGTTGCTGTCCGGGCCCGCGTTGTTGTCGGGACGGAAGCCGAAGCACCACACCTCGTCGTATTTGTTGAGGATCGGCTGTCCGTTCTCCTGCTGGTCGAAGCGGAAGCCCTCGTAGCGCGGCTCGTCGGGGGCCGGGCTCGGGTTCGTGCTGGCGGGAGCGTTGCTGCGCCGGGCGATGTCGACGGCGAAGTAGTTGCAGCCGATGTGCGACTGGCGCAGGAGCCGGATCACGCGCCCCACGCCGAACGCTCCCGGAGACTCAGTGACGTCGATCTCGGGATCGACGACGACGAGAATGCGGATCGTCGAGCGGAACCGGAAGGCGGCGTAGAGGTCGGTGATCTGTCTCCGGTAGATGTCGGAGACAGCGAGGTCCGTGCGGTGGACGGCGAAATCCACGTGCGTGTTGGACATGAGTCCTCCTTTCGCGGGTAGTGCAGGAGGAGGGGAAAGCGTTTCATTACAATCGCGGCCGCATGCCCGCCGCCCAGTGGATCCGCGAGTCGGATCGCGACCTGATGAAGCGCCTGACGATCGTCCTGGCGTTCGTCTTCGTCTTCACCGCGGCGTTCAGCCATCTCGCGGGCGTGTATTCGCAGAAGTTCTACGACCGCACCGCGCCTGCGCAGCTCCTGTGGGCGAGCCATCCGATGAGCTCGAACGAGCCGGTGGCGTTCTTCGCCGCGCGGGAGGTCACGCTCCCGGCGAACCGCGTGTACGCCCGGCTCAAGCTCCTCGGCGATCCGGAGTACACGCTGTACGTGAACGGGCGGGAGATCGCGGGCCGGCTGGTCGGGGAGGACCGCGCGCTCGACTACTACGATCTGTCCGCGGTGATGCAGACGGGGAGGAACCGCATCGTGGTGGCGGTGCGCGCGCCGAAGGGCGTCGGGGCGTTCCTCGCGGCGCTCGACCTCGCGCCGGAGACGGAGAACTGGGTGGTGTCGGACGCGCAGTGGAAGATCTACCGGCGCTGGGACCCGCTCATCCTGCAGTACGACGTGGCCGGGCAGTGGGAGAAGCCGACGATCGTCGGTGCGCCGCCGGCCGGCCGGTGGAACTTTCTGGAGGTCGTGAAGCAGGAGCCGTCAGCACCCGCGGAACGCGTAGTTCCGGCGAAGCAGTCGTTCGAGCTCATCGGGCTGCTGCCGACGATCCGCACGCAGGCGGGGATCTCGGTCGCGGGCAGCGAACGGGCGCGGGCGCGGGCGTTCGACTTCGGCCCGACGCAGGGCCGGATCCGCGTCTCGCACGACCGCCCGCGCGGGTTCAGCCGGCTCGTGCAGGTGCGTTTCGCGAATGACCCGAGCGAGCTGGGGCTGCTGGAGCTCAACCCGCGCGCGATCGTGTTCGCGCCGGGGGAGACGGAGATCACGACGCCCGAGGAGCACCACTTCCGCTACGCGGTGGCATTCGCGCCGGACGTGAAGATCGAGCTGGTGCCCTGAATGTCATCCTGAAGCCGGCGTAGCGCGGCGAAGGATCCCCTGCAGGTTGCGACGACCGCGCACCTAGGCACGGGGTCCTTCGCCGTCTACGCGGCTCAGGATGACAGGGTTTAGCGGCTCAGGATGACAGGGGTTAGTAAATGACCTTCCGGACGAAGTAGTCCTGCTGGGAGATCGTCCGGTTGTTCAGCGCCTCGGCGTCCGCGCGGGTCATCTGGAAGCGGCCGGCCGCGCCGCCGGTGGTGGTCTTCATGAACAGCTCCACCATCTCGATGCGGGCGTTCTGCACGCCTGCGTTGCGCACCATGAGGTACGACGCCGCCGAGATGGCGTTGAACACGCGGTCCTCGGTGTCCACGGTCATCTCCGCGCGGATGCCGGTGGCGGAGCTGGAGGTGATCTTCTTCTCGAAGATGCCCACGTTCTCGAACGCGCGATCGAACTTCTCGAGGACTTCGCCGGACATCGTGCCGGCGCCGCTGATGGGCGCGGGCGCGCTGGCGGGGACCTTCGGCGCGGCGGGCTGCGCCTGCGGCTGAGGGCCGCGCGGGCGGAGCTTGATCGTGTCGCCGAGGGACGGCTGCTGCTTCGTCTGCGGCTGGGTGCTGGCGGTGGGGTTGAGATCGATCACGTTCGCGCTGGTCATGCCGATCTTCGTGAGCTGTTCGGACCGCGGGACGTCGATCAGGGAGGGGTCGAGCTGCAGCGACTGGCCGTTCTCCAGGAGGACGAGCGCCTTGCCGTTGGTCACGGTCCACTTCGCTTTGGCGGCGTAGCGGGTCCCGTCTTTGAGGACGACGATGTACCTCGCGAACGAAGGGACGGCCACGAGCAGGGTCAGGGCCAGCAGCAGGATTTTTTTCATGAAGGTCTCCGGAATCAGCGCACCGAGCAGTTGATTATACTGATCGACCGCAAAACGCCGTGCGCCGAGGAGTCGATTCCGGGCGCCTGGCCGGTCCAGGAGAATTCAGTCGATGTTGATCGTCATGGAGGCCGCCGCGCGGCCGGAACAGATCGAAGCCGTCGTTCGCCACATCGAGCGGATGGGCTTCCGCGCACACCCGATCCCCGGCGCGTCCCGCACCGCGATCGGCGTCACCGGCCACGGCGGGAAGGCCAATCCCCAGGTCCTCGAGAACTTCCCGGGCGTCAAGGAAGTCATCCCTGTCTCACACGCGTACAAGCTGGTGAGCCGTGAGGCGAAGCCGGACGACACGGTGGTGAACGTCGGCGGGGTGGACGTGGGCGGGAAGGGCGTCATCGTCATCGGCGGCCCGTGCGCGGTCGAGTCGCTGGACCAGACGCGCGCCATCGCCGAGCAGATCAAGCGCGCGGGCGGCCAGCTCTTCCGCGGCGGCGCGTACAAGCCGCGCACCTCGCCGTACTCGTTCCAGGGACTGGGCGAGCAGGCGCTGGAGATCCTGGCGCGCGTCCGCGAGGAGTTCGACCTGCCGATCGTCACCGAGGCGGTCGATCACGAGTCGCTGCAGCTCGTCGAGCAGTACGCGGACTGCATCCAGATCGGCGCGCGCAACATGCAGAACTTCTCGCTGCTCAAGAGCGCGGGGCGTGCGCGGAAGCCGGTGCTGCTGAAGCGCGGCATGGCGGCCACGCTCGAAGAGCTGCTCCTGTCGGCCGAGTATCTGATGTCCGAGGGGAACTACAACGTCATCTTCTGCGAGCGCGGCGTGCGGACGTTCGCGGACCACACGCGCAACACGCTGGACCTGTCGGTCATCCCGGCCATCAAGCGCATCAGCCACCTGCCGATCCTCGTGGACCCGAGCCACGGCACGGGCAAGCGGAACAAGGTGCTGCCGATGTCGCGCGCGGCGATCGCCGCGGGCGCGGACGGCGTGATCATCGAGGTCCACCACAAGCCCGAGGAAGCGCTGTCGGACGGCCCGCAGGCGCTGCTGCCGGACGCGTTCGCGGAAGTGGTGCGCCAGGTGGACGCCATCGCCCAGGTGCTGGGACGGACGCTGCAGCCGATGCTGGCGGTGTAGAACGCAGGGCGTGGCGTCAGCCCGCCCAGTTCTCCACCTTCAATCCGCTGATGCGGCGGAATTCGCGGACGTTGTTCGTGATCAGCGTCAGCTTGCGGGCAACAGCCTGGGCCGCGATGAGTGTGTCGAGAGGCCCGATGGGAGTTCCGGCGCGCTCGAGCTTTCCGCGCACCTGCGCATAGATGGCGGCGTCTTCGGAGGTGAACTCGACCACGTTGAGAGGACGAAGAAAGTTCTGCACGCGTTTCACCGTCTGAATGGGTGCAGAGCTCTTCGCCGCGCCCGTCCTGAGCTCCGCCTCGGTGATCACGCTCACCGCGATCTCTTCGCCGTCCCGGGCGAGGAGGTGCGAGAGGACGCCCGTATGGCCCTTCATGGCGTAGATGCAGATATCGGTGTCGAGAAGAAACTTCATTCAATCTTCCGGCGTACGTCCGTTTCACCCTGCGGGGGGCGGACGAAGTCCTCGGGCGCTCCGGTGAAGGATTCGACCCAGCCCTCCGGCCAGCCGCGCGCAGGCTCGAGGATCACCGCATCGCCTTCGCGCCGCACGAGCACCGTATCGCCGTCGAAGCGAAACTCCTTCGGAAGCCTCACCGCCTGACTACGGCCAGTCCAGAACAGGCTGGCGGTTTTGCGTTTCATGTGCACCTCCGTTGAGGATAGATACCAACGGTACGTATCGTAGCTGAATTTCGGGTGCGCCTCCGCCCTCCACGATCAGATGATGGACGTCATGCGCAGTACGGGCTCCGCGTAGCGCGCGTCGCCTTCGATCGTCGCCTGCGGGTCGATCTTCTGGCGCGTGAAGACGCGCCATGCGGCGTCTCCCGTCAGCGTGATGTGCGTGACCGGGTCCGCGGCGGAGCCCTCGTAGAGCGTCCCATCCACCAGCGACCACGCCGCGTCGTCGATGCGGACCACGATCGCGCCGTCCACCTGCATCTCCCGGTACGTGTACGGCAGCGCGCGCACGAACGTGGCGATCACCGGCGCGAGGTACGTTTCATACAACGGCGCCCGCCCCACCGCATCGCGGATCTGCTGCTGGTGGTGCCACTTCTCGGTCAGCTCGCGCGCGACGTCGAACCACATCGGGGAGCGCTCTTCGCCCGCCCAGCTCACGCTCCACTTCGCCTCCGCGAACGGATCGAGCGACGCGAAGAACTCCGCCAGTTGCGCGCCGTAGCGCGCGTGCAGGTCGACGAGCATCGCCGGGCTGAGGCGCCGCGCGAAGGACACGCCCTCGGCGTTCAGACCGTTCACGAGCTGGCCGATGGAGGTGACGTCGCGCGGAGGCGGCTCGTGAGCGTCGCGGTGCATCGACAGTCGGCGCAGGGTCGTGTCGAGCAGGTGCGCGGCGACGTCTTTCACCGTCCAGGCGCCGGCGACGGTCGGCGCGCTCCACTCTTCGGCGGACAGGCCGCGCAGGAGCGCGACCAGCTCGTCGTTCAACGGCCCGAACAGGTGTGCGGTGAGGATGGGCTCCAGCGGCTTCATATAAAGTGCGGCCGACATGCGCCGCACGAAGATCTTAGCGACCCTCGGACCCGCAAGCAGCAGCGAAGAGATGATCCATCGTCTGCTCACGTCCGGCGTCGACGCATTCCGCCTCAATTTTTCCCACGGCAAACACGAAGACCACATGAAGGTCATCGCCACGATCCGCGACGTGGCCACGGAGCTCGGGCGCTACATCCCCATCGTCGGCGACATCCAGGGGCCGAAGCTCCGCATCGGCGAGGTCGAGGGCGTGCAGTACCTCGAGACCGGCCAGCCGTTCGTCATCACCACCGAGCCGACCATGGGCAACGCGAAGGTCGTGTCGACCCCGTTCACGCCGCTGCCGCGCGAGGTGCTCATCGGCCATCGCATCCTCATCAACGACGGGCTGGTGGAGCTCGTGGTCACCGGCGTGGACGAGAAGCGGGTCTCCACGCGCGTCATCCACGGCGGCCCGATCTCGTCGAAGAAGGGGATGAACTTCCCCGACTCCGAGCTGACCATCCCGGCGATCACGGACAAGGACCGCATCGACGTGAAGTTCGCGGTCGAGCAGAAGCTCGACTACGTCGCGGCGTCGTTCATCCGCCGCAAGAGCGACATCGTCGGTCTGCGCGAGCTGCTGCACGAGCACGGCGGGGACGACCTGCACGTGATCGCGAAGCTGGAGAAGCCGCAGGCCATCGACAACCTCGACGAGATCCTGGAGGTCAGCGACGGCGTGATGGTCGCGCGCGGCGACCTCGGCGTCGAGCTGCCGCCCGAGGCGGTGCCGATCGTCCAGAAGAAGATCCTCACGCAGGCCAGCCGGTGGGGGCGGTTCGCCATCACCGCGACGCAGATGCTGGAGTCGATGACCACGAACTCGCGGCCGACGCGCGCGGAGGCCTCGGACGTGGCGAACGCGATCTTCGACGGGTCGGACACGGTCATGCTGTCGGCGGAGACCGCGTCGGGCAAGTATCCGGTCGAGGCGGTGCAGATGATGGCCCGGATCATTTTCGCGGCCGAAGGGGCGCGGCACGTGGACGTGCAGTGGGAGCGGGAGCCGTTCCGGAAGATCTCGGAGGCCGACGAGTTCACGGACGCGCTCGCGGGCGCCGCGAACTATGCGGCCGAGCAGCTCGACGCGAAGTACCTGGTCGTGTTCACGCAGACGGGCTTCGCCGCGCGGCTGATGTCGAAGTTCCGGCCGAAGGTGCCGATCATCGCGCTCACGCCGTCGAGCTGGGTCGCCCGGCGGATGAATCTGATGTGGGGCGTGCAGCCGTTCGTCCTGCGGGACGTGGGCGAGTACCACGAGCAGATCGTGGACCGGGTGGACGACTTCCTGCTGTCGAAAGACATCGTGAGGGAGGGCGACCGGCTCGTAATCCTCATGGGCTCACCGATTTACCAGCGGGCGAAGACCAATTTGCTGCGGGTGCACCGGGTTCAGGTGTAGGGGACAGGGCGCAGGGCGCAGGAGAAAAACCGACGACCCGGCGCTCCTGTCCCCTGCGCCCTGCCCCCTGTCCCCTGGTTCAAAACCGTTACGCGGGTTGCATCGCCGCGATCCGGGTGTAACATCCGCATACCATTCCCGTGACGCGGGAATGCGGGGTGGCCGGGCGCCGCGTTTTCCGAGAGAGGCTTTTAACCTGAACGGAGGGGGTATATGCGCCGGTTTCGAGTACTCGCCATCACGGCCGCGATGATCGTCGTCGCCGTGCCGGCAAGATCCCAGACGCCGCTGCCGGCGGCGCTGGAGGTCCTCGGAACCGTGAGCAACGCCGCCCGCCCCGTCGCCAACGCCCTCATCATCGCGCTGAATCTACAGGACTTCCAGTCCACGCAGACCTACAGCGGCAGCGACGGCAGCTTCACGCTCCCGCAGCTCCGGAGCGGCATCTACAAGATCATCGCCGTCAAGCACGGGTTCCAGCCGGCGATCACGACGGTGACCCCGACGCGTGCCAGCCACCGCGTCGCGCTCCGCATGGACAGCGAGAAGAAGGCGAAGCGGACCGCCGGCCAGGACATCTGGGAACTGCGCGGCTCGCTGCCGCCGGACGTCCTCCGCGACATCGACGCCGTCCTGGAGCCGGAAGAGATGGTCTCGTATGCCATCCCGCGGTTCCGCGGCGAGATGCTGTCGGTCACGGGCGTGACGAATCAGCCGTCGAACCCGGCCTACGCGCAGACCGCCCTCGGCGTGCAGGGACGGGTCGGCGATTCGTGGCAGATCGGCGTCCGCGGCAACATGCAGCGTTTCGAGGATCCGACGGACGACGTCCGCTTCGGCGCCCCGCTCGCCGAGTCGAGCGTGATGTCGATGGAGCTGCGCGGCACGGGCGATCAGTCGTATCGCATCGCCTCGACCAAGAGCAGTTGGGCGTACGCGGACCCGGACATCGAGGGAGACGCGGACGTCCGGGCGCACAACTTCGAATATCGCAACGGGCCGGCCAAAGTGCAGGTCCGCTACTTCCAGCAGTCGAACCTGTTCCGCGGCGTGTCGCTGCAGGAGAATCGATCCAATCTCCTCGAAGTGGCGGGCACGGTGCCGGTGGTGCAGACGCGCCGCAACGACCTCGGCGTCGCGCTGCGCGTGAAGCAGGAGACCTTCAGCGGTCAGGCGGACATCTTCCGCACCGCGGACCTCGCCGCCAACGGCACGCTGGCGCTGGTCCCGTCGCTCATGCTGCATTACGGCGTCGACAGCCGCATCCGCATGGAAGGGCAGGAGTGGGCCCCGCGCACGGGCGCGGAGTGGAAGCTGACGGAGAACACCTCGCTGGTCGGCTCGGCCATGGTGAAGGTGCTGGACCGCGACACGCAGACGTCGCTGGTCGCGCTGCCGAGCATCGTCTACTTCTCCGAGGATGGGCGCGCGCTGCCGCGGTACACGTACACGTTCGGGATCGTGACGGGGGAGGACGAGGCCAACCGCTTCTCCGCCATCGCCACGGTGACGGAGGTGGACGAGGCGCTGCGGATGATCTTCGCGGACGAGCAGAATCAGTTCTGGGACGGGCTGGAGCTCGAGGCGGGAGACGTCCGCCGCGATCTGCGCCTGGCGTACCGGAAGCAGTTCGGCAACGTGGTGGCGATCGACATGGCCACGACGGCGGGAACGGCGTCGCAGCGCGACGCGGCCGAGCCGCGCGGGAAGGTCTACATCACGGGCGACCTGCAATCGACGTTCAACCCGACCCGCACGACGCTGGCGGTGTCGTATCGCGACATCCAGCAGCCGCTGGAGCAGGGTGACGACGAGTACCGGTCGGAGCGGATCCACCTGCGGATGGCGCAGTCGCTCTATCTACCGATCGACATCAAGCTGCTCCTCGGCCTCGAGCTGGCGCGGTCGGAGAACTCGCCGTACCTGGTCGACACCCTCACCCCGGAAGGGCGCTCGAAGAAGTACATCGGCGGCCTCGCGGTCAACTTCTGAAGCCCACGCGCGAACAACTCGCCGCCGCCGCGGGCAGGACTCTGCCCGACGTGATCGCGCCGGATCTGTCCGTTCTCTTCTGCGGCATCAACCCCGGCCTGTATACCGCCGCCGTGCAGCAGCACTTCGGACGCCCGGGCAATCGCTTCTGGCCGACGCTGTACCGCGCGGGGTTCACGCCGCGGCTGTTCGACCCGTCGGAGCAGTACGAGCTGCTGAAGCTGGGCTACGGGATCACGAACGTCGTCGCCCGCGCGACCGCCGCGGCGGACGAGCTCTCGCGCGACGAGCTCCTCGAAGGCGGCCGCGCTCTGACGCGCAGGGTGAAAAAGTACGCCCCGCGCTACCTGGCCATCGTCGGCATCGGCGCCTACCGCACCGCCTTCGAGCGCCCGAAGGCAAAGCTCGGGTTGCAGGAAGAGACGATCGGCGAGACACGCATCTGGGTGCTGCCGAATCCCTCGGGGTTGAACGCGAACTATCAGGCAGGGGCGCTGGTGGCGTTGTTCGCCGAGCTACGGGCCGCGTTGTAGCGTTTGGAGCGCGGAGGCTGTCTCAAAACCCGGACCGCCGCCGTCCCGGCGGCTGACGTGGCGGCGTCCCGCGCCGCCACCCCCGGGCGGGTGGAGCGCGCCACGTGGCGAGAGGCTTCGGTCTCCCCAGAATGCGGGCGGCGGGACGCCGCCCGATCAGCCGCCGGGACGGCGGCGGTCCGGGTTTTGAGACAGCCTCCGGTTGCCTCCGCACTCCAAACGGGCGCCCTACGGCAACGATGCGGAGCGGCCGGCTGGGAAGCCGGCGCTCCGCATCCACGCGCGAAGAAACCCGCCCTCCGGGGATCAGTCGCGGAAGGACGTCCAGGCGGCCTGCATGCGCGCGGCCTGACCGTTGGTGAACTCGTACATGCACGAGTCCTGGGTGTAGTCCATGAAGTTCGTGATCGGGTCGAGGCCCGCGGAGCCGACGCACGTGTCGCGGCCGACCGGGCAGTTGAACGCGGGCGACTGCTCCGCCGGCGTGTCGGCGACGTAGTCGCCTTTGCTGCCGCAGTGGCCGTCGAACGTGTGGTACAGCGCGAGCCAGTGTCCGACCTCGTGCGTGCCGGTGTCGCCTTCGCTGTAGATGGCGAACGGGCCGCCCGGCAGCGAGCGCCAGTCCACGACCACGCCGTCGAGGTTCGCAAAGTCCGAGTTCAGGATGGACGGGAAGTACGCCCAACCGAGCCACGGGCTGGCGTCGACGAGATAGAAGTTCAGCGTGCCCGGTCCGCCGCGGCGCAGCGCCGTCTTGGCCTCCAGCTCGAGGTCCTGATCGCTGGCCAGGCCGGAGAACCACGCCGCGTTGACCGTGCGCGTGACGCCGGCCAGCTCGAACGCGAAGCCCGTGTTCGTGCCGCCGGTCCTGCCGTTGAACGACTCGTTCAGGACGCGGATCTGGCCGCGGATCATCGAGTCCGGCACCTCGCCGTTGTCGAAGCCGGAGCCGGCGCTGATGACGTGCACCCACACCGGAATGACCGCGCTCGCTTTGCCCTTCTGCCCGCGAGCGACCGATTTCTCGAGCTGCGCAACCTCGAGGTCCGACAGCTGACGCGTCCCGCAGCGGCCCGGCTGCTGGGCCATCGCGGCAACTGGAAGGAACAACGCGAATACCAACAGCGACACGAAGAAAGCTCCACGCACTTTCATGAAATGTCTCCTCGAATTGTGGTTTTGCAGGAGGACTATAACGCAGTTACCGGGACGAGTTCCTCGGAGTTCCTCGGAGTTCCTCGGGTTCCTCGGCCGCGGACCTGAGCCCCCGAGGAACTCCGAGGAACCCGAGGAACCCGAGGAACTCTCCCTAAGGCGCGTACCGCCGCGTCGGAATCCCCTCGGCCTTGCTGATGCTCAACGCCGCGAACGTGCGGATCAGGCGGCGGCCGTCGACGTCGCCCATCTCGTACGCCCGGCACAACATGGCGATCTTCGACGCCGGCTCCGCGCTGGAGATCGTGAACCCGTGCTCCGGCTGCTGCGGGTCCCGCGTGCTGGTCTTCACCCACGCGCGCTGGCGCATCTCGCAGCGGACATAGTCCTCGCCCGCCCCGGTCTGGAACGACAGCGCCGCCGTGGCCGGGATGCCGCGCGCGTTGGCCTTCTGCTCGTCCAGCGCGCGGATCACCGACGTCTGCACGATCTCCCGCAACAGGCTCTGCGACTCGCGGTCCGTGGGCATCAGGAACAGGCCCGTGTGATACAGCTCCTTGTCGAACTTCGACCGCGCCGGCCGCTCCAGCTTCGTGCGCCGCACCTCGCACGGCCCCGAGTACGTGCGCCCCTCCCACTCGAACGTCAGCACCGACGTCATACCGACGTCCGGGAGCTGGTCCTGATGCGCCACGCGCGCGCCGGCCAGCGAGACGTCGATGACGTACACCGCGACCGATCCGACCGCGCCACGAATGCGCTGCACCGGCGTGACGCGGCCAAACTGCCGCCGATCATCGGGAGTTTCGGACATAAGGAAAGATACGGACCGACGACGAGTATACGGCATCCCCCGGTTCCTTTACACCGGGAAGCACCTCGCCCGGAGGGCCGAGCCCGGGATGCCCGTCCCCGCCGTCAGCGTGAACCACTGCGGCGCGCTCCAGTCCACCGTGTCGTTCGGGCGCGTGCGGAACGTCGCCACGCCGGTCGCGTCGTTCAACACGCCCGGCTGGATGCGCGACAGCCGCGACAGCACGAGCCAGAAGTTGAACAGCGGGATCTGGTAGTCGATGCTCGCCGTCGAGAAGAGCAGCACGCCCTGCTGGATCATCTTCTCGATCGCCGACGGCAACTGCGCGCCGCTCGCCAGCGGCTTGAACTGTTTGTACCGCCCCGTCCAGAACGAACGGCTCGTCGGGAAGAGCCCCAGCGCGATGTACCGCTGCTGCAATTTGTGCTGGACCGTATCCCATACGTTCACGCCGAACTTCCCTTTCATCGCCGCCTCGTTGAAGTCGTCCCCGCCGCTCGTCCACGTCGATCCGAACGCATCGCTGCGCACCGCGATGGCCAGGTTGCGGCCCGTCTCGCGATCCGCCGGCGTCGCCAGCGCCTCGTCGTCGAACCAGCGCACGGCCGCGTTCCGCACGTCGCGGTCGAAATCCGTCTGCTTGACGTTGTCTTTCACCAGCGCCGTCACCGCCGCCGGCGGCAGGGACAGCTCCAGCGAGAACCGCGTCGAGCTCCCCTCCGCGGGCGTCGCGAACACCGAGCCGCCGCTGAGGAACCCGAGGTCGCCCAGGACCCGGGCGACGCTGCGCATCTCCTCCGGCGTCGACTTCACGTCCTCGCGCACGTACGTCAGCCGGAACGACGCGTCGAACGAGTCATACGCCTTGCTCAGGTCGATCTCGTCCGCCGCCGCCTCCACCCGCAGCCACGCCGAGCCCTCCGTCGACACCCCGGTGCTCGTCCGCCGCACCGTCACGCCGCCCGTGTACAACCCCGTCCGCTTCTTCGGCACGTCGCCGCCGCCCTCGATGCGCACCGTCGACTCCCGCACCTGGGCCTTCTCGTTCTTGATCGAGCCGAGGAAGGAGAAGAATAGCGTGGCGGTACTGGTGCGGATGTGGCGCGAGGTCAGCACCAGCTCGCGGATGTCGTACGGCGCCTGCTGGTCGGCCTTGACGTCGATCGCGTCGAGCTTCGCCAGCAACTGCTGCACGTTGCCCGTCGGCAGGAAGCGCCGCGCCGCGTCGAGCGCCGCCGGATTCGCCGGGTCGATCTCCAGATCCACCAGCGCCGACGATTCCGACACGCGGCTGATCTCGACCGACAGCGAGACGGTGAACTCCCCCTTCAGCTTCGCCACCGCCTTGCGCAGCTTCGCCTCCAGCACCTGCGGCGCGTCGATCACCTTCTGCACCTTCGCCGCGAAGCCCTGCAGCTTCTTCACGTCGTCCTCGTTGACCTGCGCGAGCAGCTTCCCGGTCAGGCGCTCCACGGTCGACTGGATCCACGTGTCGCCCGCCTGCTGGAGCTCCGCGACCGTGTCGTGCGCGCGCAGCCACTCCACCACCTTCGTGATCCCGGTGCGCTGCGCGTAGCCGCGCAGCAGCTCCAGCGCCTTGTTCTGCCTCGCGTCCTCGATCGTTCCGTCGACCTTCTGCGCCAGCGCGATCGCCTTCTCCAGACCTTCCTTGATCTTCCCGGTGAGAACGATCTCCTCGATGTCCTTCCCGGAGAAGAGCTCGATCAGCTCGATCAGCTCATCGAGCTCGCCGCTCGTGAACTTCTTCAGATCGATCGAGTCGACCTGCAGCGTCGCCAGCTCGTGGATGCGCGCGCGCACCTTGCCGAAGCCGGTGTCGTCGAGGCGCGCGAGGAGCTCTTCCCACACGCTCTGGACCTTCTGGTCGATCTTGTCGTAGGTCCCGACGATCCACTGCGCGCCGCTGAGGAACGCCTTCACTTCATCCGAGTTGTCGAGCCACTGCTTCCAGCCCGTGTCCCCCACGAGCGTCGTCACCGCGTCGGCCGCCTTCGCCGTGAGCTGGCTCTGGATCGTCGACCACGGCTGCTGCACCTTCACCACGATCTCCCGCAGATCGGCCACGGCCTTCGGCATCTGCAGTTGCGCGAAGGTCTTGTCGAGCAGCATGGTCGCGCCCTGCGTGGCGTCGTACTGCACCGCCAGCGTGAACGCCGCGCCGAACGTGATGCGGTTGCGATGCGTGCGCGTGAAACGCATGCGCACCCATCCGTCGTTGCGCTGCGCCGCCTTGCCGACCACCACGCGCATGGACTCGTACACACCCAGGCCGAGGGAGGCGTTGAGGGTGAACTCGGCGTGCGCCTTCACCGGCGCCGACAGGTCCGACGCCACCGCGATCGTGTCGTCGATGTCCAGCTCCGCCCCGTACTTCGCCTTGATGCCGAGGTCGAGGTTGAACATCGCGTCGAACGCGAGGACCTCGCCCTTGCGGAGATTCGGCAGGTCGGCGAGCTGCGGGAGCTGCGTCGTCAGCACCAGGTCCGTCAGCGCCGCCAGCCGCGTCTGCGAGCCCGGCACCGGCAGCAGGTGCTCGTACGACATCCCCGCCGTCGCCGTCGCCTCGCCGGAGATGACGAACGAGCCCGCGTTCCCGCCGCCGCTCGCGGACGCGTCGAGCTTCGCGTCCACCGCCAGCCGCGCGTAGGCCGTGCTCCCCGGCGCGGTGACGTCGGTGTCTTCATCGAACGGCTGGAACTTTGCGTCCGCCGCCGCGATCTGCCCGCTGACCGTGGCCGATGCCCCGAGCTTCACCGGCGTGTTGAACAGATTCAGGTCCGGCTGCGGCGCGTTCAGCGTGAGCGACAGCGGCTTGTCCGCCGGAAACGCCCCCGCACTCACCTTCTTCGTCAGATCCTCGGCCGTCTCGACCGCGACCTTGATGTTGTTGACCGTCCCCGCGTTGAAGATCTTCCCCAGATCCGGCATGGCGTACCCGTCCCTTCGTCTTCTCTCTCGATCTCTCGCGATCATTATCGCGCGGAGCCGTGGACGAGCTTCTCGGTTCCTCGGAGTTCCTCGGAGTTCCTCGGGTTCCTCGGAGCTCCTCGGAGCTCCCCCAACTCTCCGGTTCCTCGGCCGAGGAACTCCGAGGAACTCCGAGGAACCGATTTGTACTACAATGTCGTTGAAATGCTCGATCGACGTCCCATTCGTCCCCTCGGAGAGTTCGAATGCGCCGTCCTGCTCGCGGTCAGCAGGCTGGGAGACGGCGCGTACGGCATTGCGATCCGTGCCGACCTGGAGGCGCACCTCGGCCGTCCCGTCTCCATCGGATCGATCTACACCACGCTGGAGCGCTTGCGGGCCAAGGGGATGGTCAGCGCCCGTTTCGGCGATCCCACGCCCGAGCGCGGCGGTCGAGCGAAGAAATTCTTCGCCGTCGAAGCCCGCGGCACGGAAGCCCTCGACTACACCCGCCGCGCTTCGGAGGCCTTGTGGGGCATCGACCCGACACCGGAAACGACCTGAGGCCCGAAGGCCGCCCCCCGCGGATCTTCGAGCGGCTCCTGCAGCGCTTCCTCCCGCACTCCGTGCGCGACGCGATCGCCGGCGACCTGCTCGAAGACTACGCCGCCCACCGCGCCCGGCACGGCCGGCACGCCGCCGGCCGGCGCTATGCCAGGGAGGCACTTGCCGCCCTCCTCTACAGCATGCTCCTGTCCGACGCCGTTAGAAGAGACGAATGGAAAGGAATCTCCATGGACCGACGACGCAGCCTGACGATGACCCTCCTCGCGAACGCCGGTGCGTTCGCCGCATTCTGGGTCCTCCTCTTCCTCACCCTCCGCATGACCGAGACCTTTTCCGGCCGCCCGCTCGTCCCGCTCTTCGCCACCGGCGCGGGCGTCCTCTTCGCCATCCGGTTGCGAGCCCGCTTCATGGCCCTCTTCCTCTCCGCCATGGCGGCATTCCAGCTTGCGGAAGTGATCGCGCAGACGATCTGGTGGCAAGGCGTCCTGCGCGGCGCCCAGACCCACTTCGCCGTGATGGGCGCCGCCGTGTTCGGCGTCGTCCTCGGCCTGATCGTCAACCGGACCATGACCAACACGACAGAAGCGCATCCGCAGGCCCGGTGATCGATTTGGAGTGCGGAGGCGATCGGTTGCCTCCGCACATCCAAGCGATGTCATCGGCCTCGCTCGCGCGGATGCACGAACGTGGTGGCGAACGTGCCGATGAGCTTTCGTTTCGGCCAGCCCAGGGCGTCGATCGTCTTCGCGACGATCGGGAGAACGAATCCGAGGGGAAGCGCACCGCCGACGCGAAAGACTCGCCGTGCTGCGCGCGAGAAGGAGATCGAATCCGCGTTGATCGGACGGCGCAGCCGCTCGTACGGGAGCAGGCGCTCGCGCGAGACGTCGCCGGAACGGAGCGCCGCGTCGGCAATCTCCGCCAGCGCAAGCGCATCCCAGATCGACGCGTTGGCTCCCTGTCCGCCGGCTGGCGTCATCGGATGTGCGGCGTCTCCGATCAGAGCCGCGCCGTTGGCGACATACGACTCCGCGTGGCCGAACGGGCGTGCAACGCGCCGGAAGTCGCGCGGGAACTCGAGCTGTTCCCGCAGCGCGGCGGCCAGCGGCGTGACGCGCTCCAGCATGCTCCAGAAAGTCTCGGGAGGCTGGTCGAGCAGACCCTTTGCGCGATCGGGCGGCAGCGGCACGAGCAGAATTCCTTCGTCTCCCGGCCAGGGAATGAACGCGGTCGCCGGAAGGCCGCGGCGCAACCCGGCGCGATCGATCCAGACCCGGGCCCGATGCGGTGGCAGGGGCCAGCGTCCGATCCTCGCCGTGACGAAGTCGATCGGGAAAACCTCCAGCGCGATCGGGATCCCGAGGCGCGTGCGGACGACTGAGGCCCCCCCGTCGTCACCGACGACCAGCGGCGCCTCGAGCTCGATCGCCGCATCGCCGCGTTTCGCGCGCACCCCCGTGACACGCCCATCGCCGTACGACAAATCCTCGACGGAGACGCCGCGGTGAATCTCCACGTTGCCGGTCGCGACGGCCGCGTCCGCGACGATCGCGCGCGTCGTGGACGGATTGGTCGAGAAAGCGTCGACGCCCGCGGCAGCGAAGTCTTCGCCCGTGATGGTCAGCCACGGCTGCTCCCCTCCGATGGAGATCGCATCGAGCCGCACGCTGGCGTCGCGGATGGCGGCGGCGATGCCGTACCGGTCGAGGGCCTGCGGGGTGGCTCCCCAGAGGATCTCCGGACGCGCGAGGAGTGGTGGCGCGCTCTCGCGCTCGACGATCGCGACCCGCCAGCCGCGGCTCCCGAGTGCAAGCGCCAGTACCGCGCCCCCGATGCCCGCACCGACGATGACGACGTCGTAGCGCATCGTGCAAGGGTAGCTCATGGGCTGGTGTCTCCCTGGATCGTTGCTGCCGGCGCACGGGACGCATCCGTCGACCAGCCATGATCATCTGACGCTGGTAATCTCCCCTCCGTGAAAACCTTCTGGCTCTGGCTAGCCCTGGTCATCCTCGGCATCGGTGCGGCGCTCTACTTCGGACGCTCGCGCGTGGAGACCGGGACGGCGAACCGTCCGTGGCCGCTGGGCCTCGGCGTCGTGGCCGATGCGCCGAAGCGTTTTCCGCCGGCGAAAGACAACGCCGCGGCGACGAAGCTGGTGGAGCTCGCGTCAGGGGCGGACGTCGATCTGCGCCAGTCGGGCACGCGGCGCCGCATGGGCGGCGTGCGCGAGGAGCTGCGCGACGAATTCATCGAGTACGTGCGCACTCAGCTCGAGCGCAGCGGCGACGCGATCGACGCCCCGCCGACGGACGTCGCGCGCTACCTCACCGAGAACGCCGCGCCGCTCGACGAGATCCGCGCGCTCGCGCTGAGCGGCACGCCCATCGTGTTCGAGGCCGACGTCCGGCACTTCGGCATCGGCGAGCGCGACTTGAGCCGCGAAGACGGCCCCGAGCCCACTCCGATCGGGCCGAACATCTTCGCCCTGCAACACCTCCACCGCGCCTTCATCGTGCGCGCGCTGATGGCCGCACGCGACGGCAACGCCGAGGCCTGGGACGAGTTGCGCACCACGTGGGAGCTGACCCGGCCGCTGTGGGGACGTCCCGACACGACCTCCGTGCTGGGCGCGTCCACCGCCGCGCGGATGGTCAACGGCGCGGCGCGCAAGATGCCGCTCCCGCCGCCGGCCTGGCTCGCGGAGCTGGACACGTTCCCCTACGAGCAGCGCCTCACCGCGGCCCAGCAGGCAGAGGCCTGGCGCGGCAAGAACCCCGCCCTGACCGAGCGTCTGCGCGGCATGGCCGCCGAGGTGCTGCAGGTCAAGGCCTGCGACACCACCAGCCCGCAGTTCGACGCCGTGCGCGACAAGCTCGGCGCGCGCGCAACGCCCAACCTCACCGCCGACTGGCAACGCCTGATGCGCTTCCGCGCCGAGCGCGAAGCGCGGCGCAACGTCCTCCGCATCCGCGCGGGACAGCCGCCCGTGCGCGACTCGCAGTGCTCCGACGGCTCCTGGGACATCACGCCGTCGTCCTTCAAGTTCACGCGCGAGGCGCCGATCGAGCGGCCGCAGATCGCCTACCCGCTGGAGTACGCGAAGGCATCCCCGTAGAGCGCCCTCGGCGCCAGGGCACCGAAGGCGCTCACATCACCATCGCCACGCTCCCGGCGGGATTCGGCATCGCGCCGGTGCGGGGGCGGGAGACATTCACCGCGAGGGCGAGGATCCGGCCGGTGAGGTCGACCGCGAGCTTGCTGGCGATCAGGAGCTCGATCGCCGCCTCCGTCTCCTCCTCGGACGCTCCGAGGCGTGCCGGCAGAGCGCGCCGCTCGACGGCCTCGTCGCATTCCTCGTAGAGACGCGCGGCCAAGCCGGTCAGCCGGTGGCGGTCCGCCGTGCGGCAGGCGCGCGTATCCACGACCTCGATCGCGCCGTCCACCACGCGCATCTCGAGCACCGGGCGGACGCCGCTCTCATGCTGATCGCGCCAGACGCCGAGCCACGCCACGAGCAGGCGCTGGCCGAGGCCGGGGGGCGGCGGCGGATTGCGGTCGACGAAGTAGTAAGCCAGCTCGTTCAGTTCCTCACCCGCCACCGGATACACCTGCGCGTACGCCGGCTCGGGCACGAGGTCGAGGCCGTACGACGCGGCGTCGCGATGATAGGGACTGAAGCGGACGAACTGGATCGGCGCCGCATACACCGGCGGCGCGAGATGCGTGACCAGCGGCAGCCACGCCAGCATCTCCAGGTACCACTCGTCGCGCTGCCGCGGCACGTCGATCAGGAAGACCCACGAGATCTCCATCTCCAGCTCGACCGCCCACTTGAGGACCTGCACGTTCATCCAGGCCTTGTTCCCTTTGGCGAGGGTGCGCAGCATCTCGTCGTGGAAGCTCTCCATCCCCGGCTGGATCGAGCGCACCCCGGCCTCGGCGAATCCCTGCATGTGGTGGCGGCGGAGGTTGGCCTTCGTCTCGTAGAAGATGTCGTAGCCGTGGCCGGCGAGGTGCGGCAGCACGCGCTGGTGGTATTGCATGTCGATGATGTTGTCGACGGCCGTGAAGCGGCGCACGCCGTAGCGGGCGGCGAGGCGATGGAACTCCTCGACCGCGCGCTCCGGACTCTTCGCCCGGTACGCCATGTTGCCGCCGTTGAGCCCGCAGAACGTGCAGTGCGACTTCGCGCCCCACCAGCAGCCGCGCGAGGTCTCGACGACCAGCGCCGGCACGATGGCCCCGCCCAGGGGCGAGCGCTCGAGGGCGCGGAAGTAATCGTCGTAATCGGGGGTAGGGATCGCATCGACCGACCAGACCGAGGCGCGCGGAGGGTCGGCGTCGCGCCGTTCTGCCACGGCCGCGTCGATGACGCCGTACGGAGTCGCGGCGGCGCGGCCGCGCGCGAGGAGATCCGCCACGAACGGCACGATCAGCTCGTCCGCCTCGCCGGAGACGACGTAATCGACCCAGGGGAAGGCGCGGCGCGCGGCGACGCCCATGGCCGCCTCGCAGTTCGTCCCGCCGATCATGGTGACGATCTCCGGATCGCGCTCGCGGATCGCGCGCAGCAGCGCCAGCGAGGCGGTCTGCTGCTGGAAGGTCGACGTACAGCCGACGATGCGCGGCCGGCGCGCCACGATCGCATCCGCGACCTCGGCGACGAACCGCGGCGCCTCGGCGCGCAGCGACAGCAGCAGCTCACGCGCATCGGGGAGCCGCAGCTCGCCGCCGATCGCGGCGAGGTAATCCTCGCGGATCGCCGTCATCTCCGGAAAAGCCGCGGCGCTGAACGTCCACTCGCCGATGAAGTAGTTCGTCTGGGAGTTGAGCACGGCCTGATAGGCGCGCAGACCGACCCGCGACGCGAAGTCGAGACAGGCGTACTGCGCCTCCACGTCGATGCCCGCCCCGCGCAACTCCGCCACCAGCAGGCCGAGCGCGATCGACGGCCGCTCCAGGGCAGCGTACGGCATCGAGACCAGGCAGACATCCATGACGGGAGAACCTTCAATCTAGGTAGATCCACTAATTCCGTCAAGATGGAGGTAGGGATTTTGGCTCCGGCAGCACTCCTTCATTGTCGTTCTACAACGAAAAGGAGGAGGACCATGGCAGAGTACCGGATGTTGTACGGGGTGACCATTCATGACGCCATCAAGCGCGGCAACCAGGACGAACTGCAGCAGTTGCTGAAGGAGGCGCGTGCGACGCTTCAGGAGCAGGGCGACCTCGCCGGCGCGGTGAAGGAGCTCGAAAACGCGATCGGGACCAGCGGTACCGGCGGCCTGATGCCGTACGGCGCGGCCATCAACGACGCCATCCGGCGCAACGACCGCGCCGCGATGCAGAGCCTCCTCGATCAGACCCGCGGCAACACGGATCCGAGCATCGCCGGCGCCGTGAAGGAGCTGCAGGACGCGTTGCAGAAGAAGGGCTGAGCCCGCGATGGAAACCCGCAAGCTGCCGCACCGCTACGCCACGAACGACGACTTCGCGCGAAGCCATCCGATCCACGTCGTGTGGGAGATCACGCTCGCATGCAACCTCAAGTGCATGCACTGCGGATCGCGCGCGGGCAAGGCCCGCCCCTCGGAGCTGTCGACGGAGGAGTGTCTGGACGTGGTGCGGCAGCTCGCGAGACTCCGCGTACGCGAGGTGACGATCATCGGCGGCGAGGCGTTCCTGCGCCGCGACTGGCTCGACATCATCCGGGCCATCAGCGACCACGGCATGCATCCCAGCATGCAGAGCGGCGGGCTCGCGCTGAACGAGGACCGGATCCGCAAGGCCAAGGAGGCCGGCCTGCGCTCCTGCGGCGTCTCCCTGGACGGCTCTCCCGAGCTGCACGACCGGCTGCGCGGCGTCAAGGGCTCCTTCGAGCACGCCATGCGCGCGCTGCGGCTGCTGAAGCAATACGGCATCCCGAGCAGCGTCAATACCCAGATCGGCGCGACCACCATGCCGCACCTGCGCGAGCTGCTCCATCAGATCGCCGACGCCGGCGCGCGGAACTGGCAGATCCAGCTCACCGTGGCCATGGGCAACGCGGCCGACAACGACCAGGTGCTCATGCAGCCGTATCAGATCCTCGAGCTGATGCCCCTCCTGGCCGAGCTTTTCGACGAAGCGGCCATGCTGGGCGTGCTGATCCAGCCGGGCAACAACGTCGGCTACTTCGGGCCCTACGAGCATCGCTGGCGGGTGACCGACGCGGAGACCGGCCACTTCCAGGGCTGCTCGGCCGGCCACACCGGCCTCGGCATCGAGGCCGACGGCACCATCAAAGGCTGTCCGTCGCTGGCGACCCGGGAGTACTCCGGCGGCAACGTCCGCGACATGACCATCGAAGACATCTGGAACCACTCCGGTCAGTTGCGCTTCACCCGCGACCGCACGGTCGAAGACCTGTGGGGCTTCTGCCGCACGTGCTACTACGCCGACGTCTGCCGTTCCGGCTGCACCTGGACGAACCACACCCTCCTCGGCCGCGCGGGCAACAACCCCTACTGCCATCACCGCGCCCTGACGCTGGCGGCCGAGGGGAAGCGCGAGAGGATCGTGAAGGTCGAAGAGGCGCCGGGCCTGCCGTTCGACACCGGCCGCTTCGCGCTCCTTCTGGAGCCGCTCGACGGTCTGGGCCCCGCGATCGTGCAGGAGCCGCCGCCACCCCGCCCCGCCCACGAAATCGTGCCCCGCGAAACCGACCGCGTGCCGCCCACCCTCACCCTCTGCCGCGGCTGCGAACAATACGTATACCCCGGCACCGACACCTGCCCCTTCTGCGGCGGCGACATCACCGCACTCGCCGAGGCTCACCTCCGGCGGCAGGAGGCGATCCGGCAGGCTGCCGACAAGCTCCGCGCGCTCCTCGCAGCCAAACGCGCCGGGAGCGCCGCCGTACACAGCCACGGCAATCCCGCGAGCTTCACCACACCTCGCGAGCCATGATCCGGATCTCGTTCGCGACGAGATCGGGCGCGTCGATCGGCACGTCGTGACCGCCGGCCGTCCAGACGATCCTGGATCGCGGCGATCGGGACGCGATCTCCTCCTGCACTTCGAGCCAGTGCTTGCGGAACCGCTCGGCCGCCTCATCCGACCAGCCGGGCGGTTTCTCCCACTGCGCGGCGATGACGACGAGCGGAACGTGGACGCGGCGCTGCTCCACCGTCATTGCCTGCTCCAGGTCCGGCAGCGAGCCCTCGCCGAACCGCGCCTCCCACCAGTTCCGCGACGGGCTCGCGGCGACGAGTCGTCGATGCAGATCGCGCGGAAGCTCTGAGGGAAACTTCTGCTTCGGCCATTGGTCCGTTGCGCGCCACGCCTCCATCTCCTTGATGCGTCGCGCGCGATGGGCAGCGGCAGCCTGCTGGTACTCGGGGAATCTCGGTTGAGACGACTCGAGATTCGCGGCGTCGACCGCGATGATCCCGGCGACTTCGGAGGGATATCGCCAGGAGTACCGCTGCACGAACGAGCCGCCCATCGAGTGGCCGACCAGGATGAACGGCGGCTGCTCGCCGCTGCGGCGCAGAAGCTCGTGGAGATCCGCGACGTACCCGGCAACGCTCCGCGAAGGAGGAGGATCGCTCCAGCCGAACCCGGCGCGATCGTACGAGCACGTGCGAACCTCATCGCGCAACGCCGACTGCACGAGCCACCAGTTGTAAAAACCAACCGCGGCGCCGGACTCCAGCACCACCGTTCGCGGCCCCTCGCCCATGCAGACGATGTGGAGACTCCGGCCCCCGATGTCGATCCGTTTCCCGACCGGCCCTCGCGGCGTTGCGCACCCTGCGAGGAGAAGGACCACGACCCATGCTGTACGCATCATTCCCTCTACGTGACTGCGGCTGGATTGGATGCTCGCTCGGGATGACACTCGAGTGTGGCTCTACCGTATTGGGGAGTGCGGAGGCAATCAAAGGCGCTATTCGTAGCGCAGCGCCTCGATGGGGTCGAGGCGGGCGGCTTTGAAGGCGGGGTACCAGCCGAAGCCGGTGCCGATGAGGGAGCAGACGATCAGGCCGGTCAGGGCCCACCCCCAGGGGAACACCATGGCGATGTCGAGCCAGATCGCGATTCCGTTGCCGCCGGCGACGCCGAACAGGATGCCGAAGAGGCCGCCGATCTCGGAGAGGACGACGGCTTCGAGGAGGAACTGGCGGACGATGTCGTCGCGCCGCGCGCCGATCGCCTTGCGCACGCCGATCTCGCGGGTGCGCTCGGTGACGCTCACCAGCATGATGTTCATGATGCCGATGCCCGCCGCGAGCAGGGCGATCACGCTCACCACGAACGCGCCCACGCGGATCGTGTCCGCCACCTGCGCGAACGCCGAGACCAGTGTGTCGTTCGAGTAGACCTCGAAGTCGTTCTCCTGCCCGAGCTTCAGACCGCGCGCGGCACGCATGGCGCCGATGGCTTTGTCCAGGGTCTGGTTGTAGGTCGCCTGCGAGGTGGACTGCGTGGCGATGCTGATGGACCGGTTCACCCGTCCGAAGTCGCCGAGGAAGCGGGTGACGGGGACGATCAACAGGTCGTCCTGGCTCTGACCGAACGACGAGCCCTTCTCCGCGAACACGCCGATGATCTGGTACGGCTTCTCGTTCAGCTTGACGACCTTGCCGATCGGCGTCTCGTTCGGGAAGAGCTTCTTCTGGACGTTCGTCCCGACCACGGTCACGTTCCGCGCGAGCGCCACGTCCTCCGCGGAGAGATTCCTGCCGTAGCCCAGCGTGTACGAGTTCGCGACCAGGAAGTGCTCGTTGGTGCCCACCAGCGTCATCCCCTGCAGCTTCCTGCGGCCGTAGCCCACCGGCTTGCCGCCGTCGAAGATCTTCAGGCAGATCGCGCTCGCCTCGCCAGCCATCAGCCGCTCGAACTCGCGCGCTTCCTCGAGGGTGATGTTCCGGCGGTTCGCGTACTTCGTCTCCGGATCGCTGGTGTTGATGCTCGGGTACTTCGCGAACTGGAAGATGTTGCTGCCCAGGAAGCTGAGGCCGGACTCGATGGAGCTCTGGATGACGTTCAGCGCCGTCATCACGCCGATGACCGAGAACACGCCGATGGTGACGCCGAGGATGGTCAGCGCGGAGCGCAGCTTGTTCGTGCGGAGCGCGTTGAGAGCGAGGCGGAAGGTCTCGGAGAAAGGCATCGGTCACTCGTATCGCAACGCTTCGATCGGATCCAGGCGCGACGCCGACAGCGCCGGCGCGAATCCGGAGAAGATCCCGGTCAGCGTCGACACGATCAGCCCCGTGACTACCAGCCCGACCGAGAATTTCATCGGAAACGACGGGAAGGCCGCGGCCACGGCCGTCGTCAGCAGCCAGGAGATGCCGAGGCCGGCCGCGCCGCCGACCAGGCAGATCGACACGGCCTCGATCAGGAACTGCAGCAGGATCGTCCGCCGCCGCGCACCCACCGCTTTGCGCGTGCCGATCTCGCGCGTACGCTCCTTCACGCTCACGTAGGTGATGTTCATGATCCCGATCGCGCCGACGAACAGCGCCAGGCCCGTCACGAACAGCCCCGCCACAGCGATGCCGCTCTTGATCGGATCGATCGTGCTCCGCAGCGCCTGCTGCTCGTTGATGTCGAAGTCGGACTTCTGCTCCGGCTGCAGTCCGCGCACCCGCCGCATCGCGCCGATCAGCTCGTCCTTCGCCACCTCGATGCGCATCTTGTCCCGCACCTTCACACGGATCGACGTATCCAGGCGCGAGCTGAACGCCTTCAGGAACGCCGGCAGCGGCACCACCGCGTACGTGTCGAAGCTGAACAGCCCGAGAAACGTCCCCTGCTTCGCATAGACGCCCAGGACGCGGAACGGCGTCCCGCTGATCATCACCGTCTTCCCGACCGCGGACTCGTTCGGGAACAGCGCCTGCGCGACGTCGTAGCCGAGGACGACCACGTTCCGGCCGCTGCGCGATTCGGTTTCGTTGAAGAAGCGGCCCTCCCGGAACGTCGGCGTCGACGTGATCAGGAAGTCCACCGTCGTCCCCTGCGTGAACACGCCCCGCACTTCATTGTCGCCGTACTTCACCGAGCGCATCGTGTTCACCGTCGGCACGGCGATGACCAGCTCCGAGTTCGGCGTCGCCTCGATGATCCGGTTCAGCCGCTCCGCGTAACGCACGTCCATGCGCCGCCGGTTGCGGTAGTTCCACCAGTCGTCCACGCGCCGCCACGGCCACTTCTCGACGTAGAGGATGTCGTCGCCGATCACCGACAGGCTGCGCTCGAAACCGGTCTCGATCCCGCCGATCGCGGAGCCCATCAGCGTCACGGCGATGATGCCGATGATCACGCCGAGGGCGGTCAGGACGGAGCGCATCTTGTGCGCGCGGATCACCGCCTGGGCGATCCGGAACGACTCGATCACTTCGATCGCGAGATCGCGGACGATCATTTCTTCTCTTTCTCGATCGCGACCTTGGCCCCGTCCTTCAGCCTGCGCGAGATCGCCGTGTACGACCCCGAGACCACCTCGTCTCCCGGCTTCAGACCGCTGCGGATCTCGATGAACGTCGCATCCGCGATGCCGGTCTCCACCTTGTGCATCTTCACGGCATCCCCGGTCTTGACGAACACGACGCGCTGCAGCTTCGTGCGCTGGATGCGCTCCTTCTGCTTCTCCGCGGCCTCGTTGGTCACGTCGACCGGGTTGCCTTCGCGGTCCTGCGCCTCCTGCCGCACGCGCTCCCGCTCGAGCTCCTCGGGCGACAGGTTCGATTCCGTCGAGCGCACGGTGACGCTCTGGATCGGCACCGCGACGACGTTCTTCACCGTGGCCGTCTCGATGTCCGCGGTGGCGCTCATCCCGGGACGCAGCCGCAGCGTGCGGTCGGGGATGCTGATCTTCACCTCGAAGTTCGTGACCTCTTCCTGAGTCCCGGCGTTGCGGGTCAGCGCGGTGCTCGCGATCTCGCGGACGACGCCGCGGATCTCGCGGTCCGGGTAGGCGTCGACGCTGATCCGCGCCGCATCGCCCACCTTCACGTCGACGACGTCGTTCTCGTTGACGTTCACCCGCGCTTCCATGTTGTCGAGGTCGGCGATGCGCATGACCTCGGTGCCGGCGAACTGGCTGGTGCCGACGACGCGCTCGCCGACGCGGCTGGTGAGCGCGCTGATGGTGCCGGTGACCGGCGCGTAGATGATCGTCTTGGACAGCGCCTCGTTGACCTGCCGCAGCGCGCCCTCGGCCTGGTTGATGTTGGACACGGCCGCGTCGTATGCGGCTTTCGCGCTGTCATAGGCCGCCTTCGCGGTGTTGCGCTCGGAATCGGACACCAGCCCGCCCTGGTACAGCTTCTCGATGCGCTGCCATTCGGACTCGGCCCTGGTGAGCTCCGCGCGGTTGCGCACGCTGCCCGAGCGCGACCCGCTCAGCGCGGCGGCCTGCGACTCGACCTGCGCGCGGTAGGCGTCCGGCTTGATGCGCATCAGAAGCTGTCCCCGCTGGACGATCTGCCCCTCTCGCACTGCGATCTCGACGATCTCGCCCGACACCTCGGGCGCGATCTTCACTTCATTTTCCGGCTGGATCTTGCCCGTGGCCGTCACGATCTCGGTGATGTTCGTGAGGAATGCCTTGTCGGTGGTGACGGGGATCGGCTTCTCGCGCTTCTTCGACGCCGCGAACGCGGCGACGGCGGCGATGACGACGACCAGGATGCCCAACCAGATGAACAGTTTTTTCCGGGAACGCTTCGGACCTTCTGCCATACCAAAAGCATACGTCGGCGGCGGGAAAAGTTTTCACACGAGTTCCTCGGAGTTCCTCGGTTCCTCGGAGTTCCTCGGAGGGTGGTCCACCCGAGGAACTCCGAGGAACTCCGAGGAACTCCGAGGAACTCCGAGGAACCCGAGGAACCGTTTAGACTCCCCCCGATGCTCGTTCTCCACGCCGCGCTGGACGGCGACTCGCTCCTGTTCTGGACCGAGCCTCACGACGACGTCGAAGGCGCACTCGCCCGCGCGGAGCTGCAGGTGAAAGGCGAGGGCGTCGAGATCAACGCGAAGTTTCCGGCGGCGCCGTCCACGCCGCTCGTCGGGAAGATGAAGCGCGGGCCGAGGCAGGCGCTTCGCACGCGCGACTTTCTCCCCGTCCTGGCGAAAGCAGCGGGCGAGCGCGTGCTCGCACCGGCGGTGCTGGTCGGGGCGGACCTCGCCTGGTGCGCGACGGCCATGCGCTACGCGGCCGCGATCGTGGCGCGCGGCCATGTCGCGCCCGCGGTGGAAGGCGAGCGTGCGGTGTGGATCCCCGTGCTCGTGGGCGACGAGGCGGAGCGCTTCGCGTCGCTGGTGGCGAGCATCCCGCCGGTGGCGATGGCCTTCCGCAAGACCGATCCGCGCGACTTCCTCAAGTCGATGGTCGACACGATGCTGCGCGACGCCGCGATGCCACGCATCGCGGGACGCACGCACTCCATCCACGACCGCTGGCTTGCCGCGCTCACGACGCGCGACGGCCGCATCGACGCGGACGAGACCGAGCTCGCGCGGCTGCGGACGTCGGTCGACTCGTGGCTCCGCCCGGTGCTCGCCCAGGCACAGGCGCCGTTCCGCCTCGCCTTCCGCCTGGAGGAGCCGCTCGGGGAGGAGGGCTCGTGGCATCTCGCGTACCTCATGCAGGGACGCGAAGACCGCAGCCTGCTCCTCCCGCCGGACAAGGCGCCGAAGGAGCTCCTCCTCCGCTCCTTGGGTGAAGCCGCGTCCATCTCGCAATCCGTCGAACAGGGGCTGCGGCGCGGCGACACCGAGGGGCTCGACACCGACGCGACCGGCGCGTTCGCGTTCCTCACCCGCGACGCTTCCGCGCTCGAATCCGCGGGCTTCGGCGTCTTTCTCCCGTCGTGGTGGAGCCGCAAGGGGACGAAGAAGCGCCTGGCACTGCGCGGCACGGCGCGCCCGCCGAAGTTCTCCGGCAAGGGCGGCCTCACGTTCGAGTCCATCGTCGAAGTGGACTGGCGCGTGGCCGTCGGCGACGCCGAGCTGACGGAGAAAGAGCTGAAGCACCTCGCGAAGCTGAAGACACCGCTCGTCAAGGTGCGCGGCCAGTGGGTGCAGCTCTCGGCCGAAGAGATCGGCGAGGCGCTGCAGTTCCTGCGCAAAAAAGAAACGACGTCCGTGCGCGACCTGATCCGCACGCGGCTCATGGAGTCGACCGGCACGCTGCCCATCGAGTCGATCGAAGGCACAGGCGCCGTCCGCGACCTCTTCGAGCGCCTCGAAGGCACGCGCGACTGGGAAGAGCTCCCGGAGCCCGAAGGCTTCGCCGGGACCCTGCGGCCGTACCAGAAGCGCGGCTACTCGTGGCTGCGCTTCCTCGAGCGCGCGGGCCTCGGCGCCTGTCTCGCGGACGACATGGGGCTGGGCAAGACCGTGCAGACGCTGGCCCTGCTGCAGAGCGACTGGCCGGAGCATCAGCGCCCCGTGCTGCTGATCTGCCCGACGTCCGTCACCGGCAACTGGCTGCGCGAGGCGCAGCGCTTCACGCCGTCCCTGCCCGTGCTCCTCCATCACGGCACGAGCCGCGCGCGCGGCGAGAAGCTGATCGAGAAGATCAACGACTCCGCGCTGGTGATCTCGACGTACTCCCTCCTGCACCGCGAGCTCGACACGCTGAACAAGCTGCAGTGGCGCGGCGTGGTCCTGGACGAAGCGCAGAACATCAAGAACAGCGAGACCCGGCAGGCCAAAGCGGCGCGCGCGCTGAACGCCGATTTCCGGATCGCGCTCACCGGCACGCCGGTCGAGAACAACGTCGGCGACCTGTGGTCCGTCATGGAGTTCCTCAACCCGGGCCTCCTCGGCAGCGCGAGCGAGTTCCGCTCGACGTTCTTCCTCCCCATCCAGACCTTCCGCGATCCCGACGCCACCGCGACGCTGAAGCGCATCACCGGCCCGTTCATCCTCCGGCGCCTGAAGTCCGACAAGTCGATCATCGCGGACCTGCCGGAGAAGAACGAGATGAAGGTCTTCTGCAACCTGACCAAGGAGCAGGCCACGCTCTACCGCGCGGTGGTGGACGAGGTGCAGGACGACCTCGCCGGCTCCGAGGGCATCGAGCGCAGGGGGCTGATCCTGGCGACGCTCGGCCGCCTCAAGCAGGTCTGCAACCATCCCGCGCACTTTCTCGGTGACAACTCCGAGCTACCGGGACGCTCGGGAAAGCTCGCGCGCCTGACGGAGATGCTCGACGAAGCCGTCGCCGCCGGTGATTTCGCGCTGGTGTTCACCCAGTACGCGGAGATGGGAACGCTCCTCCAGCGCCACATCGCCGAGTCGATGGGGCTGGAGTCGCTCTTCCTCCACGGCGGCACGCCGCGCAAGCGCCGGGACGAACTGGTGGAGCGCTTCCAGAACGATCCGCACGCGCCGCAGATCTTCATCCTCTCTTTAAAAGCCGGCGGCACGGGACTCAACCTCACCCGTGCCAGCCACGTCTTCCACTTCGACCGCTGGTGGAATCCCGCGGTGGAGAATCAGGCCACGGACCGCGCGTTCCGCATCGGGCAGACGAAGAGCGTGCAGGTACACAAGATGGTCGTCGCGGGTACTCTGGAGGAACGGATCGACGACATGATCGAGGGGAAGCAGGAGCTCGCGCGGAACATCGTCGGCACGGGCGAAGGCTGGCTGACGGAGCTGTCGAACGCGCAGCTGCGCGATCTGTTGACCTTGAGCCGCGAGGCCGTTGGCGATGCGTGAGAATGTAGGGCGTGGCTTCAGCCCGCCTCCCCCGTGGGTGGGGGGCGACGCCAGGGAATGCCCCACCCACGAGGGGCGGGCTGAAGCCACGCCCTACATTGGGGGCGGGCCGAGCCGCGCCCTGCATGCGAGGAGCAGGAACATGCCTGACGACGACATCCCCTGGTGGCTGCGCGAACGCCCGGCGAAGCGCATCGCCGTGCAGGACGGCATCAAGGCGCGCTCGAAGCGCGGCGCGTTCGCGACGCAGTGGTGGGCGCAGCGCTGGATCTCCGTCCTCGAAGGCTTCAACCTCGGCGCGCGCCTGCAGCGCGGACGCACCTACGCGCGCGGCGGCCAGGTCCTCGGCATCGACGTCGCGCCCGGAAAGGTCGAGGCGAAGGTCCAGGGCTCGCGGAGGGATCCCTATCGCGTATCCATCGCCATCAAACCCTACACCCCCGCGGAGAAAGCGCGCTTCGCCGCCGCGCTGGCCGCCAGTCCGCTGCATCTCGCGAAGCTCCTCGCCGGCGACCTGCCGCAGGACATCGAGGCCGTGCTCGAGCAGCACCAACTCTCGCTCTTCCCCGCGCGCCAGAGCGAACTGACGACGGAGTGCTCCTGCCCCGACTGGTCGAACCCCTGCAAGCACATCGCCGCCGTCTACTACCTCCTCGGCGAGGAATTCGACCGCGAGCCCTTCCTCCTCCTGCAGGTCCGCGGCATCACGCGCGACGACCTCGCCGCTCCCGCTCCCGAGCCGGCCGCGATCGAAGTCCGGCCCCAATCCTCCTCGACGAGCTTCTGGGAAGGCACGCGGCCGTCGCTCGACCTGATCGGCGACATCGATCCGCGCGGACGTCTGGCCCTTCTCGACCGCCTCGGGCCCTTCCCGTTCTGGCGCAGCGAGCGCTCCCTCGCGGAGGTGGTCGCGCCCATCGTCGAGGAGGCGGCCAGGCTTGCGACAATGCGCCTCGCTTGAAGCTCGAGAATGCTGGATCTTTCAGCGGCGGGCCATGTCGCGCGCCACGGTGCGGGTGGCGGCGAAGAGCACCAGCGCGAGGAGGGTGCTCAGCACCGGGACCGCGTACATCGCGGAGTGCAGGCCGGCGCCGCGGAAGGGCTCCAGGACCGCGGCTCCCGCCGCCGCGCGCCGGGTGAAGAAGTCGCTGAGCATCCCCGTCGCGAGCGGGCCGAACGACGCGCCGAGGACGTACATGGCGAAAAAGTAGAGGGCCATGGCCGTGCCGCGCAGCGACGGCGCGACGACGTCCTGCAGCGTCGCGTAGACGCTCGCGTAGTAGACGTACATCAGCGCGCAGGCCAGGCCGCCGAAGATCACGAACGACATCGTCTCGCGCGGGGGCCGCATCAGCGCGGCGATCATCAGCGGCACGGAGAGGAACGTCGCGATCGCGGCGACGAGCAGGCGTCCGTCCTTGCGCCGCGTCCCCCAGGCGTCCGCGAGCGCGCCTCCGAGCAGCAGGCCCGGGATGCCCGACAGGCCGTACACCGTCATCGTGATGAGCCCCGCCTGCCGCAGGTCGGCGCCGTGATAGCGCATCAGCAGCGGCGCCAGGAACGAGCCGAGCGCGTACATGTTGAAGTTGTGCAGGGCGCCGGAGAGGATCAGCCACCAGAGCGTCGGGATCGACAGCAGCGTCTTCCACGGCGAGCCGGTCACCGCCTTCGCTGGCGCCGTCTCCTTCGTTCCGCGCGCCGGCTCGGCGATGAACAGCGCCGCGATTGCCGCGAGCACACCCGGAATCCCGGCCACGAAGAACGCCGTCCGCCAGCCGTACGCCGCCGCGACGGCGCTGCCGACGAAGTACGACAGCGCGATCCCGATCGGCAGGCCCATCATGAACACGGACAGCGCACGCGCGCGCCGGTTCGGCGGATAGAGATCGCCGATCAGCGACGTCCCCGCGGGCGCGCACGCCGCCTCGCCGACGCCCACGCCCAGGCGCGTCACGAAGAGCTGCCAGTACGTGCGCGTCAGTCCCGACGCCGCGGTGAGCGCGCTCCAGACGAACACCGCCGCCGCGAGGATCAGCTTGCGCGGCGCGCGGTCGCTCAGGCGCCCGAGCGGCACGCCGACGAACGCGTACAGCAGCGTGAACGCCGTGCCGAGCGCGCCGAGGGCGCTGTCGCTCAGGTTGAACTCCCGGCGGATCGGCTCGCCGAGAGCGCCGCCGATCACCCGGTCGAAGAAATTCATCGTGTTGATGACGAAGAGAATCGTCAGCGCGTACGCGGCCCGGCCCTTCTCACTGCTGTTCATCACTTCACTCTCAGGATCCGCCGCGTGAGGCCCGGCAGGAATCTCCGCAGCGATACCGCCCAGATCTCCTTGCCGCCGACGCGCACTTCCGCTTTCTTCCCCGCCACCGCGTCGATGATCTTCGGCGCGATGTCCTCGGGCCGCACGGCCTTCGCATGCGTGTCGTCGAGCTGCCCGTGTCGCGTGCCGTCGCCGCGCAGGGCGTTCTCCGAGACCTTCGTCCGCACGTAGCCCGGCACCACGATGGTGATGGCGATGCCGTCCTTTTCCGTCTCCGCGCGCAAGGCCTCGAAGAAACCGTGCAGCGCGTGCTTGGAGGCGGCATACGCCGAGCGCGTGGGGACGCCCACGTAGCCGATGACGCTCGTGATCGGGACGATCTGCCCCTCGCGGCGCGCGAGCATCGACGGCAGCACCGCCTTCGTCAGCGCGACCGTGCCGAAGTAGTTGAGGTCCATGATCGCGCGGTCCGTCGCCAGGTCCGTCTCCACCGCCGTCGAGCGCTGGCTCACGCCGCCGCTGTGCACGAGGACGTCCACGCGCGGGACTTCCTTCGCCGCGGTCAGGATCGCCTGCGTGTCGGTGAGGTCCAACGGCAGCACGCGATGCTTCGCCGGGTCGACGCACGCGTTGCGCACCCGCTCCAACTCCGCCGCATTGCGCGCGGAGAGCACCAGCGCCGCTCCTTCGCGGCTCCACGCCACGGCCAGCGCCTCCCCGATCCCCGAGGAGGCGCCGGTGATCCAGACGACTTTGTCTTTGAATCGCATTGCCCCCCCTGCCGCCGGTTCCTCGGAGCTCCTCGGAGTTCCTCGGGGTTCCTCGGAGCAATTGAGACCTCCCCTCCGAGGAACCCGAGGAACCGAGGAACCCGAGGAACTCCTCTTACAGCCGTTCGAACACCGTCGCCGCGCCCTGTCCTCCGCCCACGCACATCGTCACCATGCCGTAGCGCGAGCCGCGGCGGCGCATCTCGCCGAGGAGCTGGACGGTGAGCTTGGCGCCCGAGGCGCCGAGGGGATGGCCGAGCGCTACCGCGCCGCCGTTCACGTTCACCCGCTCCTGATCCATGCCCAGCTCCCGCATCACCGCGAGCGCCTGGCAGGCGAAGGCCTCGTTCAGCTCGATGACGTCGATGTCCTCGAGCTTCAGCCCCGCGAGCTTCAGCGCCTTCGGCACCGCGACCACCGGACCCATGCCCATGATCTCCGGCGGCACGCCGCCCACGCCGTAGGACACGAAGCGCGCGAGCGGCTTCAGCCCGAGCTCTTCCGCCCGTTTCCTGGACATGACGATCACCGCCGCGGCGCCGTCCGAGGTCTGGCTCGAGTTGCCGGCCGTGACCACGCCCTTCGCGTGGAACACCGGCTTCAGCTTCGCCAGCGCCTCGGCGGTCGTATCCGCGCGCGGTCCTTCGTCTTTGTCGAACGTGTACTGCTGCCGGTCGTTCGCCTCGACGATCTCCACCTGGATCGGCGCGATCCCGTCGTCCGCGAACTTCCCTTCCGCCTGCGCCGCCAGCGCGCGCTGATGGCTGCGGAACGCGAACGCGTCGGCGTCTTCGCGCGAGACGTTGTACTTGCGGGCGACGTTCTCCGCCGTCAGCCCCATGCTCAGGTACACCTCGGGGTGCTCCTCGACGAGCACCGGATTCGGCCGGAACTTGTTCGAGCCGCGCACCAGCGACATCGACTCCGTGCCGCCGGCGATGATGGTCTCGGCCATGCCGGCCATGATCCGCTCCGCGGCCTGGGCGATGGTCTGCGACCCGGAGGAGCAGAAGCGGTTGACGGTCACGGCGGGGACGCTGGCCGGCAGCCCGGCGCGCAGCGCCGCGATCCGCGCCACGTTCGTCCCCGACTCCCCCTCGGGCGTCGCGCACCCGAGGATCACGTCGTCGATCTGGTCGGGGGCGATCTGCGGGTTCTGCGCGAGCAGCGCGCGGATGACTTCCGCGGCGAGATCGTCCGGACGCGTGGTGCGCAGCGAGCCCCGCGGGGCCTTGCCGACCGCGGTCCTCAGTCCGGCGACGATGACGGCTTCATTCATGGTTTCTCCTTAGTTCCTCAAGGGCTTTCCCGTTTCCAGCATGTGCTTGATGCGCTCGTGCGTTTTCGGCTGGGCCGCGAGCTCGACGAATACCGCGCGCTCGAGGTCGAGGAAGTACTGCTCGTCGAGCCACTGCGCGCTCGACAGCTCGCCTCCGCACAGCACGTTCGCGAGCCGGTTGCTGATGAACGCGTCGTACTCGCTCATGAAGCCGCCCTGCTGCATCACGTAGATCGCCGCCTTCAGTCCCGCGCGCACGTCGCGCCCCGCGGCGTAGCAGTTGCGCTCGCGTGCCGGCGGCGCGTAGCCCGCCGCATCCATCGCCAGCACCTCGGCCTTCGCCTCGTGCAGCAGATGGTCGCGATTCATCACAACGCGATCGCCCTCCGAAAGAAATCCGAACGTCCGCGCTTCCTCCGCGCTCGACGACACCTTCGCGCCGCCGACCGTCTCCAGCACGCGCTGCACGAGCGGCAGCGAGTCCATGCCCGGCGTGGCCTTGACCGCCGGAGAGACGACGCGGCGCACCATCTCCTTGCAGCCGCCCGCGCCGGGAATCAGTCCGACGCCGACCTCGACCAGGCCCATGTACGTCTCACTGGCCGCGACGATCCGCGCGCCCGCCATCGCCACCTCCACGCCACCGCCGAGGGTGCGGCCGAACGGCGCTGTGACGACCGGCTTCGCGCAGTAGCGCACCTTCATCAGAGCGTTCTGCATGTCGCGGCAGGCGTCCTCGACCGGGCCCATCGCCTTCAGGTTCGCGCCGACGCAGAAGTCGCCGCCCTCGTTGCCGATGACCAGGCCCTTCCAGTCGCCGCCCTCTACCTCGTCCACCGCCGCGACGAGCATCTGCCGGATGTCCTCGTCCAGCGTGTTCATCTTGGTGTGGAACTCGAGGCAGAGCACGCCGTCGCCGATGTCGATCAGGCTGGCGCCTTTGTTCTCCTGGACCATCCGGCCTTCGCGCAGCGAGAGCTGCTTCGGGTCGCGCGGCACGGGGACGAACGACTTCATGCCGGGGGCGTACACCTGGCCGTCGCGGTAGAACGTGGCATTCCCCGCCGCGAGCATCTCCCGCACCCACGGCGCGACGGTCTCGCCGTGCGCCTCCATGGCGTCCGCGGTTTCCTGCACGCCGAGGGCGTCCCAGAGCTCGAACGGTCCGAGGTCGTGCGAGAAGCCCCAGCGCACCGCGCGGTCGATGCTCGCCAGGTCGTCGCTGATCTCCGGCACGCGCCGCGACGCGTAGCCCAGCGAGCCGTAGACGATGTGGCGCGCGAGCCGGCCCGCCTTGTCGTCCTGCTGCAGCACGAACTTCAGCCGCTCCGGCAGGGACTTGATCTTCGACGCCGCGGCCAGCGACGGGATGTCCGGCTCGATGCGCTCGCGGTACTCGCCCGTGGTCAGGTCCAGCGTCTGGATGTTCTTGCGGTCCTTCTTGTAGAAGCCCTGGCCGGTCTTGTCGCCGAGACGGCCCTTCTCGACCATGCTCTTGCGCAGCGCTTCGACGCGCGGCGACGCGAGCACCTCGCGCGACTCGTCGTCCGGGATGAGGCCGTAGAGGTTCTGCGCGACCGAGCTCGCGACGTCGAAGCCGACCAGGTCCTGCAGGCGGAACGCCGCGGTCTTCGGACGTCCGATGAGCGGGCCGGCGATGGCGTCGACTTCCTCGACGGTGTAGCCGTGCTCGAGCGCGAAGTCCGTGATCGCCGTGCCGCCGATGGAGATCAGCCGGTTGGCGATGAAGTTCGGCGTGTCCTTGCAGAACACCACCGACTTGCCGAGGCGCTGTTCCGCGAAGTCGCGGACGAACTCGATGATCGAGGGGTCCGTCTGCGGCGTCGGGATCACCTCCAGCAGCTTCATGTAGCGCGGAGGATTGAAGAAGTGGGTGCCGAGGAAGTGCTTCTTGAAGTCGGCGGACGCGTTGAGCGACACCTGAGCGATCGGCAGCCCGGACGTGTTGCTGGTGACGATCGAGTCCGGCTTGCGCGCGGCGTCGATGCGCGCGACCAGCTCGCGCTTGAGGTCCATGTTCTCGAAGATGGCCTCGACGATCCAGTCCGCCTCGCGCAGCCAGTCGTCGTTCAGCGGCCCGACCGTCAGCAGGCCGGCCGTGTCGGGCGTGAAGAACATGGGCGGCTTGTGCTTCTTCATCCGGTCGAGCACGCCCTTCGGCTCGATGTCCATGAGGTAGACCGGAATCCCGGCATTCGCAAAATGAGCGGCGATCCCGCCGCCCATCGTTCCGGCGCCGATGACCGCGGCGCGGGTGATGGTACGCGTCATTCTGTTCCTCCCTCCGTCCCACTCTGTGCCTCTGTGTCTCTGTGGTGAATACCCATGTGCTCCAAGCCGCACAGGTGCGGCTCGCCGCTCGCTGGTATTCACCACAGAGACACAGAGGCACAGAGTGGGACGGAGATTTTTTAACTTTCCTCGCGCAGAACTCGCCGCAGCACTTTACCGACCGCGGACTTCGGGAGCGTCTCACGAATCTCGATTTTCGAGGGCCTCTTGAATTCAGCGAGGTTGGTCTTGCAGTGCGCCTGCAGCTCCTCGACGCCCGCCTGGGCGCCCGGCTTGAGGACGACGAACGCCTTCACCGCCTCCCCGCGGTACGCGTCGGGCACGCCGATGACCACCGCCTCCATCACCGCGGGATGCGAGAACAGCACGCCCTCGATCTCGCCCGGGTACACGTTGAAGCCCGAGACGATGATCATGTCCTTCTTGCGCTGGACGATGTACGTGAACCCGTCCTCGTCCATGCGCGCGACGTCGCCGGTGTACAGCCACGTCCGCCCGTGTGCGTCTACTCGCAGCGTGTCCGCCGTCTCCCCGGCCTTGTTCCAGTAGCCCTTCATCACCTGCGGCCCGGCGATGCACAGCTCCCCTTCCGCCCCCGGCGGCACCTCGGTCAGCCCGCGGTCCAGGTCGACGATCTTCTGGTCCGTGTCCGGCAGCGGGATGCCGATGCTCCCCACCTTCCGCACCGACAGCGTCGGGCTGGTATGCGTCACCGGCGACGCCTCGGACAGCCCGTAGCCCTCGGACAGCATCCCACCCGTGAGGTTCTCGAACGCGTCCAGCACCTCCAGCGGCAGCGGCGCCGAGCCGCTGTTGAACGCGCGGATCCGGTCCAGACCGTACTCGCGCGCCTTCGGATGGTTCAGCAGCGAGATGAACAGCGTCGGGACGGCGGGGAAGTAGGTCGGCCGGTGGTCGCGCACGGCGTTGAGCAGCGCCTCGACGTCGTACTTCGGGATGAGGATCTGCATCGCGCCGAGCCACGTGCCCGCCATGAGGCCGACCGTGAACCCGTAGATGTGGAAGAACGGAATCACCAGCAGGTACCGTTCGTCGCCGCGGCGCAGCGACGGGATGTGCAGCGTAGTGGTCTGGATGACGTTCGCGAAGATGTTGTAGTGCGTGAGCATCGCGCCCTTGGGCGTGCCGGTCGTGCCGCCGGTGTACTGCAGCACTGCGACGTCGTTCACCGGGTCCACGGTCATCCGCGGCAGATCGGGTACATCGACGTCGGCGATCATCTCTTCAAAGGACCCCGGCTGCGCGAACGACGTCACGATCAGCCGCTCCACCGCCCCCTGGGCCGCCGGCACCAGCGCGTCGAGGACGACCAGCGCGCGCATCCCCGAGTCTTCCGCCACCACCGCCACCTCCCGCGGCGTGTACAGCGGATTCACGTTCACGACGATGGCTCCGAGGCGGAGGATGCCGAACGTCGCGACCAGATACTGCGGACAGTTCGGCAGCATGATCCCGACGCGGTCGCCCTTGGCGATGCCGAGGCGATGGAGCGCCGTCGCGAAGCGGTCCACGCGCTGCTTGATCTCCGCGTACGTCAGCTTCTGCCCCCCGAAGACCGTCGCCGTCGCGTCGGGCACGTCGGCCGCGGCGATGCGCAGGATGTCGGTCAGCGGACGGCGCGGGTAGTTGAGGTGAGGACGGACCCAGTAGTCGAGATGCTGCAGCCACGGTTTCGCGTCAGACAATCGTTCCTCCGCCATCCACGACAATCGTTTGTCCCGTAACGTAACTCGAAGCGTCGCTGGCGAGAAACACCGCCACGCCTTTCAGCTCCCCTGCCTTCCCCACCCGGGGGATCGGATTGCGCCGCACGATCTCCGGCTCGAGCTTTTCGATCACCGCATCCGCCAGCCGCGAGTGGAAGAACCCCGGCGCGATGGCATTTACCCGGACACCCTGCGGCCCCCAGGTCGCCGCCAGCTCCCGCGTCAGCCCCATCAGCCCCGCCTTGCTGGCCACGTAACCCGCGTAGTGCGGCCCGTGCGTCGCCGAGCGCATCCCCGCCACCGACGCGATGTTGATGATCGAGCCCCGCCCCGCCTTCAGCATCTCCCGCCCCGCCGCCTGCGCGAAGAGGAAGGCGCCGGTGAGGTTCGTATCCAGCACCTTCTGCCACTGCGCCACGGGCATCGTCTCCGGGCGCTCGCCCCAGGAGATGCCGGCGTTGTTCACGAGGATGTCGATCCGCCCGAAGCGCGCCATCGCCGCGTCGACCACGCCCTGCACGTGCTCCGGGTTGCTCACGTCGCAGAGCTGCCCCTCGACCCGAAACCCCGCGCCGCGGAACGCCTCCAGCGCCGGCCCCAGCCACTGCTCCCGCCGCGCGCACAACATGAGCGACGCGCCCGCCTCCGCGAGCCCCTCGGCGATCTCCGCGCCGAGTCCGCGCGAAGCGCCGGTGACGATGGCCACACGGCCGGTGAGATCGAACAGCTCGTGCAATTGCATGCGCGTAGTTTAGGAGAAGCGGGCTGCGCCGCCACCCGACCCTCTTTCTGGAGTGCGGAGGCAATCAATCGCCTCCGCACTCCAAATCGGGATCCGTGTCATCCCGAGCGTCGAGCGAGGGACCTGGGTGGGTGGGGCGCGAAACACATGCCTCGCGCCCCGCCCTCCCAGGTCCCTCGCTACGCTCGGGATGACATCGTTGCTGCGGTCAGTGGCCGAGACTTCCCGATGCCGGAGGCATCCGAGACCCATGCCGGAAGGCACGTCGATATACTCCGCGCCCACACCGCGGCGCGTTGCTGCGCCGCCAAGGAGCGTGCATTGATCCATCCCTATCTTCAGGACGACCAGAGCTCCCACCTCGACAGCGCCAGAATGCTCACCGCCGGCATCGTGTCCGAAAGCGCCGCGGCGGTCGACGAATCCGCACAGTTCCCCCAGGAAAACCTCCAGGCGATCGCCTCGGCCGGGCTGCTCGGGCTTTGCGTGCCGGCGGAGGCCGGCGGCTCCGGCGAATCGATGCGGACCTTCGCCGCCGTCGTCGAGGAACTGGCTACCGCCTGTCCGTCCACGGCGATGATCTACGTCATGCACGTCACCGCGGCGCAGGCCATCGCCTCGTCGGCGACGCTGGAAGGACGCGACGAGCTCCTCCGCGAGATCGCCGCCGGCCGTCACCTCACCACCCTGGCCTTCTCCGAGACCGGCTCGCGCTCCCAGTTCTGGGCGCCCGTCTCGCAGCTCGAATCGGACGGGAACGGCGGCTTCACCACCTCCGCGTCGAAATCGTGGGTGACCTCCGCCGACCACGCCGACTCCTACGTCTCCAGCGCCCAGCGTCCCGCCGCCGAGTCCCCTCTCGAATCGACCATCTACCTCGTCCGCCGCGGTGCCGCGGGCGTGCGCACGGCCGGCCACTTCCACGGCCTCGGCCTGCGCGGGAACGACTCCTCCCCGGTGGCCATCGAGCAGTACCACGTCGACGCCGGGACGCTGATCAGCCCGCAGGGCGAGGGGGCGAACACGATGCTGCAGGTCGTGCTGCCCTGGTTCTCGATCGGAACGGCGGCGATGGCGAACGGCATCTGCCGCGCGGCGGTGGACCGGACGTCCCAGCACATGCAGACCACCGCATTCGCCCACACCGGAACGTCCCTGCGCGACCTGCCGACGCTCCGCGCGCGCCTGGCCGACATGAGCGTCCGCCTGGCCCAGTCCCGGGCCCTTCTCGGCCATACCCTGGACGTCATCGAAAGCGGCTCGGAAGCGGCGCCGCTCTTCGTGCTCCAGGCGCGCCTCTCCGCGATCGAAGCGGCGACGGACGTCACCGACCTGGCCATGAAGGCCTGCGGCGGTGCGGCGTTCTCGAAGCAGGTCGGCGTCGAGCGCTTCTTCCGCGACGCACGGGCCGGCTGGGTCATGGCGCCCACCGCCGATCATCTGCGCGACTTCATCGGCCGCGCCCTCACCGGATTGCCCCTCTTCTGAGGACAGCGAATGAACGAAACGATTCTGCTCGGCGCCGTCGCCTACGACCCGAAGGTCGTCACCATCTGGGAAGGGATCCGCGACTACTTCAACGAGTCGGGCACGCCGATGGACTTCGCGCTCTTCTCCAATTACGAACGGCAGGTCGAGTCGCTCCTGGCCGGCCACATCGACATCGCCTGGAACACGCCTCTGGCGCACGTGCGCGTCAAGCAGCGCACCGGCGGCGCGAGCCTCTCCCTCGGCATGCGCGACTCCGACCGCGATTTCCACGCGAAGATCGTCGTGCGCACGGACGCGGGGATCGCGTCGCTCCAGGACCTGCACGGCAAGCGGCTGGCCGTCGGCAGCCGCGACTCCACCCAGGCGCGCATCCTCCCGCTGCACTTTCTGCGGCAGGAGGGCGTGGACCTCGACCGCATCCGGATCCTCCCCTTCGACACCGACCTCGGCAAGCACGGCGACACCGGCAAGAGTGAGCTCGACGTGCTCCGTGCGCTGGCCGAGGGACGCGCCGATGCGGGCGCGGTGGGAGACCTGGTGTGGGTCATGGAGCAGGCTGCCGGCCACGTCGATCCCGCGCGGATCGAGGTGCTCTACACGACGCCCGGCTTCGACCACTGCATGTTCGACGCGCTGCCGGCGCTCTCCGCTGCGAAGCGCGACGGCTTCGTCCGGTCGCTCTTCGCGATGCGCTGGGACAACCCCGCGCACCGGCGCCTCCTCGAACTGGAAGGGCTGCACGAATGGATGCCGCCGCGCGAGGAAGGCTACGAAAGCCTCGTGGCGGCGCTGGCCGGCTGACGCGATGACGGCCGGCGCGATCGCAGTCGACGGCGGCGACCTCCCCCTCGGCGGCGGTCTGCTGTCGCTCGTCCGCCCGGCCCTGACCCTGATCGAGCCGGACGGCGTGCTGGCCATCCTCTCGCGCAGCAGCTCGGTGGCCGAGGACCTGGCGTCGTGGTGCCGCGCCGAACGGCATGAGTACCTCGGTGCGGAAGCGGCGGGGGACGGAGCGACACGGCACCTCGTGCGGCCCGGGCCCTTCTCCGTGCGCCGCTCCGCGGAATCCGTCGATCCCGAACTGCCCGAGCGTGCGGACGCCGCCACCGGATTCGCGCCGCATGGCTCGATGGTCGAGGCGGGCGGGCCGCGGTATCCCTTCGATCTGCTCGAGCGCGACCGCGTGGCGCCGCCGGAAGTGGCGGAGCTGTACGAGCAGGCCGTCGCCGCGCAGTGGAGCGCCGCGCGCGACATCCCGTGGCGCACCATTCCGCGGCACGAGCCGGCGCTCGAGCTGGCGGTGCGGCAGGTGATGACGTTCCTCGCCGAGAACGAGCTCTCCGCGCTGTACGTGCCGTCGCGGTTCGTCGCGCGCCTGCATCCGGCGTACGTCGGCGTGGCGATGTTCCTGGCCACGCAGATGCAGGACGAGTCGCGGCACATCGACGTCTTCCTGCGCCGCGCGCACGCCACCGGCTCCCCTCCCGCGATCTCCTCGGCCACGACGTCGCGATCGTTGCACTCGCTGCTGCAGATCGACGACTTCGCCGAGGCGTCGTTCCTGTTGTCGGTGTTGGGCGAGGGAACCTTTCTCGACCTCCTCGCGTTCGTGGAGCGCTTCGCCCCCGACGAGGCGACGGCCGAGCTGGCGAGACGGGCGCGCATCGACGAGGCGCGGCACGTTCACTTCGGACTGGCGCACGTACGCCACGCCCTCATGCACGACGAGACGCTCTACGCGCGGCTCGAAGCCTCGGTCCGCCGCCGCGCGGCGAACCTCGCCGGAACCGGCGGCGTGCCCGCGCCGGTGCAGGACGCGCTCACGATCTACGCCGCGGGCGCGTCCGACCCGCGGCGCGTCGCCCGCGGCCACGACGCGTTCCGCGAGCTGCTCGTCACCATGCACGAAGGACGCATCCGCCGCCTCCGCAGCGCCGGGTTTACGGCGGGGCAGGCGGCCACGATCTCCGATCTCCACACCCCGAACTTCATGTGAGGGTCGCGCCGGGAATCCCTGCCGGTCGTCGACGTTTTCAGCGGACGTATGGCCTGGGTCGTTCTCTTCCTTGCGGGTCTTCTCGAAATTGGCTGGGCCGTTGGTCTCAAGTTCACACACGGCTTCACGCGGCTCTGGCCGACGGTGGCCACGGCCGTCGCGCTCATCGGCAGCATGGCCCTCCTGGCGATGGCCCTACGCACCCTGCCCCTGGGAACCGCGTACGCCGTGTGGACGGGAATCGGGACCGTAGGCACCGCCGTGGTCGGAATCATCCTGTTCCGCGAGCCCGCCGGCGCCCTCCGCCTCGCCTGCATCGCCCTCATCGTCGCCGGAATCCTCGGCTTGAAACTGTCGTCCGGCCCGACGCAGTAGTCCAAACGGGACCTCGAAGCCGCGCCCTACATTATCGGGGCGAGCCGGCGAGCATCTCTTCCATCGCCAGTTCTTCGTGTACGCCGCCCGCGAGGCGCGCGAGCATTTCCGCGAGCGCGGCCGGCGGGTCCGCCGGCACGAGCGTGCGGATGTGGCTCGAGGCGGCGGCGCCGAGGGTGCGCCAGTCGGCGCGGCGTTGCCAGGCGCGCTCCAGCGCGTCGTCGATCGCGTCCTCGGTCGGCGCGTGCGCGAGAAATCCGTGCACGCCGTCCTCGATCACCTCGGCACCCGCAACCGCGGTCACGATCGGAACGCGACCGCTGAGCATTGCCTCGACCACGACCAACGGCAGCCCCTCGCAACGCGAGCCGAGGAGCAACGCGTGATGCTCGTTCCAGATGGAGGCCACGTCCGCGGTGAAGCCGCGGAACGAAATGTTCGTCAGCCCATGGAACGCCGCCATGCGCTCCAGGCCCTGGCGCTGCGGGCCGTCGCCGTAGAACGACAGAGACAGCCGGCGGTCGCGCCATTTGTCGCGGGCCAGCACGCGGATCAGCAGGTCCTGGCCCTTTTCCGGCGGATACAGGCGGCCGATGCACGCGAGGTGCAGCCCGTCCTGTTCGTCCGGCCAGTCCGAGCGCTCCGTCCACGGCACGAGCACCGGGTTCCGCACGACGCTGGCGCGCGGGACCGGGATCCCGAGTTGCTCTTCCGTCAGGCGGCGGTTGTGCTCCGACACGAACAGCGACGCCGCGGCCTCGGAGTACATCGCCCGCAGACGCGGCAGCCGCCGGTCCTCGGGCCAGTACATGTCCGTGGCCTTCTGCACGATCACCGCGTACGGCAGCTTCATGCGCCTGCAGATCTCGCCCATCAGATGCCCGTCCTGGTTCCCGCCCTGCGACAGGACCACGAGGTCGGGACGGAAGCGGCGCAGCCCCGCCCACAGGCGGACGACCTGCTGCGCGACCATGAACGGATCGGCGTAGTGGACCAGCACCGAGGTGAGCTTGCGCGGCACCCAGCGCAGCCAGACCAGGTCGTGCATCCGGACGCCGAGCTCGCGCAGCCGCTGGATGCGCGGCACGCGGGGGTCGATGCGGGCCTTGAACACCGTCACGGCGTGGCCCGCCGCGGCGAGCTCCGCGGCCGCGGCGCTCCAGAGCTCCTCGCTCCCGCCCCACGGCGTCCGGTTGCTGCTGAGGAATGCGATGCGAAGAGGACGGGGACGAGTAGGGGCCATATTGGCGGCAGCCGACGCAGTATAGCGCGGTATCCTCACGCATCATCCGGCGACGCCTGACCGAAGTCATCCGTGCGGGAGAGTGGTGGGAGTACAAGCTCGTCCCCATCTACGCCGCGTTCTACGCCACCGCGCTCACCCTCGACGTCCCGGTGAGCAGCCTCTGGCGGGCGGCGTTGGTCGTCCTCGCGTCGCTCGTCCCCGGCGCCGCGTACGTGAGCGTGATCAACGACCTCACCGACCGCGACGACGACCTCGCCGCCGGCAAGCCGAACCGCCTCGCCGGGCGTTCGCCGTGGCTCGGCGGAGCGCTCGTCGCCCTCACCGCCGGCACCGGGGTCCTGATCTCCTGGCTCTGGCGCTGGGACGCGCTGCTGGTCACGGCGTACCTGATGGCGTGGCTGGCGTTCTCGCTCTACTCCCTGCCGCCGTTCCGCTTCAAGAAGCGCGGCGTTCTGGGCGTGCTCTGCGACGCGAGCGGCGCGCATCTCTTCCCCACGCTCGTGGCCGTGGTCCTCGCCTACCGCGGCGCCGCGCGCCCGGTCAGCGTGACGTGGCTCGTCGCCATCGCCGTCTGGGCGTTCGCGAACGGGCTGCGCGGCATCCTCTGGCATCAGCTCACCGACGTGGCCAATGACCGCGCCGCCGGCGTGCGCACCTTCGCCGAGCGCCATCCCCGCCGGGCCATGCTCCTCGGCACGTACGTCGCGTTTCCGTTGGAGCTGCTCGCCCTCGGCACGATGCTCTGGCTCATGCGCGCTCCCGCGCCGCTCGTCGCGCTGGCGATCTACGCGTACCTCACGCCGAAGCGCATGCGGCACTGGCGGATCAACGCCGTCGTCGTCGCCCCGAAGCCGCGGTTCCTGATCGTCCTGGCGGAGTACTACTCCGTGTACCTGCCCGTCTCGATCCTGGTTGCGTCCGCGATCCGCCATCCGCGCGACTGGATCGTCCTGCTGATCCACCTGGCCCTGTTCCCGATGCGCTTCGCGCAGGCGTTGCGGGACATCGGGCAGCTCATTCGCGAGCGGCGTTATCCGTGGACGTGAGCTGACCGGGTCAGGGCCTCGATGCAGAACGCCGTGGTCAATGCCTCCGAGCCCCAGTAGGGCGTGTCGGGATGCGGCTCGCCGAACGTTCCGTCGCGGCGGCGCGCGCGGCCGCCGTGGTAGAGCGGCGCGGACGGCCACGCACCCGAGTCGAGCTGGGCGTCGAGGATCGGATCGAGCGCAGCGTCACGGCCGAAATAGCGGAGAGTGCACGCGGCCAGCGCGTGCTCGAGCGCGTTCGACGGCGTGGCCTCGGCGATCTTGCTCCCGATGAGCTCCCCCGCTTCCGGCGCCGCGCGGTGCAGCGCGCGGGCGAAGAAGTACCAGACCGCGTACGGGTTGTCGTACCACTTGTCGCACTGCCGCTCGCGGCCCTCGCGAAGAACGCGCAGGAGATGGTCGACGACTGCCCGCGTCTCCGGGATCGGCCCGAGGTAGTGGAGCACGTTCGCGTTCACCACGGCGTCGGCGTCGAAGGGTTTGGCCGACGTCTTCCGGAAGAAGAAAAAGAGCACGAGCGGATGGCGCAGCTCGCGCGGGGTCAGCTTCCACGTGCGGAACAGTCCGCGGCCATTGCGGTTCGTCAGCAGCAGCCGGCGGTTGTCCGGGAACGCGCGGCCGGCCCCGGCGAGCGCGGCCGAGGCGCAGGAGGTGTCGTCGAGGTCGGGCGGCAGCTCGTGCGCGTGCGGGTGCGCCGCGGGCCAGTGACGCCAGAGGCCCCGCGGGTCCATCTCCCGGACGAGAAAATCGAGGGCGCGGCCGCGCACGCGCTCCGCCGCCGGTGCGAAGGAGAGCGCGTGCGCGGCGAGGGCGGTCGGGAACACCGACGGGTCGGGTTGGCCCGATGCGAGGACCGGCAGCTCCCCGGTCGGAAGCTGGACGCGCTCGAGAAATGCGGTCCCCCGCACCACCGCACGCTCGACGACGCTTGGCGACGACATTCCTTCAAGCATAATGCGCCGCCGATGACCGACACGACCAACGCCGCCGCCCTGCGCGACGAGATCCGCCGCCTGGGTCCGTGGCATTACGACATCCAGGTCGCACCCGGAGTGCGCACCGGTGAGCCCGTACCTCCCGGCACCTATCCGGCCGAGCTCGGGACGCCGCGCGTCTTCAACCCTTTCCTGATGACCGACGGCCTGGCCAACGCCGTCTACGGCGGCGACTTCGGCGGACGGACCATCCTCGACTTCGCGTGTAACGCCGGCGGCTATCTGTTCGGCGCGACGCAGCGAGGCGCCGGGCGCTGCTTCGGATTCGACGTGCGCGACCACTGGATCAACCAGGCCCGCTTCCTCAAGCGTCACCTGCCCGGCGACAACATCGACTTCGAAGTCCGCGATCTCATGACCCTCCGCGAGCGCGGCCTGCCGCAGTTCGACATCACCCTGTTCATGGGGATCTTCTACCACCTGCCCGATCCGATGACCGGGCTGCGCATCGCCGCCGACCACACGCGCGAGCTGCTGGTCCTCAACACGGCGGTCGACCCGCAGAAGACGGACGCGCTGATCCTCAACGAGGAGAGCGTGAGCCAGGTCATGTCCGGCGTCCACCGCCTGGCCTGGCTGCCGACGAACGAGCGCGTGCTGCGGGCCATCCTCGCCTGGTGCGGCTTTCCCCACGCGCGCGTCTTCTGGTACCACCGCCGCTCGCAATGGAAGGGGAAGGGGCGGATCCACATGCTCGCCGCGCGCGACAAGGCCACGTTCGCGCGCTACGACGCCGGATTCGGCAAACCGCGGCCGCTGTGGCGGCGGGCAGCCCAGCGGGTGCTCGGGTACCGGTGACAGGGCGGCTGGACGGTTCCTCGGGTTCCTCGGAGTTCCTCGGAGTTCCTCGGGGTGGTCGCTCTGGAGCCCCTCCGAGGAACCCGAGGAACTCCGAGGAACCCGAGGAACTCCGTCACCCCGCAATGCGCTCGTACCAGTAGTCCACCACGCCCACCCGCGGCACGCCCTCGGGCCGCGTGCGGTAGATGTAGCGCGTGTAGAACAGGTCGTCGACCTCGTAGACCTCCAACTGCTCCGGCGAGGCGTGGTAGTAGCAGTAGAGCTGCGCCTCGCGCGGGACGAACAGACCGCCGACCACGACGCGGGTGACCTTGCTGCGGTTGGGCCGGGACGCGTGGAAGAGCTTCTGGGAGAAGACCATCACGCTGCCCGCCTTCATCGGCACGGGCTTCAGGGGCAGCTTGACGCCGTCGTACGGATGCCGCGTGCCGACGCCGCGCGGCCCGCCGTTGAGCCGATGGCTGCCCGGCGCGACGAAGAGACAGCCGTTGTCGGGATTCGTGGAGATGAGCGGCGCGAAGATGCCCAGGGACAGATGGCGCGTTTCGTCGACGAACGTGATGTCCTGGTGGACCGGCACCTCCCCCTCCGTGCGGCCCGGCGCCTTGACGACGAAGTTCGAGAAGCAGTGCCGGTAGCCGTCGAAGACCACGTCGACCTTGTCGCGGAGCACGGCTTTGATCTCGCGGTCGACCGCGGCGCGGTAGCCCACGTCGTCGCTGAGCACCGAGGCGCTGAAAGGCGCGCGATGCGTCGGGGAATCATGGGAGCGGAAAACGTCCATGAGATGCGCGATCTCGGAGGGATCCAGGAAGCCGTCCAGGACGGCATAGCCGTCGCGCTCGAGGGCCGCATCCGCTCGCGGGTCTTTCAGGCGGGGCACGACAGGCAAATTACCACCACTCCACGTCGATCGTGACGAGCTGATGCAGCGTCATCTGCATGTTCGATTGCAGCCCGGCCTCGGACCGTACGTCCACCACCGTCCCGCCCCCCTCCCACCCGTACAGCGCGAGCGGCTGGCGTGTGGCCACGTCGACGATGCCGGCGCGCAGCACGTACCGCCCGCCGACGAGCGGAAGCCGGGGGATGACGCACGTCAGCTCGCCCTCGCCGGGGCTGATCGTGCGCGGGGTCATGTCGTGCTCGCCGGCCACGCAGACCCACAGGTCGGGCGTCCAGATGCTGAACCCCCACAACACCTCGGCGCCCTCGGCGGCGCGGTAGCGGAGGGTGATGCGCAGCGGCTCGCCGGTGCGGGCTTCCCGCGGCTCGGTGCGCACCTCTTCGATCGCGAAGGGGCCGTCCGCGGCGCCGGATGCGGCCGGAGCGCCGGCCCGCGGCTCGAGCATCGCGTTCAGCGTCTCCACCGCCGTCCCCGCGAACGTCACGCGCCCGCGGTCGAGCAGGATGCCGCGCTCGCACAGCGACTGGATGTGCCACGTGTTGTGCGAGACCAGCAGCAGCGAGCCGCCGGCGTCGAGGTAGGCGCGCATGTGCGCCGCGCACTTGCGCTGGAAGGCGATGTCGCCCACGGCGAGCACTTCGTCGACGAGCAGCACGTCCGGCTGCAGGTGTGCGGCGAGCGCGTACGCCAGGCGCGCCTTCATCCCCGAGCTGTAGGCCTGCACGGGCACGTCGATGAACTCGCCGAGCTCGGTGAAGTCGATCACACGCTCCGACAGCTCCTCCGCCTGCCGGCGCGAGAGTCCGCGCAACGCGGCGCCGACGCGGACGTTCTGCCGCCCCGTCAGCAGCGGATCGATCCCGGTCCCGAGCTCGATCATCGCCTCGGAGCGCCCGTGCACGCGGACCTCTCCGCGATCGGGCTTCAGCAGTCCGTACAGGACTTTCAGCAGCGTGCTCTTTCCCGCGCCGTTGCGGCCGACGACGGCCAGCGCCTCGCCGCGCGCGAGCTCGAACGAGACGTCGTCGACCGCCCAGAACTCGCCGTCGCGCAAGCCGGCGGCGCCGCCGCGAACGGCGAGCTCGCGGGCGATGTCCTTCACGCCGTACCAGAGCGACCGCCGCAGCGAGTGGCAGTACTTCTTCGAGACGCGCGTGACGGACAGCGTCATGGCCCGATCACCAGTTGCTCGACCTGCCGTTCGGGCGCGCCCGGCGCGTAGCGGACCGTCCCCAGCGGCTGGACGGCGTGGAAGTCCGGCGCGATCCGGAAAAGGCTCCGCAGCGCGGTGACGACCTGGGCGCGGCCCAGGGGCGCGCCGATGCAGCGGTGAATGCCGCCGCCGAACGAGAGGTGCGGATTCGACGCACGGTCGAGGCGCAGCGCCAGCGGGTCGTCGAACCGCTCCGGATCGCGATTCGCGGCGGCAAGGCAGAGCTGCACGACCGCGCCGGCCGGGACCTTCGTGCCGCCGACGACGACGTCCTCGGTCACGACGCGCGGCAGGAAGTGGGCGGGCGGGCGGAGGCGGAGGGCCTCGTCGACGAACGCGCCGAGACGCGACGGATCGGCCTGCACGCGCCGGCGCACGTCGTCGTGCTCCAGCAGGAGCAGGACGGCCGAGGCGACCGCGCGCTTGGGAGTGGTGCCGGCGATCCAGAGCAGGCGCACCAGACTGCGCGCCGCGGCGTCGTCCAGCCCGTCGCGCAGCAGCTCGGCGTGAATGGCCGTGTGGGGCGCCAGTCCGTCGATCGGCTCCTGCAGGTTCGCGTACGTCGTCCGCGTATCGCCGGCCGCGGCGCGCATCGGCTCGATCAGCGCCTGGTAGTCGTCGAGGCCGATCAGGTCCGCCGCGACGGCCGAGGCGAGCGGATTCGCGAAGTCCCAGACCACGTCCAGCTCGCGCCCTTCCGCGAGCGGTTGCAGCAGACGCGCGGCCGTGCGCTCCGCGTGCTCCGTCCGCCGCGCCGTCGCCTCGGCCGAAAAATGCCGCGAGACGATCCGGCGCACGCTCGTGTGCTCGGGCGGATCGCTGCCGAGCAGGACCGGATCGGTCTGCTGCAGCATCGGGACGTCGCTGGAGAAGCGCTGCGCGTCGCCGAGTGCGCGCTGCACGTCGTCATAGCCGAGGAACAGCCAGTGCCCGGAGCGGTCGAGATAGTGCACCGGACCGTCGCGGCGCAGCTCCTCGTACACCTCGAAGAGATCGGCATGGCGCAGGTCGAGCGTGCGCGGATCGACGCGTTTCCGCCGCGGCGGGGCGATGCGCAGCGCGCGGACGGCGGCCGTCGCGTTGCGCCACGTCTCCTGCTCCTGGTTCGCGCGCATCGAATCGACGAGGACGATCTCCCGCCCCTGCGCGCGCGCCGTGTCGGCGATGAAGACGTTGTTCGACGGCTGCGGGCCGAGGGTCACGATCGCGTCGAAGCCGTCGTGCAGCGCCGCCGTGAGCGCATCCGCGTAACGGAACGGACGGCTGACCATCCACGCGTAGAACTGCGCGTCGAACGGCGCGCCGCTCCGGATCGCGCCACCCGCCGCGGAGGAGTAGATCGGGCAGAGCGGCGGCAGCGGCTTCAGGCCGCGGAGCTGTTCGCGGAGCCAGGCGCGGTCCACGTCGAGGTTGGGCGTGTGGTAGTTCCAGTCCGTCTCCAGCTCGCGCACCAGTGCGTCCCCGAGGAACGAACGGATCGTCTCGACGTCGCGCCCGCGGCTGAGGACCACGGAGAGGGCCGGCGTCATCGAGCCGAGGTAGTCCAGCGGAGCCGGCGCGGAGCGGGACATCCGCCCCGCGGCTTCGCGATCGGCCCTGACGACGAACATCCGCTCGTCGCTGGGCGTGCGCGAGATCGCGTGAGACACCGCCGCGAGGACGCGCGCGCAGTCCTCCCGCGTCAGCGCACCCGCGGCATACGGCGCGACCATCTCGCCGAGGCTCACCGAGAGCACGCCACCCGGCCGCACGCCCGCGTCGCGCCAGAGGTCGACCTGCGCCAGCTCGAGCATCCCGAGGTGAATGACCTCGTTGCGGCGCTCGAGCTCCAGGGTCGTCGGCGGATCGTCCTCGCCGCGGAACCGCGCCGCGGCGTCCCAGCCGAGGACTGCGTCGACGACCGCGCCGGCGGTGTCGATGGCATCGCGGAAGACCGCGCTCTCCCGATACAGCGAGCGGCCCATCCCCGGCCACGCGCCCGAGCCGCCGGTGAAGGCGAACAGGAGGCGGTGCTCGCGCGGCGAGACCCGCGCGCGCACGAAGTCCCTCGCCTTGCGCAGCAGCTTCATCGGGCGCCTTCTATCAGAAGCCGCTCGACCGGACTGGCCGTCATCGAGCACCAGCCGACCAGGTTCTCGAGCGGCTGCGCGGCGCGGAGCCGCGGCGCGCGCGCCAGCAGGACGCGGACGGACGCCTCGACGACGCGCCGGCCGAGGGTGGCGCCGACGCAGTGATGGATGCCGGAGCCGAACGTGAAATGCCGCATCGGCGGGCGGTCGAGGCGGAGCTCCGCGGGCGCGTCGAACTTCGCCGGGTCGCGGTTCGCGGCCGCGAGGCAGAGATGGACCACGGCGTTCGCCGGAATGGCGGCGCCGCCAAGGGTCACCGCCTGCGTCGTCATCCGCGGCACGAGGAGCTCCGGCGGATGGAGCCGCAGCACTTCGTCGACGAACGCGGGGACGTCCAATGTAGGGCGTGGCTTCAGCCCGCCCCCCGGACGGGGAGGGGGAACGCCGCCCACCCCCGAGGGAGGCGGGCTGAAGCCACGCCCTCCATCCAGGAGATGCAGGACGCAGTGCGCGATCACGCGCTGGGTGGTCGTGGTGGCGGCGAGCCACAACAGGCGGACCAGGCTGCGCGCGCGCGTGTCGTCCAAGCCGTCCGCGAGCAGCGATTCATGGATCGCGGCGCGGTCGGCGATCTGGTCGAGGGCCCGGACGAGCAGCGAGACTTCGCGCGGGGCGGAACGGATCGCGGCCAGCGCGTCGTCGGACAGGCCGAGGAGCTGCGCGGCGACGGCTTCGCTGAGCGCGACCGCGTAGTCCGCGACCGCATCCATCCGCGGCTGCAGCAGCGACTCCGCCTTCTCCTCGGCGAACGCGCTCAGCCGCTGGACCGCGTCCTGCGCGAAGTACCGCATCACGATGCGGCGGACGGGCGTGTGCCCGGGAGGATCGGCGGCGAGCAGCACGTCGTCGACTTCCGCGTACGGGCGGTTCGAGAACACCTGCGGCTGTGCGAACGCGGACTGCACCTCGTCGTAGCCGAGGACGATCCACGCGCCGTGGCGCGCCAGGTACTGCACCGGGCCGCGGCGGCGGAGCTCCTCGTAGTGCGGGAACGGATCGCGCGCCACCGCGGGCGCGGCGAGGTCGATCTTCTTTGCGAGCGGACGTTGGAAGAACCGGAAGATCATCCCAGGCGGGCCACCATGTGGGGTCGGGCGAGACGTTCGAACAGCCACGCGAGCACGAGCGCGAGCAGCGTCACGGCCGTCACCGCCGCGAAGCCGCCGCGCCCCTCCCCGCCCGTCAGCCATGCCCGCGTGGTGTCGAGCAGCGGCGTGAGCGGATTGAAGCGGAGGATGCCTGCCGAGGGCGTCCGGTAGATGACGGGCGTGAGGAAGAAGAGGAAGCCGGTGACGAGCGTGATGCCGCGGCCCACGTCGTCGTACAGCATCCCCAGCGGCGCCGCGAAGAGGCCGAGGGCGAGGCCGAACAGCAGCAGCGCGGCGACGCCGACGGGCACCAGCAGCGCCGCCGGTCCGACGGACGCGCGGAAGAAAAAGAGGACCGGCACGAGGATCACCAGGCGCACCGCGCAGTTGAGCAGGACCTCGAAGGTGGCGGCCAGGATCAGCGCCTCGTGGGGCACGCGGCTGCGCGTGATCAACTGCCGGCTGGCGGTGAGCTGCTGCAGCGGCGCGTTCAACGCGTCGACGAAGACCTGCCACAGGATCGTCCCGGTGAGGACGTAGACGGGATAGGGGACGTCCGTGGGCGCGACGTCGATGATCCGCCGCGACTGGACGTAGACCCAGACCAGCGTGGTCCCGACCGTCGGTAGCAGCAGCCAGAGATAGCCGAGCCCCGCCCGGCGGTAGCGCACCTGCATGTTCCGCCGGAAGAGCTGCCACGCCGGCGCGACCGACCGGCGCAGATCGCCGGCGGCCTCGCGCAGAAAACGTCCCGGATGCTGCAGCTCCGAGGCAGCGGTATGAACCGTTTCGGACATCGGCGTGCAGAATACATCGATGACAAACCACCTGCTTCACGTGGGGTTCCCCAAGGCAGGCTCGAAGTACCTGCAGCAGTGGTTCGCCGCGCATCCGCAGCTCGCGTACGAAACGGACGGCATCGCCGGATTCCGCAGCGTCTACGCGATCGCACGCGAGGGCGCAAAGAGCGGAGACCGGACGCGGTACCGCGTCACGAGCTACGAGGGGCTCGCGGCCCCGCACGGCGACGCCGGCAACGTGGCCGTCGACTACGCCAGCGCCCGGCCCACGGATGCGGCGACCGCGCAACGGCGCGTCTGCGAGATCCTCTCCGGTCTCTTCCCGCGCGCGACGGTGCTGATCGTGACGCGCGGGTTCCGGTCGATGATCCTCTCTTCGTATTCGCAGTTCGTCCGTTCAGGCGGTGACGCCGATCTGGCGGAGCTGGTGGCGGTCATGCAGGCCGGCCCCGGCTCGCCGGGATACGACCACCTCGCCGGCCTCACGCCGTGGAACTACGACCGTGTCATCGGCGCGTACACCGCGGCGTTCGGCGCGGACAACGTGATCGTCATGCCGTACGAGCTGCTGCGCGACGCCCCGGACGAGTTCACCCGCATGCTCTCCCAGCGCCTCGGCATCGATCCGATCCCCGGACCGCGCGATCGCATCAACGAGTCGCTGTCGGCCGAGGAGATGTACTGGTATCCCCGACTCACCCGCCTGGCGCGCAAGGTGCCGTCGCGCAGGCTCTTCCGCCTGTACGTCACGGCGGCCTTCCGCAACCGGCTTCGCGGCGTCGTTCGGCTGCTGCAGCGCGTGCGGCCGGGCAGAGCGGTCACGGCCGCGTCGATCCCCGACGCCGTGGTGGAGGTCTTTCGCGGCCACGCGGAATCGCTTCGCGGCAACCCGCTGTACGAGCGGTACGCGAGCGACTATCTCATCTGACGAGCGAATGCAGCGTGGTATCGTCGCCGCCGGTCCCATGAACGTCCCACGCGTCTCGGTGTTGATGGCGGTTCACAACGAGGAGCGGTTTCTTGGTGCGGCCATCGAATCGATCCTCGCACAGACGTTCACGGACTTCGAGCTGGTCCTCGTCGACGACGCGTCGACCGATCGCTCGTACGCCATCGCGGCGTCCTATCGCGATCCCCGCATCCGGCTGGTGACGAATCCCCAGAACCTCGGGCAGACGCGCTCGCTGAACCGCGGGCTGGCGCTGTGCCGCGGCGAGTACGTCGCGCGCCTCGACGGCAACGACCTCGCCTTCCCCGAGCGTCTCGCGAAGCAGGTCGCCTGGCTCGACACGCACCCGGACACCGGCGTCCTCGGCACCCAGGCGGTGCCCATCGACGTCCACGGCCGGCGCGTGCGCCGCGCGGCCTGGTGGAACGCGGCCTGGCAGCGGCCTCCGGGCGGCCTGGAGATGGATTGGTACCGCACGTTCGACACGCCGTTCGTGCACTCGGCTGTGATGTTCCGGCGCGCCCTCGTCGAGCGCCTCGGCGGCTATGACGAGCGCCAGGAGCTCGCGCAGGACGCGGAGCTGTGGATGCGCGCCGGCGCGCAGATGCGTCTGGCAAACCTCGAGGAGCCCCTCGCCGCGTACCGCTTCGATCGTGCCTCGATGACGGCCGACGGGTCGCGGCCGGAACGGCTCCGCTATTCCGCCGTGAAGACGCCCGTCATTCACCAGCTCTTCCGTGAAGTCCTCCAGTGGCCGGACGTACCGGCGCGGTGGGCGGAGCTGTGGGTGGCGGCGAACGTCCCCGGGCCAGCGATCGCACCGGCGGACGTCCCGGAGCTCGCGGCCGCGCTCGACGCCTGCGCGGAGCGCTTCTTTGCCCTGCACCCCGAGGCGCGGCACCTGCGCGGGATCGCGCGGCATCGGGCGTCGATGCTCGGACGCCTCGCCGCGGCCGCCGATCGCCGGACGATGCTGGCGCTCTACGTCCGGATGCTCCGTCTCGATCTCGTCTCGGCCCTCTGGCTGCTGCCCCGTCTGGCCGCGCTCTTCCTCCTTGGCGACACGGCGGTGCGGTGGTGGCGGCGGCGGACGGCATGAGGATCCTGCTGCTCATCCCGACGCTGACCGGCGCGGGCGCGGAGCGTCAGCTCGCGTACCTCGGCGGCGAGCTGCAGCGCCGCGGTCATGACGTCCTGGTGGGCTACCTCCATCCCGGGCCCGGGGTCTGGCCGCGGGAAGTCCCGGCCCATCGCTTCGCGCCGCATTGGCCGTGGAGCCCGCGGCTGATCGCGGAGATCGCGCGGCTGATCCGCGCGTGGAAGCCGGACGTCGTGCAGACGTGCATCACGCGCATGGACGTGGCCGGCGGCATCGCCGCGGGGCTCACGGGCGTGCCGCACGTTCTCCGGGAGCCGAACGACGCCGCAGCGTACCGCGACTTCCGGTCGTGGCTGCGCCGTCTCGTCGGGCGCCGCGCGGCGGCGATCGTCGCAAACTCGGCGGAAGGCGCCGCCTACTGGTCCGGGCAGCGCACGTGGGTCATTCCGAACGCCGTGCCCTTCGACGAGATCGCCGCCGCGGAGCCCGCAGCCCGCGCGGAAGGCGCCGCCGTCCTGCTGTACGCCGGCCGGCTCGAGCCGCAGAAGAACGTGGACATCGTGCTCCACGCGCTCGCCGCGGTCCTTGTAGGGCGCGGCTTCAGCCCGCCCGATGTAGGGCGTGGCTTCAGCCCGCCCACCCCCGGGGGAGGCGGGCTGAAGCCGCGCCCTACATTGACGATCTGTGGCCAGGGACCGGAGCGGGAGCGGCTGGAGACGCTGGCGCGGAAACTCGGCATCGCGGCGTGCGTGCACTTCGCCGGCTTCGTCCACGACGTGTGGAACCGGCAGCGCGCGGCAGACGCCGCCCTGCTCGTCAGCAGCTTCGAAGGACACCCGAACGTCGTCAGTGAATGCTTCGCCGCCGGAACGCCGATGATCCTCTCCGACATCCCCCAGCATCGCGCGCTGGCCGAGGGGGACGCGCTGTTCGTGCCGCCGGGCGACGTCGTCGCGACGGCCGCCGCGATCCGCGACGTCCTCGACGATCGCGCCGCCGCCGTCGAGCGGGCGCGACGGGCCCAGGCCCGAGTCAGCCAGATTTCCATTCCCAGGATGGCCGCGGCATACGAAGATGTGTACGCCACCGTCGCGGCGTCCCAGCCGGTGGTCCTCGAAGCCTGAATGCACATCGGAATCGACGCTTCCAACGCCCGCTCGGGCGGGATCATCACCCACATCGCGGAGCTTCTCGCCCACGCCGATCCCCAGCGGCATGGCATCACCAAGGTCACGGTGTGGGGCGCGTCGGTCGTGCTCGATCGCATCCCCCGCCGTCCGTGGATCGACGCGGTGCACGTGCCGATGCTCGAGCGGCGCCTGCCGTGGCGCAGCGCGTGGCAGCTCTTCGAACGCTCGCGCACCGCAAGCGCCGCGGGGTGCGACGTCCTCTTCGCGCCCAGCGCCGCGCCGGTCGCCAGCTTCCAGCCGTACGTCACGATGTCGGCGAACCTGCTGCCGTTCGAGCCTCGCGAGCGCGCCCGGTACGGCTGGTCGCGCCAGGGGATCCGCTTCCGGATCCTCCGGCTCACCATGGGCCATACGTTCCGCGAGTCGAGCGCGGTCATCTTCCTCACCGAGCACGCGCGAAGCGTCGTCTCCTCGCGGATCGGCCTCAACGGCTCGGTTCGCACCGCCGTGATTCCGTCCGGCGTGCACGACCGCTTCCGGACCCGGCCGCGCCCGGCGCGCCCGTTGTCGTCGTACAGCGAGCGCGACCCGTTCCGCTTTCTCTACGTCTCCGACGTCCACCCGTACAAACACACCTGGAACGTGGCCGAGGCGGTCGCACGGCTGCGGCGGGAGGGACTTCCGGTCGCGCTGGACCTGATCGGCTCCCCGATCCATCGCCCGTCCGCGCAACACCTCGACCGGACGCTGGCCGAGCTCTCCCGCGAAACCGACGCCATCCGCTTCCTCGGCCCGCTGTCGCATGACAGCCTGCCGCCGATCTACCGCGAGGCCGGGACCTTCGTCTTCGCCTCGACGTGCGAGAACCTCCCCTTGTCCCTCGTCGAAGCGATGGCCTCCGGCCTCCCCATCGCCGCCTCCCAGACCCGCCCGATGCCGGACCTCCTCGGCGACGGGGCGGTGTACTTCGACGCGGAGAACGTGACGTCGATCGCCGACACCCTGCGCGCCCTCGCCGCCGACCCCGCCCGCCGCGACGCGATCGCGCGCGGCGCGTACGAGGCCGCCGCGCGGTACTCTTGGGACGAGTGCGCGGACCGCACATTCGCACTACTCGCACAGGTGGCGCGGAAGTAAGCCGTACTCGCGCCCCCCCGCTGTCATCCCGAGCGTCGAGCTCAAGCCGGTCCTGGAGCGCCGGCGTCCCGCCGGCTGTCCGGCTGGCGTCCCGCCGGCCGGTACTCGGGAGGACGGAGCTTCTCGCCTGGTGTCACGCTCCCCCGCCCACCCAAGTGGCGGCGCGGGACGCCGCCACGACAGCCGGCGGGGACGCCGGCGCTCCATTCCGCCTCTCGCGCATCGCCCCCCGTCACGCCTCCTCGTCGCGCAGGATTCTCCAGTCGATCCCGAAACGCGCCAGGTACTTCCGCAGGCGGTCGGCGTCGTTGGCGCTCGCCTTCTGCCGCCGCGAGGCGCTGAACAGGAGACGGCCGGCCTCGGACAGAGACCGCGCGCGGCTCGCCACTTCGACCACGTGCTCGAGCTGCACGCGGTCGAACGCGTCGAGCGACGACAGGCCGTCCTCGCCGAGGCAGCGGAGGAGGATGGCCGTGCCCGGGGACTCGGAGCGGGGATGCCACGCGGCCCGGAGGCGGGCGGTCTCCTCGTCGACGAGATCGTTCGTGATGCGCCCCCCGCGCGCGAGAGTGCCCATGCGGACGACGGCGCCGTTGAGGTCGCGGAAGTTCCCCGGCCACGACGCCTCGGCGGACGTGGCGAAGCGGAGGAACCGCTCCCGCGCCTCGCGGCTGAAGCGTACGTTCGCGCCCGACCGCCGCGCGAACTGCTCGATCTCGAAGTCGAGGTTCGGCTCGATGTCCTCCACGCGGTCGCGCAGGCTGGGCAGCACGAAGGTCCACAGATTGATGCGCGCCAGGAGGTCCTCGCGGAAGCGCCGCTCGCGCACCATCTCGCCGAGATTGCGGTTCGTGCCGGCGATGAGCATGAAGTCGCTCTTCACGTCCCGGTCGCTGCCGAGGGGGAGGAAGACCTTTTCCTCCAGCGCGCGCAGCAGCATCGCCTGCTCGTCCAGTCCCAGCTCGCCGATCTCGTCGAGGAACAACACGCCGCGATTCGCGGCCCGCAGGAGGCCCGGCCGGTCGCGCAACGCGCCGGTGAACGAGCCCTTCACGTGACCGAAGAGCGCCGACATCGCCGCCTCGCCGCGAATCGTCGCGCAGTTCACTTCCACGAACTCGCCCTGCACCTGATGCCGCGAGCGTTTCAACTCGAAGATGCGCCGGGCCAGGCGCGACTTCCCCGCGCCGGTGGGCCCCATCAGCAGCAACGGCTCCCGCGAGTGGATGGCCACCTGCTCGATGCGGTCGATGAGACGATTGAACCCCGCGTTGCGCGTGGCGATGCCGGACTTCAGAAACGACGCCGCCTCCTTCTGCTCCTCGCGGAAGCGCGACGCGATCGCGTCGTAGCGCGACAGGTCGAGGTCGACGATCTGCACCGACCCCTGCACGTAACGCGCGCCGTGGCCGGGCGAGGTCTGGACGAGCCGTCCCGGAAAGTGCCGCGACTCGGTGAGCAGAAACAGGCAGATCTGCGCGACGTGCGTGCCGGTGGTGATGTGCACGAGGTAGTCCTCGGACTCGACGTCGAACGGGTACGTACGCGCGAGCTCGTACAGCGCGCCGTAGACCTGCTCGAAATCCCACGGGTCGGCGATCGCCAGCGGCCGCGGTACGACCTCCGTCTCCGGCGACACCGAGGCGATGTCGCGCGCGAGCAGCTCCGTGGCGGCCTCCATACCGGGCGGATGCAGCAGCTCGAAACGGTCGATCAGCAGATCCTCCTGCTGGCAGAGCGACACCGACGGCCGCCAGCGCTCCCACCGGCTGGCGGGCTTGCCGAGATCGAGGGACGAGCCGAGGAGGCCGATGGCGACGGTTTTCACGCGTGCGTCCAGAAGTATAACGGCGTATCCACCTGGATAAGAAAACCCGCGACAGCACCAACCGCCGCGCAGCACCATTCGAACGATTTGCGATGACCGGTCAACGACTTACGCAAAACATCGCGCTGGTGGCACCCCGCTCGCCTTTAAGGGAGCCCAGCAACGACACGGGAGGAACCGATGGCCAACAAAAAGCTCTTCGCAACGATCGCCGGGAAGCTCGCGCCGAAGACGGACGCGGTGAACGAAGCCGGCGGCCTGGCTTACGCGCTGACGCCCAAAGAGGCGCTCGCGCAGTACGCCGCCACCGGGTGCCTGAACGGGACGTTCTACGCCTCGGCCAAAGAGCAGCTGGACGCGGTCCTGGCGCTCTGCGCGAAGGTCGACGATCTCTTCATCGCCCGCACGGCGGTCTACTGCCGCGAGCGCGGTTTCATGAAGGACATGCCGGCGCTCCTCTGCGCGGTCCTGGCGGCGCGGAACACCGGCCTGCTCGAGGCGATCTTTCCCCGCGTGATCGACAACGGGAAGATGCTGCGCACGTTCCTGCAGATCCTCCGCTCGGGCGTCACGGGGCGGAAGTCGCTCGGCACGGCGCCGAAGCGGATGGTCCTGCGCTGGCTCGAGTCGCGCCGCGACGAGGTGCTGTTCCGCGATGCGGTCGGACGGGCGCCGTCGCTCGGCGACGTGCTCCGCATGGTGCACCCCAGGCCGGCGTCGAAGACGCGCGAGGCGCTGTACGGATATCTGCTCCGGCGGCCGTACGACCCCGAGGCGCTGCCGCAGCTCGTGCGCGACTACGAGGCTTTCCGCTGGGGAGCGACGGAAGACGTGCCGGACGTGCCGTTCCAGATGTTGACGTCGCTCGAGCTCAGCACCGAGGTGTGGATGGAGATCGCGCGGAAGGCGCCGTGGCAGATGACGAGAATGAACCTGAATACGTTCGCGCGGCATGGGGTCTTCGCGGACGAGGAGGTGACGTTGACGATTGCAGCGCGGCTCGCCGATCCGGAGGCCATCCGCAAGGCGCGGGTCTTCCCGTACCAGTTGCTGACGGCGTTCACCGCCGCCGGCGAGGATGTCCCGCAGTTCGTCCGCGACGCGCTGGAGGAGGCGATGGAGATCGCGACCGGCAACGTGCCGGCCATCGACGGGCAGGTCTACGTCTGCCCCGACGTCTCGGGCTCGATGGAGTCGCCCGTGACCGGGACGCAGGGCTCGGCGACGTCGGCGGTGCGCTGCATCGACGTCGCGGCCCTGGTGGCCGCGTCGATCGTGCGCCGGAATCCTTCGGCGAAGGTCCTGCCGTTCGAGGATCACGTCGTGGACGTGCAGTTGGATCCGCGCGACAGCATCATGACCAACGCGGAGAAACTGGCCGCGGTCGGCGGCGGGGGGACGGCGTGCAGCAAGCCGCTGCTGCGGTTGAACCAGCAGATGGCGCACGGCGACCTGGTGGTCTTCGTCTCGGACAACGAGTCGTGGGCCGATCCGCAGCACGGCCAGGGAACGGAGATGATGCGTCATTGGGACCGATTCAAACGGCGCAATCCGGACGCGCGGCTGGTCTGCATCGACCTCCAGCCGTCCGGGACGACGCAGGCGCAGAGCCGGGAGGACGTTCTGAACGTGGGAGGATTCAGCGATGCCGTGTTCACACTGATCGCGGACTTCGCCGCCGGCCGGATGGCCGCCGGGCAGTGGTCGAAGATCATCGACGACGTCGCCATCGCGCAGCCGGCGGTGGCATGAAGACAACGAATGAACTGAAATGAAATGAAGAGGCCGAATGCCGCCGTGACTACATCTTTTGACGGTCGATGTCTCGGTAAACCTCTTGTCGGCCTCACTGTTTCGAAGGAACGATCATGACGACCAACAACTACGAAGTCTTCAAGCCCGAGCGTGGCGTGGCCATCAAGGCCTGGACCCGCGGCGTGCCGGTGGAGGACGCGGCGAAGCAGCAGCTGCTCAACATCGCCTCGCTCCCCTTCATCTACCGCTGGATCGCGGTCATGCCCGACGTCCACCTCGGCAAGGGCGCCACGGTCGGCAGCGTGATCCCGACGCAGAAGGCGATCATCCCCGCGGCGGTGGGCGTCGACATCGGCTGCGGGATGATGGCCGTGCGGACGTCCCTGACCGCGAACGACCTGCCCGGCGACCTGGCGCCGCTGCGCAGCGTCATCGAAGAGGCCGTGCCGCACGGACGCACCGACAACGGCGGCCGCAACGACCGCGGCGCGTGGCGCACTCCGCCGCCGCGGAACCTCGAGGTGTGGTCGCAGCTCGAGCCGAAGTACTCGGAGATCGTCGCGAAGCATCCGAAGCTCGGACAGGGCAACGACCTCAATCACCTCGGCACGCTCGGCACCGGGAACCACTTCATCGAGGTCTGCCTCGACGAGGCGAATGACGTCTGGATCGTGCTGCACAGCGGCTCGCGCGGCGTCGGCAACCGTATCGGGCAGTTCTTCATCGAGCTGGCGAAACAGGACATGCGCCGGTTCATGATCAACCTGCCCGACCAGGACCTCGCCTATCTCCCCGAGGGCACGGAGCACTTCAACGATTACGTGAAGGCCGTGCACTGGGCGCAGAGCTACGCGATGAAGAACCGCGAGCTGATGATGGCGGCGATCGTCGAGGCCATCCGCGCCTCGGAGCTGCTGCCGCCGTTCGAGGCGAACGCGGAAGTGGTGAACTGCCATCACAACTACGTGGCCGTCGAGGAGCACTACGGCGAGCGCGTCTTCGTCACGCGGAAGGGGGCGGTGCGCGCGGGCAAGGACGATCTCGGCATCATCCCCGGCAGCATGGGCGCGAAGTCGTTCATCGTCCGCGGCAAGGGAAACCCGGAGAGCTTCGAGAGCTGCAGCCACGGCGCGGGACGCTCGATGTCGCGAGCCGAGGCCAAGCGCCGCTTCACGGTGGAAGACCACGCCCGCGCTACCGAAGGGATCGAGTGCCGCAAGGACCAGGACGTGATCGACGAGACGCCCGCGGCGTACAAGTCCATCGAAGCGGTGATGCAGGCCCAGGCCGACCTCGTCGACGTCGTGCACACGCTCCGGCAGGTCGTGGTGGTCAAGGGCTGAAGCCATGCTGACGCTCGACGGCTCCCACGGCGAAGGCGGCGGCCAGGTCCTGCGGACCTCGCTCGCGTTGTCGCTGCTCACCGGCACACCGTTCCGCATCGAGAACATCCGTGCGAAGCGGAAGACGCCAGGGTTGCTGCGCCAGCACCTGACCGCCGTGAACGCGGCGGCGCAGATCGGCGAGGCGGCGGTGGAGGGAGCGCACGTCGGCTCGGCGGCGCTCACCTTCATCCCGCGGACGGTGCGCGGCGGCGACTACGCGTTCGCGATCGGCACCGCCGGCTCGACCATGCTCGTCCTGCAGACGATCCTGCTGCCGCTCTCCCTGGCGGATGCGCCGTCCGTCGTGGAGCTCGAGGGCGGGACGCACAATCCGTCGTCTCCGCCCTGGGACTTCATGGAGCGTGCGTTCCTCCCGCTCCTCCGCCGCCTCGGCGCGGAGGTCGAGCTCGAGCTGCTCCGTCCCGGCTTCTATCCCGCCGGCGGCGGGAAGATCCGCGTGCGCATCGCGCCCACGCGGCGCCTCGGAAGGCTCGACCTCGAGGAGCGCGGCGCCCTCACCACACGCTGCGCCCGCGCCGTCGTCGCCAACCTGCCCTGGACCATCGCCGAGCGCGAGGTGAAAACCGCCGCCGCGGAGCTGGAGTGGCCCGAGGACTGCCTCCAGGCCCATACCCTCACCGGCTCGGCCGGCCCGGGAAACCTCATCTCCATCATCGTCGGCTCCGAGCACGTCACCGACGTCTTCACCGCCTTCGGCGAGCGCGGCGTCCCGGCCGAGGAAGTCGCGCGCGCGGCGGTGCACCAGGCCCGCCGCTACCTCGACAGCGCCGCCGCCGTCGGCGAGCAGCTCGCCGATCAACTGCTCCTGCCCCTGGCCATCGGCGACGGCGGATCCTTCACCACCCTCCCCCTCAGCGGCCACTCCGTAACGAACATCGACACCATCCGCCGCTTCGTCGACCGCCCGTTCGCAACCGAGGCGCGCAACAACGGCGTGGTGCGTGTGTCGGTCGGCTGATCGGCTAAGTGAACGTGCACTTCGCGGGAATCGCATTGCACATCGCGCGTGGCGTGCGGCCTCGAACGGATCTCGGCCGGCGCTTCACGGATCGCGCCGGTCGAGCTTCGAAGCTCAGTTCTTCACGACCGGATCACGCATCGCCACGATGAAATGACGGCGTGTGATCCGAGGAGTGGAGCGGCTGAGCCGCGGATCTCGCTGCGTCACGATCGCATGACTCATGGACACGATGGGATCTCCATTCGTGATGCAAAGTCTGCAAATCGTCATCCGGAGTCTGCAGGCCGTTCTTCGATCGGTGCGCATTTGTACGAGAAACCTCCGACAACTGCTGTGCGTATATAGAGTGAGCAGCGTGATGGCCGCGGAGTTTTGGCGCCGCTGATCGCCGGGAGTTGAGCCGGGCTCCTCCCACCCACGAGAACGCGATGGATCCCGCGTATCTCGTCCCGCGAGGCGCCCGCGCTGTCATGGCGCGCGGGCAATGTTCAACCCGATCGACGGCGCGTCGCCGTTGATCCGATCAATCCCACGAAAGGAGGAGCCCTTGTCTACCATTCAGAAATCCACGCTCGACCCGGCTGAGACGGACCCCAAGGCGGAACTGCCGCCCGAGGAGTTCGTTCTGCAACTCCGCGAAATGCTGGCGCGGCTGCCGAAGCCCGCGGTCGCAACCGCTCCGGCCGCGCTGCGGCGGCGCCTCGCGCACGTGGACCCGAACTTCGTGCAGGCGTCCATCAACGCCGCCGGCTCGACGCCGGAAGTCCAGAGTGTGCTGGGCCTGACCGAGGCGGAGATGCGCCAGGAGACGGACCTGTCGAACCGCTGGACCGCAGTCGCCGACATGGCCCGCACGCTGCTCAAGGAGATCCTGGCCGCGAACACCGTTCGCCGCCAGCGCATCGGCCTGGCCGCGCTGCAGACCTACGCGATCTGCCGCCAGCTCGCACGCGACGACCGCCACGCCACGCGCCTCACCGCGCATCTCGCGGAGATGAAGCGCCTGAACAAGTTCGGCCGTGCCCGCCGCAGACCGGCGGAGTCCGAGCCGGAACCGCTGCCCCAGCAGAAGCAATGACCACACGATGACACCGAGGCCTCCGGGCGTGCTGCAGCACGCCCGGAGCTCTCGCCGGGAGGAAGACCATGACGGTCAAGGAAGTGCAGAAGATCGACCCCGCGGCAGTGATGCAGGTGGTCGCCGCGGCCTCGGCGAGCTTCGACGCCACGCTGACGTCCGACGAACGGGCCGCGCTGGAAAAGCTGCGTGCGAACGAGGGCAGTCAGGGGCTCGCGTATTCGACCTCCGAGCGCGAACAGGCGCTCGAGGACTTCGAGCTGCTGGCCGCGGCGGACAGCCTCCACATTCTCGCCGACCAGATCCACGCCACGATCGAGCGGCGCGCGCAGGAGCTGTACGAACGGTGCCTCGCGGCGTTCTACGTCGCCGAGGAGATGGCGAAGGAGCCGGAGCACGCGCACCTGATCCCCCAGGTCGAGGAGTTGCGGCAGGCGCACCTGAGGTCGTACGGGAGGCCCATTCCGCCGAAGCAGTGAGGGAGAGCGGTTCCTCGGGTTCCTCGGAGTTCCTCGGGGTTCCTCGGAGTGGAGGTAGAGCGCGTCCTCTCCGAGGCCCTCCGAGGAACCCGAGGAACTCCGAGGAACTCCGAGGAACCAAAACTCCCTCACGACGCCAGCTTCAAATACGCCGCCGTCCGGCTGCGCTTCGACCGTGTCATCTCCGCTGGCGTCCTTGGCGGCGACCACCGCGCCTCCTCCTCCAGTAGTGCCTCCGCACTTCAAATCGGGTGATAGGCGGGTTTTACACCGCCAGCTTGAGGTACCCCGCGATACCCACGTCTGCGGGATGGACCGGTGGTGGGGCTCGTCGAAGATGTACAGGGTGTTGCTGCGGCCGTTCGAGCGAGCGCTCAGTAACCGCGCGACGCGAGCGTCCGCCGCCATTCCGCGGCGTCCGCCTTGAGCCGGCGCGCGTCCGGGTGCCGCCGGCCGTGCGCGAGCAGGTCGTCGATGGCGATCGCGTCGAACTCGTCGTGCTCGAGCCCGCGGACGCCGATGAAGTCCTCTCCGATCAGGATCACTTCGGACCAGCGGCCCGACCAGCGGCCCGCTTCGTCGTCGGCAAGCCGGACGACGTCGCCCGTTCGTAGAGGCAGCGTCACGGGTGCGAAGAGGGCGGATGGACGCGGAGCCTCATCGACTCTCCTCAGAGCGCGCCAGTCGTCGTCGGACAGCGCCAGCTCCTCCGTACCGTCGGTCGCGTGGATCTGGGCGAGCGCCGTGACGGCCGCCCGGCGCACGGCGCTGTCGGGCGATGCGGTCGACTCCATCAGTACGTCGTCGTCCTCCCGGCGATGGCCGAGGGCCTCGAGGCTTCGCACGCGTGCCGCCGCGTCGCCGGAGCGGGCGATCCTCACCAGCAGCGGCTTCGCCGCCGGCGGCAACCGCCGCGCCGCCAGGCTTCTGTCGAGCGGACCGGCTGCCAGCGCTCGCAGGACCTGTTCCTCCAGATCGACGGCGAAGACCGAATGCCGACGGAGCGTCTTCGCGGCGGCGCAACGCACCACTTCGACGTCCCGCAGCAGCGCGCGCAGACGCGCGAACGCCGCCTCCTGCGGAAACTGCTGAAACGCCTCTGCGGCGGCGGCGCGCACGATGGGGGAGGAATCGTCCAGCGCATGAAACAGAGCGGGGACGGCCCGTTCGTCGCCGACCACGCCCAGGACGCGGCACGCCCAGCGCCGCGCCTCCTCGCTCCCGGAAACGCGGACGATCTGCAGAAGGGTCTCGACCGCCGGCTGGCCGATCGCGCTCAGAACGAGCGCAACCTCACACGCTACGTCGTAGACCTCCGTTGCGAGATAGTGCTCGGCGCGGCGAAGCGTCGCCTCACCCAGCTTGGTGAGGGCGTCCCTGGCCGCGACGGTCGTGGCGGTATCGAGCTCGTCGAGCCCGCGCAGCAACGCCACCAGCTCGTCCGGATCGGCGATCGAGGCGAGCCGCTCGGACGCATCCGCACAGCGCCGTTCGAAGGCCACCTTGGGTGTCTCCCGGCCACCACGCGCGGGCCCCGCGGGATCGCTTGTTGGAATGCTCCACCGGCTCATGAGGATGATTCTACCCGCTCCCTGTCATCCCGAGCGTCGAGCGAGGGATGACAAGGGGGCCTCACACCGCGAGCTTGAGGTACCCCGCCGTCCGGCTCTTCTTCGAGCGCATCACCTCGGCGGGCGGCCCGGCCACGACCACCGTTCCCCCCTCCTCCCCCGCCCCGGGGCCCATGTCGATGACCCAGTCGCTGGCGGCGATGACGCTCATGTCGTGCTCGACGACGATGACGGTGTTGCCGGCCGCCACGAGGCCGTCGAGCTGGGTCATGAGCTTCTCGACATCCGCGGGGTGCAGGCCGGTGGTGGGCTCGTCGAGGATGTACAGCGTGTTGCCGCGGCCGACGCGCTGGAGCTCGGTGGCGAGCTTGATGCGCTGGGCCTCGCCGCCGGAGAGCTCGGTTGCGGGCTGGCCGAGGCGGATGTAGCCGAGGCCGACTTCGCGCAGGACGCCGAGGGCGCGGTGGACGTGGGGCTCGTCGGCGAAGAACGTCCACGCGGCGTTGACGGTCATGCCGAGGACCTCGGCGATGTTCTTGCCGTTGTACTCGATCTCCAGCGTCTTCGCGTTGTACCGCGCGCCGTGACAGGTCGGGCACGGCGCGTACACGCTGGGCAGGAACAGCAGCTCGACCATCACGAAGCCTTCGCCCTCGCACGTCTCGCAGCGCCCCTTGGCCACGTTGAAGGAGAAGCGGCCCGCGTCGTAGCGTCGCGCGCGTGCCCCCTTGGTCGAGGCGAAGAGCTTGCGCACGTGGTCGAACAGGCCCGTGTACGTGGCGAGGTTGGAGCGGGGAGTGCGGCCGATCGGCTTCTGGTCGACGCGCACGAGGCGCTTGACCCCCTCCATCCCCGCGACGATCTCCCCTCCCTCGGTCACCACGCGCTGCACCAGCGGATCGTGCTCCTCTTCCTCGTCCAGCGCGTGTCCGAGGCGGCCGGCCACGAGCTCGACGAGCACCTGGCTGACGAGCGTCGACTTGCCCGAGCCGCTGACGCCCGTGACGCTGGTGAAGACGCCGAGGGGAAATGCGGCGGTGAGCTCGTGGAGGTTGTTGCGCGTCACCCCTTCGAGGCACAGCCAGCCGCGCGGCTCCCGCGGCTCGCGCGGAGCGGGCTTGCGCTCATTGAAGAGGTATTCGCGCGTGTGCGACGCTTTCACCCGCTTCAGCCCCTCGGGCGGACCGCTGTAGAGGATCTCGCCGCCGTGCTCGCCCGCGAGCGGACCGACGTCGACGATCCAGTCGGCGTGGCGGATGACGTCCAGCTCGTGCTCGACGACGAACAGCGAGTTGCCCGCGGCCTTCAGCTTGTCGAGCGCGGCGAGCAGCGCCTCCGTGTCCGCGGGATGCAGGCCGGCCGAGGGCTCGTCGAGGACGTAGACCACGCCGAAGAGGTTCGAGCGCACCTGCGTCGCCAGGCGCAGCCGCTGCAGCTCGCCCGGCGAGAGCGTCGGCGTGCTGCGCTCCAGCGACAGATAGCCGAGGCCGAGCTCGAGGAGGACGTCGAGGCGCGCGGCGAGGTCGCAGGCGATGCGATGGACGACGAGGTCGTGCGCTTCGTCGTGGGTCTGGCTCGACGCGCGGCCGCGCCGCATACGCGCGGTCTCGCCGGCGTGAGTCGACGAGTCGTCCAGCCGTCCAGTCGCCGAGGAGCTCTTCCCGTGACGACTCGACGACTCGTCGCCCCGAAGACTCGTAAAGGGGCGGACGGTCTCGGCGAGCTGCCCGAGCGGCAGCGCGGAGATCTCGGCGATGTCCAGCCCCGCGAACTTCACGGAGAGCGACTCGCGCCGCAGGCGCTTGCCGTGGCACACCGGGCAATCCGCGCCGAGCATGTACTGCGACACGCGCTTCTTCATCAGAGCGCTCTGCGTGTTCGCGAAGGTGTGCATCACGTAGCGGCGCGCGCTGCTGAAGGTGCCCATGTAGCTCGGCTCTTCCTTGCGCTTGAGCGCGCGCTTCGTCTCGTCCGGCGTGTATCCCGCGTAGACGGGAACGGTCGGCGTGTCCTCGGTGAAGAGGATCCAGTCGCGGTCCTTTTTCGGCAGGTCCCGCCAGGGACGATCGACGTCGTAGCCGAGCGTGACGAGGATGTCCCGGAGGTTCTGCCCGTGCCACGCGGGCGGCCAGGAGGCGATCGCTCTCTCGCGGATCGTCAGCGACGGATCCGGCACCATCGACTGCTCGGTCACGGTGTAGATGCGCCCGAGCCCGTGGCACTCCGGGCACGCGCCTTCGGGCGTGTTCGGCGAGAACGACTCCGCATAGAGAAGCGGCTGGTTCTTCGGATAGTCGCCCGCGCGCGAGTACAGCATGCGCAGGAGGTTCGAGAGCGTCGTGACGCTGCCGACCGAGGAGCGGGTGCTCGTGCCGCCGCGCTGCTGCTGGAGGGCCACGGCGGGCGGGAGGCCGTCGATGTCGTCCACGTCGGGGACGGACATCTGGTTGAAGAGCCGCCGCGCGTAGGGCGACACGGACTCGAGATAGCGCCGCTGCGCCTCGGCGTAGAGCGTTCCGAACGCCAGCGAGGACTTGCCCGAGCCGCTGACGCCGGTGAAGACCACCAGCGCGTCGCGCGGGATCTCGACGTCGATGTTCTTCAGGTTGTGCTCGCGGGCGCCGCGGACGCGGACCATGCGATGTTCGTCGTTCACGGGGAGTTGGCTAACCAGATCTGTGCCATTGTTCGCCCGTGCGAGAGCTGGCCCTCCTTTTCCTGCGCCTCGGCGCCACCGCCTTCGGCGGTCCGGCGGCGCACATCGCGATGATGGAGGACGAGGTCGTGCGGCGGCGCGGCTGGCTCACCCGCGAGGAGTTGCTCGACCTGCTCAGTGCGGCAAACCTGATCCCCGGACCGAACTCCACGGAGCTGGCGATCCACATCGGCTACCGGCGGAACGGGTGGCCGGGCCTGATCGTCGCGGGTGCGTGCTTCATCCTGCCGGCGGCGCTGATCGTCACGTGCATCGCGTGGCTGTACGTGCGCTACGCGAAGCTGCCGCAGGCGGAGGCGGTGCTGTACGGCGTGAAGCCGGTGATCATCGCCATCGTCGCCCAGGCGCTGTGGCGCCTCGGGAAGACGGCGATGAAGTCGCCGCTGCTGATCGGCGCCGCGGTGGTGGCGCTGGTGGCCGCGTTCCTCGGCGTGCACGAGTTGGTTGTGCTGTTCGGGGTGGGGGTATTGATTGCGGTCGTGCGCACGAAGCGGGCAATGTTCGTCGTGCCGCTCGCCGCCATCCCCGCCGCGGCGCCGGCATTCGGCCTTCTTCCTCTCTTTCTCTTCTTCCTGAAAGTGGGGTCGGTGCTGTTCGGCAGCGGGTACGTGCTGATCGCGTTCCTGCGCGCGGACCTCGTGGAGAGGTGGCAGTGGCTGACTGAGGCGCAACTGCTCGACGCGGTCGCGGTGGGGCAGATCACCCCGGGCCCGCTCTTCACCACGGCCACGTTCATCGGCTACATCCTCGGCGGGATCCCGGGCGCGGCAGTCGCGACGATCGGCATCTTCCTCCCCGCCTTCGTCTTCGTCGCCCTCAGCGCGCCGCTCGTGTCGCGGTTGCGGCAATCCAAAATCGCCGGCGCGTTCCTCGACGGCGTGAACGCGGCCACGGTGGCGCTGATGACGTTCGTGACGTGGCAGCTCGCGCGGGCGGCCATCGTCGATATCCCGACGATCGCCATCGCCGTCGTCAGCCTGGTGGTCCTCCTCCGCTACGAGATCAACAGCATGTGGCTCATCGCGGGCGGGGCGGTGGTGGGGCTCTTCGCTGTGGTTAGTTAAGTAGTGTCAGAGCCGGAAACTTAACTTAAGCGGGGGTAGCGCGGGCGGCTTAAGTTAAGTTTCCGGCTCTGACACTACTTAACCGTGGAGGCGATGTGGATGGCGTTGAAGGTACTGCCGTGCTTCACCGCATCGACCGCGGCTTCCGCGTCCACATAGAACTCGTCCTTCAACGCCTCCGCCAGAGTGCGAGCCGCCTCCGCATCGGCGTCGATCATGATGTCGAGGTCGAGCGTCGACCGCGGCTCGCCATAGAACGACGACGCGACGGAGCCGCCGATGACGTAGCGGATCCCCACGGAGTCGAGGACCCGCGCGACGCGCGCTGCGAACTGAAACGGATCGGCGGGCGTCACGTCGGATCGATCTCTCGGCCGTACACCTTGCGCACCACGTCTACGCCCAGGCGGCGCGCGGCGAGCTTGAGCCACAGCTCGTCGTCGGGCAGGTCCGGATAGCGCTGGCGCAGTCCCGCGAACGCGAGGTGCTGGACGCCGAGCGTGAGCTCCCGCGCCAGGCGCAGGCGCTCTTCGCCGGACATGGCGCGCAGCAGTTCGTCGCGTTTCGCCTGCATCTCCGGGGACGTATCCGAAAGGGCCATCCCCACGATGGTACTCCCCCCTTTGATATCGTCACGCGCCATGCGCGTTCTGAAACACCTCTTCGAGAGCAACCGGGCCTGGGCGGCCGAGATGACGCGGCAGGATCCGGAGTTCTTCACGCGGCTGGCCAGTCAGCAGGCGCCGGAGTATCTGTGGATCGGCTGTTCGGACAGCCGGGTGCCGGCGAACCAGATCGTCGGGCTGCTGCCGGGCGAGATGTTCGTGCACCGCAACGTGGCCAACGTGGTCGTGCACACGGACCTGAACTGCCTCTCTGCGATCCAGTTCGCGGTCGACGTCCTGAAAGTGCGGCACATCATCGTCTGCGGGCACTACGGCTGCGGCGGCGTGCTGGCCGCATTGCGCGACGAGAAGTTCGGGCTGATCGACAACTGGCTGCGGCACGTGCAGGACGTGCGCTGGAAGCATCAGACCCAGCTCGACGGCATCGCCACCGAGCGCGAGCGCCACAAGCGCCTGTGCGAGCTCAACGTGATCGAGCAGGTCGTGAACGTCAGCCAGACCACCGTCGTCCGCGACGCGTGGGCCCGCGGCCAGGAGCTGTCGGTGCACGGGTGGGTCTACGACATCCGCGACGGCATCCTCCGCGATTTCGGCGTGTGCGTCATGGGCCAGGAAGACGCGCGCGTGACGGCCGAGGCGGCGTGGGCGGCCGTGACGTTGCGGGGCTGATCCACTTTTCCTGAAGCGTTTCACGCGCTCCCCTCACTAATCAGTGAGAGAAGGAGCGCTGCAATGGGTGTAGTTCCAGCGCCCGGTGACACTCCTGTTGGTAGAGGAAGCCACAACTTGGAGGTCCAGGAAGCGCGCGAGCTGCTGGAGGCGAACTTCGCGCTGGTCACGCGTGCCGTCGCGTTCGCGTGCCGGAGGTACCGCTTCGATCCAGACGATGCCGAAGAGCTCGGCGCCATCGTCCACCTGAAGCTCGTCGACGACGACTACGCCGTCCTGCGCGCCTACGAAGGCCGCAGCGGCCTGGCCACCTACCTCAGCATCATCATCCAGCGCTGGGCGCTCGACTACCGCATCCACGCGTGGGGCAAATGGCATCCGTCGGCCGAGGCGAAGCGCCTCGGCGCGGTCGCCGTCGAGCTCGAGCAGATCCTTCATCGCGACGGCCGCTCGGTCGAAGAAGCCCTCCCGTTCCTCAAGTCGAAGCACCCCGGCGTCACCCTCGACTCGCTCAAGGCGATCGCCGCGAAGCTCCCCCGCCGCGCGCCGAAGCGCCACGACGTGCCGGTCGAAGAGGCGGAGCCCGTGAGCGGTCCGTACGACATCGAGGACCAGGCCCGCGCCGGCGACCGCCGCCGCACGGCCGAGCGCGTGGCCCCGCTCCTGCGCGAAGCGATCGAGCGGCGCCCCGAGGACCTGCGGCTGATCCTCCAGCTCCGCTTCGTGAACGGCATGACCGTCGCGCAGATCGCCCGCGCCCTCCAGCGCGAGCAGAAGCTGCTCTACCGCATGCTCGAGCGCTGCATGCACGAGATCCAGGACGAGATCGTGGCCGCGGGGGTGCGCCGCGAGGACGTCCTGGATCTCATCGGCCGCGACGACATCGCCCTGGCGTTCGATCTCGGAAAACCGGGACCGCGTCCGTCCAAGGAAAGCGATGAGAGGGTGGCGGCACCAACGGAGGGACCCGGATGAACAACCCCCTGTCGCGCCATCCCGGAGCTGAGACGATGGCAGCCTTTCTCGAAGGAAAGCTCGCACCCGGCGAAGTAGCCGAAGTGGCGGCCCACCTGCGCGATTGCGCGGAATGCCGCACGGTGACGGGAGAGGCAGCGCGTTTCGAGCAGGAAGAAGAGGCGCTGGCAGCGGCGGCGGTCGCGAGGCCGCGGCGGTTTGCCGGCGGCCGGATCTGGGCCGCGGCCGCGATCGCCGCGGTTGCCGCGACGACGCCGTTCCTGCTCCGCCGGCCGGTGCCCGTTGCGCCGCTCATCGACGCGGCTCCGTCCTACCGGCGGGTGGAAGGCAGACTGTCGCGGTTCCCGTGGAAGCCGTTCCAGGGAGACCGTCGCGCCGGCGCGACAGTCCCACCGGCCGAGCGCAAGCTCGCCGGCACGGCGCTGGGTCTGCTCGACCGGATGGAGAACGACGACGCCGTGGAGGCGCGTCATGCAGCGGGAGTCGCCCACCTTCTCATCGACCAGACGCCCGAGAGCCTCGAGAAGCTCCGCAGCGCTGCGGACGATTCGAAGAACGCGTACGTCTGGAACGACCTCGCCGTGGCGCAATACACGGTTGCCGAGCGCGAGGGACGGGAGGACCTGTTGCCCTCCGCCCTCGCGAGCGTCAACCGCGCCATTCAACTGGATCCCGACTTCGCCGACGCCCACTTCAACCGGGCGCTGATCCTGGAGAAGAAGAAACTGCCGAACGCCGCCCGCGCGGCGTGGGACCGGTACCTCGAGCTCGACTCCTCCAGCGAGTGGGCGAACGAGGCGCGGGCCCGCCGCCGCAAGCTCGGCGAGCCCACGTCCAAGCTCGAGTTCACGAAAGAGCTCGAGCGCGCGGCAGGCGATCGAGCGAGGATCGCGGCCCTCGTCCGAAGCCTTCCCCAGGACTCGCGCGTCAACGGCGAAGGACCGCTCCTCGGCACCTGGGCGCAGGCGGTCCTCGCGAACGACACCGCGAGCGCCGCGAAGCATCTGGCCCTGCTCCGCGCGATCGCGGAGGAGCTCGCGGCCTTCAGGAACGAGCGCCTGCTGCTCGACGCGGTCCACGCGATCGATCGCGCCGCCGATCCCAAAGCCATCGCGACGGCGATGACCGTGTACATCCAGGCCCGCAAGGACTGGCGGGCCCGCAACATCCCGGCAGCCGAAGACGGGTTCCGCCGCGCGGCGGCGGCGTTTCGCGCCGCGGGCAGTCCGCTCGCCGCCACCGCCGACTACTACCTCGCGCAGTGCGCGTTCGACCGCAACGACCCCGCGGAGTCGACGGCCGCGCTCACCGCGTTGCGCGCGCGCCTGACCCCGTCGTACCACGGCCTTTCCGCCGAGATCGACCGGACCCTGTCGCGCAATGCGAACGCGGCAGCGGACTGGGGGACGTCCGCACGCTCCGCCGCGCGCGCCGCGGCCACGTTCGCGTCGCTGGGCGAGACCGCGAACGCCGGCCTGACGAGCGCGTATGAGGCGTTCGCCCTCGAAGGAATGGGGGCGCACGACATCGCGTGGCGGCAGCGCGTCGGCGCCATCGGGCTGCAGCACGATCCGAAGAACGTCGCCACGATCCTGCACAGCGCGGCGGTCGGGCTCGCGGCTTCGGAGCGCACCGACGAGGCGCTCGCGTGCCTCGACGTCGCCACCGAAACCACCCGGGACACCGAGCTCCTCGTGACCATCCTGACGGACCGCGCGCGTCTCGCGGAGCGGGCCGGCGATCGCGCTGCCGCGCGACGCTGGCTGGCCGAGGCGCGGTCGCTGATCCCGCCGCTCGATCCCGCGTTGCGCGAGAGCCGCGAGGCGATCGTCGCCCTGGCCGAAGCCGTGCTGCGGCGGTCCTCCGACCCGCACGGCGCGATCGCCATGCTGGGCCAGAGCATCCAGTTCTTCGAGAGCGGCCACGGGGTCCGTCTGCCGGACGCCTACCTGCAGCGCGCCCGCACCTGGCGTCTCCTCGGACGCACCGATGCGGCGCTCGACGACTATCACGCGGCGCTGCGCGAGATCCGCAAGCAGCAGGAGAACGCCAGCCAGACCTCCCCCCAGTTCCTCGACGTCGCCGCCCAGACCATCGAAGAGACCATCGACCTCCACCTCGACTGCGGCGAAGTGAACGCGGCCTTCGACGTCACCGACCGCGCCCACGCGATGGCCGCCGCCGGATACCGGCGCGTCGCGGTCCCGGCCGGGACGGTGGTCCTCGAGTACGCGATGCTGCCGGACTCCCTGGCCATCTTCTGCGTCACGAGCAACGAGATCGCGGTGACGCGCATCCCCATCCCGCGGGCGGCGCTCGCCAAGCAGGTGACGTCCTTCATCCGCAAGGTCCAGATGCGCCAGGAGCTGACCGCCGATGCGCGGGCCCTGCACGCCCTGCTCATCGCACCGTTCGCCTCGCGGATCGACGGCGCGTCCGAGCTGGTGATCGTCCCCGACCGCCAGCTGAGCATGCTGCCCTTCGCAGCGCTGCACGACGGCAAGGGCTACCTGATCCAGACCCACACGATCCGCGTCGCCCCGTCAGCGGCGGCCACCCCGCCAACCGCCAACCGCCAACCGCCAACCGGCCCGGCCACCATCATCGCCGACCCCGCGACCCCGCGTGCCACGCGCCTGCAGTGGAGCCGCCGGGAAGCGGAGACCATCGCCGCCGCGTACCGCGGGACGATGATCGCCGGGGCCGACGCCACGCGGGCGCGGGTGATCGCGGCGATCTCGTCGAGCGCGCTGGTGCACTACGCCGGCCACGCGAACAGCGACCTCGCGTCCTACGGCGCGCTGCTCCTCGCTCCTTCGGCGAACGACTCCGATCTCCTGACGACTTCGGACATCGCGCGCCTGAAGCTCCACGCGCGTCCGCTCGTGGTGCTCTCCGCGTGCGGCACGATGCGCGGCGAGACCACGCACGTCGCCGGCATGCCCAGCCTGGCCCGCGCCTTCCTCGGCGCCGGCGCCCGCGCGGTGGTCGGCACGCTCTGGGAGGTCGACGACGACCTCGCCTCGGAGCTCTTCCTCGAATTCCATAAACGCCTTGGCGACGGCGAGGTACCCGCCGGCGCATTGCGTGAGGCGCAGCTCGCGATGCTGCAGACATCCGATCTGCGCCGGCGCCATCCGTCCAGTTGGTCCGCGGTGGAAGTACTCAGCAACCTTTGATCAAGAGAGAGGTCAAATCATGGACACCACAACAGCGATCATCCAGTTCATCGGAATCGTGCTCTTCTCGTCGGCGATCCCCAACGACCCGGGAGTCCACGCCATCCTGCCGAGGATCGATGCGGCGCACGCGGAGCACAGTCTCAGCTACGGCGACACGAAACAGGAGACGGCGGTCTCCGACATGGGCGTCGAGGAGCACGTCGCGGTGCTGCTCTATCGCGGCGAGGACCTCCTTTCCCGGACCGGGAACTGGAAGACCTCGAGCCGCCCGCTGAAGAACAAGTGGCAGTACGTGGTGCTCGACGGCGAGCACGTGCAGTTCCTCACGAACGGACAGAACGCCGCGCCGGTGGTCCCGGGCGACCTGCCGCGCGCCATCGACCCCAAGAGCCGGTGTCTGCTGGCGGCGGCGAAACCGGTCGGCTTCCGGGGCGAGTTCCAGGGGCCCGCGTACAAAGGCGCGGTCGGCGTCGTGGACATCCCGTTCGGAAGGCTGAGCGCCTGCAACGCGAAGGCGCAGAACCAGAGCGACCGGGTCGACACGACCCTGATCCTGAACACCGAGGGCGTGCTCGTGATCACCGCGAAGAAGACGACCGAGCCGACGGCGAAGACGCTCGTGCTCGACGGCGACGCGGTCGTGTACGTGGCGAACGTCCCGCCGCACTACCTGTTCACCGGCATCGCGCAGCCGGCCACGGGCGACCCGCACTGGGAGGCGTACAAGACGATGCTGGACACGCCGTGCAACGACGGCCCGCAAGGCCTGACCGCCACGCAGATCTGCGACCTGAGCGCACTGAGCACGGCGTGGAAGATCGCGCAGGCGAGCCCCCCGTCGACGAGCCTCAAGATCCTCGACTCGAGCTGCTCGAATACGCAGTGGCCGTGAGGACGAGTTCCTCGGGTTCCTCGGAGTTCCTCGGGTTCCTCGGGGGGGAGAGAGCGGCGGCTCCTCTCCGAGGAACCGAGGAACCCGAGGAACTCCGAGGAACTCCGAGGAACTCCGAGGAACCCGAGGAACTCCGAGAAACCGCATCAGCCCACGCGCATACACCGCCGCGCTTCTGAAGGCGTAATCTAGCGCCGGTGGTCCGTCTTTCCCTGCTCGCCCGCATCTCCATTGCGCTGGCGCTCGTTGCGCTCGTGCCGCTGGCCTATGCGGTGTGGTCGCTGTACGACGTCAATCGCCGCGGGATGAGCGAGCAGGTGCTGCGTACGCACGCGGTCGCGGCCAGCACCGCGGCCTCGCGCGTCGCCGGCGCCGTCGAGACCCGCCGCGCGCTCGCGCGCACGGTCGCCGCGAACGAAGCGGCGGTGAACGACGCCACCTTCCTGCAGGAGATCCTCGCCGCGGACCCGTCCATCGAGATCCTGGAGATCGTCAACGGCGCAGGCGAGAGCGTCGTGCGCGTGCAGCGTCGCGGCGCGGGCGAGCGCGCGGGCGCGATTCCGCCGCACTCCCCGGCGGTCTGGAAGGACCTGCTCCTCGTCACCGAGCCGCTGCCCGACGGGCGCGGCGAAGTGCGTCTCGTCACCTCGGCCGCCGCGATCCTGGAAGCGCTCGATCCCGCGGAGATCGGCGATCAGGCACAGCTCGTCGTGGCCTCGCGCGACGACCGCCTGGTGGCGGGCAGCTCCGCGCTGGCCTCGTTCCCGCCGTCGATGCTCGCCACGGCCCGCGTCGCACGCGTCAACGGCACCGGCGTCTACCGCGACGCCGGTGGCCGCGAGGTCTTCGGCGCCTTCGCGCCCGTCGCCGGCACGCCGTGGTTCGTCCTCTCCCGGCAGCCGGCCGCGATCGCGGAAGGCATCTCGCGCGGCATGCGCCGCCGCGCGCTGATCGCCGCGGCGGTCGCCATCTGCCTCGCCCTCGGCCTGGTGCTGCTCGCGCAGCGCAGCGTCGTCCGCCCCATCCGCGAAGTCATCCGCGCCCAGCAGGCCCTCGGCGGATTCGCGCCCCCGGCGCAGGGGAACGAGATCGAGCAACTGCGCGCGACGGCCGCGTCGATCCAGCGCCGCATCGAGGACCAGGAGGAGCTCGGCCGCGTCTTCCTCGGCCGCTACCAGGTCCTCGGCATCATCGGCCAGGGCGGCATGGGCACGGTGTTCCGCGGCTGGGACCCGAAGCTGCGCCGCCACATCGCGCTGAAGACCGTGCACATCGCGTCGATGACCGGCGACGACGAAGCCGCGAGCCTGGTCGCGTCGCTCGTGTCCGAGGCCATCACCGCCGCGAGCATCAACCACCCGAACATCGTGTCTGTGTTCGACGTCGAGGACGCCACGCAGGTCGCGTTCATCGCCATGGAGCTGGTCGAAGGCGTGAGCCTGCAGTCGTACATCGACCAGCGCGCCCGGCTGCCGGTCGGGCAGGCGGTGGTCCTCGGCGCCGCGGTCGCCCGCGCGCTGGACGCGGCGCACGCACGCGGCATCCTGCACCACGACATCAAGCCGGCCAACGTCCTCCTCGGCTTTGACGGCGCGATCAAGGTCGCGGACTTCGGCCTGGCCGCGGTGATCAACAGCGCCGCGTCGAAGGACAACGTGTTCGGCACTCCCGGCTACATCGCGCCCGAGGCGGCCACGGGCACGGGACACGACGCGCGCACCGACCTCTTCGCCCTCGGCGTCACGCTGTACGAGGCGGTGGCGGGATCGAATCCCTTCGAGCGCGACACGGCGCGGGAGACGATGATCGCGAGCGTCATGCAGACGCCGCCGCCGCTCACCGAGCGCATCGAGGGCGAAGAGGTGCTGGCCGCGCTTTCGTCCATCGTCGAATCGCTGATGGCGAAGAAACCGGAAGACCGGCCGCAGTCGGCGGCGGAGGTGGCGCTGCGGCTCGAGCGCGTGGCGCAGCGGCATCACCTGCAATGGCGGCTCGAACAGAGCGCCGGCGTGCCGCTGCACACCGGCCATGGCTCGGCCACGCTCGTGCCCACCGTGGCCATCCGAACGACCTCCATGGAGACGCAACCTCGATGAAACGGCTGGCCCTCCTGCTCCTGTTCTGCGCCGCGCTTTCCGCGGACGATACGATCGGCTGGCACGTGGTGAAGAGCGGCGAGACGCTCGAGCGCATCACCGCGCGCTACCTCGGCAGCTCGGCGGCGTGGCGGGAGAACTGGAAGCTGAACCCCGAGGTGACGAACCCGCACCGGCTCGTGCCGGGACAGCGCATCCGGGTGATCATCGCGCGGACGCTGCCCGCGCAGTCGGCCCTCGTGCAGCGCGTGGCCAGGCACGTCGAGAAGAAGCCGGAGCCGCAGCCGTGGACGGCCGCAAATCCGGGCGACCGCCTCGTCGAGCGCGACGGCGTGCACACGTTCGAGGCGTCGTCCGCCGAGCTGAAGTTCGACGACGACACGCTGCTGACGCTCACCGAGAAGTCGCTGGTCTTCCTGCGCGCGACCAGGCCGGTAACGCCGCAGCGCGACCGCAGCGCGATCGAGATCGTGGAAGGTCACGCGGACCTCGAGAAGCCGGCCAGGGCGAAACGCGCGCACGACATCGAGATCGTCGTCGGCGGCACGACCGCGAAGCCGAACGATCCCGCGGCCAAGGCGCGGTTCCGCAACGCGGGCAAGGCCGCGCAGGTGATGTCGTACCGCGGCGCGACGGCCGTCGCGAGCGCGGGCGCGGAGGTTCGCGTCGCGACGGGCATGGGCGTGTCGGTGCCCGAGGGACAGAAGCCGCCCGCGCCGGAAAAGCTTCTGCCCGCGCCGAAGATCGAGCCGCGGGACGTGGCCGTGCCGCTGCCGGTTCTGTCGTGCAGCGACAGCGCGAAGGCGGAGAGCTACACCTTCGAGATCTGCCGCGATCCGCGCTGCGCGGAGATCGTCGAGCGCGAGGAGCGGCATCCGGCCCGCGACTGGCAGCCGGAGAACGCGCTCTCCGCCGGCTCGTTCTTCTATCGCGTCACGCCGCGGAGCGCGAGCGGCCTCGATGGCTATCCCGCCGTCGCGCCGCTCGTCGTGCGGCTCGGCGTCTCGGGCGAGGTGTTCGCCGATGCGCGTCCGGCGGCCAACGTCGCCGTGCATCTGCACCGCGGCGAGCAGCGGATCTCGTCGGCGCGCACGGATGCGAACGGACGGTATGGCTTCGCGAGCCTCGTGGCGGGGCAGTACGCGGTGGTCGTGGACTCGCGCACGCTGCATCCCGTTGCGTGGGCGGAGGAGATCAGCCCGAATCCCGGCGGCCTGCGCGCGGGCGTCTCCGACGACGCGTCGGCGCTGGCGAGTGCCGAGCACGTGAGCCGGGTAGCGGTCGACGAGAAGCCCATCGCGGGGATCGACGCCGCCTTCTCCTTCGGCGCCGTCACGCACACCGGCGACACCGGCCAGGGCTCGCTGCGGCAGTTCCTCGAGAACGCGAGCCATCTCCGTCGCGACGTCCCCGCCATGCGCTACCTCGGCCCGCGCGGCACCATCACCCTCGCCTCCCCCCTCCCCCGGATCGCGGTGCCGGTCACCATCGCCGGCCGCCCCTCGGCCGACGAGATCGGCTCCGTCGAGCGCGTCGGCGAGAGCGAGGAGCCCCTCCGCAACCCCTCGCGCGGCGACCTCACCATCGACTTTCACGGGGCGGAGGTAGGCATCGACGCCGCCGCCGACCTGGTCGTGCGCGACGTGACCCTCGTCGGAGCGGCCACCCACGTCCGCGCCGCGTCCCGGCTGACGCTGGAAAACGTCGTCATCGGCTCCCTCCTCGGCCCCCGCGACGCCGCCGGCGTGGAAGCCGCGGGCGACACGACCGTCCGCCGCACCTTCATCACCGGCATGCGCCGCCACGGCATCGTGCTGAAAGACGGCGCCACGGTCGACGCCGAGGACCTCGAGATCAGCGACTCCGGCCGCGGGTTGGTCGTAACGTCCCCCGGCTCGCGCGTCCACCGCTCCCTGTTCCTCCTCAACGACACCGCCATCACCGGCCCGGCCAACGTCACCGAGACGACCTTCCGCGGCAACCGCAATCCGTAGGAGCGGAGAGCCAGCGCACGGCGCGCCGTCATTGCGCGATCGCCGCGAGCGCCCGCAGTTCGCGCTCGCTCAGCGGGAGCGCCGCTGCCGTGATCTTGCGCGCCGTGGCGGGGTGGTCGACGGACGGAGGGAGGCGTCCGGCAATCGTGCGGTACGTGACCAGCGCCGCGAGGTAGGTGCCGGCCGCTGACGGATGAAAACCGTCAGCACCCAGAACGCCCAGGTCCGACGCCGAGCGCATCGCCACGCCCGCGGGGATGAGCGAGCCGTTCACCTCCCGCGCGGCCTGCGCGTACGACTCGATCACCCGGTCCCATGACCCGGCGTACTGGCGCGACGGCCACACCATCAGCATCGCCACGGGCGTGCCCTCGAACAGCTCCGCCATCCGTTTCGCGTCCCGGATCAGGTCGCGCCGGCTCTCCTCCAGCGACGACGGTCCCTGCTGCAACACGACCAGGTCCCAGCGCTTCTTCGCCAGCTTCTGGACGCTGCCGGCGTCGAGGTGATCGCCGAGGGAGTAATTCGGCCGCGCGGCCGTGACGCATTCGATCCGCTGCCCATCCAGCTCGCCGAGCCGGGCGACCATCCCCGGCAGATCGTTCGTGTAGGTGAGGCTGTTCCCGACGAACAGCACGCGCATCTCGGCCGCGGCGGGCAGCGTCGCGGCAAGAAGCATCGCGAACAGAATGCGCATCCCGCGATTATCGCGGCGCAGAGCGATGCCCTCGTCCCACGAAACGCGAAACTCCTCGTGCCGCCCCGCTGAACAGGAATCAGCGCGGCGAGCGGCCCCGCAACTGCGCGACGATGTCGCGCTTCAGCCCCTCGGCGAAGAAGCCGAGGCCGGCCGCAAAGGAGGCGAAACCCGCCACCGCGAGCGCGACGCCGTGCTCGCGAACGTTGATCAGTGCTGCAAGGGCAACCCAGAGCAACGCGGTCCCGACCATCTTCATCACTGCAGCGTTCATGAGCGCCTCCCGGGAGAATATAGGTCCGGAGCGGGCGCGACCGCACCGTTCGATTTTGGTGGACTCCAGGCCCGGGAACCTGTAAAAAGTTATCTTCCAAACCCGATCCAAGGTCGTCGCCATGTCCGCATTTCTCGCTGCTGCGCTGTCTTTACCGACCGTGCTCTTCACCGCGCTGCTGGGGTTCTTCCTCATCTACGCGCTGATGACGATCCTCGGCGCGCTGGACATCGAGTGGCTCGACGGCGCTCTGGACTTCGACGACACCAGTTGGGACGCGGGCGTGCCGCTGGCCGTCGTGGTCGGCGTCTCGGCCGTGTTCGCGTGGCTGACCAGCTTCGCGGCGATGAAGTTCCTTCCCGAGACCACGCTGGTGAAAGTCGCCGTCGGCCTCGGCGCCGCCGCGATCGGCGCCTTCATCGGCGGGCGCGTGTGCCGGCCGTTCCGCCGTTTCTTCGTGACCGCCGAGGGACCGCACCGGCAGGCGCTGGTCGGGAAGATCTGCACCATCCGCTCCCTCCAGGTGAGCGACGCCACCGGCACCGCCGACGTCGGCGACCTCGTGGCCGAGGTGCGGTGCTTCCGCGAGAACACGCTCACCATCGGCAGCAAAGCCATCGTCTATGACTACGATGCCCAACAGGGCACCTACCATGTGGGGCCTGTCGACCCCAGCATCGCCAACTAAGGAGAAACCATGGACCTCGTCATCGCCGTCGTACTCGGCATCGGAATCCTCGTCGTCGCGCTCTTCGTGATCGCGGTGATGATCGCGAAGTTCTACCGCAAGGTCGAACAGGGCAAGGCGCTCATCGTCAACAAGATGAAGGCCGAGCCGGAAGTCACGTTCACCGGCGCGACCGTCCTGCCGATCATCCACAAGGCCGAGGTCATGGACATCTCCGTCAAGACCATCGAGATCGACCGCCGCGCCAAGGACGGCCTGATCTGCCGCGACAACATCCGCGCGGACATCAAGGTCACGTTCTTCGTCCGCGTCAACAAGACCGTCGAAGACGTGATCAAGGTCGCCCAGTCCATCGGCTGCCTCCGCGCGTCCGACCGCGAGACCCTCGAGGCCCTCTTCAGCGCGAAGTTCTCGGAAGGCCTCAAGACCGTCGGCAAGCAGCTCGACTTCGTCGACCTCTACACCAAGCGCCACGAGTTCCGCGACGCGATCATCAACCTCATCGGCCGCGACCTGAACGGCTACGTCCTCGAAGACGCCGCCATCGACTACCTCGAGCAGACGCCCATCGCCAACCTCGACCCGATGAACATCCTCGACGCGCAGGGCATCCGCAAGATCACGGACCTCACGTCGACCGAGCACGTCAAGACCAACGAGTTCCAGAACAACGAGAAGAAGCTGACCAAGAAGCAGGACGTCGAGGCCGCCGAGGCGATCATGGAGCTGGAGCGCCAGCAGGCCGACGCCATGGCCAAGCAGCAGCGCGAGATCGAGTCCGTCCGCGCCCGCGAGGCCGCCGAGCTGCACAAGATCCAGGCCGAGGAGCGCCTGCGCGCCGAGGCCGCGCGCATCGCCACCGACGAACAGGTCGCCGTCGCGGAGCAGAACAAGCACCGCCAGATCGAGGTCGCCCAGAAGAACCGCGAGCGCGTCGTCGGCGTCGAGACCGAGCGCGTCGAGAAAGACCGCGCCCTCGAGCAGCTCATCCGCGAGCGCGCCGTCGAGCTCTCGCGCATCGAGAAGGAGAAGGCCCTCGAAGTCGAGAAGAAGAACATCCAGGACGTCATCCGCGAGCGCGTCGCCGTCGAGCGCACGGTCGTCGAGGAGCAGGAGCGCATCAAGACCCTGCAGGTCGTCGAAGACGCGAACCGCAGCCGCCAGGCCGTGATCATCGCCGCCGAGGCCGAGGCGCAGGAGAAGCTGGTCAAGGACATCAAGGCCGCCGAAGCCGCCGAGCAGGCCGCCACGCACCACGCCAAAGAGCGCGTCACGCGCGCCGAAGCCGAGCTCGAAGCCGCCGACCGCGAGGCCAAGGCGAAGATCCGCCGCGCCGAGGGCGTGCAGGCCGAGACCGCGGCCGCGGGCCTGGCGGAAGCGAAGGTCAAGGAAGCGGACGCCGTCGCGACCGAGAAATACGGCCTCGCCGAGATCCGCGTGAAGGAAGCCGACGCCGCCGCGCTGACGAAGCTCGGCACCGCCCAGGCCTCCGTGCTGCGCGAGAAGGCGCTCGCCGAGGCGCAGGGCATCCAGGAGAAGGCCCACGCGATGGCGCAGCTCGACGAAGCCACGCGCGCGCACGAGGAGTTCCGGCTGCGCATCGAGAACGAGCGCATGCTGGGCGTCGAGTCGATCAAGGCCCGTCTCGACGTGGAGAAGGCCAAAGCCGAGATCCTCGGCGAGGCGCTGCGCAACGCGAAGATCGACATCGTCGGCGGCGACGGCCAGTTCCTCGACCGGGTCGTGAACTCGATCGGCCTCGGCAAGTCCATCGACTCGCTCGTGGCCGAGAGCGCGACCGCGCAGGCGGTGCTGGAGAAGTTCGGAGTGAAGGCGCCGGAATCGACGCCGGTGCTGCCGGTCAATCCGAAGGCGCCCATCGTTCGCGCTGACTAACGACGTAGGGCGCGGCTTCAGCCCGCCCCTCGCGTGGGCGGGGGCGTTCC
>DASUSN010000198.1:0-2506 GCA_036375075.1 Thermoanaerobaculia bacterium | reverse complement strand
GGGACCTGGGCGGGAGGGGCGCACCGCAGCTGCCTGCCGCCCCGCCCACCCAGGTCCCTCGCTCGACGCTCGGGATGACAAACTGCTCCCCTGAGCTCCCCGGTTCTCCTCCGAGGAACCCGAGGAACCCGAGGAGCCGAGGAACTCGTCCGAGAAATACCGCCGGTCCAGCTCCGCGAACACCGGCGGCAGGCACCCGGGGCGCAGCTTCTTTCCGCAATGCCGCGCCGCGACGCCGCGCAGGAACGCCGTCTCCGCCACCGCCTCCGGATCGCCGATCAGCATCCACTTCGACACCTCGGCCAGATGCGTCGTCCGCACGAGCAGCTCGATCTTCGGCGTCCGCGGGACGGCCGACCGGCTCACCAGGATCTCGGTGGCCGACTGCGTCGTCTGCCGGCGGATCTCCGCCTCCGGCAGGTCCAGCGGCGCGCCGAAGCGGAGCTTCTCGAACGGCTCGATGCAGTGGAACTCCGCCGCCGGGTCGACGAAGCGCTTGGTCATCCACAGCACCGCGAGACGGTCGGGCTCGGGGATGTTCCAGGTCGTGTAGAGATGACGCCCCATGTACGGCGGCGGCGACGGCGGCAGGCGGCTGGCGTAGACGCGATGAAAATCCGCGGCCATGACGCCGAGGGCGATCGGCACGGCGAGCAGGCCCGTCGTCGCGCTGGCGGCGGGACGCCGCAGCCGAAGCGTGGGATGCGAGCGCAGCGCGAGCCACAGCACGAGTCCGTAGACGGCGTGCGACCCCACGGTCACGGCCGTGAACCGCAGATCGCGCGCGTACCCGAACACCTCGGCGTACGGCGTCAGCAGCATCATCCCTTCCAGCGCCAAGCCCCAGAGCACGCCGCTCCACGCCCGCGGCCGCACGGCGATCGCGGCGTACATCAATCCGAAGCTCACGCCATTGGTGAGGTGATACGTCCAGCCCGCGATCTCCGACGCTACCGAGGGTCGGTCCGTCGCGAGCAGCACCGTGCCGAAGTACGAGATGGCCTTGAACACCGGCATGCTGCTGTGCACCAGCGGCACGCGGACGATGTCGTACGCCAGCGTGGCGATCGCTCCCGCCCACAGCCCGCCCGCCAGCAGGCGGACGACGCCGGTCCGCCGCGTCGCGCGGGCGCGCAGAGCGACCGCGGCCAGCCCTGCGACTTCGATGGTCAGCAGCACCGGGGCGACGGCGCGAAACCGGCCGACGCCGAGGAAGTACAGCAGCAGGCTGGCGATGGAGAGCGACGCGAAGACGAAGATGGCCGCGCGGTCCTTCCACGACACTGCGTCCATCGCCTGCATCACCGTACGACCCGGATTTTGCGGCTGCCCACGCCGATCTGATCGCCGTAGGTGATGACGTTCGCCGTGATCACATGCTCGCCGGGCGGCAGTTGCTTCAGCTCGATCGGCACGGTGAACGGCAGGTACCCCCGCTCCTCCTCGGCATGAAACACGGTGTCGACGAAGAGCATGATCTCCAGCTGCTGGTCGCCGAGGACCTCCCGGTCCTTCGGATCGACGTCGAGCCGGACCAGCACGCGGTCCTGCGCCTCCGCGGGCATCTGGATGTTCACGCGAAACGAGCGATCGGTGAGGCGCGACTGCAGGAAATGCGGCGAGAGCTGCCGCCGGTTCGCCATCGGCCGCTTCGGCTTCGCCGGACGCTCCGCCTTCAACGATGCGCGGTACTCGCGGTAGCTGATTTTCGTGTTCCCGTAGGTGATGACGCTGTTCTCCGGCAGGGTGAAGTACGTCAGCACCATCGCGTGCTTCCGCCCGGCGACGTCGATCAGCCCGTCCTGGTCCTTCCCGTTCCAGTACTCCGTCACCGCCCCCGCGGCGCGGGGCTCCCAATCGACGATCGTCCGCAGCAGGACGCTCCCTGCGATCCCCGCGCGCAACAGGACCCGCGACGGCTGGGAGAGGGCGTAGGAGATGGTCCCCGACTCACGGTCGACGTTCGCCTGCCCGACGTCCCCGATCTCCCCGCCGCTGAAGGTGATGGGATCGTAGATCGCGGTGCTCCCCGCGGCGTCCTTTGCTTCGATGACGAAGAAGTACGCCTCGTCGGGCACGACCCGCCCATCGAGGTCCTTCCCGTTCCACCGCTCCCGATTCTCCCCCGCAGGCCGTCTGGCGTTCTGTGCGAGGGTGGCGACGAGCCGATGATCGGGGTCGTAGACGCTGACGGTGACGGTCGCGGGGGCTGAGAGGGTGTAGCGGAGGTTCAGAACTTCACCCACCGCAGTGTTGAAAGACGGCGTCGAAACGCTCACCGAAACAATTTCGAGCTTCTGCGGTGGTGCCGAAATGCGCGGTGCCGCGGCGCCATGCAGCGCCTCACTTGCCACGGCGACGATGCTCAGACCGAGCAGCAGAGAAAAGCGTAAGAGTCCGCCAGACTTCGTGCGTCCAGGCAGGGCGCATTCTGTCATCCCGAGCGTCGAGCGAGGGACCTGGGTGGGTGGGGCGACAGGCACCTCCTTCGCGCCCCGCCCGCCCA
>DASUSN010000197.1:0-34290 GCA_036375075.1 Thermoanaerobaculia bacterium | reverse complement strand
GCGTTGCCGCCCGCCCACGGGGGGGGCGGGCTGAAGCCACGCCCTACATTGGACGACGGCACGGTGCCCCTCTTCCTGCCGCTGTTCGTCGAAGACCGCGTCGACGCTCTGGTGCGGCTGCAGGCTGCGAGGATCGAGCCGTTCATCTTCGGGATGTTCCATCATCCCGCCATGCGCGAGGAAGACTTCCCCGAGGCGCGGCGGCTGCGCGAGAACCTGCTCTGCCTGCCCATCCATCACGAGTTGCGCGAGGACGACCTCGCGCGCATCGCCGAGGTGCTGCATTGACGACCCCGTCGCTCGTCTTCACCGTCGACACCGAGCCGGACGACCAGTGGGCGCCGCCGCTCGCCGACGGCACCCTGCCCCCGTTCGCCTTCCGCAATACCCGCGGCCTGCAACCGCTCGTCGACTTCTTCCACGAGCGCGGATTGCCGGTGACGTGGATGACGTCCTGGTCCGTCGTGCGTGACGACGAGAGCGCGCGCGTGCTGCGCGATGCCGCGGCGCAGGGCGACGAGATCGCCGGGCACCTGCACGGGTGGGAGACGCCGCCGTTCCTCGACGTCGACGCCCGCCGCCGCTCGTTCATCTACGAATACACGGCCGAGGAGCGGATGGCCAAACATCGCGAGCTCCTGGCCGCGCACCGCGACGCCTTCGGCGCGCATCCCGTCAGCTACCGCGCCGGGCGCTGGGGCCTGGACGCGATGGAGCTCGCCCACCTCGCGGAGCTGGGCTACCGCATCGACTCCAGCGTCCCGCCGGGGATCGACTGGCGCGACCGCGGCGGCCCCGATTTTTCGTCGTACGCGACCGGCGCGCCGAGGACGTGGCGGGAGGCGTGCGGGCTGTGGGAAGTCCCGGCCTCGATCGTTCAGATGAGCGCGGGGCGCCTGCTGTGGATCCGGCCTCTCAAGCATCCGCGCGCGGAGCTGGTCGAAGCCACGCACGCGCTGCTCGAGCGCGGCGCGGACACGGTCAACGTCATGTTCCACTCGTCCGAGGCGTTCGTCGGGACCAGCCCGATCAGCAGGACGGCGGAAGACGTCGAGCGGCTCTACGGCGACCTCGCCGCGATCATCGACGCCGCGCGCGCGCACGGCGCGGTGGGACGTACGCTGCGCGACGCAGCGCCGAGCGCGTGATCTGCGCGATCAGCGACTGGTACTCCTCCGAAGGCCAGGCGCCGGAGAACGAGCGCTTCGACGGCACCAGGGCCGGGTTGGGGTTCGCTTCGAGGAACACCCACTCCCCCTCCGGCGACAGCTTCACGTCCAGCCGGCCGTAGTCGCGCAGCTCCAGCTCCTCCGCGGCGCGGCGCGCGAGCGCGGCGATGCGCCGCTCCTGCTCGCGGGTCAGCTTCGCCGGCGCCATGCGCACCGACCAGCGTTTCCGGTAGCTCGCGTCGTGCTTGAGGCGGGCCGAGAAGATGCGCGGGCCGTCGCGCCCGACCACCAGCTCGCGCAGCGGCATGATCCGGCGGCCGACCATCGACACCAGCATCTCCCGCCCCGCGACGTACTCCTCGCAGATGATCGAGTCGATGCCGATGCGGCGCAGCGCGGCGATGCGCTCGGTCAGGGAGCTCCGGTCGCGCACCAGCGAGCACTGGCCGATGCCTTCCGAGGCGTCGCCGTAGCGCGGCTTGACCACGATGGGAAAGCGGATGGACGCGGGCAGCCTCGACGAGTCGGGGACGAAGAACTCCGGCACGGCGAAGCCGGCCCGCTGCGCCATGATCTTGCTCACCGCCTTGTCGCGGCAGAGCATCAGCCCCTTCGGACCGGGGCCGGTATAAGGCAGGCGATGCGCGTCGAGCACCGCGGTGATGTGGCTGTCCTTGCGGCGGTCGCCGTCCGCGTGCTCGGTCATGTTGAAGACCAGGCCCGGGCGCGTCTCCTCGATCCAGCGGGCCAGGTCCGCGGCGCCGGCGTACGGCTTGATCAGCACCCTGCGCGCGAGACGCTTCAGCGCGCCGATCGCGAACCGCTCGCTGCGCCCGCCCAGGAGCTGCGCGGTGCCGGGGATCACGATCTCGCGGTCGACGAGTACGGCAATCGTGAGTGCGTGCATGTGTCGTAAATCCGTTCGTAGCGTTCGAAGACGGCCGACCAGGAGTGGGGCTCGAGCCGTCGCGCGAGGGCCTCGCGCTCGACGAAGGGGTGGTCGATCTTGCGCCGCAGCGCGGCGGCGATGTCTCGCGTGAAGCGGGGCACGTCGCTCTCGACAGGGACGTCCGCGTTCGTGGTGGCGAGCGGCGGGATCAGCTCGACCGCGCCGTCCCGCTGCCACTCCGCAGGCACCCAGCTCGCGATCGTCGGCAGGCCGCTGACGATGGCGGGCGTCCCGCAGGCCAGCGCTTCGAGCATCGTCAGCGGGAGTCCTTCGAAGAGCGACGGCAGGACGAAGGCGTGCGACTCGCGGAGGATCTCCGCGATCTCTTCCTGCGGGAGTGCGCCGGTGTGCCGGACGTCGATGTCGGCGTCGCGCACCAGGGCGTCGATGTGCGCGCCGTCCGCGCCGCTGCCGCTCGCGCCGGCGAGGACCAGGCGGCAGGGGACGTCGAGCATGCGCACGGCCTCGAGGAGGAAGGGGATGCCCTTGGGGGTGGAGAGGCGGCCGACGAAGGTGAATTGAGGGGGCGGCTCCCCTGTCATCCTGAGCCGGCGTAGCGCGGCGAAGGACCCCCTGCCGGTAGCACGCGACGCGTCCAAGGCAGGAGGTCCTTCGCCGTCTACGCGGCTCAGGATGACAGCGCCGGGTCCGAAGATCTCCGCGTCGAAGCCGGCGCCGGTGATGGCGATGCGCCCGGGGTCGACGCCATACGCGGCGATCGTGTCGGTGACCGACTGCGGCGTCAGGACGCACACGGCGTCGAGCTGCCGTACGCCGGGGATCACGTGCCGCGCGAGGTGCGGGGCCTTCACGAGCTGGCGCAGCTCGGCGTTGTGCGACGTCGCGATCACCGGGATGTCCGAAAACACCTCCCGCGCGAGCGCGGTCATCATCCAGAGGTGATGCGCGTGCACGACGTCGGGGCGGAACGTGTCCCGCACGCGCTCCATCACCCGGCGCGCGGCGCGCAGGTACTGCTCGACCTGCGTCTCCGTCATCGCGGAGAAGACGGTCGTCGGATACGGCATCACGTCGCTGTTGCCGGGAACGGGGAACGGCGCGTCGTCGGACGGGAAGACGATCACCGACAACTGGTCGTCGCGCAGCGGCGGCAGCTCCGCGGCCGTCGTGCCGGGCGGGCCGCCGACGATGGCGTGCTGCTCGTACCGCGCGCGCTTGCCCGCCTCGCGCACCATGGCGCCGAGGAAGACGCCGCTGCCGGAGCGGCCCGGGCGCTGGGAGAGGATGTGCAGGAGTCTCATGCCCGGCGCAGTGCCACCAGATTGCTGTGGAACATGATCAGGTCGTCGTGGTCGACGACGCGCAGCCCGGTCTCCGCGATCAGCTCTTCCATCTTCGCCCTGGTCATGCGCGAGAAGCCGGGATTGTGCAGGGCGATGTCCTTGCGCACGTCGCCGTAGTGCACCACCGCCGTGCCGCCCGGACGCAGGACGCGCTCGATCTCGTGCAGGTACGCGCCGATCCCCTCGGGCTCGAGGTGGACGAAGACGTCGAAGGTGAACACGAAATCCACCGAGGCATCGGGGATGCCGTGCATCTCGAAGCCGCGCGTGCGGTACGTCGTCAGGTTCGCCGTGGGGAACCGCCGCGCGAGATACCCGAACGCTTCTTCGTTGTACTCCACCACGATCAGGCGCGCGGCCTTCGCCAGATACTGCGTCCAGCGTCCACCGCCGCTGCCGATCTCCAGGACGGTCTGGCTCTCGTCGAAGTACGGCTCCAGGAAGCGCTCGCGGACCTGCAGCAGCGGCTCGAACGTCTCCGGGTCGCCCCAGCGGTCGCCGAAATGGCGCTCCGATTCCTCCGGCGCGAACCCGGCGATCATCGCGTTCCACTTCCGGTTCCAGTCGAGATCCGGCATCGGACTAAACCTCCACCGCCGCGCGGAACCGCGCCGCGATCGCCGCGGGCGCGAGCGGCACACGCGGCGCGGTTCCCTGCGCGACCGGCGCGACTTTGATCAGCACGAAGACCGGCCCCTGTGCGGCCAGCGCGTCGTCGAGCTCGGACAGCTCGCCGATCCGCCACACCGAGGCGTAGCCCGCGGCGCGCGCGACCTCGTCCAGGTCCACGCCCGCGGACAACGACCGCTGCCCGCCCGTCGAGCCGTAGATCTCGTTGTCCAGCACCACGTGCACGAAGTTCGGCGGCTGCTGGTCCGCGACCATCGCCAGCGTGCCGAGGGCCATGAGCAGATTGCCGTCGCCGTCGAGGACGACCACCCGGCGCTGCGGATTCGTCAGCGCTACGCCCAGCCCGATCGACGACGCCAGCCCCATCGAGCCGAGCATGTAGAAGTTCCCGTCGCGATCCCCCGCGGCGTGCGCCTCGCGGCTGATCCAGCCGTTCGCCGTCACCACCAGCGCCTCTCCCGCGCGCGCCAGCACAGCGGCCACCGCCTCTCCCCGCGCGATCACGCCAGCACCCCCGGCCGGATCACCAGCGCGGCCACGCCGCGGCTGGAGTCCATCGTGGCCACGGCGTCGGCGAGATCGTTCGGCAGCGTCTCCGCGTCGGGGACGAAGAAGGGGATGCGCAGCGCTTCGAGCAGCGGCTGCGTGGCCGGGCCGATGAAGTCGTGCTCCGGCGCGTCGGCGTCGTGCCCGCGCCAGCCCACCACCAGCAGCAGCGGGATACGGCAGATCGACGTCAGCGTCGCCAGCGGATGGGCCGCCAGCGCGAGACCGGTGTTCTGCATCAGCAACGCCGGCCGCGCGCCGCCGAGCCAGGCGCCGGTGGCCAGGCCGACGGCCACGTTCTCCGAGACCGCCGGGACGTAGCGCAGGTCGCTCCGCGCCTCGAGCTCGTTCAGCACCGAGGTCAGCGTCGAATCGGGGACGCCGGTGAAGAAATCGAATCGCTGCTCCAGCAGCAGATCGAGAAGGGAAGCCGGCACGAGCTCCGGCGCCACGCTCATTTCCCGAGCTCCACGCGGACGCTGCCGCTCTCGGCCTCGTGTCCCTGCAGCTCGAAGATCGTCTTCATCGGCATGAGCCGGTCCTCGACGCCCGCCGTCGAGCCGCTGCGGAGGATCTGCTCGTACACCAGCTCCATCGCCCGCAGCGCCGCGCGCATGCCGTGGTTCGCGTAGATCGCGATTTTGAAGCCGAGGGCGGCCAGCTCGCCGGCCGTGACGGTGTAGTACGTCGTCGGCACCGCCACCAGAGGGGTCGGGCGGTCCCACGCGCGGGCGACGCTCGCCAGCTCGTCGACGGTGGTGGCCTTGCTGTGGATCAGCACCGCGTCCGCGCCGGCGTCCGCGTAGGCCCGCGCCCGCAAGAGCGCCTCCTCCCGCCCGCACCCCGCGATCAGCGCCTCGGTCCGCGCGACGATCACGAAGTCGCTGGTGCGCTGCGCCCGGCGGCCGGCGTCGAGCTTGTCGAGAAAGTCCTCGATCGGCGCGAGCGACTGCCGGCCGGGAACGAAGGAGTTGAGCTTCGGGAACAGCTTGTCCTCGATGCACACGCCCGCGGTGCCGGCCGCCTCGAACTGCCGGACGGCGTGCGCGAACTGCGTGGCCTCGCCGTAGCCCGTGTCACAGTCGACGAGCACCGGGACGTTGACGGCCGCGGCCATCTCCCGGGCCACGGCCAGATGGTCGCTCTGGCCGAGGATGGAGGCATCCGGGACGCCGTGAGAGGCCGAGATCTCGAAACTGCCGGACCAGACCCCGTCGAACCCCGCACGCTCGGCGACTTTGGCGCCGAGGGCGTTGTGCGCACCCACGAACCGGGCGAGGCCCGGGCGGTCGATCAGCCTGCGAAGTTGTGCAGCTCCGTTGAACATCGACACCTCTCCCCTCTATCTCTTTCAATTAGGAGTGACGGAGGAAGGCCCGTCCCTACCCTGAATTCGGGGACAGGGCGCAGGGCGCGGGGGACAGCAGAAGAGTCGCCGGCTTTTCGTCGTTCCACTGCCCCCTGCGCCCTGCGCCCTGCCCCCTCAATCAGATACCATCCCGCCCGCAATGCCGACCACCCGCACCATCCAGATCACTCCCGACGTCGCCTTCGGCGGCGACCGCCCGCCCCTGTTCATCGCCGGTCCCTGTGTCATCGAGGGGCTGGATCACGCTCTCAAGATGGCCAGGACGCTGGTGAAGCTGCGTGACGAGATGGGCATCCAGCTCGTCTATAAGTCGTCCTTCGACAAGGCGAACCGCTCGTCGATCGAGTCGTTCCGCGGTCCGGGGGTGGAGAAAGGGATGGAGGTTCTGAAGGCGGTGCGGGAGGAGACGGGGCTGCCGCTCCTGACGGACATTCACGAGCCGTGGCAGGCCGAGCCGGTCGGCGCGGTCGTGGACATCCTGCAGATCCCGGCGTTCCTCTGCCGGCAGACGGACCTGATCGCCGCCGCGGCACGCACGGGGAAGGCCGTGGGGGTCAAGAAAGGGCAGTTCCTGTCGCCCGAGGAGACGAAGAACATCCTGGAGAAGGGCGCCGAGGTGGGAAACGAGAAGGTGTTCATCACCGAGCGGGGGACGTCGTTCGGCTACCAGAACCTGGTGGTGGACATGCGCGCGTTCCCGATGGTCCGCGCCCTGGGCGCCCCGGTGGTCTACGACATCACGCACTCGATGCAGCGCCCGGGCGGCGAAGGGAAGCAGACCGGCGGGACGCCGCAGTTCGCGCGGCCGCTGGCGCGGGCGGCGGCGGCGGCGGGGGCGGACGGGTTCTTCATGGAAGTACACGACAACCCGTCGGCCGCGCTGTCCGACCGGACCACGCAGATCGTGCCGGACCACGCGCGGAAGATCGTCGAGGACGTGTTGCGGTTGAGAGAGGCGCTGGAGCCGATTTGAAACGCTTCCTCCGTCCCACTCTGTGCCTCTGTGTCTCTGTGGTGAATACCAACGTGCCCCGAGCTTCACCTGTGGGGCTTGCGGCATGTTCGTATTCACCACAGAGACACAGAGGCACAGAGTGGGACGGAGACGGTAGTCGATCATGAGAATCCGCTACGTCCTGGCCACCCTCCTCGCGCTCTTCGCGCTGCTCACGCTGTTCGACCGGTTCGTGCTCGTGGAGCTGCTGCTGCGGCGGGCGGCGTTGCCGCTGGTGGTGGCGTTCGGGGTGGGGATCGCCTGCGTGGGGGTGGGGACTCTGGCGCGGCGGGGGGAAGAGGCGGATGTGCCGCTGGATCTCCTCATCGGGTATCCGCTGTTCGGGACGCTCTGCTTCGTCGTCGGGCTGGTGAAGATCAGCGTGTGGACGATGGTGCCGCTTGTGTTGATCGGGGCGGTGGTGGGGGTAGTCAAGATCCTCGCCGGCTGGCATGCCCTGAGCGGTGTCGAAGGGCAGCCGGCGGACCGGCCGGCCAGCGGCCGGCGCGCCATCAGCGCCGGGCTCGGGGCGTTGGCCGTGGCCGTGGTCATCGGGTGCGGGTTCGTGTGGGCGCAGGCGCCGCCGTCCTCGCTGGACGAGCTGGCGTATCACCTGGCCGTGCCGCACACGTGGGTCTTGGAGGGGCGCTCCGTCGAGCTCCCGCTCTCCTCGCACTCGTACTTTCCCCTCGGCATCGAGTCGGCCGACCTCGTGGCCCTGGTGCTCCTCGGCGCTGGCGACGGGGGCGTGGCGTCGCACTTTCTGCACCTCTTCGCGGCCATCGCCACGTGCCTGCTGATCGCGCGGCGGACGGACTCCTGGCTCGCCACCGCGGCGATCGTGACGACGCCGGCCCTGGCCATCACCGCGGGCTGGTCTCTGGTCGACTGGCCGCTGGCGGGCCTGTTCGTGGCGACGTTCGTCGCCCTCGAGCGTGACGACACCCGCGCCGCGAGCGCCGCGACGGCCGCGGGGCTGCTGACGAAGTACACCTTCCTCCCCTTCGCCATCCTGGCCTGGGCCGTCAAGCGCCGGCGCCCGCACGCCATCGCGCTGGCGGGACTGGTGTTCTACGTCCGCAACGCGATCCTCACCTTCAACCCCTTCGCGCCGTTCTTCGGCACGGATGCGCCGCACGTCTCCGGCTACCGCGCGCTGGCGCTGGCGGATTACGTCTTCGAGGGCTCGTTCGTCGACGAGGCCATCGGCGCGTCGCTGGTCGCCCTCCCCGCCTTCGCGGCAGGCCTGCTCGCCCTGGGCAGCGCCGCGATCGCGCTGGTGCTGTTCTTCCTCGCGCCGTCCTCGCGCATCCTGATCCCCTACCTCGTCGTGCCGTCGCTCACCGCCGCGGACGCGCTGAGGAAGAAATGGTTCGCGGCGCTGATCGCGATCTGCGTCGTCGCCCAGTCGTTCCTGGTGGTCTGGTTCACGGCGCGCGGCGGCGCGTTCTCCCTGCTGGCCGGCGGCACGACGGAGGCCGACTACCTGCGCAAGGAGCGGCCGTCGTACGCGTCGATCGAGTGGCTGAACCTGCAGTTGCCGGCGAAGTCGCGCACGCTCGTCGTGGGCACGAACGAGCTGTTCTGGTTCACCCGTCCCGTGCGCGGCGGCGGCAACTTCGACGGCCCGCGCGTGACGCGGTACCTCGAGTCGCTCGCGTTGCGCGAACAGCTCCGCGGCGACGGCATCACCCACGTCGCCGTCATCGCCGCAACCGTGCCCACGGGCAACGAGCAGAAACAGGAAGAGCGGCAGACGACCCTGACGCCCGCCGCCCAGCGCAATCTCGTGGCGGTCCTGGACGGCCTCGCGGGAAGCGTCACGTCGCGGGGCGACGTGACGCTGTTCGCGCTGCGTTAAACCGCGACTGCCGCGTCGACGCCGGCCGCCGCGCGGAGCGCCTCGGCCTTGTCGGTCTGCTCCCAGGTGAACTCCGCCTCGTTGCGGCCGAAGTGGCCGTAGGCGGCGGTCTTCTTGAAGATCGGCCGGCGGAGCTTGAGGGACTCGATGATGCCGCGCGGGGTCATCTGGAAGTGCTCTCTCACGAGGTCGACCAGGCGGGCCTCATCGACCTTGCCGGTCCCGAACGTGTCGACGTAGATCGACACCGGGTCGGCCACGCCGATGGCGTACGCGAGCTGCACTTCGACCTCGTCGGCAACGCCCGAGGCGACCAGGTTCTTGGCGATGTAGCGGGCCATGTAGCACGCCGAGCGGTCGACCTTCGTGGGGTCCTTGCCCGAGAACGCGCCGCCGCCGTGACGTCCGCGGCCACCGTACGTGTCGACGATGATCTTGCGGCCGGTCAGGCCGGTGTCACCCTGCGGTCCGCCGATGACGAACTTGCCGGTCGGGTTGATGTGGTACTTGGTGTTCTTGTCGAGGAGCTCCGCGGGGACGACCGGGCGGATGACCTTCTCGATGACGGCGTCGCTGAGGTCGCGGTGGCTGACGTTCGGCGAGTGCTGGGTGGAGATGACGATGGCCTCGGCGCGCACGGGGCGCTTGCCGTCGTACTCGATGGTGACCTGCGACTTGCCGTCGGGACGGAGGAAGTCGAGCTCGTTGGACTTGCGCACCTCGGTGAGGCGGCGGGTGAGCTGGTGCGCGAGCATGATCGGCAGGGGCATCAGCTCGGGGGTCTCGCGCACGGCGAACCCGAACATGAGGCCCTGGTCGCCGGCGCCGCCGGTGTCGACGCCCTGGGCGATGTCGGGCGACTGCGGGTCGATCGAGGAGATGACCGCGCAGGTCTCGCTGTCGAAGCCGTACTTCGCACGGGTGTAGCCGATCTCCCGGATCGTGCCGCGGACGATCGAAGGGAAGTCGACGTAGGTCTTGGTGGTGATCTCGCCCGAGATCATCGCCAGGCCGGTCGTGACCAGCGTCTCGCACGCCACGCGTCCGACCGGATCCTCGGCCAGGACGGCGTCGAGGATCGCGTCCGAGATCTGGTCCGCGATCTTGTCGGGGTGCCCTTCGGTCACAGACTCCGACGTAAAGAGGTTCCTGAAATTCGCCATGATGGAAGTGCTCCTTGAGGACTACGGATGAATTTGCGAATCGTAGCATGACAGAGGGGGGAGTTCCTCGGTTCCTCGGAGTTCCTCGGGTTCCTCGGAGGGTGGCCGGGGACCACCCGAGGAACTCCGAGGAACTCGTCCGTCCCCGTCAAGGCGCGCCCGTTGCACAGTTCGCCTACCGATGCTCAAGACCCGCAATCTCGGCGCCTACAAAGACCTGCTCCTGCTGTTCACGCGCTACGGGCGGAAGGACTTCCGGCTGTCGGTCGCGCCGGAGGACTTTCTGGAGCCGGCGGCCGAGCAGGAGGTCATCGAGCCGGACGTGCGGGCGCGGGCGGAAGCGTTCGCGGCCGCGCTGCGGAAGATGGGGCCGACGTATGTGAAGTTCGGCCAGCTCCTCTCCACGCGGCCGGACGTCGTGCCGCACGAGTACATCCTCGCGCTGGAGTCGCTGCAGGACGACCTGGAGCCGTTCTCGTTCGCGGAGGTGGAGCGGATCGTCGAGGAAGAGCTGGGGGTGCGCATCTCCAAGGCCTTCGAGTCCTTCGAGTCCACTCCCCTCGCCGCCGCCTCCCTCGGCCAGGTGCATCGCGCGGTTCTGCGCGACGGCCGGGAGGTGGTGGTCAAGGTGCAGCGCCCGAACGTCCGCGAGCAGGTGCGCAAGGACCTCGACGTCTTCACCGAGATCGCCGCGGAGATGGAGAAGCACACGGACCTCGGCCGGAAGATGAACCTCGTCGGCGCCATCGAGCAGGCCCGGCTGGTGATGTACAGCGAGCTGAATTACCTGCAGGAGGCGCGCAACACGGAGACCCTCCGCGCGAACCTCACCTCTTTCCCGCAGATCTACATCCCCGACGTCATCCACGACCTCACCTCCCCGCGCGTCCTGACCACGGAGCTGGTCAAGGGCAAAAAGGTCTCGAAGCTCACGCCGCTCGCGCTGATCGAAGGGGACTACGCGGAGCTGGCGGGCGTGCTGACGCAGGCCTACCTCAAGCAGATCTGCGTCGACGGCATCTGGCATAGCGATCCGCACCCTGGCAACGTCTTCATCCGGGAGATCGACGGCAACCCGCAACTGGTCCTCCTCGACTTCGGCATGACCAGCCGCATCAGCTCCGAGTTCCAGGACGAGGTCATCAAGCTCCTCCTGGCCATCTCCAGCAACCGCGGGAACGAGGTGGCCGAGGCGTGCGTGCGGATGTGCGAGGCCCAGGAGCGTTTCGAGCCGGTGAAGTTCACCCGCGACATCTCCACCATCGTCGCGGCGGTGCACGACGCCAGCGCCAGCGAGATCAACACCGGCCAGCTCCTGTTCAGCGTCATCAACATCGCCAACAACAACGAGCTCAAGGCGCCGCCCGAGCTGACCATGCTGGCGAAGACGCTCCTGCACCTCGACGCCATCACCAAGAAGCTCGATCCCGACTACGACCCCCAGCGCGTCATCCGCGACTACGCCGAGCAGCTCATGACGCAGAAGCTGGCCCAGAAGTTCAACCCCCGGAACTTCTACCCCGCGCTGCTCGACCTCAACCAGTTCGTCCTCGACCTCCCCCACCGCGCCCGCGAGATCGTCGACCTCACCGCCGCCGGCCGCCTGTCGTTCGGCATCAAGCTCACGCAGGCCGAGGAGTTCCTGGCCGGGATGCACAAGATCGCGAACCGGATCACCGTCGGCGTCGTCATCGCCGCCCTGCTGGTGTCGTCCTCGATGATGATGCGCGTCCCCACCACCTTCACCATCTTCGGCTACCCCGGCCTGGCCGTCCTCGGCTACCTCATGGCGAGCGCCGCCGGCTTCTACCTGGTCCTGTCGACGATCCTCCGGGACCGCAAGGACCAGGAGAAGGCGAAGTTCAAGGGGCGGTAGCTCCGCCGCCTGAGGTTGGCGATGCGCTCCGAGGCATCGCTATCTTCCGAGCCACCCGCTCAGCGTGCCCTCCGTCCATGTACCGAACAGCTCGGGAACCACGCCGCCAACGAACATCTTGAGCCCCGTCCGGAGCCTCACGTTCGCGATCTGTCCTCTCGTCGCTTTCGTCACCATCTGTTTCCCGACGGCAGCCCAGGAGTTTCGTCCCTGGCTCACCACCGGAACGCGTGCTCCCGGAATCCGGTCGAACAGGAGACTGCTGCCGAGGTCCCGGAACAGCTTTCGATCGTCGAATGTCTGCTGGCTGCCGTCGAGGATGCCGATCCCCTGCTGCAACGAGCTCGTGATGACCGCTCCGCTCGGTGCCGCAGCCCAGGGCATGCTGATGGCGACGATGGCCGCGGCCGCGCCGCCCACGCCTGCCGCCGCGTACTCCGCGGGCGTGGACCACTCCCCATTCCCTTTCGCGAGATCGATGGCCAGTTGATTCAGGACACCGAGGAGCGCGCCCGCGAGAATCGCGATCGCCACCGGATTCTCGCCGCTCGGGTCGACCAGCGTCACCGGGTTGTTCTGTACGTACACGTACCGGTTGATCCCCTGCGTCTCCGTGAAATCCATCGGGAACGGATCGCGCGACAGGAACCTCCCCAGCACCGGGTGGTAATACCGCGCCCGCAGGTACGTCAGCCCGGTCTCGTCGTTCTCCTCTCCCGTGAACCGCCGCTGCGTCCAGTTGAAGTTGGTCGTGCCGCGGAGGGTGCCGAAGATGTCGTACGTGTAGCGCGCCTCGACCTCGCCGGCGCCGTTCGTGCCCGCCACCGTGCTGCCGAGGGCGTCGGCGTGGAGGAAACGCAGACCGGAGGGCTCGATCGTGTACAGAAGATCGTGTCCATAGATGTGGTACTTCGTCACGCCGCCGGCCGTCTCCATGAGCACTTCCGGCAGCGCGGGCACCGGATTCACGACGTAGTCCGTGACGGCGCCTCCGTGCGTCTGGCGCACCCTGCGCCCGTCGGCGTCGTACAGGAAACTCGTCACGGTGCCGAAATACGACGTCTCGCGGAGGCGGTGCTGCGCGTTCCACACGTGGCTGCGCGGACCGTCCGCAGTCTGCGCGCCGTTCGCGTCATAGAAGCGCGCCGTCGCGGCGTCGCCCAGCAACTGGTCGGCATCGTCGTAGCTGCCGGTGAAGGTGATGACATACGGCCCGCCGTTCGGGGCGTCCCATTTCGTCGTCCGATTTCCGGACGCGTCGTACGCGAACGCGAGGCGCGAATTCGTGTCGGCGTAATACACGTCCCGAACCCGGTACAGCTCGTCGTAGGCGTAGGCCTCGAGGACGTCTCCGCCGACGGTCGTGCGCTTCGACGTCCGGTTTCCGACGCGATCGAACGTGTAGCCCATGGACGCGAAGACGTTGTTGTTCCTCGCGTACTGCAGATACTGCAGCCGGCCGGCCTGGTCGTAGTCGCGGAGAGCCACGACGCCGTTCTCGTACCGGTACGTTTTGAGCTGCCCCGCCGCGTCGTAGGTGTAGGTGGTGGCGCGACCCGTCCAGCCGGCCACGAGTGTCATCCGGTCAGCTTCGTCATACGTGTACACGACGGTCTTCGAGCCCGGATACGTGAGCGCCGACAGATTTCCCGCCGCGTCCCAGGAGTACCGGACCGGCACGCCGTTCTTCCGCACTTCGATCGGGCGGTTCAGCGCGTCGTAGTCCCATCGGGTCTCGCCCGTCCAGTCGACGAGCCCTACGCGGTTGCCGGCCAGGTCGTGGGTGTAGGTAGCAGACGTCCCGTCGGCGTAATTGACTTGGGCGAGCTCGTTCGCCGAGTCATAGAGGTAATCCGTCCGCTCGTTCTTCGCGTCCGTCACCGTGGACAGGAGATTGCGCCGGATGTACGTGTACTTCCACGTGCGGTTCAGAGGATCGGTCTCGGCGATCTTGCGGTTCAGATCGTCGTAGGTGAAGGTCGTCACGAACCCGCGCGGGTCGCGCACGGACGCGACGTTGCCGGCGACGTCCAGCGTGAGGTCCACCGTCCCGCCGAGTGCGTTCGTCGTGCGGACGAGCGCATTCCGCGAGTCGTCGTACGCATACCGCGTCTCCCGCCCCTCGGCATCCACCCGCCGCGTCCTGCGTCCCTTCGCGTCGTAATTGAACGACGTCCGCTCGTCGAGGGCGTTGAAGACGTCGAGCGGGTTGCCCCGCGCGTCGTAATTCGCGCCGGACCGCCGGTTCAGAGGATCGGTCTCCGTCGTCTTGCGGCCGAGGACGTCGTGCGTGAAGCGCGTCGTGTGGCCGAGGTGGTTTGCAGTGGACTTCGGATAGCCGTAGTCGTCGTAGGAGAACGTCGTGAGGTGCCCCAGCTCATCGGTCGACCATTGGGGCAGCCCTTTCGCGTCGTACCATCGTTGGGTGATGTGCCCCAGGGCATCAGTCGTCTTCACGAGGCGCTGCTGCGCGTTGTATTCATAGGAGGTCCGCCGCCCCAGCGGGTCGGTGGTGCTCGTCCGGTTATTGAACGCGTCGTAGGTGTGCGTCGTCGTGCGGCCGCCGGGCTTCACGAGCTTGACGAGGTTTCCGTTGTTCCAGTCGTACGTCGACTCCGTCGTTCCGTCGGGGCCCGTGTACGTCGCGACGAGATAGCCCGCGTAGCGCCAGGCATCGTCGTGAATCCACTCCGGCACGCCGCCGGGCGGGACTTCCTCGCGGTAGTGATCGGTGACCTTGTTGCTCTTCGTATGGAAGTAGTGATGCGCGCGGCCGCGGTTGTCCCAGACCAGGGTCGAGAAGTCCGGAACGGAGTACGGTCCCGACGTCGTGGGCCCGTAGGCGAAGCGCACCACGCCGTTGTTGTTGAAGCGCTGTTCCGCGACGCGATGGTGAATGGCGTCGTCGAACGATTGCTGGAGGCGGTTCCCGTCGGCGTCGTCGAATCCAGTCATCTCCCACGCGCCGCCGGGACCGTAGGAGTAGTCGGTGACGCCGAAGACGTTCCCTCCCGAATCGGCTTTCCTCACGTTGGAGATCGCGCCGTTCGGATTCCGCTGGTACGAGAACGTCCGTCCCGCCGGATCGGTGATCCGCGAGAGGTACGGCCCGTCGTACTCGAAGGTGAGCGCGCGCCCCATGGGCTCGACCACCTGCAGCACACGGCCGCCGGCGTCGCGGGCGATCGTGGTCGTGTTGCCGGCCGGGTCGATCTGGGCGGTCAGCTTCCCCGCCGCGTTGAACACGAGCACGGACTGGTCCTTCCGCGTCATCCGGTACGTGCTGCCGCTCCACGCGAGCTTCTCGTAAACGCCTTCCTCCGAGGAGAACGTGTCGTCGGGAAGGCGCTTGAAGTACGTCTCGGCGCCGTCTTCGCGATGCCAGACCAGGCCTCGATGCGGATCGGGATCCGCGTCCGGCCGCAGTTCGGTCCCGTAATTCCACATCCAGCCGACGCCGAGATCCGTCAGCGTCCCGCCGGCGATCTTGTTGTTGTACGTGCGGATGATCTCCAGCGGAAAGCCGATGGTCGGGATCGAAAGATCCTTCTCGACGAGATGGAAGTTGCCGGTCGCGACGTCCACGCCGACGCCCGCCTTCACCGTCCACGGATGGTCGCCGGCCTTGAACCCGTCGGCCAGGAACTGGCCGAGCCACGGGTCGTAAAGAACGTTCGGTCCGATCTGTCCGCCGCCGCCCGTCTGCGGCTGCCCGAAGACTTCCGGCCCGGTCGTCGATCCCCACCAGTTCTCGCGCGCGTCCACGGTGGCGCAGCAGCCCGACGCCTGAATGCCGCGCGCCCACCCCTCCGAAGTGCGGTTGTTGGTGATGGAGTTGTAGCGGAGCGTGATCGGCGAGCTGCCGTCGACGATGATCCCGCCGCCGCCGTTGTTGCCGTCGATCGAGTTGTGCAGGAGTTGCGCGGCGCTGTTCTGCACGGCCTGCACGGCGACTCCGGTCGAGCGGCGGATCAGGCTGTTCCGGATGGTCGTGGACACGGGGACGCGGTTGAGGTGCACGTTGCGGAAGTTGTCCGCGAGCGTCAGCCGGTCCAGCGTGTACGAAACGTCGGGCGGCGCTTCGAGGTACAGACCGTCGCCGCTCATGAAGGTGGACTGGAAGTCGCGGAGCGCGGGCGCCGAGAAGCGCACGCGGAACGCCGTGCCGTACCGGACCTCGACGTGGGTCAGGCTGCCGAACGCGGGCTGGCTGTTGTCGCCGAGGCTGCCGATGCCGAGGACGGCCCAGTCGCCGGGTTTGGGCTGACTGGCGGTGCCGTCGCGATTCGTGTCGCCCGCGGCCGAGTCGTCCTTCGTCGACGTGAAGACGATCGGACGGTCCGCCGTGCCGTCCGCGCGGAGCGTCGAGCCTTCGAGAACGTGCAGGCTCGCGGCCGTCGTGAGCTTCACGACCGTCCCGGCCTCGATCGTCAGCGTTGCATTGCCAGTGACGAAGACCTCGCCCTGCACGATGTAGGGCGAATTCGCGGCAGTCCACGTCGTATCGGTCGCAATCGTGCCCGACGCTTCCCACCGCGTGAGATCGCGGATCTCCTGGAAATGCCGCGCGTTGATCCGCTGCAAGGCGACGACCGGCTCGCTCCAGACGGGCGCAGGCCGGTTCAGTGCCGCGAACGCCTGGGCCAGCGCGGTGCGGAGCTCGTTCACGTGAATCGCGCGGATGCGCGTGGGCTGCGGATCGGTCCATGCGAAGGCCGCGAGTCCCGCCTGCTGGCGGATGGTGGCGACCGCGGCGCGAAGCTCCGTCACGTGGACGCGCCGGATGCGCGTGATGCGCGGGACGAGTGGGTCCTCGGTGTACGGGTAGCTCGTCGCGAGGTCCGTCCCCACCGTGGCCAGACCGCCGACGAATGTCGGGCCGTCTGCGAGCGCTGGCGCGGAAAGCAGAACGGCGATGAGGGCAGTTGCGGACCGCCGCAGCTTTCCCATCCGCACATATTGCGGGAAAGCGGTATGGGCGAGTCAAGGACGACGCTACGGCGCGAACGCCCCTTCAGCTTCGCCTCCGGCGGGGAATCGCAGCGGCGTGGATGTTCTGTAGGATCTATCCGCTACCGTAAAAAGCACTCGACTTCCGCACCGAACGGGTGCAACATAAGTCCACACGTATTCAGCTAGCTGTCCCACACCCTCCGCGCGGTGCCGGCGGTCGAGCGTCACGAGGAGATCCATGAAATCCGATTCCGGCAGCTCTGTTCGTACGGACGCTGTCGACTCCCGGGCGGAGCGGTCATGAGCACCGATCCCGGCCGTTCCGCGGGGCACCGCAGCGGCCGGCCGGCCTCGGGCAGCGAAGCGACCGCAAAGAGCGTACGCCCCCGCGGGGCTCCGTTGTTTGGCTCGAATCGCCAGCAGTTGCTCTGGGCGATCCTGGAGAACCTCAGTGAGGGCGTGGTCGCATGCGACGCGAGCGGCACGCTCTCCTTCTTCAATCGGGCCACGCGCGAGTTCCACGGCCTCGGCGAAGAGGCGATCCCTTCCGCCGAGTGGACCGAGCGCTATTCGCTCTATCGCGCCGACGGCACGCCCATGCCTGCCGATGACGTCCCGCTCCTCCGGGCGCTGCACGGCGAGACCGTGCGCGACGCGGTCATGGTGATCGCGCCGCGGAACCAGGAGGCGCGGACGGTGATCTGCACGGGAGGCCCGCTCTACGGCGACCACGGGGAGCTCCTCGGCGCCGTCGTGGCCATGCGCGACGTCACGGACCAGATTGCGGCGGCGCGGCAGAGGGCCGACCTCGCGCGCGAGCGCGAGCTGAACGAGGCGAAGGACGAGCTGCTGGCCACCGTCGCCCACGAGCTGCGCAATCCGCTTACCGCGATTCTCGGGTGGACGCAGTTGCTGCAGCGGCAGATCGAGGACGAAGACCAGCGCCGCGCGCTGGCGGCGATTTCGGCGAGCGCGCGGATGCAGGCGCAGCTCATCGCCGATCTCTCCGACGTGGCCAGGATCAGCAGCGGCAAGCTCACGCTGACCCGCGAACGGCAGCTCGTGCACGAGGCCGTCGAGATCGCGGTGCAGGGCGTGCGTCTGCCGGCGGAATTGAAGGAGATCACGCTGATCGTTCCGCCGTCGTACCAGGCCGTACCCGTCGATGCCGACCGCATCCGCCTGCAGCAGGTGTTCTGGAACCTGCTCACGAATGCCATCAAGTTCACCCCTCCCGGCGGGACGGTCCGGGTGGACATGCGCGTGCAGCGGGACACCGTGTGCATCGAGGTGCGCGATACCGGCCGCGGCATCAGCGCCGAGTTCCTCCCCCGCGTCTTCGACCGCTACGCGCAGGAGCCGGCCGGAAAACGGGACCATCCCGGCCTGGGCCTCGGTCTGTCCATCGTCCGCACGATCGTCGAGCTGCACGGCGGGTCGATCTCCGCGCGCAGCGATGGAGAAGGGACCGGCGCGTCGTTCTCGGTCACGCTGCCTCGCGCCCCGTCCGCGGCCGGTCTCAGTTCATGAGGAGCTGTTCGTAGACGCGGCGGACGATGCCGTAGCACTCGCAGGCCATCCGCTCGAGACCTTCGCGGTCGAGAATGGTGATCTCCTGGCGCCGGTGCCCGATGACGCCCGCCGCTTCGAGCTTCTGCACCGCTTCGTTGACGCTCGCGGTGCGCGCTCCGAGCATCTGTCCGAGGAACTGCTGGGTCATGCGGATCTGCGGGGCCGCCACGCGGTCCTGCATCATCAGGAGCCACCGCGCGAGACGCGCTTCCATGTCGTGAGCGCGGTTGCACGCCGCGGTCTGGCTGACCTGCGTGATGAACGCATCGGTGAACCGGAGCAGTTGCCGCTGCAGTTCGCGCCGGCGGTGGAAGCGGACCAGCAGGTGCTCCGCGGACATGCGCCACGCCGAGCCCTCGCCCTGGACGATTCCGTCGTTGAGCTGCGTGACGGCGCCCATGACGATGTCGATGCCGACCATGCCTTCCCTGCCGACGACGCCGACTTCCACCGTCGGTCCGGTGGTCAGGCGCCGGACCAGCGAGATCGCCCCGCGAATGGGGAAGAACGCGAACGCCGAGGGCGTGTTGGCGTGCAGCACCGTGGCGCCGAAGTCCAGCGCGTAGAGCTCCGACGATCGATGCGCTTCGTTCCGCTCGCGCACCGGAAGAGCAGCCAGAAGAGCATTGTCTTCCCGCGCCGCGGCACGTTCTGATTCCTTCACCATACGACCTCCTCGCTTGCGCCTGTTCCCAAGTCGCGACAGAAGGAGGCAAGAGGTCCCGGTGTCGTACCGCTGCAATGAACAACGGACCCGCAGGTCCGGTTACTCCCTGCCGCGCACGGCGGGCGCGGCGTCAGCTCCAGTCGATGAGATGGTGCGTGAGCGCGTACTGGAAGAGGTCGCGGATCGAGGTGAGGCCGAGCTTCTGCATCAGGCGCGTGCGGTGCGTGCTGACGGTCTTGGGGCTGACGTCGAGCGCGTGCGCGATCTCTTTCATGCGCTTGCCGGCCAGGATCATCTCCATGACCTCGGTCTCGCGAGGGGACAGCCGCCCGTGCGTGTCCGCCGCCAGGGACGCAATGGGCGCAACAACAGCGGCGGTCGCCGGCCCTTCGTCGGGCAGGACCATCGTGGCGATCACGACCGCTCCCTCCATCCGCGCTGCGGAAACGGACGCCCGCAGGCGGATGACGGAGTCGTCGCGCCGCCTTGCCGCGAAGACGTAATTCCGCGGCGCGGGCTCCTCCCGGACGCGCATCCGGCTGAAGGTGAGCAGCCGCGGCGCGTCTTCCTGGGCCACGATCAGCGACAGGTGCTGCCCGCGAAGCTGAGCCGGGTAGTCGTATCCGAGCAACGCCGTATAGGCGCGGTTCACATACGCGATCTCTTCGTCCGCCTCGATCAGGAAACCGGCGTCTCCGTCATCGAGGACCGCGCGGAGCCATAAAGGCTCGAACACTTTGCGCTCGAGTTTCGTTCTGCTCCGTTCCGGCGTCGTCACGACCATCGTCACTTCCCCCCTCGGGATCCCTGACCGGACCGCGACCATTCACGAGACGCCGGAGATCTGGAAGGAACAAATGCAAGAATCCTGCTGATCTTTACGGTAGCGTAAATCAAATCCGGGCGAAGGAGGCTGAGACGCCGGCTCTGGCACGCGGAAGGCAGACAACCAGGTATGACGTCCCCCCGACCGGCAGTCTCATCGCAGAGAGCGTGGAGTTGAAGGACGAGCGGACCAGTCCGAGCGTTCACGAACCCGCGGCCGGCGAGCTCCAGTGGTTCCGCGAGCTGTTCGATCGGATGCCGCAGCTCGGATGGACGGCGCGTCCGGACGGCTCCATCGACTTCTACAACCGCGGCTGGTACGAGTACACCGGCGCGACGTTCGAGGAGATGGCCGGCTGGGGATGGCAGCGGGTGCACGACCCTTCCCTGCTCACGACCGTCGTGGACCGGTGGACGGCGGCGATCGCCACCGGCGCCGATTTCGAGATGGAGTTTCCGCTCCGGCGTCACGACGGCGAGTACCGCTGGTTCCTGACCCGCGCACATCCCATCCGCGACGCGCAGGGGGCGATCGGGCGCTGGGTGGGCATCAGCACCGACGTGACGGTGGTCCGCGACCTGCGCGATTCGCTCGATCGCGAGCGCGTCAACCTCCGCGAGATCTTCGAGCTGGCCCCCGCCTTCATGGCTCGCCTGCGCGCGCCGAATCACATCTTCGAAGAGGCCAACCCCTCGTACATGCACCTCGTCGGCGAAGGCCGCACGCTCATCGGACTGCCCGTCCGCGAGGCGCTGCCGGAGATCGAGGGACAGGGCTTCTTCGAGCTGCTCGACGGCGTCTACGAGACCGGCACGCCCTTCACCGGAACCGAGGTGCGCGTGCTGCTGCGCCGCGGCGGGGACATCGAGGAGCGGTTCGTCGACTTCGTGTACCAGCCGACGCGGGACGGACAGGGACGGATCGACGGCGTGTTCGCTCACGGCACCGACGTCACCGCGCAGGTCCGCGCGCGGCAGCAGGTCGAGCAGCAGGCCGTGGAGCTGCGCCGCGCGAATCGCGTCAAGGACGAGTTCCTGATGACGCTGTCTCACGAGATGCGAACGCCGATCACCGCGGTCCTCGGCTGGGCGCGTCTCCTGCGCATGGGCCTGAGCGCGCCGGAAGCGGCGTTTGCGGTCGAGGCCATCGAGCACGGCGCGTCCGCGCAGGCCCAGCTCATCGAAGACGTCCTCGACGTCTCGCGGATCGCGTCGGGAAAGTTCACCTGCGAGCGGCAGCCCGTCGATCTGCTGGCGGTCGCGCATGCCGCCATCGCCTCGCTGCATCCGGCCGCCTCCGCGCACAAGGTCGAGATTTTGACCGGCTTCCCAACCGCGCTTCCCCAGATCGTGGGAGACGAACGGCGTCTCCAGCAGGTGATCTGGAACCTCGTGTCGAATGCGATCAAGTTCACTCCGGCGGAGGGATCGGTCACCATCCGCATCGCGCACGCCGGCCCGCTCGTGCGGCTCACCGTGCAGGACACGGGACAGGGCATCGCCGCGGAGTTCCTCCCCTTCCTGTTCGAACCGTTCCGCCAGGCCGACGCGTCGACGACCAGAGCCCACGGCGGCCTCGGCCTCGGCCTCTTCATCATCCGCACGGTCGTCGAGCTGCACGGCGGCACCGTCACCGCGGAGAGCCCCGGAACGGATCGCGGCGCGACGTTCACCGTCGAATTGCCGGCCGGGTGAGGTCACGCGGGCGTAGCGGCCGGCAAGGATGCCGGCGCTCCGGGGCCGCGATTCTGGACGCGGCCGCGACCCGGCCTGCGAATTGCTCGGTACGCTCTGCGAACGGAGATTTTTTCATGAAGCGTCACGCTCTCCCCATGGTCGTTCTTCTGACATTGTTTTCCCTGGCCTGCGCATCCGCACCGGACGCCGGGCCGGTCGAGGTCACGCCCGGCTCGAGCGTCCGCAGCTTCAGCGGCCTGACCGAGATCGGGACCGGCTTCTTCGGCGGAACCAGATCGCGAGGAAACGGCCGGCTCGAGGTCGGCTCATCCGGAATGCTCTGGCACAACGAGCGCGGCTCGGACCGCAACTTCTCTCTCCGCCCCGAAGTGATCCGCCGGGTATGGCTCACCTGCGCCGAGCGGACGGGCCAGAACCTCTGCCTCGACCTCGGCATCGAGACGCTCACCGACAAGGAGTATCACCTCCGCGACACGAACTGGGAGGGCGGGGTGAACACGGTGATCCTCGAAGCGTACGAGCACATGCGGTCGCTCTACCCGCAGGTGCAGTTCGACCGGAAGACCGTCGACGCGATCGACTGAGCTCGCGGCGATCCGTGCCCCTCAGGAGGCGGGTCGAGCACCGAGCTGACGGCGCTCTACGCGGCAGAGCCCGCGGTCGTCAGCTCGATTCTTGCTTCCCCCATTTCCGTGGCCGACGAACCCGCACGCCGTGTGATCCCGATCGAGCTTTCCTCGGTCATTACCAGCCTCGAAACGATCACCCGCGAGCTGACCAAGAAGCTCAGCTCCGACGAGGTGGCGGAGGTCGTCTCGGAGCTCTGCGAACGGCTGCGCGCGATTTCCCAGGAGAAGCGCGGCCCGGATCGGCCGTTCACGCGCTAGCCGGCCCCTCGCACGCACGGGCGAGCGCAGCGCGCCGTATGGAGTGCGGAGGCGATTGGAGGCTGTCTCAAATGTAGGGCGTGGCTTCAGCCCGCCTCTCGGACGGGGAGGGGGAATGCCCCGCGGAATGCCCCCGCCCACGAGAGGGGCGGGCTGAAGCCACGCCCTACATTTGAGACAGCCTCCAATCGCCTTCGCTTTCCTATTCGGGAGCCTCAGCGCGCGAACGCGCGAATACGAAAGCGGAGGCGGTCGGTTGCCTCCGCACTCCATATGGGACCCGGAGGGCGGGCGCAGAGGGCCCCCCTGTCATCCCGAGCGTAGCGAGGGATGACAGGGGGTTACGTCTCTGCCGTCGTCAGGAGTGCGAAGGCCAAAAACCTACCGGCACAAACCTACTCTTCGGGCGCGTTTGCGGCGTTGCTCTTGCTCGCTCGCCGCGCGTGGCAATCCGGGGACGGTGCGGAAACGTAGGGAGCGGATGAACGTGTGGAGAAACAGCTCGAGGACGGCGGCGCTCGCCGTCGCGGTGTGGGTGCTCGCCTTTCCCGGCGCGGCGCCGGCGCAGCAGGCAACGCTGGCTGGACGGGTCGTCGATTCGACCGGCGGCGTGCTGCCGGGCGTCACCATCGAAGCGGCGGCTTCCGGTGAGGTGCGGGCGGCGGTCACCGGCGCGGACGGGGCGTACGTGCTCGCCGTTCCGGCCGGGACGTACGACGTCACCTTCCAATTGCTCAACTTCGCCACGGTCGTGCGCCGCGGCGTCGCCGTCGCGGACGGCGCGACCGCACGCGTCGACACGACGCTCTACCTCTCCTCCAGCGCCGACGTCGTGGTCACGGCGAAGCAGACGTTCCGCAATCTCTCCGATTTCGACGAGCCGGTGAACGATCTGATCGGCATTGCCGGCTCGGCCAGCGAAGGGGTCATCACCGCGGCGGAGATCGACCGCCGCCCGTTCCGGCGCGCCGGAGAGATCCTCGAGACCGTCCCGGGCGTGATCGTCAGCCAGCACAGCGGCGAAGGGAAGGCCAACCAGTACTACCTCCGCGGCTTCAACCTCGACCACGGCACCGACATCGCCGTGACGGTCGCCGGAGTGCCGGTGAACATGCCCACGCACGGCCACGGGCAGGGCTACGCCGACGCGAACTTCCTCATCCCGGAGCTGATCAGCGGCGTGCAGTACAAGAAGGGACCGTATTACGCCGAGGAGGGAGACTTCGCGAGCGCGGGGGCGGTGAACGTGAGCTACGTGAGCCTGCTCGACAGGCCGCTGGCGCTGCTGCAGGGCGGCACGGCGGGCTTCGGACGCGTGCTGTTCGCGGCGTCGCCGCGCGCCGCCGACGGCTATCTCCTCTACGCCGTCGAAGCCGGGACGAACGACGGTCCGTGGGTGCGGCCGGACGATTTCCGGAAGGTCAACGGCCTGCTCCGCTACACGCGCGGCGATCAACGCGGCGGCTTCAGCGTGACCGCGATGGGCTACGACGCGAAGTGGAGCTCGACCGACCAGATCCCCGGCCGCGCCGTGACCTCCGGCGCCCTCTCGCGCTTCGGCCTCGTCGACCCGAGCAGCGGCGGGAAGACCTCCCGCTACTCGCTCGCCGGCGAGTGGCAGCGCAGCTCCGTTTCGTCGCTGACGCAGGCGGGCGCGTATGCCATCCGGTACCGCCTGCAGCTCTTCTCCAACTTCACCTACTTCCTCGACGATCCCGTGAACGGCGATCAGTTCGAGCAGGCGGACGACCGCTTCGTGGGCGGGCTCCGCGCCAGCCACCGCTGGCTCGCGAAGTGGGGCGGCATCTCCGCCGAGAACGTCGCCGGCGTGCAGCTCCGTCACGACGGCATCGGCAACGTGGGCCTGTACCGCACCCGCCAGCGCGTGCGCCTCGAGACCACGCGGCAGGACGACGTGAGCGAGACCGGCGGCGGCGTCTACGGGCAGACGTCGATCCAGTGGCGGCGCTGGTTGCGCACGATCGCCGGCGTCCGCGCGGACCGCTATCGCTTCGACGTCGCCTCGGCCGATCCCCGCAACTCCGGGCGGGCCGAGGCGACGATCCTCAGCCCGAAGCTGACGATGGTCTTCGGACCGTGGCGCAACACGGAGCTCTACGCGAACGCCGGCTCGGGCTTCCACAGCAACGACGCCCGAGGGGCGACCATCTGCTTCGATCCGGCCACGGGCGACCCGGCCGACCGCGTCACCCCGCTGGTCCGGACGCGCGGAGCCGAGATCGGCGTCCGCACGACGCCCGTGCCGCGCTTTCACCTGACCGCCTCGCTCTGGGGACTGGACATGGCGTCCGAGCTGCTCTTCGTCGGCGACGCCGGCACGACCGAGGCCAGCCGGCCGAGCCGGCGCGCGGGGATCGAGGTGGCCACGCACTACAACGTGCGCGACTGGCTCGCCCTCGATGTGGACTACGCCTACTCCCGCGCGCGCTTCCGCGACGACGACGTCGCGGGGGATCGCATCCCGGGCGCGGTCGAAGGCGTCGCCTCCGCCGGCCTGAGCGTCATCGACGTGCGCGGCCTGTCCGGCGAGCTGCGGTACCGCTACTTCGGTCCCCGCCCCCTCATCGAGGACGACAGCGTCCGCTCGAAGGCCTCGAGCCTGGTCAGCCTGCGCGCCGGCTACCGCGTCGCGCCGCGAGTGCGCTTCGACCTGGACGTGTTCAACGTCCTGGACGCGTCGGTGAGCGACATCGACTACTTCTACACGTCGCGGTTGCCGGGCGAGTCCGCCGGCGGGATCGACGACGTGCACTTCCACCCGGTGGAGAAGCGGGCCTTCCGCCTCGGCGTGACGACGACGTTCTGAAGGGGCGCTGCGCCGCGCTTGCCATTGTTGTATGGTGTCGGGCGCATTCCGTGGTGGACAAGCTAGCGCTCCCGATTCTCATCGTCGAAGACGATGTGCCGACGCAGAACCTGCTGTCGGCGCTGCTCCGCCGTTTCGGCTATACGACCGAGATCGCGGCGGAAGGAGCGGAGGCGATTGCCCGGTTGCGGGAGAACGATTACGCCCTGGTCATCCTCGACATGATGATGCCGCGGGTCGACGGCCGCGCGGTCATCGACTTCCTGGCCACGGGGGAGAAAACGGTCCCGGTCATCGTCTGTTCCGCCGCCGGGCCTCGATCGCTCCAGGAGCTCCCGGAGACGGTCGTCAAGGCGGTGTTCCGGAAGCCGTTCGACATCGACCAACTGGTGGTCGCGATCCAGAACCTGACCGGGAGCGCGAGCTAGGGCCCCCGGCCCGTCCCGCATTTCCCCCTACTGCGTTCCCGCGAGGAACGCTTCCTCTTCCTGCATCTGCTGCCATTGCTCGGGCGACTTCGGGTTGAGCTTCTCCATCTCCGCAAGCTCGGCCGGGGTGAGCTTCGGCAGGTGGCGGATGAAGTGGACGAGGCCCCAACTGGCGTGGGCCGATTCGGCCGTGCCGGTGCCGAAGGCCGGCATCCCCGTGAGGCGGACGCCGTTCTCGATGATGGAGAACAGCTCGCCGTCGGAGAGCTCCTGGGTCGCGGGCAGGGTCATGTCGGGCGCTTTCGGGTACATCTGGGTCCCGATCCCGCTCCCCTTCCCGTCGTTGCCGTGACAGGAGGCGCAGTGGTCGGCGAAATGCGCGCGGCCGTCCGCGAGGATCTCCGGCGTGAGCGGCACGGGGTTCTTCATGCCGCGCAGATCGGACGGGGCGGCCCAGCGGCGCATCGCGCGGGCCAGCACGGCCTCGATTCGCGACGGCTCGTCGCGCGCGCTGAAGCCGCGGCGGATCATCGACGCGAAGAGGAGACCGGCGACGGCGACCGCCGCGAGCACGGTGCCGACGATCGCCTTCGAGCGCGTCTTCATCCCGAACAGGATACAGCGCGTCGCGCGCGGGTCTCCAAACGTAGAATGCGCCGCACATGCACAGCGACTCGCTGCTCATCGACGTCGCGATCATCCTGCTCGCGGCCTTTCCGCTCCTCTTCCTGGGGCGGCGGTTCCGCGTGCCGGAGGTGCTGAGCTTCATCGTCGCCGGGATCGTCATCGGACCGCACGCGGTGGGGCTGATCGCGGACGTCGAACGGATCGAGGTCATCGCGGAGCTTGGGGTCGCGCTGATCCTCTTCTTCATCGGCCTGCACGTCCCCCTCGGCCGGCTCAAGGCCCTCGGGCGCACGGCGTTCCTCGGCGGTCCGGTGCAGATGGGGTTGACGATCGCCCTGGTCGCGGCGATCGCGATGGCGCTCGGCACCGCGCCGCGGCTGGGCGTGTTCTACGGCGTGCTCGTCGCGCTCGGGTCGACGGCGGTCGTGCTGCCGATCCTCACGCTGCGCGACGAAGTGGCCGCGCCCTTCGCCCGCCGCTTCCTCGGCGTATCGCTCTTTCAGGACCTCGCGGTCATTCCGCTGATGCTCCTCGTCCCGGCGTTCGCGGCCGGCGCGAAGGGCGCGCCCAGCATCGGCGTGGTCGGGCAGCGCGTGGTCGTCGCCATCGTCGGCGTGATCGTGCTGATCATCGTCGCGCGCGGGCTCGTGCCGTTGCTCTTCCGGGCCACCGCGCGCATCTCGCGCGAGGCGTTCACCGCCGGCGCCATCGTGCTCATGGTCGGCACGATCGCCATCGCCCAGGCCCTCGGCGTCTCCCCCGCCCTCGGCGCGTTCGCGGCCGGCCTGGTCGTGGGCGACACGGAGTTCATCCACGAGATCGAGGGGATCCTCCGTCCCTTCCGCGACTTCCTCTCCGCGCTGTTTTTCACCTCCATCGGCATGCTGCTCGATCCCGCGTTCGTGTTCCGGAACCCGGGCCTGATCCTGGCCATCGTCCTCGGCGTGATCGTCGTCAAGGTCGTCGCCGCGTACCCCGCTTTCCGGCTGTCGCGCGCGATGCGAAGGACGTCCGCGCGCGCGGCCTTCGCAATCGCTCCGATCGGTGAGTTCTCCTTCCTCCTCGCCCAGGCCGGCAAGGACGTCGGACTGCTCCGCGACGCGACGGAACAGACGTTCGTCGCCGTCGCCGTCGTGACGCTCGCCGCCACGCCGCTGCTCGTCAGCGCGGGCAAGTGGGTCTCCGAGCACATCCACGAGACCGGCGCCGAGGAGGAAGCGCCGCACGGCGACGAGCCGCTGCACCGGCACATCATCATCGTCGGCTACGGGCTGAACGGACAGAACGTCGCGCGCGTGCTCGTGTCCACGCGCATTCGCCACGTCGTCCTCGACGAGGACTCCGACCGGCTCGTCGCCGCGCGCGAGAGCGGCAGCCGCGCGCTGCTCGCCGACGCGGCCGACCCGCAGGCCCTCGAGCTCGCGGGCATCGAGAAAGCCATCGCCGTCATCGTGGCCATCTCCGATCCCGACGGCACGCGCCGCATCGTCAGCTTCTGCCGCAAGCTGAATCCCACCGTCCACATCATCGTCCGGACGCGGTACGTGGCCGAGGTCGAGCGGCTGCGCGAGCTCGGCGCGGACGAGATCATCCCCGAGGAGTTCGAGACGTCGCTGGAGATCGTCGAGCGCGCGCTGCGCGTGCTGTGCGTGCCGCAGAACATCGTCGCCAACCAGCTCCGCGCGCTCCGCGACGAAGGCTACCTCATGCTGCGCGACCCCGCTGTTCGCGCCACCGATCACCGCCGGCTCTCGGCGCTGTTCGCCGGAGGGACGTCGCAGACGTACCTCGTGCTGCCGGATACGCACGCGGAGGGGAAGAGCATCGAGGAGCTCGAGTTGACGCGGGACGGCGTGGCCGTGGCCGCCCTGCTCCGCGACGGCCGCGCGCTGTCCCCCCTCCCGGTCGCCGAGCCGCTGCAGGCGGGCGACACGATGCTGCTCGTCGGCGCGCACGAGGATCTGACGCGCGCGCTGGCCCGCTTGGAACGGGATTTTCCCCCAGCCCCGAGCGCAGTCGAGGGGCCAACTTAGCAGCAACGCCGCGCGGAACGACAGGCGGATGCGCGTGCACCGCTGCGTGCATCACGCGGCGCAGGTGCTAAGTTGGCCCCTCGACTTCGCTCGGGGCTGCGCCCCACCACCCCTAATCCAGCACGAGATCCAGATCGCTCAACCCGCCCTTCGACGCGTACCGCGGCTGGCTGTCGAAGATGTACACCTCGGTGCCCACCGCGGCCTCTTTCCACAGCACCTTCAACATGTCGTTCGGCAGGCGGATGCAGCCATGGGATGCGCGGCGGCCGATCGACTTCGGGTCGTTCGTCCCGTGGATCATCACGCGGTCGCCGAGGTCGAGGGCGTATTTGCCCATCGTGCCTTTCTCCTTGCGGAGCGGCGAGTCCGGCGGCGGGATCTTCCGGCCTTCCTCGACGAACGCCCAATCCGGCTTGGTCCACACCGGATCGGTGATCTTGCGCACCACGGTGTGCTTCCCGCGCGGCGTGCGGAACCACCACACCTTGCGCCCTTGGCGCAGGACTTTGTCCGAGCCGGTGGCCGCGGCGGATTTGCGGACGAGCTGCCCGTCGCGGAAGAGGTAGGCCTGGTTGGTCGAGACGTCGATGGTGATGATCGTGCCGGTGCGCGGCGCCTCGGGCGGCAGCCCTTCGGTGTCCATCTGCGCCCAGAGGGGCGCAGCAAGCGTGAGAGTCAGGATGAGAGCGACAACGGCTCTGTTCGTCACGCAGAATAACTATTGCGAAGGCGGGGCCAGGGAGGCGGCGGTTCCTCGGAGTTCCTCGGTTCCTCGGAGTGCTTCGGAGGGGGCCCCCACCCCCGATTCCGAGAAACTCGGATCCCCCCCCGAGGAACTCCGAGGAACTCCGAGGAACCCGAGGAACCGGCTTCAGCGCGGCCCGGCCAGTCCTTGCGCTTTCTGCTGCGCGGCCTGGGCGGCGCTGCGGTTGCCGGCGCGCTCGTGCGCGGCGGCCAGTTCCCGCCAGAGGTCCGCGCGGCCGGGCTGGATCTCCGCGGCGACGCCGAGGAACGCGGCGGCGGCGGCGTGCTCGCCGCGCTCGGTGAAGCGCGGCGGGAGGCGGAACGCCGCCTGCGCGAAGACCATCGCCAGCACGCGCTTCGCGGACGCGCCCTCTGCGCCCGGACGCTCGGCGCGCTTCTGCAGGTCCTTGAGGCCGAGGACGCGGGCGGCGTCGGCGGGCTTGGGATTGTTCATGGCCCGGACGGTCGTCGAGGCCGAGGCCAGGCGCTCGACATACTTCGCCGCCCACTCGTCCCACTTCTTCTCGTCGGCCAGCTCCCGCGAGACGTCGAGCTTCGCCAGACGATCCTCGAAGCCGCCATAGGTCTGCTGGATGGCGCGCCAGTGACGCCAGGCGGCGAGGCCGGTGAGTTTCTCCGCCGCCGCGATATCCGCGGCCAGCACCTTCGCTCGCACGCTCTGATTCCCCGCGAGCACCTCGAACCAGCCCAGCGCCTCGCGCGCGAGCTCGGGGGTGATCCAGCGATGTTCGCCGTCGAAGGACTGGAAGCGGTGCGGGACGACGCCTTCGAGCATCTCGTCGATCTGGCGCATCTCGCGATTGTTGAAGTCGCGCTCGCCCGCGAAGCCGTAGTGCGCGAAGTTGAACTTCGCCGGCGGCACGTTCTCGACCAGACGCCCGCCCACGCCGATCACGCCCGCGAGCATCTTCGTCCGGATGCCGACGTCCCACGAGAGCATGGCCGTCCCGGAGAAGCCGGTGGCGTAGATGCGCTTGACGTCCACGGGATACACGGCCGCCTCGGCGAGCATGGCCCGCACCGCGCGGTCGTTCGGCGCGGAGTCGTCGTCGCTGCGGGTCTGGTTCGAGCTGATGAGCATCCACCCGTACTCCTCGGCCGCCGGGCGGAAGATCTCGGCTGCCGATGTGCCGCGGCCGCGCGGATCGAAGACCAGCAGCAGCGGATAGGTCTTCTTCGCGTCGTAGGAGGACGGCAGATAGAGGGTGTAGGTCTGCGTGGCGTCGGAGCGTGCGGGGATGTTCTCCGTGAAGGCTCCGGTCGCGAGCGTGGCGGCGAGAAGCAACGCGTGCATTCGCGTCTATACTGCACGCATTCGGTTCCTCCCTCGAAGATGAAGCGGTGAAGCTCGGGTGACGAAAGTGCTTCAGGCGGAAGGCATGCGGCAGGCTCTGCCCTTCAGCGCGGCCGGCCGACCGCCGCGGCTCGTGCCGGGCTGGTACCTCGTCTGCGCCAGCCGCGAGCTGCCGCGCGGCGCCGTGCGCCGCTTCGAGCTGGGCGACGAGTCGCTGGTCGTGTTCCGCGGCAGCCGAGGCGTGCAGGCGGTGCCCGGACATTGCCTGCATCAGGGCGTGGACCTCGCGCACGGCACGGTCGTGGACGACTGCCTGCGCTGCCCGCTGCATCACTGGGAGTACGGCGAGCGCTGCGTGAAGGTGCCCGGCGCGGCGCCGCGCGCGCTGCCGCCGCGGGTGCGCGCGGCGGAGCGCTTCGGGATGGTGTTCGTGCAGCTCGGCGACCTGCCCTACCCGATCCCCGGGTTTACCGTTCCGGACGAGGCGCTGCATTTCCGCGCGGGCCGGGCGGTCTCGATCGAGTGCCCCTGGTACGTCCCGGTCGCGAACGCGTTCGACATGACCCACCTCGGCACCGTGCATCGCCGCCAGTTGCGCAGCGCGCCGGAGCTCGGCTATCCCGACCCGTTCACGTTCACGTGCGACTACGCGACTTCGGTCACCGGCGACGGCTGGAGCGACCGCATGATGCGCGCGCTGTCGGGCAACGACATCCGCGTGAACGTCACCTGCTCCGGCGGGACGATCATCATGGTCGAGTCGCGCATCCGCCGGCGGCGCGGGTACCTGATGGTGTCGCTGCGCCCGACGCGTACGGGTGTGTCGATCCTGCCGATCTTCGGCGTGCCGCGCAGGAAGTTTGGCCTGCACCGCATCCACGCGCGGGTGTCGGCGGCGCTGTTCACCGCCTTCCTCTACCGCGACGTCCAGGCCCTCGGCGGCATCCGCTTCCCGGCCGGGTTTCTCGACAACCAGGACCAGACCATCAACGCCTGCTACCGCTTTCTGTGCGATCTGCCCGAATACTCGGGCGAGGAGAAGTCATGAAGCGTTTGCTCCCCCTCCTGCTGCTGTCCGCCGTTCTTCCGCTGTACGCGCAGGAGCCCGACGCCGCGACGCACAACGCGTTGCGCCAGCTCAAGGCCACGATGGAGAAGGCGCTCAACGAGCGCGATCTCGACACGATCGTCGCCAACGTCGACCCGCAGGTCGTCTTCACCACGATGAACGGCGACGTCTGCCGCGGCCCGGAGCAGATCCGCGCCTACTTTGCGAAGATGCTCACCGCGCCGGGGCACATCGTGAAGGACGTGAAGGTCTCGTTCGACGTCGACGCGCTGACCACGCTCTACGGCGGCGACACCGGGATCGCCCTCGGCAGCTCGAAGGACCACTACGAGCTGACCAACGGCGATACGTTCGACATCCAGGGGCGCTGGACCTGCACGATGGTGCGCAACGGCGACCGCTGGGTGATCGCCGCGTTCCACTACTCGGCGAACGTGTTCGAGAACCCGATCGTCGACCGCTACCGCAAGGCGATGTGGACGGTGGGCATCGGCGCCGCCGCGGTGGCGCTGATCCTCGGCCTGATCCTCGGGCGTCTGCTCTTTAGAAAACGCGCGTGATCCCCGGGACGCTCAATCTCGCCTTGACGGTGGCGGCCGCGTCGGCGTGCTGCGGCGCGCTGTGGACGGCGTCGCACGGATCGCCGTGGCAGATCGCGCTGGCGGCGATCGCGTTCTCGTTCGTGAACAACACGATGTTCTCGCTGCTGCACGAGTCGGTGCACGGCATCGGTCACGCGAACCGCCGCGTCAACGAGCTCCTCGGCACGTTCGCCGCGGCGTTCTTCCCGACGTCGCTCTCGCTGCAGCGGGTCTTTCACCTCGCCCATCACGCGCGCAACCGCACCGTCGACGAGCAGTTCGACTACATCCGCCCGTCCGATCGTCCTCTGCTGAAGCGCGCGCAGTGGTACGCGATCCTGACGGGGCTGTACTGGGTGTTCGTCCCGCTGGGCGGTCTGGCGTATCTGCTGTGGCCCTCGGCGTTCCATATCGCCCGGCGGGATGCGAGTGCGAGCCAGACCGGCGCGTCGTCGATGTTCGCGCACCTCGACGAGGCGCCGCGGACGCGGATCCGGCTCGAGCTGCTGTTCACGGTCGCCGTTCAGGTGTCGTTGTTCGTCGCTCTCGACCTCACCGCGACGGGCTGGCTGCTCTGCTACGCCGCGTTCGCGGTGAACTGGAGCTCCCTGCAGTACACCGATCACGCGTTCTCGAAGCTCGACGTGCGGGACGGCGCGTGGAATCTGCGCGTCAACCCCGTCACCCGCGCGTTGTTCCTCAACTATCACCATCACCTCGCCCACCACCGCCACCCCCAGGTCCCGTGGCTGCACCTCGGCCGCTACATCGACCCGGCGGAGGAGCGGCCGTCGTTCTGGCGGATCTACTTCCGGATGTGGCGCGGGCCTCGGCCGCTTCCATGACCGCTAACGTTCGCGCATGTTTGTGGTTCGTCGCGATCTTCGCGGTCTGCTACGGCGGCGCATCGTGGTGGACGTCCACGCTCCCGGGGCCGCTGCCGTCGTGGGACTTCGCGTTCGAGCAACGCGTGCCGTTCGTGCCGTGGGCGGCCTTGGTTTATCTGACCATCACGCCCGTGCTGTTGTTGGCACCGTGGGTCTTGCGCGAGCGCACGCCGATGTTCGCCTTCGCGCTGTCGGTGGAGACGATCGTCGCGACGTTGTTCTTTGTGGCGTTTCCCCAGACCGTGGCGTGGGCGCGGCCGCCGGCCAGCGCGTGGGCGTTCCGGCTCGCGGATGCGATGAACCTCTCGTACAACAACTTCCCGTCGCTGCACGTGGCGTTCGCCGTGTCGGCCGCGTGGGCGTACCGCCGATTCGCGTGGTGGCTCTGGGCCGCGGCCGTCGCGCTCTCAACGTGGTTCATGTGGGAGCACCACCTCGTCGACATCCTCGGCGGCGTCGTGCTGGCGGTGGTGGTGATGCGCGTCGCAGAGCGCGAGTCGACGTGGGTCGAATTGTGCTGCCTGGCGCAATGCGCGCGCTTCTCGCGGAGGCACGTCCGCTACTTCGTCATCTTCCTCGCCATCTACGGCCCGTCGCTGCTGCACTGGCGCCGCTACCGCGCCGTGCGCACCGGCTTCTGCCTGGCACAATGGATCGACGACGTGCTCGACGGCGATCGCCCGTCGAAACGCGAGCCCCTCGAGGTCGTGGACGAGCTGCTGACGTCGCGTCTCGCGCGGGCGTTCTTCGCCGAGATCACTCCCGCGGCGCGGGAGGAGTTCCTCGCCCTCGTCGATTGCATGCGCACCGATCGCCTGAGGGTCCTCGGGCACGAGACCTGGACCGCGGAGCAGCTCGACGCACACCACCGACGCACGTTCTCGCTGTCCGTGAACCTCATGCTCCACACCACCGGCTGCACGGCGCGCGCGGAGGAGGTCCCGGCTCTCATCGACGCCCTGGCCTGGTGCTCCGTCTTCCGCGACCTTGAGGAGGATCAACGCAAAGGCCTCGACAACATCCCCCGCGGCGCCGATGTGGCGGAGTGGACTCGCGAGTCGCACGCCCGCGCGCTCGTATCCCTTGCCCACTCCGCCGCCGAGATCGCCGCGTTAAAGGACGAGCGCGCCCGCAAAGTCCTCGGCATCTTCCAACGCTCGATCGCAAAGTTCGCGCGCCGATCGGGCGCAACGACTGCACGCACATTCTCGCGCACCCCCGATCCCTTCCTCCGCCGCACCTGAGCCCAATGTAGGGCGTGGCTTCAGCCCGCCTCCCCGGTGGCACGTGCAACCGGGAGGGGCGGGCTGAAG
>DASUSN010000196.1:0-4760 GCA_036375075.1 Thermoanaerobaculia bacterium | reverse complement strand
CGAGCTCGAATCGGCTGCCGAAGTGCTGCGCGCGGCGGGCGAGACCGAGGTCATCGTCGAGTCGAATGTCGGGCGGATCGGCGATGCCCTCGGCGGAATCGCAGGCCGCGTGCAGGCCGACCTGATCGTCGTCGGACGCGGGCGTGCCGAGGAGCGGCAATGGTGGGAAGGCTCGACATCTCGAGACGTCGTGCGCCGCGCCGCGGTGAGCGTCGTCTGCGTCCCCGACCGCGACGATGAAACGGACATCGCGCCGCCCGAGGTGCGGCGCATCCTCGCCGCCACCGATCTCTCCCGTCGCGGCAACGCGGCCGTGGCCTGGGCGCTCGCGCTCGCCCGCGGCGGCGCAGAGGTGCGCGTGGTGCACGTGATGGAGAAGGAGGATGCGGCGGAAGCGGATCGCCGGCGCGAACGGCTCGATCAGCTCGTGCGCATCGGCTCGGCCGCCAGCGTGAGCGTCGAGATCGTGACCAGCGACGAAGCGGCGCGGATCATCAGCGCCGAGGCGGAGCGATTCGGCGCCGACATGATCTGCGTCGGCTCGCGGGGCCGCTCCGGTCTGACGCGGATGCTCTTCGGATCCGTGTCGCAGGAGCTCCTGCTCCGAAGCGAGCGGCCGGTGCTGCTCGTGCAGTCGCCGGCCGCCGCGCGCGCGAAACCATCTGCCGGCGGTTAGCGGCGTGCCGCGGATCGCTTCGCCGCCGGCTTGCCGTTCCCACGCTTTGCCTTCGGCTTCGGCGCCGGCTTCGGGTCGTCGTCCATCAACATCGGTGGATGCTGGTCGGCTATGCCGAGGACATCGCAGATGTCCCGCAGCGACTCAGCCAGCGCTTTCGCCCGCGCGCGCGGCAGGCGCTGCACACCTTCGATGATCAGGTGCTGGATGGGCGGGGGGAGCTTCTTGGCAGCGAGGTGCCCCTTGGCGGTCAGGGTGAGATCGAGACGGCGCGCGTCGGTCTCCGACCGCTCCCTCGCGACGAAGCCCTTGTCGATCAGCTTCGCCACGACCACCGAGACGGTGCTCTGGTCCGTCGCCATGCGGTCGGCGAGATCGTTGATCGACAGCGGCGCGTCGCGCTTCAGCTCGTGCAGAACGTAGAGCTGCGACGCACCGAGTCCATATTCCTTCAGGCCGGCCCGGTCGGCCAGCCGCAGCGACTTCACCAGACAGCGAAACGAATTCAGAACCGAGTGTGCATCTTCGAGGTTCGATGCGTCTGCCATGCCTCTCCCATCGCGCACGTGTCGTTCGGGGCAGTGTAGCACCGTCGCATGGCAGGCCAAGCGAATCGCGCACGTTCGAGCACGCGGCTTGCGTGACGTTTCAGTGATGAACGGCGGCGCATTCTTCGAGAGCTGGTCCTCGCTCGGGCAGACGGTGCTCGCCGGCGTCCTCGCGTACGCGGCACTGGTCGTGTTCCTGAGGGTCAGCGGCAAACGGACGCTGGCGAAGCTGAACGCCTTCGATTTCATCGTGACCGTCGCCGTCGGCTCGACTCTGGCGAGCGTGCTCACGTCGAAAAGCCTGCCTCTCGCCGACGGCGCGCTTGCGCTCGCGTTGCTGGTTGCGCTGCAGTTCGCCGTCGCCTGGCTGACCGTACGCGTCCGCTGGTTCGAACGGCTCGTGAAGAGCCGGCCTGTCGCGGTCTTCCGCCGGTGCGAGTTCGACGAGGCCGTGATGCTCCGCGAGCGGCTGGCGCGGGACGAGGTGCTGATGGCCGTCCGGCGGGCCGGCTTCCACGACCTTGACGGCGTCTTCATGGTGGTCCTCGAGAACGACGGCTCCCTCAGCGTCCTCGGCCACCCGGAGGCGCGGCCAGCCCGCCCCTCCACGGCAGACGTCATGGGAGCGGACGAGGACGACAGGGACGCGGGCGACCCAGCAGACTCGACGGAGGGCTAGCGCACGCATGCTTTTGCTTACGGCGCAAAGCCTCCACCGGGAGTATCATCGCGCCATGGGTGCCCCCTCCTCGTTTCGTTGCTGCTACTGCAAGAGAGCAATCCGGCTTTCCGCAAGACAGTGGAGCAACGCTTACCGCACCGTTCTCGATCATGTGGCGGAGTGTGGCCGCGAAGCCGGCGCGGGGAACGACGAGATGCGCAAGTACATCTCGGCCGTGATGGCCGACTGGCCCGCGCGCCCGGCTCTCTCGCACAACTGAGCTCCGCCGGCCGCGATCGGGGCGGCACGAATATTGGTAAACCATACGTCGTGCGGATACTGATCGTCGACGACGACGCGACGCTGCGCTCGATGACCACCGCGCTGCTGCAGCGCGAGGGCTTCGAAACGATTGCCGTGAGGCACGGCCGCGCGGCGGTGGAGGCCGTCGATCGGGCGGACGCGGGCGACTACGCGGCCATCGTCGTGCAGGTGAACGTCACGCCGAGTCCGATCGACGCGCGCGAGCCGACCGGGATGGCGTTGCTGCAGCACATGCAGAAGACGAAGCCGTATCTCGTCGCGCGCACGGTCGTGATCACCACGATGCCGCGCCTCGAGGTCGCCGCCTGCGCCGCGATCGTGCAGCCGTTCGACATCGGCGCATTGCTCGAAGCTGTACGACGCTGTCTGCACCGCTCGTAGCGGGCGAGGAGGAGGAACGAATGGCAGAACGAATCGGTGTCACAAGATGGGCGATCGCGGAGGGCTACATCCCGGAGACGAGCACCGGGCCCGCGCCCGCGATGACGAGCCACGAGACGGCGTGCATCCTCAACGCAGGCGACGCGGACGCCCACGTCACGCTGACGATCTACTTCGCCGACCGCGAGCCCGCCGGACCGTACCGCGTGACGGTCCCGGCACGCCGCACGCTGCACCTCCGCTTCAACGACCTCTCCGACCCGGAGCCGGTGCCGAAAGGCACCGACTTCGCGAGCGTGATCGCGAGCGACGTGCCGATCGTCGTGCAGCACACCCGGCTCGACTCCCGCCAGGCGGAGAACGCGCTCCTCTCCACGATCGCGTACGCTGCCGTCTGACCATGGTCATCGTGGTGATGGGCGTCGCCGGCTCCGGGAAGACCACCGTCGGCCGCGCTCTCGCCGCGAGTCTCGGCCGGCCGTTCTTCGACGCCGACGACTTTCATCCGCCGGAGAACATCGCCCGGATGCGCGCCGGGGTGCCGCTGACCGACGCCGACCGCGAGCCGTGGCTCGCGTCGCTGTGCGCGCTGATCGAGCGCGCCGACGCCGCCGGTGAGGACATCGTGCTCGCCTGTTCCGCCCTGCGCGCCCGCTTCCGGGAGCGGCTGCGCGCCGCTGCGAAGGATCTCCGCTACGTCTACCTCGATGCCGGCCGCGGCGTCATCGCGCATCGGCTCGCCGAGCGCACGGGCCATTTCATGAGCCCGGACCTCGTCACGAGCCAGTTCGCGGACCTGGAAGAGCCGGACGGCGCGCTCGGCCTCGACGCCTCGCGCGCACCGAAGGAGCTGGTGGCGGAGATCGAGCGGGCGATCGAAAAATGAGCGTCAACGCTTAGCGGACCGCGTTTCCCGGCCCTCGCCGTTCCTCGTCGTCGTCCAGGGCCTCGTTCACGATGTTGGAGAGCGCGCTCTCGTCGTCGTCCGGTGTGGTCGCGGACTTCTTCAGCAGGGCTCGCAGTGCCGGCGGCGCGACGAAGGTCGTGATCATCACCATCAGCGCAACCGAGCTGTAAAGGCCTGCCGAAAGGAGGCCGGCCGAGAGGCCGAGCTGCGCGAAGATCAAACCGACTTCACCGCGCGGGACCATGCCGACGCCGATGACCGTCTTCCGGAGCGGCCGTCCGAAGGCAAAGTACCCGGCGAGCAGCTTGCCGGCGATCGCCACGACCGTGAGCAGCATGCCGATCACGAAGAACTGCCGCGTGTCTGCGGCGAACGGATTGATCGCCCTGAGATCGACCGCCGCGCCCACCGACACGAAAAAGATCGGGATGAAGAATTGGGCGACGTCGTAGACCTCGTGCTCGATGTCGCGCCCCTGCTCCGTCTTTGCCAGGATGAGGCCGGCCGCGAACGCGCCGATGATGAGCGCGGAGCCGACCGCCGACGCAAGCCACGCCAGGCCGAAGGCGAACATGATCGACGCGAAGAAGAGTGCTTTCCCGACACGAAGCCTGGTGATGAGTGCGATCAGTTTCGGCGCGAGCAACGAACCGATGACGACCGCGAGGATGACAAAGCCGAAAGCCACCGCGAAGATCCTGCCGACGCCGCCGACGGTCAGAGTCTCGCCGGCCGCGACCGCAGTGATGACCGTCAGCAGGACGAGCCCGAAGATGTCGTCGACGACCGCCGCGCCGAGGATGACCTGCGACTCGTCGCTTTTCAGGTGGCCGAGATCCGACAGTACGCGCGCGGTGATGCCGACCGAGGTGGCAGTGAGCGCGGCGCCGAGGAAGACGGATAGCGTGGCCGGATAGTTCAGCCACGCCCCCACGCCGTAACCCGCCGCAAACGGGAGAACCACACCTGCCGCCGCCACGGCCAGCGACGCGCCGCCGACAGAGAGAAGGCGCCGAATGTCCGTCTCCAGTCCGATCAGGAAGAGGAGCAGAAGCACGCCGAGCTCGGAGAGCACGTGCAACAGCGGGTCATGCGCGTCGATCAGATGCAGGCCGGAGACGCCGATGACGATGCCGCCGACCATCTCGCCGAGCACGGCCGGCTGGCCGATCCGTTCGGCGAGCTCACCGAAAATCTTCGCAGCGGCGAAGATCGCCAGCAGCGCAATCAGCAGCTCGGAAATGCCCACTCGTTCCCTCCAGG
>DASUSN010000195.1:0-11460 GCA_036375075.1 Thermoanaerobaculia bacterium | reverse complement strand
AAGCGGCGCAGCCACCGGGTAGGATCGCGAAGATTGCGCGCCCCGAAGGGGCGCCAGACGCCTTCTGCGGCCCCTCCGGGGCCGAAAATGGGGCGACCCTGGTCCGGTGGCTGCGCGCTCCGCGCTTGCCACCGGCTACCTTCTGTCGCGCCTCCGGCGCACAGGCAGTGTCATCTCCTCATCGCCGGCGCGCACCGCGCCGTTTTCCGGCTCGGGATGACAGGGGGGTTACGCCGCGCGGGAGCGGACATACGGGAGCGCCCGCTTCGTGGTACGGTAGGAACTGATCCGTTCCGGTCACCCCACAACAGCACTCAGGAGCATTCCGTGATTCGAGCCGCTCGATTCGTCGTCCTCGTCTGCCTCTGCGCGGTCGTTCTTCCATGGGCCGTGCTCGAGGCGCAGCCGTATTCGTTCCGGCACGTCGCGGGCTATCCGGGGGGCCGCGCTTACGCGGACGGGCAGACGCCGCAGGATGCGAGGTTCAACGTGGCGCGCGGGCTCTCCGTCGCGCAGGATGGACTCCTCTACGTCGCCGACATCTACAACGCGCGCGTGCGGCGGATGGAAGCCGACGGCACGGTCTCCACGCTCTTCGGCAACGGGGCCACGACCACCGTACCCGGCACCGGCAGCGGGGGGAGCTTCGGCCTGCCGCGGGTGACCGCCGTGGGGCCGGACGGGATGCTCTACGTCGCCAACCTGACCGAGGTGGTGAAGCTGACGCCCTCGGGAACGATGACGCTGTTCGCCGGCAGCGCCACCGCCGGCTCCGCGGACGGCGTCGGCTCCGCCGCGCGCTTCACCGGGATCTTCGGGCTGGCCGTCGACCGCTTCGGCACCGTCTACGTCGCCGACAACCAACTGCACAACATCCGGAAGATCGCCCCCGACGGGACGGTGACGACGTTCGCCGGTCTCGCGAGCAGCAGCGGATTCGCGGACGGCACCGGAACCGCGGCCCGCTTCTCTTCGCCCACCGGCCTGGTCGTGGGGCCGGACGACTCCCTCTACGTCGCCGACTCCAACAACAACTGCATCCGGCGCATCACGCCGGCGGGGGTGGTGACCACCGTCGCCGGAGGCACGAGCGGCTTCCTCGACGGCACCGGGACCGCCGCCCGCTTCTTCTATCCCACGGGCATCACCCTCGATCCTTCCGGCAACTTCTGGATCGCCGACATGCAGAACAACGCCATCCGGAAGATGACGCCCTCGTTCGCGGTCACGACCATCGTCGGCGAAGGCGGCGCCGCGCTCGGCCACATCGACGGAACCCGGCCCACCGCCCGCCTCTACTATCCCCACTCCGTTGCGGCCGCGCCGAACGGAGACGTCTACGTCGCCGGCAGCGACGACTCCATCCGGCGCGTCAGCGGCAACACCATCACGACCGTCACCGGCGTGTCCAATCCCGCCGCGACGATCGACGGGACCGGCGCGGCCGCGCGCTTCACGAACCCGGAATTCGTCCTCGCGGACAGCTTCGGGAACGTGTACGTCAGCAGCGGCGGCGCGTGCATCCGGATGGTCACGCCGGCCGGCGTGGTCACGACCGTCGCCGGGTCGTGCTTCGCGGCCGGCCTCACCAACGCCAACGGCACGTCGGCGCGGTTCCGCTTCGTGCACGGCATGCGCTTCGGACCGGGCGGCAACCTCTACATCGTCGACACCGGCTCCACCGGCAACAACGCCATCCGCATGATGACGCCTGCCGGAGACGTCACCACCTGGGCCAGCGGCGCGACCCTGGCCGGCGCGCGCGACATCGTCTTCGACCCCGCCGGCAACGCCTACGTCACCGACGTCACCGGCCACCAGATCCGCCGCATCGACGGGGTCACCAAAGCCATCACGACGTTCGCCGGAAACGGGACGGCCGGCGATACGGACGCCACGGGCACCAGCGCGAGGTTCAGGGAGCCGTGGGGCCTGGCGATCGACGGTTCCGGGTCCCTGTACGTCTCGGAGCGACAGGGCTATCGCATCCGGAGGGTCACGACCCCCGGCGCGGTCGTCACCAGGATCGCCGGCACCAACAGCGCCGGCTGTCTCGACGGCACCGGCTCCGGCGCGCGCTTCAGCATCCTCGGCGGGATCGCCTTCGGACCGAACGGCGACCTGTACATCGCGGAGGACTGGAATTCGACGATCCGCCGGCTGAACGTGAGCACCGGCGTGGTGACGACGGTGGCGGGGAAGTGCGATGACGAGGGCGCGCAGGACGGCATCGGAACCGACGCCACGTTCTACAGCGCGTACTCCGTCACCTTCGATCCTTCGGGCCGGCTCTACGTGGCGGACTTCTTCAACCGCTGCATCCGCGTGGGCCTGCCGCTGATCGACGACCTCGCGACGATCGACTCGCCGACCGGCGGCACGGGCCTCCCGCGGCAGCTCGACACCGCACCGCAGACGGCCACGTCCTGGTCGTGGAACGTCGTCCGCCGGCCCGCGGGGTCGCACACGACGATCTCCAATCCGGCGCTGCGCAACCCGACCGTCACGCCCGACACCGACGACCAGTTCGTCTTCGAGCTGACCACCGAGGGGGGAGCGCTCGGCCGGATCTCGCGCGCGCAGGTCACGGCGTCGTGTACGACTCCCGCGCCGCCGTCCATCACTTCGAGCTCGCCCAACCCGTCGTGCGCGGGAAGCCGCGTGACGCTCGAGGCGACTCCCGGCTACACGAGCTACCTCTGGTCGAACGGGGCGTATGGCCGCGTGATCACCGTCTCGCCTTCGGTGCAGACGGCGTACACCGTCCGCGGCCTGATCGGCAGTTGCATGAGCGACCCCTCGGCCGAGCACACACAGAACGTGTACGTACCGGACCCCGCGACCGGCCTCACGGCGACTCCCACCGCGCCCAACCGGGTCACGGTCTCGTGGACCGCGCCCGGAGGCCCGGCCGTCCATCACTACAACATCTATCGCGCCGCGAAGTCGTGCGGCAGCGGGATGCCGTTCGCGAAGATCGGCACCTCGGCGACGACGTCGTTCAACGACGACACCGCGACGCCGGGCGAGACCTACTCGTACACCGTCACCGCGGCGAGCGCCGGCGATGCGTGCGAGTCGGCGGTCAGCGCCTGCGACGACGCGACCGCGTACGGCGACTGCCCGACCGATCCGACCTTCGCGGGTCTGACCAGCGTCACGGCGAACAACTGCCTGCTGCGCCTCACGTGGAGCCCTGCGACGTCGAACTGCGTGAACGCGGGCACGATCGTCTACAACGTCTACCGCTCGACGTCCTCCTCGTTCACGCCGGGCGCGGCGAACCGCATCGCCCAGTGCGTGACGAACACCTTCTACGACGACATCACCGCCCCGAACGGCACGAGCTACTACGTCGTGCGGGCCGAGGATTCGTCGGTCGGGAACGGAGGAGCGTGCGGCGGCGGGAACGAGGAGACGAACACCGTCCGCCGGTCGGGGACGCTGTCGGCCGCGGTGAGCACGACCACGCACTACCGCGACAACTTCGACTCCATCCGGCCCGCGAGCGCGGCCGCGTACTGGACCGAGACGATCACCGCACCGGCCGGCAACGACCAGCTCGCGCTCAGCGCCTGCAGGAACGTGGACGCCGGGACGACGTACAAGTTCGGCACCGTCGGCGTCTGCACCGGCACGTACCTGTCGAGCTCGAACCAGCGGCTCGAGCTGGGCGGTGACGGCACGGTCGATCCGGCCGTCAACGGCATCGTGCTGCCCTCGACGCCGGGAACGCTGCGCCTGCGGTTCCGCCACTGGTACAACATGGAGTACGGCTGGGACGGCGCCTCGCTCTACTACCGGACCACCACCGTGACCACGCCGACGCTGGTGGGCGAGAGCGTGTCCGCCACCGCGCCATACCTCGTGCAGGGCCTCTACACCGCCAACGCCAACTCCTCGGCGACGCGCGCCTGGACCGGCACGCAGTCTTCGTTCGCCGAGGTGATCGTGAATCTCGACGCGCTCAAGGGACAGACGGTCTGGCTCTCCTGGCGCTTCACCAGCGACTCGATCATCAACAGCGAGGGCTACTACCTCGAGGACGTGAACATCGAGTCCCTCACGCCGCTCGCGTGCGAGATCGCCGGGCCGCCGCAGGCCTTCACTGTCACCGCGCGCGACGGCGTGAACAAGCTCGAGTGGCTCAACCCGGCCTCGACCTACTACGGCACGACGATCCTCCGCTACCGCACCGACGGCGTGACGCCCACGAGCGCGACCGACGGCCTGCCCGTGGGCACGGGCACGAAGACGGGCACCGCGGACGGGTACGACTTCTTCGAGCACACGGTCACGAACGGCACGGCGTACCGCTACGCCGCGTTCGTGCAGACGGCGACCGGCCTGGTCGGCCCCGCGCGCGCGGCGAAAGGCCGCGCGGAGCCGGTGGCGGAGACGAAGTGGATCTACAACACCGGCGCGACGGCCATGACGCCGCCGGGCATCGCGTCGATCTACGCCGTGTCCAACGACCGCATCCTGCACTCGGTCAAGCAGGGCACGGCCGGAGGCGACTGGGCCACGAGCTGGCGTCCGTTCGCGATGAACGGTCCGTCGCAGGCGCGGCCGAGCGTCGCCACGATGACGATCAACCAGATCGGCGGCGCGCCGAAGGTGGCCTTCGTCAGCTCGCAGGACGGCTATGTCTACGCGGTCAACGCCGCGACCGGCGCGCAATTGTGGGGCACCCAGATCGGCACCGCGGTGCAGGGCGCGCCATCGCTGGCGCTGCGCGAGTACGGCATCGGCCTGACCAGCGTCGACCTCATCATCGCCGGCACGCGCAACAGCGCGCCGCCCAACGGCGTCTACGCGCTGAACACGCAGGGCGGCGCCGCGGCCTGGTCGTACACCGGCGGCGGCACGTACACCATCGGCGTCATCGGCGGGCAGGTGTCGATCGACTACACCAACCGGCGCGTCTACTTCGCCAGCCGCGCCGCGTCGCAGGCCGCGAACCAGAACCACACGCTCTGGTGCCTCTCGTTCGACGACACCTCCGCCACGCGCCTCTGGTCGATCCCCCTCGGCGACATCGACGGCAGCCCGGTGGTCCGGAACAACACGCTGTACGTCGGGACGAACAACGGCACGCTGTACGCCGTCGATCCGGGCACCGGCACCGTGCTGGCCTCGTACGCCACCGGCGACGGCCCGATCAAGGGCTACCCGTTCCCGAACACCGACGGGCGGGTCTACTTCTCCACGACCAACCGGGTCTGGGGCGTGGCGGACAACCTCACCGCGCCGAGGCAGCTCACGCTGGGGTGGCAGATCGGGTCGATCCCGTCGCCGTCGACCGCGGTGCTGGCGCTGGGCGCGCTGTACGCCGGCAGCTCCGACGGACGCCTCTACAAGATCACCGGCATCGCCACCGCGACCCCGGCCATCGCCTCCACGCAGCTCGGCAGCGGCCTCGCCGCCGTCGGCACGATCGGCTACGACTACACCAACAACCTCGCATACGTCGGCACGGCCGAGGGTGCGATCTACGCGGTATCCATCCCGTGAGGAAGACCATGAAACGAGTCCTGCTCCTGCTCAGCGCCGTCCTGTTGCTCGCGCAGCCCGCGCTCGCGAAGACGAAGCTTCGCTGCTCGAAGCTCGTCGCCGAGAGCGACGGGAAGAGCAAAGTCGCCACGTTCTCCGCCACGGCGGTGCTGGACGTGAATCTGCTCGTCCAGTTCACCCCCGGCCACGCCAGGGCGCTCGCCGACGAAGACCACTGGGTCGAAGTGCGCTTCTTCGGGCCGCAGGGGTTCGTGTACGAGTCGCGCATGGTGCCGCTCACCTCCGACCCGCAGCAGGCGTCGGGCGTGAAGCACTTCCACGGCTATCCCCGCCCGCTCGCGCGCAAGCTGGTGAAGGCGTCGAAGTCGGGCAAGGAGATCGAGGTGAGCGTGCCGCTGCCGGTGGCCGCGACGTCGATCGTGGAGAGCTCGCTGTACGGCACCTGGCGCGCCGAAGCGTACCTCGACGGCTCCGACGAGCCGTGCACCGAGCCCCTCGCGTTCGCGATCACGCAATGACGACCGTCGAGATCTGGGTCACGGTGGTGCGCACGTGGCTCGCGCTGCGCCTCTGGCCCGAGCGCGAGCTCGCCTACGCGCTGCACGACGGCAATGTAGGGCGCGGCAATGTAGGGCGCGGCTTCAGCCCGCCCCCCGGACGGGGTGGGGGAGCCCCCGCCCCCGAGGGAGGCGGGCTGAAGCCACGCCCTACATTGCTCGCGGCCGAGTTCCGCCGCGTCACCCGCCCCATCGCGCGAGGCCGCTGCCTGCACCTCTCCGTCGCCTGCATCCGCTTTCTCCGCCGCCGCGGCCTGCCCGCGTCGCTCCGCGTCGGCTTCACCCCGGAGCTCCGCGGCCACGCGTGGATCGACTGCGATCCCGACGCGTTCGCGGAGCGCTTCCCGCCGTTCCACGTCACCGCGGCCGGACTGGCCGCATTCGTTGCAAACCGTCGTACCATTTGACCCGTTTCGGAGGGAGCCCCTTGGATCCAGAGACCCGCGATGAGCTGTCCCCGCAGCCGCCGGACGCACCCCGGCCGCGCTACGAGAAGCCGGCCATCGTCTGGCGCGACGGCATCGACGTGCAGTCGCTGGCCATCGGCTGCGGGAAGGCCATTCCGAGCGACCCGCTGTGCGCCAGCGGAGGCCCCCAATCGTGACCGACGCCGTGACCTACTCGCGCAACCCGCGCGTGGCCTGGCAGGTCTTCGGAGATGAAGCCGTCCTCGTGAATCTCGCCACCGGCGCAACCCTCGGCCTCAACGCCACCGGCGGCTTCGTCTGGTCGAAGATCGAAGAACAATCCCTCGACGAGATCGGCCAGGCCCTCGCGGCCGAGCACGGGATCCCCGCCGACGACGCCCGCCGCGACGTGTCCGAGTTCGCCGAGCTCCTCGCCGCGGAAGGGATGCTGCTCCGGTGATCGGCCCGCGGCTCGCGGCGCGTGCCCTGGCGCAGTCCATCCCCTGGTCGGCGTACGCGGAGCTGACCTACGCGTGCAACTGGCGCTGCGTGTTCTGCTACAACCCGCGGCACCGCGACCTCCGCCGCATGAGCGCCGCGGAATGGACCGCCGTGCTCCGCTCGCTCCGCGCCCTCGGCACCCTGCAGCTCACGCTCACCGGCGGCGAGCCGCTCGCGCATCCGGAGTTCTTCGCCATCGCCCGCGCCGCGCGCGGCCTCGCGTTCGCCCTGCGCATCTTCACCAACGGCGCGCTCATCGACGACGGCGCCGCCCGCGATCTCGCGGCCCTCGATCCGCTCGCGGTCGAGCTCAGCCTGCACGGTGCGACGGCCGAGGTGCACGACCGGACCACGGCCACGCCGGGATCGTTCGAGGCGATGTGGCAGGGGATCGCGCGCCTGCAGGAGCAGCGCGTGCGCGTCGTGCTGAAGACGCCCGTGACCTCCATCAACGAGGACCAGCTCGACGCCGTCATCGCCCTCTGCGCCGGGCGCGGCCTGCCGCTGCGGCTCGACGCGAACATGACTCCCCGCGACGACGGCGACCTCGGCCCGCTCCGCTACTCCGCGTCGCCCGCGGCGAAGCGCCGGGTGATGACCATGGCCGCGGAGCTCGGCGCCATCCGCATGCTCCACCGCGAGCCAGGCGGCACCAACTGCGGCCTCGGCCGCATGACCGTCGTCGTCGACCCCGAGGGGAACGTGTTCCCGTGCATGCAGTGGCGGGAGCGGGCGCTGGGAAACGTCCGCACGCAGAGCCTGGAGGAGATCTGGGCGGGCTCCGGGGAGCGGCAGGCGGTGATGCGGGTCAGCGTGGCGGCGAACGACGCCATGATGCAGCTCGGCCCCGCCGCGGATGCACTGCCGTTCTGTCCCGCCCTGGCCCTGCAGCGCACCGGCAGCCCCGTCACGCCCGATCCCGAGTACCTCACCAACGCCGCCCTCGCGCGCGCCGTGCTGACCGGCGAATGAGATCCATCGGCGGCCTGCCGTTCGTCTTTCCGGGCTGCTCCTTCTCGGACGAAGAAGAGCGCCTGCTGGAGATGCTCTCGCGCCTGAACGTGCCGCCGTTCGTGGCGGAGCCGTTCGTCATCGAGCGCAGCGACGCCGCACCGCCGCCGGGCCTTCCGCCCCCCGGCGAGCCGGCCGTGATCTCCTTCGCGGGCGACCGCATCCGCATCGCCCACGCCGACGGGGCAGGGGAGCTGGACCTGCTCGCCCACCGCGGGACCTGCACGCGCTTCACCAACTCCGGCGCGCCGCTGCGCGCCATGCTGCGCACCGCCGTCGTGGCCATGCTCCCGCTCCACGGCGGCCTTCCCCTCCACGCCGCCGGCCTCGTCGCGGACGACCGCGCCCTCGTCCTCTTCGGCGAGTCCGGCGCGGGCAAGACCACCATCGCCTCCATCGCCGGATTGCCCGTCCTCTCCGACGAGATCGTCGCCGTCACCGTGGAAGACGGCCGCCCTGTCGCCCGCTCCACCGGCTTCGGCGACGAGGTCTACACCGGCGGCGCCCCCGGCGTGGCTCGCCCGGTCGCCGCCCTCGTGCAACTCGCCAAAGCCGACCGCTTCGCCGTGACGCCCCTCAGCCACGCCGAAGCCACGCGCGCGTTGCTCAAGGTGATCCTCTCTCCGCCGCACCCCCGCGTCTGGACCCGCGCCATCGCCACCCTCGGCGCGATTCTGTCCACGCAGACCCCCGTCGTGCGCATGGCCTGGCCCGGCGACCGCACACCCATCCCCGACCTGCTCGCCCTTCTGGAGTGCGGCGCTATCGCGCGCGCAATCCGTCCCGCATGCCGCTGATCGCGCCTTCCCAGAACTCCGGGTTGAGCATCATCCCGACCATCGCACCCACCAGCACGACGGTGGTGACCACCATCAACCCCACCAGCAGGCCTCGCTGATCCGACAGGAGGTCATCGCCCCCCGTGCGCTGCAACGCTCCCCACCACAGACGCGCGGCGGCCGCGAAGAACACCACCCCGACCGCGAGCGACGCCAGGAACATCGAGCGCGCGACGTCGATGCGATAGATCGTCGCCCCGGCCATGGTCGGCAGGACGACGGCGATCGAAACGAGCCCTCCAGCCAGGCAGACCGCACCGGCGACAAACCCCACCAGCCCGACCCCCGGACTGGCCTTGCTCATCTCCGGATGCCCCGCAGCGCTTCTGCCGGCGAAATGAGGGAGATCATGGATACTCCAACGTACGTCCGGCGACGACCAATGTTGCGAATCCCCTCGCGGGGCGCCGGTCACTTCGGCACCAGCTTGCGCTCGACCGCGGCGGGCTCCCACTCCCACATCGCGCCCGTCAAGGCGTCGATCCCGAATCCCGCGCTGCCGACCACGACGCCGGTGAGGAAATCGACGAACGCCTGGTCCGAATGCCGGGTCGCCCCGCTGATCCCGCCGGCGATCGTCGCGCCGAAGTTCGCCCAGATCCAGCCGTTCGGGACCGAATCGAACACCACCGTCTCGGGCTGATACCCGTCCCGCGTCAGCACGAGCGAGCACCGGTCGGCGCGGCGCGGCACCCGAACCGTAGCCGGCGTCACCGCCACCGGCTGCGCCTTCCCGCAGTGAACCTCGACGCTGGCCCCGGCGGGATCGCTGACGACCCGGATCTCCTGGTAACGCCCGTCCTGCACCGTCGCGCACCCCTGGGCCAACACGAGCACGGCGACGAAGGTCTTGAGATTCACGCGCTTTCCTCCTTACTTCAGCCCATGATGCTAGCAGCCTCGGCGATCCCCAGCGAGGGGCAGGGCGGGGCAGGGGGCAGGGCGCGGGGGACAGGAGACCGTCCGCCCGCCGGCAAAGGCGCGCGGATGCGGATGCGGAGCGCCGGCTTCCCAGCCGGCCGCTCCGCCGGCTTCCAGCCGGCATGGTTCCGCGCGAGACCCGTGCCGGCAGGATGCCGGCGTAGCGGCCGGCTGGAAGCCGGCGGAGGGGGCCCCTCCTCAATTCAATGCCGGCAGTGGCCGGATGAGGAGGATTCATGGCAGCGCTCGCTCTTCATGAGCTCCATTTGCTGGCGAGCGTCTCGCTGAGCGCGATTGCCTGTCCGAGGTTCAACTCGGCATCGCGGAATCACCCACTTCGATCAAGGACCCTTGAGCGGGTATTTGATAGGCGAAGAGGTCGTTGACCGGGACCGCTGAACGCGCTGATTCATACATGCCACACGGTCTGCGGTGCGTGTAGAGGCAGTGATGCTGTCCGCTCGACGCGTCCCGGCATCCGCCTGGTGAAAAGACGCTCGCGCGCTGCCGGCTAGTCGTTCAGTGCATTGTCGAGCAGACGCGCGCCATGAACGAATGCAATGATCTGAATCTCCAGCCGCTCGTGGAAGACTTCGTAGATCATCCGATAGCTGTGAAACACAAAGAGCTCTCGCACGTTCGGATCGTTTTCTTCGGGAACGATGCGGCCACGTTTCGGAAACTGCTGCAACGATCGGGCGGCTTCACGTGCGTCGCGGATCAACGCAGCCGCATAGCGAGGTGAGTCTGCTGCGATGTAGGCTGCCTGACGCTCGACGCTCATCCAGGCTGGCTCGGCCCAGCTTACTCGCCAAGCCACTTCGACATCCGCTTCTCGACGTCCTCCTGATCGAGAAGCTCCCCGCGTTGAGCGGCCTCGCGGCCTCGCCGAATCGCCTGCTGGACGTAGATGTGGTAGTGGATGTCTTCGAACGACGCTTCGTCCGGCAGAGTCTCGAGCAGCCGTTGAACCTCTTGCTTCGCTCCACTCATACGCTTTCAGTATAACGTCGTGCTCTCCCCATCCTGTACGCAGGCGTTGCCTCCGGAACACAACGCGTTATGCTTGCCGGGCGAGAGGGGGGAGGGCGCGAAAGGGAAGAGATGAATGCTGTCGACATCGCCGTTCGGGACCTCGAAATGATTCAGATCAGTCTCGTCCGGGTGCACGCCGTGCTGGCGGAGGCTTCGATGTCTGTGCCGGACCGCCACCGCGTGGACGGGTATTTCGACGCGTTCGCGTCCAACCTGACGGGGCTCGAGGAGTACCTGCGCAGCATCGCGCCGCGCGCGGGGACGTAACGGAAGCGCCGGCGGCGCGCGGGCCGGTCCGCCGGCCGCTAGCCGGCGTGGTTGGGGCGGCGGCTTTCACACACCGGCCAGCGGCCGGTGGACCGGCCGGCTGGCAGCCGGCGTTCCTCATGCGGGGGCGAGAGAATCTGCCCGGAGACCTCGTGGATCTTCTCGCCGGCTCGGGTTGGAGTCGATTCGGACAGGGCGATCGCCTCCGCTTTCGGATTCGCACGCCTGTCGCGGTGAGGCAACCGAATATTAAAGCGGAGGCGATTGGGCTGTCTCAAAACCCCATGGGACCGCCGGCGTCCCGCCGGCTGCCGGGGCGGCGTCTCGCCGCCCCGGGTGGGAGGTGGAGCGTGCCACGTGGCGAGAGGCTCCGTCCTCCCGAGTACGCGCCGGCGGGACGCCGCCGCA
>DASUSN010000194.1:0-32156 GCA_036375075.1 Thermoanaerobaculia bacterium | reverse complement strand
TTGGCCCCTCGACTTCGCTCGGGGTCTAACCTTTGGATACGGTCGTCGCCAGCGCATCCACCTGCACGAGCCGCAGGCGGGTCGTGCCGATGAGGATCTCGTCGCCGGGCTGCACCTCCGTCGCCCCCGTGATGCGCGTCGTGCCGAGGTATGTGCCGTTCTTGCTGCCGAGGTCTTCGAGGGTGACGGTGGCCCCGGCGACGGTCACCTTCGCGTGATGGCGCGACACGTCCGGCGCGTGGATGACCACCGCATCCCGCGGGTCGCGGCCGATGACGTTCTCTCCCGCGCGCAGCGGGATCTCCTCGCCGCCCAACAGCAACGAGAAGCGCGCGGTCTCTTCGGCGGCGCCCGCGGCGATGAACGCGTAGCCGATGCGGTGGACGGTGCGGATGGCGTCGTGCGACGTGGTCGCGCGCAGCTCGGAGACGAGCGTGTGCAGGTTGCCGGGCTCGACGACGACGTCCGGCCACAGCGCGGCGTAGAGGGCCTCGTGCGTCACCGGATTCGGCCGCGCTTGCACGAGCAGCTCCAAGAGCCGGAAGGCCTTCGGCGAGAGCGGTACGAGCGCGCCGTCGCGGCGCAGCTCGCGCGCGCCGGCGTCGAACGTGAACGCTCCGAAGCGCAGGGCCATGGCCGAAGTATAGGAATTCCGAAGGTCTTCCGCAGGACTCGGAAGGGTGACGGTTGCGACGCTGCGGCATGCTCGCGCTGCTGCTGTTCGCCGCGTCGTTCCCTCTGGTCTCGCCCCAGGCGCTGCACTGGTATGACGAGCTCCTGGCCGAGGGCGGCTACGGGCAGCGCGAATACGAGCGGGCGGCGTTCCTGATCCGGGAGCGGGACGGCACGCTGACGCTCGAGCCGTGGCCGGACCGCGGCTATCGCCACGCCACGTTCCGCGGCGCGATCCCTCCGCGCACCATCGCCATCCTGCACACGCACCCAGCGGGTGAGCCGCAGCCCTCCGCGCGCGACCGCGCGGAGGCGAAGCGGCTGGGGATGCCGGTGGTGGTGATCACGCCCTCGGGCGTGATCGCGGCGGAGCCTAGCGGGGAGAGAACGCGAGTCCTCGTTTCAGGAACGAGCCGTGGCCCTTCCGCCCGACGTACTTCCCTTCGTCGATGACCACCTCGCCGCGCGAGAGCACCGTCTTCGTCACGCCGCGCACCTTCATCCCTTCGTACGCGGAGTAGTCGACGCGCATGTGATGCGTCTTCACGCTGATGGTCATCTCCTCGTCCGGGTCGAAGATCACGATGTCCGCGTCGCTGCCGACGGCGATCGTTCCCTTGCGCGGGAAGAGGCCGAAGATCTTCGCCTGCGCGGTGGACGTAATCTCGACGAAGCGGTTGACCGAGATGCGCCCGCCCACGACGCCGCCGTTGTAGATGAGGCTCATGCGGTGCTCGACGCCCGGGCCGCCGTTGGGGATCTTGGAGAAGTCGTCCCTGCCGAGCTCCTTCTGTTCCTTCATGCAGAACGGGCAGTGGTCGGTGGAGACGACCTGCAGGTCGTTGAACTGCAGTCCGCGCCAGAGCTTGTCCTGGTTCCACTTCTCGCGGATGGGCGGAGTCATGACCCACTTCGCGCCTTCGAAGCCGGGCTGCTCGTACACGCTGTAGTCGAGGAAGAGGTACTGGGGGCAGGTCTCGGCGAAGGCGGGCACGCCCATGTCGCGTGCGCGGGTGACTTCGTCGAGCGCGTCGCTGCAACTGAGGTGGACGATGTAGACCGGCGACTTGGCGATCTCCGCCAGCGCGATCGCGCGATGCACGCCCTCGGCCTCCGCTTTGGTCGGGCGGGTCAGGGCGTGGTACTTCGGTGCGGTCTCGCCGCGGGCGAGGGCCTGCTTCACGATGGCGTCGATGACCACGCCGTTCTCGGCGTGCATGCAGATCAGGCCGCCGTGCTCGCCGGCGGTCTGCATGGCTTTGTAGATCGTGCCGTCGTCGATGAGGAAGACGCCGGGGTAGGCCATGAACAGCTTGAAGCTGCTGACGCCCTCGTCGATCATCCCCTTCATCTCGGCCAGGCGGTTGTCGGGGAGGTCGGTGCAGATGAGGTGGAAGCCGTAGTCGATGGAGGCCTTGCCGTCGGCTTTCGCATGCCACGCGTCGACGGCCTCGGCCAGCGCCTGTCCCTTGGACTGCACGGCGAAGTCGATGATGGTGGTCGTGCCGCCGTGCGCGGCGGCGACGGTGCCGGTATCGAAGTCGTCGGAGGCGGAGGTGCCGCCGAACGGCAGCTCCATGTGCGTGTGCGGGTCGATGCCGCCGGGGATGACCAGACGTCCTCTGGCGTCGATGACGCGATCGGCATCGACGTCGATGGTCTTCGCGATCATGGAGATCGTGCCGTCTTCGATGAGGATGTCAGCGTTGTAGTCGTCGACGGCGGTGACGATACGGCCATTCCGAATCACGGTTCGCATGCGAAGATTCTAAGCATGAACACGGTGATCCTCGATGCCCGTCCTCGGGCGGCTTATGAAGCCGGCCACCTCGAAGGGGCGATTCACGCCGATCTGGAGACGCAGCTAAGCGCCAAAGGCGACCCGGCGCAGGGCGGACGGCACCCGCTGCCGCCGGTGGAGCGCTGGCTCGCGCAGTTGGAGGAGTGGGGGATCACGCCTGCGACGCACGTGGTGGTGTACGACGACGCGGACGGCGCGAACGCGGCGGCGCGGGTGTGGTGGATGCTGCGCGCGGTCGGCCACGAGAACGTGGAGGTCGTGACGGACTGGCGCAATGTAGGGCGTGGCTTCAGCCCGCCCGCCCCCGGGGGAGGCGGGCTGAAGCCACGCCCTACATCCTGGCAGCTCCCCACGGTTACGATCGACGAGGTCGACCGCCTCCGCAACGACCCCTCCTGGCGGGTCCTCGACGTCCGCTCCCGGGAGCGCTTCCGCGGCGAGACCGAGCCGATCGACCCGGTCGCAGGGCACATCCCCGGGGCGGTCAACCTCCCGTACACCGACAACACGGGCAAGTCCCCCGAGGAGCTGCGGGCGATGTACGAAGAGCTCCTCGGCGATGTCCCGCCCGAGCGCCTGATCGTCCACTGCGGCTCCGGCGTCACGGCCTGCCACACGCTCCTCGCCCTCGACCGGGCCGGCCTCCACGGCGCGGCGCTCTACGTCGGGAGCTGGGGGGAGTGGTGCCGCAATGACAGGCCCATCGGGAAACAATCGCGGTAGGATGACGTTCACCTCACGGTCCTTTTATGTCCGCCATCCTGCGATCGAACATCGCCATCGAGTATCGCCCGCCGCATGAGCTGCGCGGCGGCCACGCCATCGCCTTCGGCGAAGCCGTCGCCGGCGCCCTGCACGTCCCCGTCCGCCAGCTCGGGCCCGAGGGGCGGATCGAGCTGCTCGCCGGCGATGAGCTGCTGTTCGGCGCGGTCGTGGCCGAGGAGTCGCAGGCGCTGGAGGCAGTGAGCCGGGAGACGTACGCGCGGCTCATCCGGCACGTGCGCGACGCCGGCTACCCGTACTTCGTGCGCATGTGGAACTTCGTGGGCAGCATCAACGAGCTCGAGGAGCGCGAGCGGTACCAGCTCTTCTGCGCCGGCCGCCACGACGCGTTCATCGCCGCGGGCTACCACCACGACGTCGACCTCCCGGCCGCCAGCGCCGTCGGCATGCCCGGGCGCGGCCTGATCACGTACTTCCTGGCCGCCCGCGACGCGGGAGTGCAGGTCGAGAACCCGCGCCAGGTCGCGGCGTACAACTACCCCCCGCAGTACGGCCCCAAGAGCCCGTCGTTCTCCCGCGCCACGGTGTGGCGGGACACGGTGTTCGTCTCCGGCACCTCAAGCGTCGTGGGGCACGAGACGGTGCATGTGGGGGATGTATCCGCTCAGTTGGATGAGACCGTGCGAAACATCGAGGCCGTGCTCGCGCGGACGGGGCGCTCGCTGGCGAACGTGGTTGCGGCGAAGACGTACGTGCGCAATGTCGCGGACTACGACGTCATCGCACGCGCGCTTGCGGATGTGTTCCCGGTAAACCTCTACCTCGAAGCCGACATCTGCCGGAAAGACCTCCTCCTCGAAATCGAGTGCATCGCGAGGTAGGGAGTCAGGGCCCCGGATCCGGCGCGGGCGGCGCAAGTTGCAGGGGGTCCTTCGCCGCGCTCCGCCGGCTCAGGATGACAGGGATAGCGCTGTCATCCTGAGCCGCGTAGACGGCGAAGGACCCCCTGACTCAGGCGCGGCGGGTGCCGCTTGCGTGTCACGGGTACCAGTCCGCCGCGAGGTCTTTCCACTCGGGATTCATCGTGGCGATGAGCGCATCCTTCTTCACCCGCACCCACCCTTTGATCTCCTTCTCGCGGGCGATCGCCTGCTCCACGCGGCCGTACACCTCGAAGTACACCAGAAAGTGGCAGTTGTACTTCTTCGTGAACCCGGGGAAAGCGCTGTGCTTGTGCTGCCAGACTCGTTTTCGAGCGAGTTGGTGATGCCGGTGTAGAGGACGTTCTTCCACCGGTTGGTCATCATGTAGACCCAGTACTGATGCACGTTGGGTCGCATGAACCTCTACGCGGCTCAGGATGACAGTGCCGCACCTGCCGGTTTCGCGTATCCCTCGTGCTCCTCGTCGTAGCCGCCGTGGTAGTCCACCGTGTCCGGGCGTTTGATCTGGGAGTGCGCGACTACGCGGTCGCGGCGTATTCCGCGGAACTCGGCGAGGGAGGCGAAGCCGCGGCGGTCCATGAACTCGGCCATGCCGGTGGTCAGGGCCTTGATCACGTTCGGGCCGATGGCGTGGTCGAGCATGGCGGCGGTGCAGACCTGGACGGTGCCGCATCCCAGCAGGAAGTAGTTCAGCGCGTGCTCGAAGGTGGAGACGCCGCCGATGCCGGAGAACTCCTTCTCCGGGAAGGCTCGCGTCATCTGGGACATCTTGGCCATGGACAGCGGGAGAATGGCCGGGCCGCCGAGGCCGCCGGAGGAGCAGTAGCCGTCGACGCTCATCTCGAAATCGAGCGTCTGCGAGTCGATGGGCGGCAGCGAGGGCCAGGTGTTGGACGAGCAGATGGCGTCGGCGCCGCCGAGGAAGGTGGCGGTGGCTTCGACGACGATGTCGGAGGTGGCGGGGGTCAGCTTCACCCACACCGGCACGGTCGAGACTTCCTTCACGGCCTGGGTCACGACCGAGCAGAGGACCTTGTCCTTGCCGACGTTCGAGCCCATGTCCACGCGGTCCATGTGCGGGCAGGAGAAGTTCAGCTCCAGGGCATCCGCGCCTTCCGCGATGCACGCCTGGGCGAGCTTCTGCCAGTTGTGCAGCTCCTTGTCGTTGCCCGAGCCGGCCATGATCGAGGCCACGAGCATGCGCGTCGGGAACTGCTTCTTGATCTTCGACAGCTTGCCGATCCACCAGTCCAGCGGCTTGTCCGAGATCAGCTCCCAGTTCCACGAGGCCATGAGGGTCGTATCCGGGCCACGCTTGTTCATGGAGAGGCGCGTGCCCGCGTTCTCCGCGCGCAGGAACTTGGTCTTCGGGCCCTTCACGTTCATCACGGGATGCAGGCCGATCGTCTTGGTGACGACGCCGCCCCAGCCGGCCTCGAAGGCGCGGATGATGTTGGAGTCCGACTCGGTCGGCGGAGCCGACGCCAGCAGGAACGGATTCTCGAAGCGAAGCCCGGTAAACGTGGTCGATAGATCGGCCATGGTTGAGTCCCCCTTTCGCGAGGAAGGGGCTGATTATGCGCCCAACGCGCTGTGCAGGGCCAGTCTGCACGGGCATCCGACATTCGTCCGATCCCCTCCCCGGCAAACGGACGATTCGGCGGCCGCACCCCCGACGCTACCTTGTCCCGTCATTCCAGCGAAATGCCGACACGCACATCGCAGGGCGTGCCGGCCACTCCAATCCGCAGTAGCAAGGGGGATTCATGGGTATCCGCAGAAGGGCGAGCACGCGTGTGCTCCGCCTGCTTCTGATGTTGTGTCTCACCACCTGGGGAACCGGGACTGCCATGGCCCAGTGCAGCCGCACGATCACGGCCGACGTAGTCGCCTTCGACCAGGCCTTCTTCTGGAACCGCCTGGGGGCGGTCCAGCCACAGGGGATGATGTACGCGCTCCGCCGCGACGTCGTCCCGATCGACTCGGCCCGGGGCCTCGCGCCGGGCAACGTGCAGCTTCGAGCGGGGAAGCGTCCGCGTCCGCTCGTGCTGCGCATGAATGTCGGGGACTGCCTCGCCATTCAGTTCCAGAACCTGCTGGCGAGCGCGCCGGTGGACAACCAGCAGCCCGCGACGCGCACCGCTTCGATCCGCGCCCTCGGGCTGCAGCTCGTGAACAGCATCGCCTCGGACGGGTCGAACGTCGGCGCGAACGCGAGCAGTCTCGTGTCGCCCGGCGGCACGGCGACCTACACGTATTACGCGGAGCGGGAAGCCTCGCATCTGCTGTACAGCGCCGCCGCGCAGACGGGTGGCGAAGGCGACGGCGGGTCGATGAACGCCGGCCTCTTCGGCGCCATCACCGTGCAGCCGGCCGGCGCGGAGTGGTACCGCAGTCAGATCACCAACGCCGACCTGATGCTGGCGACGACGGGCACGACGCCCGGCGGACAGCCGATCGTCAACTACAACGCCACGCGCGCGGACGGGACGCCGATCCTGAAGATGCTCAAGGGCACGGAGATCGTGCACAGCGACGTCACGGCGCTGATCACCGGTCCGAACGCGGGCCGCTTTCCGGCGGGGACGTATCGCCCCAATCCCGCCACGCCGGACCGCAATCAGCCGTTCCGCGAGTTCACGATCATCTATCACGACGAGATCGGCGCGATTCAGGCCTTCGCGGAGTTCGAAGATCCCGTGCTGAGCCACACGCTGCACAGCGCGCGCGACGCGTTCGCGATCAACTACGGCACGGCCGGCGCGGGCGCGGAAGTGCTCGCGAACCGCTTCGGGGTCGGCCCGATGCACGACTGCACCGAGTGCAAGTACGAGGAGTTCTTCCTCTCGTCGTGGACCGTCGGCGATCCGGCCATGGTGGTCGACGTTCCGGCCAACGCGCCGTGCAAGAAGGAGGACATCCGCGAGGGCCGTCCGTGCACGCCCACGCCCGGACCGAAGGCAACGAAGGTCTTCTATCCGGACGATCCGTCGAACGTCTACCACAGCTACCTCGGCGATCACGTGAAGTTCCGCATCCTGCACGCGGGCTCCAAGGAGCATCACGTCCATCACCAGCACGCCCACCAGTGGCTGCTGACGCCGGACAGCGACAACTCGAACTACCTCGACTCGCAGGCCATCGGGCCGGGCGCCGCCTACACGCTGGAGATGACGTACAACGGCAGCGGCAACCGCAACCAGACGCCCGGCGACTCGATCTTCCACTGCCACTTCTATCCGCACTTCGCGCAGGGGATGTGGGCGCTGTGGCGCGTACACGACGTGTTCGAGGCGGGCACGCAGCTCGACGCGAACGGCCGCCCGCAGACCGGCTCGCGCGCGCTGCCGGACGGCGAGATCGCGGCCGGCACGCCGATCCCCGCGACGGTGCCGGTCCCGACGCTCGGCATGGCGCCGATGCCCGGCGCCACGGTGTCGATCGCGAACGGCGACGTGCAGATCAGCGGCACCGGCAACCCCGGCTTCCCGTTCTTCGTCCCGGCGAAGGCGGGCCACCGTCCGCCGAAGCCGCCGCTGGACACGGTCGATGACGGCGGCCTGCCGCGGCACATCATCGTCGACGGCACCTTCCACGAGAAGCACACCCGTCTCGACTTCAGCAAGGACCTGCTCACCGCGGACGCGCGCGCGATTCCGGAGACCGGTACGGCGACCGAGGTCGCGGCGATGAACTTCCACGCGCAGCGGACGCACTCGACGTACAAGCCGGACGGCACGGCCGGCACGTTCATCACCAACGGCCGTCCCGCCGTGGCCGGAGCGCCGTTCGCCGATCCGTGCGTCACGGACACCGGCGCCGCCGTCGGCAACCCGCGCACGTACAAGGCCGCGGTCATCCAGCTCGACCTGAAGCTGAACAAGGCCGGCTGGCATTACCCGCAGCAGCGCATCGAGGCGCTGTGGGACGACGTGGCCGCGACGAAGAACGGCACGCGCGCGCCGGAGCCGTTCTTCTTCCGCGCCAACACCAACGACTGCATCTCCTTCTTCCACACCGTCCTCACGCCGCACTACTACGAGATGGACGACTTCCAGGTGCGGACGCCGACCGACGTCATGGGCCAGCACATCCACCTCGTGAAGTTCGACGTGCTCGCCTCCGACGGCGCCGGCAACGGCTTCAACTACGAGGACGGCACGTTCGCGCCCGATGAGGTGCTCGAGCGCATCCACGCCATCAATCAGCTCGGCGGCCTGCAGGGCGCGAGCGGCACGCGCACGGTCCTCACCGCGAGAGCGCATCCGTTCTTCACCAGCGTCCTCGGCGCGCAGACGACCGTCCAGCGCTGGTACGCCGACAACCTCCTCAACAACGCCGGCAAGGACCGCACGCTCCGCACGGTCTTCTCGCACGATCACTTCGGACCGTCGACGCACCAGCAGGCGGGCCTCTACGCGGGCCTGGTCGTCGAGCCGCAGGGGTCGACGTGGCGCAATCCGGACAACGGCCAGACCATGGGCTCGCGCTTCGACGGCGGCCCCACGAGCTGGCGCGCCGACATCCTCACGCCGAACTCCGCGGAAAGCTTCCGCGAGTTCCTGCTGCAGATCGCGGACTTCCAGCTCGCGTACAAACCGAACAGCACGTTCCCCGACCCGGCCAACGTCATCAATCCGCCGGCGAAGAAGGAAGTCGGGCTGCCGAAGCTGCTGGCCAAGGCCCCGGACTGCCCGGGTGGCGTGCCGCTGCCGTGTCCGGAGGCGTTCTCCGCCGATGACCCGGGCACGATGGCGGTGAACTACCGCAACGAGCCGCTCGCGCTGCGCGTGCGCGACCCGAACACCAACGGCCAGGCGGCGAGCACCGCGGGCGATCTCGCCCACGCCTTCCGCTCGAACGTCACGCGCGCCGACTCGGCGTTCAACAGCCAGCCGTCCTTCTATCCGCCGCTCACGCCCGACGTCGGGTCCGGCGATCCGTTCACGCCGCTCATGCGCGCCTACCAGGGTGACCGGATCCAGGTGCGCATGCTCGTCGGCGCGCACGAGGAAGGTCACAACTTCTCGATGAACGGCGTGCGCTGGCTCGCCGAGCCGTCGGAGCCGAACAGCGGCTTCAAGAACAGCCAGATGATGGGCATCTCCGAGCACTTCGAGTTCGTGCTGCCCTCGTCCGTCGAGTACCTGCCGAATCCGACCGACTACCTCTACCGCGGCGCGTCGACCGACGACCTGTGGAACGGCGTGTGGGGTCTGATGCGCGTCTTCGACGGCCGCGCGGGCATGAAGTCGAACCTGCAGCCGTTGCCGAACAACCCGACCGGCTCGGCCAAGCCGGTGTCGAATCCGATCGACTTCACCGGCCTCTGCCCGAACATCGCGCCGAAGCGCTACCTGCAGGTCACGGCCACGACGGCGCAGCAGGCGCTGCCCAACGGCACGCTGGTCTACAACGCGCGCGAGGGCCTCAACGACCCGACCGCGATCATCTACGTCCGCACCGCGGATCTCGACAGCAAGACCGGCAAGCTCAAGACGGGCGTGCCGATCGAGCCGCTGATCCTGCGTGCGAACGCGGGCGAGTGCATCCAGCTCACGCTCACGAACAAGCTCCCATCCACGCTCACCGATCTCGCCGGCTTCAACACGCTGCCGATGATCGTGGAGAACTTCAACAACAACGACCTCAAGGCCTCGACGCACGTGGGCCTGCATCCGCAACTGCTCACGTATTGGCTGTGGATGAACGGCGACGGCATGAACGCGGGCAACAACCTCATCTCGACCGTCGCGCCCAACGGCACCATCAATTACATCTGGTACGCCGGCGCGATCGACGTGCAGCCGAACGGCACGCGCGTGGCCACGCCGGTCGAGTTCGGCGCCACGAACCTGATGCCGGCCGATCCGATCAAGCAGGGCAGCAAAGGCGCGATCGGCGCGCTGATCATCGAGCCGAAGGGCGCGACGTGGACCGAAGACACGGCCACCCGCGCGGCGGCGACGGTGTCGACGCCGGACGGCAAGCAGTTCCGCGAGTTCGTCGTCCTGATGCAGAACGACGTGAACCTCCGCTTCGCCGACGGCTCGGCCGTGCCCAACACCGCCGAGGCCGAGGACCCGGAGGATTCGGCGCAGAAGGGGCTCAACTACCGCACCGAGCCGATGTGGGCGCGCATGAACTTCGCGCCGCAGACGGACCTCGAGACCACGCGGACGTTCGACTTCACCAACGCGCTGTCGAACAGCCAGGTGGGCGGCGATCCGGTCACGCCGGTCTTCACGGCGAAGGCCGGGACGCCGGTGCGTTTCCGCGTCGTCCATCCGTCGGGCAAGCAGCGCAACAACGTGTTCACCGTTCACGGCCACGGCTGGCAGCGCTCGCCGTACGTGAACAACTCCACCGCCATCGGCTCGAATCCGCTCTCCGAGTGGACCGGCGCCGAGATGGGCGTCGGACCGAGCGCGCATCTCGATGCGCCGGTCGCGAAAGCCGGCGGCGCGTTCCTGCTGCCGGGCGATTACCTGTACCGGACCTTCCAGTCCTTCCAGTTCGACGGCGGTATGTGGGGGATCTTCCGTGTCACTCCGTAATGTTTTGACTGTATCTCTGCTGGTTGCGGCGCTCACTACGAGCGCCGCAACCCGGCCAGAGGCCGCCGCCGCCGTCCGAAAGGACGGCGTCGCGGTCGAGCTCTCGATGACGCCGCTGAAAGGCAACGACGTCGAAGTCCGCTTCGCGATCACCAACGCGGAGGACGGCGCGCCGATCACCGGCCTGAACCCCATCGCCTGGATCGACCGTTACACCGCCGCGCCGACGGCCGACTCGTGCAAGGCGAAAGTGAAGTCGTTCCTCGGCGGCAGCCTGCAGGCGCGCCCTGAGGCCGATCTGAACAAATACGCCATCATCACGCTCAATCGCGACGGCACGGTTGCGGTCATCGACCCGCTCCTCGGCTTCGGTGGCAGCAAGCTCCTCGCGCTCGTGCTCCTCGGCGGCGAGGGGTCGGACTGGACGCTCACGCCCGACCATCAGACGCTCTTCGTGAGCGTGCCCGCGCTCAACGAGGTCGTCGCCATCGACACGCAGACGTGGAAGATCGCGACGCGCATCGCCACCGGCCAGAAGCCGCAGCGGCTGGCCTTGCAGCCGGACGCGGGTTACCTCTGGGTGGCGACGAACGACGGCACGACCGTGATCGACGCCGCCGAGCGGCGCGCCGTCGGGAACGTGAACGCCATCGCGCGCGACTTCGCCTTCAGCCGCGACAGCCGCCATGCGTTCCTCGCCGGCAACGACGGGGTCGCGGTCGTCGACGTGCGCGATCCGAAGCAGGTGCGGAACGTCGCCACGGCGAAGGCGCCGGTGGCGCTCGCGTACTCCGCGCTCAGCAACGCCGTGTACGCCGCGCACGAGGACGGCACCATCGTCATCCTCGACGCCGCGAGTCACGAGGTGCGCAGCCGCGTCGCCACCGCGGCAGGGTTGCGCACCATCGGCTTCTCGGCCGACGGCCGGTGGGGCTTCGCGCTCAATCCGAAGACGAACGTCGTGAGCGTGCTCGACTCGTCGACGAACGCGGTCGTGCAGAACATCACCATCGCCGGCGGTCCGGACAAAGTCTCGTTCACGCAGCTCTACGCGTACATCCGCGCGGCGGGCTCGGAAGAAGTGAGCATGATCCGCCTCAGCACCGTCGAAGGCGGCAAGGAGCCGGCGATCAGCCGCTTCCCCGGCGGGCAGACCGCGCCGGAGTACGCCTCCGGCCCGGCCATTCCGGCCGCGATCGTACCCGCGCCGGAGGAAGGGACGGTGCTGGTCTCGAACCCCGCCGACAAGACCGTCTACTACTACTCCGAGGGCATGGCCGCGCCGATGGGCAGCTTTCAGAACTATCGCCGCGAGGCCCTCGGCGTGCTCGCGGTGAATCGCAATCTGCGCGAGACGAAGCCCGGCGTCTACTCGACGACGGTGCGGCTCGCGAAGGGCGGGCGCTTCGATGTGCCGTTCGTCCTCGACTCGCCGCGGATGACGCAGTGCTTCGACTACACCGTCGCACTGCCCTCGGACCTGGAGAAGAAAGACGACCCCAAGGCGGCGGTGAAGCTCGAGCGCCTCTTCGAGCCGTCGGCCGCCGCGGGCGCGCCGCTGCAGGTGCGCGTGCGTCTCGTCGACGGAGAGGGACGTCCGCTGCCGGACGTGAAGGACCTGCGTGTGCTGACGTTCACGCCGGCGCTGCACCAGACGCGCGTCGTCGCAACGCCGATGGGCGACGGCGTGTACGAGGCCACGGTCGTGCCGCCGTACGCGGGCGTCTATTACGTCTTCTTCGAATCGAGCTCGCTCGGAAAGACCTACCGGCAGTTGCCGCACTGGGTGGTGACGGCCACGGAGAACAACTCATGAAGAGAGCAATGATTGCACTGGCGCTGCTCGTCGCGGCCGCGAATGCCGATGCCTGCGAGCTGCACAAGAAAGCCGCGAAAGCTCCGGCGGCCGTCGAGACGTCGATCCCCGACGTCAAAGTAACGACGCACGACGGCCGGACCGTCAATTTCTACAGTGACCTGATCCGGAACAAGGTCGTGGCGGTGAACTTCGTCTTCACGTCCTGCACGACCGTCTGCCCGCCCCTCGGCGCGATCTTCGGGAAGCTGCAGGACCAGCACAAGGGCGCGCACCTCGTGTCCGTGAGCATCGATCCGGAAGTCGACACGCCGGCGCGCCTCACGGCGTGGAGCAAGAAATTCGGTGCGCGCCCGGGGTGGACGCTCGTCACCGGCAAGAAGGACGACATCACGCGTCTGCTCAAAGCGCTGAACGCGTATTCGCCCGATTACGTGAATCACCAGCCGGTGACGCTCATCGGCAATGACGCGACCGGAACGTGGAAGCGCTCGTACGGCTTCACCACCGCGGCGAAGCTCGCGGGGATGCTGCGGGAAGTGGAGAGCGGATCGTGAAGAAGCTCATGCTCGTTCTCGCGCTCGCCCTCGCAACTTCGCTCGCGGCCTCGCCGGCGCGCAACTACTTCACCGACGTCGTCCTCACCGACCAGGATGGAAAGCCGGTGCGTCTGTACAGCGACGTCCTGCAGGGGAAGACGGTCGTCGTCGAGTCGTTCTTTTCCACCTGCACGGGCACGTGCCCGCTGATGAACGCGACGTTCGCGAAGATCCAGAACGCCGTCGGCGACCGCCTCGGCAAGGACGTCTATCTCGTCTCCATCACGGTCGACGCGGAGAACGACACGCCCGCGAAGCTCAAGGAGTACGCCGGCCGCATGAAGGCCCGTCCGGGATGGATGTTCCTCACCGGCGACAAGCAGAACGTCGATCGGGCCCTGTACAAGCTCGGCCTGGCGGCGGAGTCGCGCGAGGCGCACAAGAACCTGTTCATCGTCGGGAACGAGCCGAAGGGCGTCTGGAAGAAGGTCTTCGGCCTCGGCAAGGCGGACGAGATCGTGAGCATCGTGCAGGGCGTCATTCACGAGCGATGACGCGGATCCTCGTTGCTCTCGCCATCGCCGCTGCCGTCACCGCCGGCGCCGATCCGAACGCCGGGCGCCGGGTCTACCACGCCGGCTCCGGCACCGCGTCGCTGGCCGGCTCGGAGCCGATGCCGGCGGCGCTGTTTCCGTGCGCGAACTGCCACGGCGCGGACGGCCGCGGCAACGCGGAAGGCGGCGTCGTCGCGTCGAACATCACCTGGCACGAGCTGACGAAGCCATATCGCGCGGCGACGCCGAACGGGCGCAGGCGCCCGGCGTACGACGAGCAGACGCTGCGCCGCGCGATCGCGGAGGGCGTCGATTCCGCGGGGAATGCCCTGCATGCCGCGATGCCGCGTTATGCGATGCCGCCGCAGGACATCGCGGACCTCGTCGGCTACCTGAAAGTCATCGGGCGCGAGGAAGTGCCGGGCGTGACCGCGACTTCCGTGCGCGTCGGCACGATCGTCCCGGATTCCGAGGCGGGCGCGCAGATGGCGGCGGTACTGGCGGCGTATTTCGAGGAGGCGGGCGAGATCCACGGGCGCCGCATTACGCTCGAGACGATCGCTCCCGCGCAATTGCAGGAGGATCCGCCGTTCGCGCTCGCCGGCGGTCTGACGGACGCGAACGTGGAAGAGGCGATCGAGCGCGCGGGGATCCCGCTCGTGCTGCCGGTGAGCGTCCGCAGAAACACGCCCGCGGACAATCACCAGCGCTTCTACCTGTCTCCCTCGAGCGAGGAGCAGCTCGAAGGGCTGCTGCAGTTCACCGGCACGACGCGGGAGTCGGCCATCGTCTTTGTCGATCCCGACGCAAAGCTCGCCGGCCTTCCGCTCGAAGACACAAGACCTCTGCTGTTCGTCGGCAGCCTGCTGCCGTCCGACTTCTTCCGCGAAGCGCCGAAATACGGCGGCCGCATCCGCGTCGCATTGACCACGACACCGGCCGACCTGACCGGCCTCGCCGACTATCGCGCGTTTGCGAAGCGGCACTCCATTCCGCCGGCCCAGATCGCTTCCCAGCTCTCCGCCTATGCCGCGGCCCAGACGCTCGTGCAGGCGCTCAAACAGAGCGGGCGCACATTGACGCGCGATGCATTACGGGCGTCGCTGGAGAGCCTTTATGAATTCGACACGGGGGTCACGCCGCCGCTGACGTTCGGGCGCAGCCGCAGGATCGCCGCGCCGCGCGTCCACGTCGCCACAATGGACGCGAACGGCGATCTGACGCCCATCGGAGCCTTTCCGTCCCACGACTGAGTCCTCATGTCCAGAAAACCTACCCTGATCGACGCACAAACGATCGATGCCTATGTCGCGCGCTGCCACGAGCAGGCCACCGCTCCCCGTGTTTCCGAGCTCGCCTATGAGCTCGGAATCTCCCGCGTCACGCTGAATCATCGGTTCCAGGAACAGACCGGCGCGCCATTGTCGGCGTATTTCGCCGCCAAACGCGCGCAGGCAGCCACCGCGCTGCTCGTGGAGTCGGACCTCCGTACGGAGGACGTGGCATTGAAAGCCGGATTCGGCACGCCGCGCACGTTTCACCGCGCCTTCGCGCGCCGGTTCGGCGTCAGTCCCGCGCGCTATCGCACCATGAACAGAATGGCCGGTTGAACGCGATAGTTATCACAATGTCCGTAGCGCGCCGCAGCTCTTGTCTCTATTCTCCCGGCATTACATCGAGGGGAGAAAATCAGTATGTATCAGATGTCATTGTCGCGCATTGTGGGAGCCGTCATTGTGGGTCTTGCTCTCACCGTGTCCGTTTCCGCGGGCGCGCAGCAGTTGGTCAACGAGGTTCGACCCTATGCCGGTACGACTCTCAATCCGTGCAACGGCGAGGCAGTCACGTTCTCCGGAACGGTTCACTATCACGAGAAGACGCAGGTCAGCACCGACGGGCGCATCCACGTCGTGGTCAATGAGAACTACAACGTTTCGGGCCGCGGCCAGCGCACCGGCGTGGCCTACAACATGAGCGGGAACATGCACGCGAACTCGAAGATCCCGGCGTTCCCGATCTCGTTCCGCTCGCGCAGCCGTTTCATCAGCACCGCCTCCACCGTGCCGAGCTTCCACATGACGACGATCTTCCGCATCAACGGCCACGGAATCCAGACGACGGCCACGACGGAATCGGATTGCAAGGGTTGAAGGACGGCTCCATGACTCTCAGAACTTGGATCTTACTCACGGTCGTGGCGGTATTCGCCCTGCCTGCATTCGCCCAGCGCTATTACCAGGACGAGGTGATCACGGGCGAGACCGGCGGCGGATGGTCGGGCGAGATCTCCTATGCCACGGGCCAGTACCTGGACAATCCCTGCACCGCAGTGGTGGACTGGGTGTGGGTCAGTTACGGCGTGGACCTGTACCAGGAAGGCCAGGCCCTGGCGACCGGCAACCAGCGCGTCCTGTTCGACGAACAGACGTCGATGAGCGGCGCGTACAGCACCGCCGGCGCGTCGCAGTCCGACGTCGAGTACATGCCCCAGCCGTACACATTGCGCAAGTACCACAAGGTGAACACCTACGACAATTTTCACGTCGTCACGGTGATCGACTTCGATCCGGCCACGCGCCAGAGCACGGTCTCACTGGAGACCGCGTGCGGCAACGGCATGCCGGATTCGTCACAGTAGGAGGATCTCGATGAACAGAAAAATGATGATGCTGTTTCTCGCGCTGGCGGTGCTCGCCGTCCCCGCACTCGCGGCGACGATCACCCCCCGCGAAATTTCCACGGTCGAGACCGCGGAGAGCACGCACGATCTGGGGCGCTACCTGGACAATCCCTGCACCGCCGTCATCGACCGCATCTGGGTGAATTACAGCGTCTATCTGCAGCAGGAGTTCTACGACGACAACGGCCGCTACATCTTCGCCGAAGACACGGCCATGGGTGGAACGTATGCGGCTTCCGGCACGAGCAAGACCGACGTCGCGTATCAGTCGCCCCTGCAGATCCGCAAGTACCACAAGGTGAACACCAACGACAATTTCCACGTCGTCACCGTGATCGAGTTCAACCCCGCGACGCGGTACACCAGCGTCGTCGTGGAAACGGCGTGCGGCAACGGCATGCCGGATTCGAAGGAGTAAAGGAGACCTCGATGAGACTTCGTATGTTCGCAGTACCCGCGCTGCTGGCCGTCTTCGCAATGCCCGCGCTCGCCGGCGTGGCCACGGTCGGATCCGTGACTGCCACGCAGTATCAGTACCCGTACTTCTCCGCGCTCGTGCAGGCGAGCGGAACGGTCCCGCTCGCCGACGTGCACCTGGTCGTGAACGGCTCCACCGTCGTGCAGCCCGACAAGGTCGAGCGCGTCAATCTCGACGGCCGCGGCACGTACGTCCTGTGGAAGGTCTACAAGTACGCCACGGACGTGGTGAAGCCGGGCGACACGCTCACCGCCGTGGCCACCGACCTCGACGGCGACAGCGACGACCGGAACGTCCCCTGCGGGGCCGGCTCGACGAAGAAAAAGTCGCAGGAGACCGCCGCCTGCCGGTGATCGCGTCTGCGTGAATGCGGCACCGCCGCCCGGATGGCGGTGCCGCATTGCCGAATGGAGGAAAGACGCGCCTAAGTGGCATGCGCTGCGCAAAGATGGGAACGTAACCGTTCCGATATGAACCGAGCCGGGAAAGACGAAGCGCAGTCCCCGCGGTCCCTGTTTCGCTGGATCGAGGCGCACGACCGGCCGCCCCGCGCGGACCAGGTCGGGCAGACCAAGGTGCTGCTGTGCGGCGACCACTCGCTGTACCGGGCCGCGCTGCGCATCCTGGTCGAGACGCGCGACGAGTTCCGCATCGTCGCCGAGAGCACCTGTCAGGCGACGCCGCTCGAGTATGCGTTGCGCGGCGAGGTCCACCTGGTCCTGATGGATCACGAGCTGCGGCCGGCGACGCGCCCGCAGCTCGTCAGTTTCGCGAATCTTCTGGACCGCTTCGCGCCGCGTCCGGTGGTCATCGTGACCTCGGCTCTCGATCCGCAGGCCTGTCTGACCGCGCTGCGGCATGGCGCGGCCGGCATCGTCCTCAAGGAGCGCAACGAGGAGACGCTGCTCGATGCGATGACCGGCGCGGTCCGCGGCCAGGTGCTCCTCGAGCGGGCGGTGCTCTCCGCGATCTTCACCGAAGGCGCGGCGATGCCCGACGTCACGAGCATCGAGCAGATGAAGATCGATCAGCTCACGCCGCGTGAGCGCGAGATCGCGGAAGTGGCCTGCACCGGCCTCACGAACAAGCAGATCGCGGAAAAGCTCTCGATCTCCGAGGCCACGGTCCGCCATCACCTCGGCGTGATCTTCTCCAAGCTGGGCGTCTCGACACGCTCCGAGCTGGCCGGGTATGGCTACCGGCACAACCTCATCCGCGGGAACAGCCTCGCTAAGTCCGACGCCGCATCAGCACCAGATACAGCACGAAACTGAGAATGAACGTCACGAACCACGCATAGGTGTACAGCGTGTCCAGGAAATTCGGGTCGGCGACCTGGCCGCCGGGCGTCAGGGCCGCGCGGATGAAGCCGGGGACGACCGGCAGGATCGACAGGACCAGCGCCCCCACCGCGCGCCAGTTCGTGCCGTTGCTGTACGTGTACTGCCCCTTCAACTCGAACAGGTCGCGCAGGTTCAGCTTCTGTTTGCGAATGACCCAGTAGTCCGCGATGAGGATGCCGCCGAGGGCTCCCATGAGACTGGAGTAGCCGATGAGCCAGGTGAAGATGTAGGCCGCGGCGTCGGAGTAGAGCTTCCACGGCATCATCAGGATGCCGATCACGGCGGTGATCAGGCCGCCCGTGACGTACGAGATCTTGCGCGGGCTGAGATTCGAGAAGTCGTTCGCGGGCGAGACCACGTTCGCCGCCATGTTGGTGGTGATCTGTGCGGCCAGGACGACCAGCGCGCCGAAGATGATGATGGCCGGGCTGCCGATGCGCGCGATGAGCTCGATCGGATCCCAGATCGCCTTGCCGAAGATGACGATCGTCGCGCTGGTGACGGCCACCCCGATGAACGCGAAAAGGGTCATCGTCGTCGGCAGGCCGAGGGCCTGACCCGTGGCCTGGGACTTCTGCGACTTCGCGTAGCGCGTGAAGTCGGGGATGTTCAGCGACAGCGTCGCCCAGTAGCCGACGTTCGCCGTCAGCGCCGCCGGGAAGAGCTGCCAGAACGGCGTCTGTCCGCTCTGCAGCGCGGTCGATTGCCGCAACACGGTTCCGAGGCCGCCGCCTTTGCTGATGGCCCAGCCGAGGAGGGCGAAGCCGCCGAGGAGGAGGAGCGGCGCGGACCAGCTCTCCAGGTGCTTGATGCCTTCCGTGCCTTTGATGATGATCCCCACCTGCAGGAGCCAGAAGGCCATGAATGCGATGGCGGTGCGGCTCGGGATGCCGGCCCAGGCCGGCACCGCGGCAGTCAGAAGCGCGTCGAGCGCGAGACCGCCGATCCAGGTCTGGATGCCGAACCAGCCGCAGGCGACGATCGCCCGCAGGATGGCCGGGATGTTCGCGCCCTTGACGCCGAAGCTCGCGCGGCAGAGGACGGGGAAGGACACCCCGTATTTGGTGCCCGCGTGGGCGTTGAGGATCATCGGGACGAGGACGACCGTGTTGCCGAGGAGGATCGTCAGCAGCGCCTGCCACCAGTTCATCCCCTGGGCCATGAGGCCGGAGGCGAGGGTGTAGGTCGTGATGACGACGGCCATCCCGATCCAGAGCGCGGCGATGTTGTAGGTCGACCACGTCCGGCGGGAGAGAGGAGTCGGCGCGAGGTCCTTGTTCCAGAGAGGGCTGTGCGACACGTCGGCATCGAGCTCGACGAAGTCGCGTGATGCAGCGGGAACGGGAGCTGAGACGTCGAGCGTCGCCATGGGCGTCCTCCGGGTGCTTGGGATGGCGGCGATTGTACGCCAATCCGTTTCCATGGCCGGTGCGTAGGGACTCGCAAAGGAGGAAGTCCCCATGCAATCCATCATCGCCAATCCCGCCGACGGCGCGCGCCTGCGCGTGGTCGGAGACGTCGTGCGCGTGCTCGCGTCGAGTGAACAGACCGGCGGGGCGTACGAGATCTTCGAGCTCGAAGGCCCCGAGGGGAGCGGCCCGCCGCCGCATGCCCATCCGTGGTCGGAGGCGTACGTCGTCACGGAAGGGGAGGCGGACGTCTTCATCGAAGGGACGAAGTTGAATGCCGCGCCCGGGTGCTTCTTCCACATCCCCGCGGGGACGACGCACGGCTACCGCATCCGCTCCAAGTCCGCCAAGTTCGTGGTGATCACCAGCCCCTCGGGCGCGAGCGGGTTCTTCACCGAGTTGGACGCCGAGACGGGCGGCTCGTGCGAGGACATGGGGAAGGTCATGGCCGTCGCGCTGAAACACGGGTTCCGCGTGTAGTCGTGTGGAGTGCGGCAACGTAGCGCGAAGCGCAGTTGCCACTGTTCTTTGCGGCAGCGTCGAGCTGCCGCCTCGGGCGGGTGGGTGCACGCGCGTCCCCCGAAGCCCCCACCCGCGGCAGCTCGACGCTGCCGCAAAGGACAGCGGCAGCTACGCATCCGCTTCGCTGCCGCACTCCAGATCAGCCCGTGCCGCTGGCGCGGCACGGGCTGACGTCCGTTTACTTCAGCTTCATGGTGGGGTCGCCGAACAGGATCCAGGTGCGGCGGACGTCGCCGTTCGCGGTGGCCTGCTTGGCGCGGAGGATGGCGTCGCCGATGGTGGTCGGGGTGGGGCCGAAGACCTGGCGGTTGAATTCGAGGTTCACGTCGAGCTGGCCGGACGTGCCGCTCAGGGCGGACGAGGCCCAGACGCCGATCGCGCCGCCGTTGGGGTTCTTCAGCAGGGCCTCGGCGAGGCTGAGCGTGAAGAGGTCGTGGTAGTAGCCGTTGAGGCAGTTCATGGCCACGACGAACGGCAGGCGGTTTCCGTTGGCGAGCGTGGAGGCCGCGCCCGAGCTGAACACCCAGTCGCTCCAGATCTCCACCGAGCCGTGGCCGATGTAGTTCGTGATCAGGGACCCGTTGTTGAACGAGCTCACGATCGCGTTGCCGGCGTCGGGCGTGGTGGCGATGGAGATGCGGTTCTTCGCGAAGCCGGGCGGAATGCCGTCCGCGATCCTGTCCGCGGCCATGCCGAACGGATAGCCATTGGGGTAGTCGGCGACGATCGTGACCTGCTGGGCCCAGGCGTCGGCAGGCGGCGTGCTGCGCGCCACGAGCTTGGCCACCATCGCATTGGCTTCTTCCGGCGTGCGCGCCGGGATGCGGCCGATGGCGATGGACGGGATGCCGGTGCCGGCAAAGTCCGCGAACCAGTCGTCGGACGCCGTCTTCATGTAGGCCGTCGGCACGAGCTTCGTGGGCACGAAGTCGTAGCTGCCGAAGCCGAGGTAGTTGCGCGGGTCGAAGCTGGCGTCGCCGAGGAGGATGGCGTACTTCGGCACCGTCTTCCACTGGCGGGTCCGGGACAGGAAGTCGCGGATGGCCTGCGGCGAGTGGTGGCCGTAGGAGAACTCGTCGTAGACGTTCTGCACGTCGACGACGACGGTGGAGTAGCCCTGGGCGATGCGCGCGGACTTCAGCGCGTTCGCCGCGGGCAGGAAGGAGCGGTTGGTGAGGATGACCAGGCTGGCGCCGTTGGAGGCGGCGTTCCACGTCGACGGCTCGTTGTACGCCACCTGCGCCGGCGCGAGGACGCGGTTGTCCGCGAAGGCGAAGATGGTGCGCGTCCCGGTGCCACTCGTTGCGAATGCCACCTGCCTGCTGCCGTCTCCCGCGTTGCCGACCGTGGCGTTGATGAACACCGGCGCGAACGGATCGGTCACGTCGAGGACGGCGATCGCTTCGCTGGTGAAGCCCTTGACGGTGACGGCGGTGCCGCCCGCGACCGCGAACGTCAGCGCGTCGTTGTCGGCGCGGAAGGTGTGCTTGTACTCGAGCTTCAGCGACTCGAGGACGCTGACGTCCTCCCAGCCGTTCAGCGCGGTCAGCGTGAGGACGTTGTTGTCGCCCGCATTCAGGCGCGACGCCGGCACGTTGAGGGTCGTGACGTAGCGGTCCAGGTTGCGGAAGCGGATCAGCGGGAGCTTGTAGCCGTTGAGGCCGGCCTCGACGACGTGCTCCATGTTGTCCGCGCCGCCCTGCAGCACGAGCTGGAGCTTCGCGTTGCCGGTGGCGTCGAGGTTGGCGACGGTGATGTTCTGCGTGACCGGCCAGGTGGTGATGACCGGACCGAAGAAGTTCTCGCGGTCGCCGTTGTTCGTCAGCGCCGTGAAGAAGACCGTGCGCTCGGTGCGCGAGAAGCTGTAGGGGAAGCTGTTCGGCGCGGGCGAGCCGCTCGCGCCCTTCGCGCCCACGGACTTCACGCGCAGGCCGTTGCCGCGCTTGACGGTGATGTAGTAGACGCGGCCGCCGGTGCTGGTGGTGTCGATGCCGCGGCCGAAGAACTCGATCGAGTCGTCGTTGCCGAACTGCGCCTCGTTCTTCGCGTTCACGTACACCGGCACTTCCGTCCCCTCGGTGTACACCGAGATGGCTTTGCCGTTCGTGCCCGGGTCGTAGCCGGCCGCGAGGAGCTGGCTCTTCTTCACGCGGTACCAGCCCGGCTGCGTGACGATGACCTTCACCGCCTGCACGGCCGAGAGCTGCCACTGCTCGTCGAGCTGCTTCTGCGCCGGGGCGGCCGGCGCCGGAACGTCGACGCCCATGCCCGGCGCGGTCGTGAAGATGCCGCCGACGGAGCCGACGGTCGGATCCGGATCGGTGACGACCGTCTCGTCCTCGTCGGGACCGCTGTGCGGCGCGACCGGCCCGTGGAGCTTCTTCGTGCCGTTCAGGTCGATGTCTTCGACGTAGTACTGCGCGAAGCCGGAGGCCGGCTTGCGGTCCACGAAGCGATAGCTGCGCGGGCCTTCGACCTTGCGGCTGGTCAGGAACGCGGAGCCGGTGATGATGTGCTTGTTGAGCTTCTCCATCTCGCCGCCCGCGACCTGGCGGTAGACATGGAAGCCGAGGTTGTCGGTCTCCGAGGTCGTCTGCCACGTGAGCGTGACGCCGTTCTTGTTCTGCACGGCGTCGACCGTGGCCATGTCCACCTGCGTCGGACCGACGCTCATGACGAACAGGTAGTCCTCGATCTCACCGGCCATGCGGTTGAACGTGGAGTCGAGTGCCGGACCGGTGCTGGCGACGATCTGCGGGCGCGTCGGATAGACGCGGAAGCGCGAGAAGAAGTTCGTCGTGCCGTTCGGGATGTCCCCGGGGATGTAGAAGAGCAGGTAGTTGTAGCCGGCCGACACGGCCTGATCGAGGATCCACTCGTTCGGGTCGTCGAAGTCGCCGTCGGCGTTGAAGTCGATCCAGGCCGCGATCCAGCCCGCGGACGAGACCGTGGCGCCGAGCTCGCCCCTGCTGCCGTTGCCGTCGACGCCGGTGCCGAACACGGTCGAGCCCATGATCACGCCGTCGTCGCCGCCGTCCAGCGAGGCGGTGGAGCTCTGGAGGCCGTCGTTCTCGGTGGTGATGTTGCTGCCGAGGCGGATCGAGCCGCCGGTGACGAGCTGCTGCGCGCCGCTGTTGGCGAGCAGCGTGTTCGCGTAGCTGGCCGGCAGGTCGCCGAAGTCGAACGCGATCAGGCCGCCGAGCGTGGCGTCGAAGGCCCAGTCGAGGTCGCGAATGAGGTCGTCCGTGTCGCCGCCCATGCTCAGGGCCTGGCGGCCGAGGACCGTGACGGTGTTGCCGTTGTAGGTCGACGTGCCTTCGTACAGCGCGCGCTTCACCACGTTCGCGTCCTCGACGCTCGAGTTGGCGTTGGTGGTCGTGAGGCGCAGGTTCTGCGAATCGTTGACGCTGAAGACGAAGACGACGTTGTCCGGGAGGTTCGAGAAGCTGTAGTCGCCGTTCGCGCCGGTCGACGTGCTGCCGACGACCTGGAACGTGTCGCCCGCGTCGAGCGTGCCGCCCGCGGCCCACGGCGAGTTGTCGCCGTCGTCGACCCAGCGGTAGGCGGTGACGGTGATGCCGGAGAGCGCGGATTCGTTCCCGGCGTCGACGCCGGAGTACGTCGTCGCGGTCGCGCCGCAATAGCCGTTCTTCGAGGGATCGTCGACGCAGACCGTTCCCGTGACGGTGTTCGTGCCCGCGTAGCGATAGCCGAAGTCGACGCTCAGGTTGCAGCTCGAGCAGGTATCGGTGGTGGCGGGGTCGCCGTCGACGATGCTGCTGACGGCGCCGCTCGCGACCACGACCTGCACGGCGTTGTTGCGCGAGGCCGTGTTCCCGGCGCGCGCCTCATAAGTCGGGGTCGTGGAGAGACCGGACGGCCAATCCGGGTCGCTGGTCAGGACCTTGAGGTTGTACGTGCCGTCGGCGATGCCGGTGAAGACGTAGAAGCCGTCCGGATCGCTGACCGTCCAGCGCTCGCCTTCGCCCGAGTCCCACACGCCGTTGGCGTTGCCGTCGGTCCAGTCGACGACGCCGTCGTTGTCGGTGTCGAGCCACACGGTGACGGCGTCGATGCCCACTTCGCCGGAGTCCTTCACGCCGTCGCCGTCGGAGTCGATCCACAGCGAGTCGCCGATGGTCGCGTAGTTCGTGCCGTTGACGCGGTAGCCGAAGTCGGCGCCGAGGTAGTTGTTGCCGAAGGCGAAGCCCACGACCAGCTTCTGGCTGTCGCAGATGCTCGCCGGGACGCCGCCCAGCGGGAGCGCCGTGCACGGCGTGCCGTCGGTGTCCGGATCGGCGATGAGCGTGTGGGACGCGCCCGGCAGCGTGGTGGTGTCGGCGACCACGAGGTAGTTGTGGCCGCTGGCCAGCGCGGGGAGGTTCTGGAAGAGATAGGTGCCGCCTTCGTTGGCGGTGGTGAGCGGGTTGTCCGCGACGGTCGACGTTGTGTCGACGAGCGTCGTCGTCGCTTCCCCGGCCTGGTAGAAGCCGTCGTTGTTCGCGTCCGTCCAGACCGCGTCGTAGAGGCGCACGGTGACGTTCGCGAAGCCCGGCTCGCCGAGGTCCTGCGTGCCGTTCTCGTTCGTGTCCCAGAAGATCGAGTCGCCGATCGTGCCGAGGAAGCGGCGGTAGCCGAAGTCCTGCAGCAGGTTCGCGTGGACGCCGTCGACGGAGAGGGAGCTCTGGCTGTCGGCCGTCGTCTCGGTGGTGCTCTGGTAGACGATGTTGAGGTTCGCGATCGTCTGGGCCGCGGAGAGGAACAGGGTGCTGTAGCGGGTGCCGAGGCGGTCGACCGACTCGACCGAATACTGGCCGACGAAGACGCCGGTGAACGAGTACGTGCCCGTGGCGCTGGTCGTCGTCGAGGCGACGACGTTGCCGTCGGCGTCGAGCAGGTTGACGGTGGTGGAGGCGCGCTCCTCGCCCGCGTCGTACGACAGGTCGCCGTCCGCGTCCTGGAAGATGCGGCCGGAGATGGTGCCGGTCGGGCTCGTGCCGCTGCCGGTGTAGCGATAGCCGAAGTCGACGTTCGTCAGGTCCGCGCCCGCGACCGTGGCCGTCCGCGGGTTCGTGCCCGCGGTGAGGGTGAAGTCGCGCGGGAAGTCGGCGTCGAGCGTGTCGACGGCGACGCTGAAGGTGCCGTTCGTGAGCCCGGTGACGATCCAGAAGCCGCTCGCGTCGGTGGTGACCGTGCAGCCGCCGGCGCAGCCGGTGCCGGTGCCGTTCGTGACGGTGATGGTGACGTTCGGAATGCCCGGCTCGCCCGCGTCCTGCACGCCGTCGCCGTCGACGTCGTGCCACAGGCGGTTGCCGATGCTGAAGTTCGAGGCGAGGCTGTAGCCGGCGTCGGCGGTGAGCACCTGCGTCGCGGACGTGCTGCCGGACAGGGTGATGAGAGTGCTCGCCGGATTGACGGTCGTCAGCGCGAGCGAGGCGCTGGGCAGCGTCGTCTCGTCGACGTCGACGAAGTAGTTGCCGGCCGAGAGACCGGTGAACAGGTAGTTGCCGTTGCTGTTGGTGACGGTGGACGCCACGAGGGCGTCGCCGCCGGTGAGCGTGCCGCTGCCGTCGGTGTCGGCGTAGAGGTTCACGACGACCCGGGCGATGCCGTCTTCACCGGCGTTCTGGACGCCGTTGCCGTTGGCGTCGAGCCAGATGAAGTCGCCGATCGAGGCCGCGGCGATGTCCGGATCGCCCGTCGGGGTGACGTCTGTGGGGAAGTCCGGATCGGAGGTGTCCACCTTCACGACGTAGCTGCCGGCCGGCAGGCTGGAGAAGAGGTACGTGCCGGTGGCGCTGGTGACGGTGGTGGCGACGATCTCGTCGACACCGGCGTCGATGGTGCCGTCGCGGTCGACGTCCTCGTACAGCCACACGGTGACGTTCGGGATGCCGTCTTCGTTCGCGTCCTGCAGGCCGTCGGAGTCGAGGTCGTAGTAGAGCGAGTCGCCGATCGCCGACGTGTCGCGCTGCGTGTAGCCGAAGGTGTGCGCGCCGGAGATCGCGCCGGCGGCGATCGTCACCGGGATCTGGTTGTTCAGGCTCGCGGTGCCGCCGGTCGACTCGACCGTCTCGCCCCAGGTCTTGTTCAGGAGCGTCGGCGGGGCGACGACGATGACGTAGTTGCCGGCCGGGAGGCCGCTGAAGCTGTAGTTGCCGTTGGCGTCGGTGGTGGTCGTGGCCTGGAGAACGCCGTCGGCGATGTTGCCGTCGCCGTTCGGGTCGGAGTAGCGGTAGACGGTGAAGCCGGTCAGGCCGCCGTCGTTCGCGTCCTGCGTGGCGTCGCCGTCGACGTCCCACCAGATGTTGCCGTAGAGGACGCCGCTCGGGATGTTGTACCCGAAGTTGACGCCGCCGATGATCTCCTCGGCCGTCGGCGAGTTGAGCAGGTTCAGCGAGCCGGAGTTGAGGTTGACGTTCGGGTTGCCCCAGGTGTTGTTGCAGCCGCCGGCGCAGACGCCGTTGGTGCCGGTGGCGTTGCCGCCGGTGACGCCCTGGGTGTCGTTCGGCTCGGCGGTCTGGGTGCCGCCGTACGGCGAGGAGCTGCCGGTCGCCGGCGCGCCGTCGGTGTCGCCGACTTCGACGATGTAGTAGCCGTTGTCGACGCCGATGAACTCGTAGGTGCCGGACGCGGTCGTGGTCGCGGTGGCGATGACGTTCCACGTGTTGCCGTCGCCGGTGCAGGTCTTGTTCGGCGTGCCCGTGACCATCGTGCCGGCCGGCGAGACGCAGCCGAAGAGCGTGACGGTGACGTTGGGCAGGCCCGGCTCGCCGACGTCGATGGCCCAGCCGTCGACGTTCGTGTCCTTCCACACCGTGCCGCGGATCTCGCCCTTGCCCTGGAAGGTGACGGCGATCTTGCTCGAGCCGTCGTTGGCCTGACGGCCGTCCAGGTACATCACGTGGTTCGCGCCGAAGGCGGTCTCGGCCCAGTTGCAGGTGCTGTTCAGGGTGGGCGGCGACGCCACGCCGCAGGTGCCGACGCGCGAGCCGGTGATGTTCAGCGCGCGCATGGTGACGTTCACGGTGGTCGACGAGCCGGCCGTGATCGGGCCGACGTCGTTCCACTGCAGGACGCCGGTGGCGGTGTTGATCGAGCTCGGCGCCGGCGTGGCCGAGACGAAGGCGACGCTGCCGGTGTCGTAGCTGTCCTGGAGCGGGACGGGGCTGAGCGTGGTCGACGGGCCGGCCTCGCAGTCCTGGTCCGTGGTGATGCGGATGCCCAGGGCGTCGAGGTAGAAGGTCTTCTGGTCGGCCGACGAGGACTTGCTCGGGTTCACCTCGAGGCGGAGGATCGAGAAGTCGTCCGCCCAGCTCCAGGTGCCGCCGCCCGGCCGGGCCGCGGTGACGTCCCAACTGATGGCGTTGTCCGGGTCGAGCGAGGAGGGCTCGCCGACGTAGCTGTCGATGAGGGCGGTGCTGAACGTGGTGTTCGTCGACGAGGCGCCGCTGCGCAGCGTCATCGTCAGGTTGTCGTCGGTGAGAGCGGAGCCGAAGTACCCGAACGTCAGGGCCTCGACCTTGGTGATGTTGCCGGACTGGTCGGCCAGGGTGAACCCGGTGCCGTCCATGAGCCGGTTGCCGCCGCCCGTCACGAGCGCGTGGGCGACGTTCCGGTTCGGACCGTCCCATGCGTTCGCGGGGTTGGTGAACTCCTTCGACGCCGGCGTTCCGTTGGCGCCGGTGTTCGCCCACACCGTGTACTGGCAGCCGGTCGGGCCCTGCTTGCCGACGCTGGGCAGGCGGTTCTCGAGGAGGATCGAGTACTGGAACGTGTCGCCTTCGTCGATGGCCGTGTCCGCGCGGCCGTCGGCGTTCGCGTCGGGGTTCAGGGCCACCGTCTTGGTGATGCGGAACGGCGGCGCGAAGCCGAAGTTCACGTTGGTGACGCTCTGGGCCGTCCCCGTGGCGCGCGCGAGGTCGATGTTCACGGCCAGCGTCGTCACCGTGAGGGACTCGTTGAGCTTGAGGATGCCCTGGTTCGTGGTGAGGGGGAGGTCGGGATCGGAGGTCGTGCTGCCGTAGCCGGTGGTACCGAACCCGGAGTCCGTCGCGGCGTTGTTGATGCCGTCCGAGGTGGCGCCGTCGTACTTCTTGACGACCACGAGGTACGGACCGTCCGCCAGGTTCGAGAACGAATACGCGCCCGCCGCGGAGGTGGTGGCCGCCGCGTACTGGATGTCCGCGCTGTCGACCTCACCGTTGCCGTTGAAGTCGTAGTAGAGCGTGACCGAGACGCCGGCGCCGATGCCCGGTTCCGTGCCGTCCCGGAGGCCGTTGGCGAAGATGCCGCCCGTGCCGGTGCCGGTGTCCTGGAACACGTTGCCGGAGAGCGAGTTGTTGCCGGTGATGACCGTGCAGTCCTGCGCGGTCGCGGCCGGCGCGGCGCTGCCGAAGGCGACGCCCGCGGTGTTGCAGACGATCGGTCCGCCGGTGCTGTTCACCGTCACCTGGAAGCGGACGGTGAAGCTCTTGCCCGGGGGGAGCGAGGTCTCGACCGTCCCGTTGTCGTACAGGCCGTCGTTCGCGAGGCAGGCGAGGCCGTCGTGGCCGCCGTCCAGGGCCATGGAGGCCGCCAGCAGCCATTTGATGTTGGTCACGCTCGCCGGCGCCGGCTCGGTGGCCGTCCAGACCGTGCCGCCGTTGGTCGAATAGAGGACCGTGTACGCCGAGCTGGTGATGTTGTAGTTGATGGTGCAGCTGTCGACGTTGCCGTCGAGGTCCGTGTAGTCCTGCGTGTACGAGCCGGTCCCCGTGGGCTCGGTGAGGTTCGTGGCCGGGGAGTCGTCGGCGGAGCCGGCCACGAAGGTCGTGCCGGCCGGGATGGCGTCGGTGACGGCCAGATGCACGCCGTAGTCGGGAGCGCCGAGCGGGACGCCGGTGTTGTTGGTCGACCCCGCGGAGTAGGTGAGCGTGCTGCCGGTCGTCGTGGAGGTCGTGCCGTCGGTCTTGGTGAAGCCGAGGTTCACGCCGAACGTGCCGGACGTGAGGGGGTTCGAGAGGCCGAAGTCGGCGCTGAACTTCTCGTTGTCGAAGCCCGACGCCGACTCCTGGTACGGCGTCATGGCCGCGCTGCAGCCCTGGTCGGTGGCGATGAACTGGTAATAGACCAGACCGACCACGCCGGTGTTGTCCGGGAGGTTCTGGAAGTAGAGCTGGTTCTGGAAGGGGATGAGCAGCTCGCCGCCGGTCTTGAGCTTGACGACGAGGATGCCGTAGAGGTTGACCAGGCGGAAGCAGTCGGCGTCGAAGGCCCCCGGATCGCCGACCGGCTGGAGCCACGCGTTCTGGTCGGGCACGAGGTCGCCGTTGTTGTCGAAGCCCGCGCCGACGTTCCCCAGGTCGTACCAGATGCCTTGGGTGGTGATGACGCGCTGGCCGGGATAGACGGGGTTGGAGGCCGTGAGCGGCTGCCCGTCGGGACCGAGCGTGCCCCAGCCGATGAGGGCCTGGATCGCGGACAGGTACTCGTCCGGGACCTTGGACGTCGTGTTCGGCCAGATCTTGTTCGCCGCGGCCGAGATCTCGTTGCGGAGCGTGAACTGGCGCGTGGTCGAGACGGTGGGCGTGGCGATGGCCGTGGAGGTCGTGGCCCAGATGTCGTAGCTCAGCTTCACGTCGTCGTCCGGCTTGACGCCGCCGGTGATGCTCGCGGCGCAGGGCGGCGCGTCGGAGGCGTTCCCGACGTTCACGCAGTGCGGATACGAGATCAGCCAGTATTCGGTACGGCACTGCCCTGCCGCGAGCGTCCCCACGTACCGCGTGCCGTCGGCGGCGCCGGTGTCGTCGGCCTCGATCGTGAGCGAGTAGTTCCCCGTGTTCGTGATCTGCGGCGACGCGAGGTAGCCGGTCGAGTTGAGCACCGGGAAGACGCCGGGTGTGGAGCCCACGCCGCCGTTGTAGTTGCCGGTGTTGAGGAACACGTTCGCCAGCGGCGCATCCCCGGTGTTGCAGACCTTCGCGCCGATGTACGCCGACCCCGGACCGTAGGTCGAGGGGGACGTCACGTTCGAATCGACGACCAGGTTGTAGCCGGCGAGCACCTCGACGCTGAGCGCCCCGGCGGCACGTGCGGGGGCGGCGGCGAACAGTGCCGCCAGACAGGCGAGGCTCAGCACCGCAAAGGGACGGGGGACGAAACGCAGGGACATGGTTTGCTCCAGTTCAGATGACTCGGACGACGGATACGGTTTTTGGACCGCCCTCACAGTAAGGCAGATGATGAGTGTGCGCCACCCGTAACGCTGGAATCACGATGAAATTGCCGGAGTTTGACGTCCCTCTGATCGGTGAGTGACGGAGATAAATCGGAGTGCGGGTTAGAGGCGGGTGTCGTCCCCGTCTCTCACAGTTTGCGGATTCGTCAATCCGGCCGTCACCGCCCTCCCGTACCCTCTCGGCCATGCGCGCCCTGCTGCTCTCCTTCCTTATCGCCCTCCCCGCGTTCGCCGAGACGATCGTCTTCCGCAACGTGAACGTCGTCTCGATGACGTCCCCGAAGGTTGCGGAGAAGCAGAACGTCATCGTCCGCGACGGCGTCATCGAGTCCGTCTCGACCCGCCTGGCCAAGATGCCGGACGGCACGAAGGTCGTCGACGGCACGGGCAAGTACCTCATGCCGGGGCTCGCGGAGATGCACGGGCACGTGCCGCCGGCAAATGCGCCGAACGGCGGGACCGAGGACACATTGTTCCTGTACGTCGCGAGCGGGATCACCACCGTGCGCGGCATGCTCGGCCACCCGGGGCAGCTCGAATTGAGGGAGAAGTCGAAGAAGGGCGAGATCATCGCGCCGAACCTCTACCTCGCCGGGCCCTCGTTCAACGGCCAGAGCGTCAACACGCCGCAGGAAGCCATCGACAAGGTGCGCGCCCAGAAGAAGGAAGGGTGGGACCTGCTGAAGGTGCACCCCGGCCTCACGCGCGCCGAGTACGACGCGATGGCCAGGACCGCGCGCGAGGAAGGCATCCGCTTCGGCGGCCACGTGCCGGCCGAGGTGGGGCTCGAGCACGCCATCGAGATGGGGCAGGAGACGTTCGACCACATCGACGGCTACGCGGAGCTGCTCGAGGCGGAGAAGGGACCGGTCGACGAGAAGAAGCTGTCGGCGATCGTCAAGAAGTCGAAGGATGCCGGGGTCTGGATCGTGCCGACGTCGGCGCTCTGGGAGGTGCTCTTCGGCACCATCCCTCTCGAGACGCTCAAGAGCTACGGTGAATTGAAGTACGTGTCCCAGGCGGCGGTCGACCAGTGGTCGGGCGCGTTCCAGCAGCGCCTGACGCAGATCCCGCGCGAGGACGCGAAGAACATCGTCGCCAACCGCACGCGCATCCTCCGCGCGCTGCACCAGGGCGGCGTGAAGATCCTCATGGGCACCGACGCGCCGCAGCAGTTCAGCGTCCCGGGCTTCTCCCTCCACCGCGAGCTGCTGCGCATGCGCGACGCGGGGATGTCGCCGTACGAGATCCTCAAGAGCGGCACGGTGAACGTCGGGCAGTACTTCGCGAAGCAGGATTCGTTCGGCACCATCGAGTCGGGCAAGCGCGCGGACCTGGTGCTGGTCGACGCGAACCCGCTGACGGACGTGGGGAACGTGGCGAAGATCTCCGGTGTGATGGTGCGCGGCCGCTGGCTCGACCGCGCGACGCTCGACGCGGGGCTGGCGAAGATCGAGGCGAAACACAAGCGGTGAGCTGAAAACAGCAGAAAAGTGCTGGAAACAGCAGAAAGATGCTGGCGACAGCAAAAAGAAGCTGGGAGCCAGCAAAAAGATGCTGGCGACAGCAGAAAGAAGCTGGGAGCCAGCAAAAAGATGCTGGGAACAGCAGGAAGATGCTGGAAACAGCAAAAAGAAGCTGGAAACAGCAGAAAGATGCTGGAAACAGCAGAAAGATGCTGGAAATAGCTCCCGGATCCTGAAACCAGCTCCGAAATGCCGCAGCTTCCGCGCGTTTTGGAGTGCGGAGGCAATCGGAGGCTGTCTCAAAACCCCATGGGACCGCCGGCGTCCCGCCGGCTGCCGGGGCGGCGTCTCGCCGCCCCGGGTGGGAGGTGGAGCGTGCCACGTGGCGAGAGGCTCCGTCCTCCCGAGTACGCGCCGGCGGGACGCCGCCGCA